>NZ_JBQFNZ010000007.1:0-272401 GCF_056532945.1 Ruegeria sp. H7
TCTCCGCCGCTCCCGCCGCGTCCCGAGCGCCTCAGCAGCGCCGGTGAAGGGCGTTCTAAGCATAACCTTTCATAGCCGCAAGCAGAAAAATGCATTCTGGCGCATTTTTTTGCATACTCAGGGAAAATATATACTTTTCAATTGTTTAGCAACCCACCAAACACCAATCTCTGCACCTGCGGGGTACTTGTGGGGCCTCGCAGTCGCTGTTCCGAACCAAGGCCTACACAGTCCACCACTATATATAGGGCATCGATGGCCACCGACTACTAGGCTACGCGACTCGGTGTGGTGAATCGGCCTTGCTCAACACCGCATGAATCGATGAATCGGGATAGTTTCCCGCGCCCAACGGCATGAAGTGCGCAGGAAAGATTTGGATGGCATTGAAAAGCCACCCTGACACCGCACCCGACCTTGCGCATCTCTGCGCGATGCGCTCTGGTTCCCAGGGAACAAGCAATGACGATGATGCGGGACGGACATGACCCTCACCCCCACTTTTCCTGCTATACGCAATGTCGGCTTTGACGGAGCCCTGGTGACGTTTGCAGACACTATGTCGGATACCGCAAACCGGGCCGCGCTGGCGTTTCGGGCCGCGCTTGATGCCTTGGGCCTGAGCGGGATTGTTGAGACCTCGGCGTCTCTTGGGTCGGCTTATGTGCGGTATGATCCGCAGCAGCTGACCTACGGTGAAATCACAGCCAGCCTCCATCAGCTTTTGGAACAGCAGGATTGGTATGCGACGCCCTTGCCGACGGGGCGCAGGTTGTGGCGGGTTCCGACTGTGTACGGTACCGATCTTGCCCCGCAACTGGATGAAGCGGCAGCCGCCGCCGGATTGAGCACCGCCGAGGCCATTCGCCGCCTCAGCCAGTCCCGCGTGCGGGTTCTGACGATTGGCTTTGCGCCCGGTCAGCCTTACCTCGGCCCCCTTGGGCCCGAGTTCGAAATACCGCGCCTGCAAGAATTAAACCCGATGGTGCCTGAGGGGGCTCTGGTCCTTGCGATCTCGCAGTTTGTTCTGTTTTCCGGCCCCACCCCGACCGGATGGCGGCATATCGGTCAAACTGCGTTCCGGTGCTTCCGGCCCGAGATGGAAGAGACCTTCACCCTGAGACCCGGCGACGAATTGCAGTTTGATCCCATTTCGCGTGACGAATTGCAGAGCATTCGCACGAACAACGAAGACGGCCTTGGCGGCGCAACCTGTCACGAGATTGCGTCATGAGCCTGATTGTTAGACGTATCGGCCCCGCATGCACCATTCAGGATCAGGGGCGCACGGGGTACCTGGATCAGGGACTGTCCCGGTCCGGGGCGGCCGACATTCTGGCGCTGCATGAAGGCGCGGCCTTGTTGCGGCAAAGCCCGGACTTGGCCGCGTTGGAAATGGCAGGCATGGGGGGCGAGTTCGAAGCCACTCAGCCCGTGCGGGTCGCGCTGACCGGCGCGCCTATGCAAGCCAGTATCGATGGCGCGCCTGTTGTCTGGAACGCATCCCATCATCTGGAACCCGGGCAACGCCTGACGATTGGTGCGACGTTGCAAGGCAATTATGGCTACCTTCATGTGGGTGGTGGCATCGATACCGAGGTGTTTCTTGGCTCACGCGCGACCCATCTGACGGCTAAAATCGGGCGCGCGGTCGAGGCGGGCGATACGCTTCCCGCGGGGCCGGATGCAGGCGAGCCCGGGCGCAAGCTGCCCCCCAGCGACCGGTTCAACGGCGGCACATTGCGCGTTGTGGCCAGCTTTCAGACCCCACTGTTTGATGACACGACGCTGGGCCGTTTCACGCAAACCCAGTTCCGGCGGGGTGCCCGCGCCAACCGGATGGGCATGCAGATGGAGAGCGACGGTGAGGGGTTCGCCGCGAAGGGGCAGTTGAACATCCTGTCCGAAGTGATCACCCCCGGCGACATCCAGATGACCGGAACTGGCAACCCGTTCATCCTGCTGCCCGAGTGCCAGACGACCGGCGGTTACCCCCGGATTGCAACCGTACTGCCCTGCGATATGCCGCGTGCCGCGCAAACCCTCGCAGGTGGCTCGGTCCGGTTCGAATTCGTGACGATGGATCAGGCGATGGAACTGGATGCGGCCTTTCGGGCGGATCTTGCCCGCCTGCCGGGGCGTGTTGAGCCACTGGTGCGCGACCCGCATGACATTCCGGACTTGTTGTCCTACCAATTGATCGGCGGAGTGATCTCTGCCACCGAGCAAGGAGACCGTTAGATGCCGCGCGTGGATCTGAATGCTGATATGGGCGAAAGCTTTGGCCCGTGGAAGATGGGCGATGACGAAAGCCTGTTGAAGATCATCACCTCTGCCAATATCGCCTGCGGGTTTCATGCCGGTGATTGGGACGTGATGGCCAAGACGATGGCGTTGGCCGCCGAGAACGATGTGGGCATTGGCGCACATCCCGGCTTTCCCGATCTTCAGGGCTTTGGCCGCCGCAATATGAAAGTGCCCCATGGCAGCCTGCGCAATCTGGTGCGGTACCAACTGGGCGCAGCCATGGGGATGGCGGCGGCTGTTGGCACCAAGGTCCGGCACCTGAAACTGCATGGGGCGTTGGCCAATATGTGCTCGGTCGATATCGACATGGCGCGGGCCTGCTATCAGGGGGCGCTGGATGTGGACCCCGACATCATCATCATGGTACTGGCGGTTACGAAACAGGAAGAGGCCGTGCGCGAGCTTGGCTGCAAATGGGTGGGCGAGATTTTTGCCGACCGCGCCTATAATGACGACGGCACTCTGGTCGATCGCAGCTTGCCCGGCGCGGTGATCCATGACCCCGAAGTTGCCGGGCCGCGCATCCTGAACATGGTTCGCGAGGGCGCGATCATCACTGAATCCGGCAAACACCTTGAGACCTCAATCGATACGATCTGCCTGCATGGCGACGGGCCAACGGCTGTGCAGATTGCCCACTCGGTCCGGGAAAACCTGATTGCGGGCGAGGTCGAGGTGACAAAGTTCACCAGATAGCCATCTGGCCGTAATCCAGGCGGTCCAGGGTCTGGCTGTTGCCCGAACGGGGTTCAGCGCCTAGCATGCCTGCAAGTGCATGTTCTGAATACCGTTATTGCAGCAACACGCTTGCAGCCAGATTTCCGCAAGGAGGCGCCAATGTCTTTCGATCTGATGTCTTATGAACCCCGAGGCGATAAGAAGAACTCGGACTTCTTTCACGAATACTTGCCGATGATCTACGAGCGGAGGACAAGTTCGGGGATCGCGGATCAGGTTGGCCCCATGCGGGCGATTGTCATACAGGTCGAAACCACCGCTCTGTTCGATACCTTGGTCGAATTGTATGTGATGACGCCCTATCGCCACTCGGCCAGCTATTTGGGGCGGACACACAAGTTCTCGGTCCTGCATTCACATGCCGATTACCCGGCACTGATCGTGATGGCACCACTGAGCGAAACATTTGAAGACTTCATCCCGCGTATCAACCGCATGTACCCGCTGGCCCGCAACACCCCACAGACCCGGTATGTGGGCGAGGTTTTTGCAGCAAGCGATCTGACTGCGCTCAGCAAAACGCTGGAGGATCAGAATATCCGGTTCGAATATCCCGGCGACACGGAAAACCCCTTTTACACGCGGGACGGGTTTCGGTTTACGACCCCGTCCGATTTCACCTGCAATCGGGTCGGTTACTCGACGCTGGATTTCAATGATCCAGACAGTCTGGGCCTCGGGGATCGCGTTCTGCTCAGCGATGCCGAGAAAGCGAAACTGGATGAGGCGGCCGCGTTTGCCGAGGACAGCAAGATTGGGCCACTGATGCTGGGGATCGACCACCTTGCCACGCGGGTTCTGGCGGGTGAGCGTGAGGATGCGATCCTCGAATTTCTGACCATGGTGCCCTATTATTTCTGGGGCGCATACAACATCTTCGACATGAACTCGTCCACCAATGTGAACCGCAACGCCAATGTGGATGACGACAAGAAATCCCCGGCCAAGGTGTTCACCGCCAACAACACGCCGTCCTTTGTGAATTCCTTCGCCAAGCTGCCGATGCCGACCGAGGATTTCGTGCGCAATTTCGGCCGTCGCCTGCACCACATGGCGGTCGAGATACAAGACGGCGATCATGGCGCGGGCGAGAAGAATGTCGATTTCGTCGTCAACACGCTGAAAGACAAGGGCGTGCCGTTCCTGGCGCATGTGGTGGGTGAGTGCAAAGATGATCCGAACCTGAAACAGATCTTCTCAAAACACTCGAAGAACACGCTGCTGATCACCGAATATATCGAACGCTGCCACCACTATGACGGGTTCTTTACCAAGGACAACGTGGCCGCACTAACGGCGGCTGCCGGGCAGGACGAGCAGTATGAACATGGGCATGTGTTCGACTGACATTCCCGGATGAAAAAAGGGCTGCGAAACCTCGCAGCCCAGACCCATCAGGAGAGAATATGCCGGGTCTTATGACGGCCCGATCATGAAACAGGTAACATTGCGCGCCTGCAACCGGCGGCAGGCCAGATCGGCCTGTTCGCGGGTCATGCCCTGGAACGTTGCTTCGAACCCTTTCGAGCTTTGGTTAACCTTGCGCAGCGTGCCCTCCAGCGTGGTCATTTCCGACAGCGCTGTTTTCAGCAAGATCTTCTCGGCCTCATATCGCGTGGTGTAGCGACCGACATTGACGCCCCACAGATGCCCGCCGGATGTGGACAGGCGGGTGACGACCTCCTGCTCGGGTTCGGGCTGTTCCGCAGGTTGTGTCGATGCCAGAACCAGGTTGTCGGGCCGCAATGCAGGGCGTGTGTCCGAGCTTTCGACCGGAGGAGCGGTGGGTGCAATATCAGCCTCGGCAATTGCCGCAGCGATGCCGCTTTGGATACGGTCACGATCCTGATCTGCCGTCTCGGCGATTGCGCTGGCAACTTGCGTGGCCGCGCTTGGACGCAGAACCGGGCGCAGGCTGGCTTTGGGCGCGCCGCTGATGCTGGCCACCTGAGTCGAGCCGCCAAGCCCCGTATTGCCCGCGTAAGAGGGCCGCGCAGGTTTGCGGATCGGTGCGCGTGACGGCGCACGGCGGAAGCCCATATCCAGCAGTTCGGCCACCTTGGCGTTGCGCGAGGCGCTGGATTTGCCGCCAAACACGGTTGCGATGATACGCTCATCCTTACGCTTGGCCGAGGCGACAAGGTTGAAGCCCGCAGCACGGGTGTAGCCTGTCTTGATCCCGTCCGCGCCCCGGTATGCAGCCAGCAGGCGGCGGTTCGTATTGGGAACCGTCTTGATCCCGGCATGGGTCGATTGGCGCGAGAACAGGTTGTAGTACTGCGGATAATCATACAGCAGATGCCGCCCCAGCGTGGTCATGTCGCGCGCGGTGGACAAATGCCCCGACTCGGTCAACCCGTGTGCGTTCTTGAAGGTCGTGCGGCTCATGCCCATGGCCTTGGCCGTGCGGGTCATGCGACGCGCAAAGGCGGCCTCGGACCCGCTGAGCGCGATGCCGATGGCGGTTGCTGCGTCGTTGGCCGATTTCACAGCCGCCGCGCGGATCAGGTACCGGAAGGCGATGGTCTGGCCCGAGCGCAGGCCCAGTTTCGAAGGTGGCTCTGCCGCTGCGGCCCGCGTGATACGAACCGGGGTATCCAATGTAATCTCGCCGTTCCGCACCGCCTCGAACGCGATATACAGCGTCATCATCTTGGTCAGCGATGCCGGATGCAGCCGGGTGTCCGCGTTGCGGGAATGAAGAACCTCGCCCGTGCGGGCATCGATCACCATGGCAGCGTAGGGTGCGGCCAAAGATTTAAGCGGCGCAAAAGAAAGCACCATCAACAATGCGATGAGAAATAAGCCCATTCGGGCCGGAACTGTCCGCCGAATCTGCACGATCTTTGCCTCTGTCTGCCTCGCGCCGCCGGGTTTTCCCGGTCAGCTAAAATTTATTCTGCTTGTCAGAAAGGCTAACACAGGGGCCGTGTGAAATAAACCGAAAGCTGCGGTTTTCGCAGTTTCGTTATGGCCCGCGCCCGCAGCTATATCTAGGCGCGACGCGACCTTGACCCTACTACATCGGCGAAGCTGGCGGGAACGTGGCGTATCCCAAAGCGGATTTTTCGGAACTGAGGCCGAATGGCAACATCACCCGAGTTCCTGGATCAGATCGCTGAGATCGCCCAAATCCCGCAGCTCGCGGAATCGCGGATCATCAACAGGGGCGTCGGCATGCTCGACCTCCCACACCAGACCATGCGGCACGTAAACGCCCCAGGAACCAGCCTGAATCGGGGCCACAACATCTGACCGCATCGAGTTGCCGACCATCATCGCCGATGCCGGGCCATCGCCATGCGCGGTGAAGATCGACCGGTATGTGTCGGCTGTCTTTTCCGAGACAATTTCGACCGCGTCGAACAAGTCGCCCAACCCCGACTGGGCCAGTTTACGCTCCTGATCAATCAGATCGCCCTTGGTGATCAAAACAACGCAATATTCGTTGGTGACCGCCTCAACGGCTTCGCGGGCATGGGGAAGCAACTCGATCGGATAGGCCAACATCTCTTGCCCGGCTTCGATCAACTGACGGATCACGGATGCAGGCACACGATCCTCAGTCACCTCAATCGCCGTTTCGATCATCGACAGGACAAAGCCTTTGATGCCGTAACCATAGTGACGGATATTGCGTTTCTCGGCGGCCAGAAGACGCTCCATCAGGTGATCGCGGTCGGCGTGGTCTTTCAGCAAGCTGGCGAAATGCGCCTGCGTCAGTTGAAAGAACCGCTCGTTATGCCAAAGGGTGTCATCCGCGTCGAACCCGATTGTGGTCAGTTTTTCCACCATTCAGAATACGCTCTCTTCCTCTTTTCTCTGCGCCCATCGACGTTATATAAGCGCTCAGATAAACCCAATGCCTGAATCGGACAGAAGCGCGCGATGCTGGAAAACCCCTGGATGATGTCTGACAAATCGGATGACGACGCCGACTCGTCCGTTCTGGTTCAGACGCGGCCAAAGACCAAGCGCCCTCCGCTGTATAAGGTGTTGCTGCTGAATGACGACTACACTCCGATGGAGTTTGTGGTTCACGTTCTGGAACGTTTCTTCGGCATGACCCATGCGCAGGCGTTCGAGATCATGCTGACCGTGCACAAGAAGGGCGTCGCCGTTGTCGGCGTGTTCAGCCACGAGATTGCCGAAACCAAGGTGGGTCAGGTGATGGATTTTGCCCGCCGCCATCAGCACCCGCTGCAATGTACAATGGAGCGCGAAGAGTAAGCCCCGCGCTGCTGTTCGACGCATTCGAAGATGTCCCCTCGCCTCGATCTCGCACTGCAAAGCGGTTTGACGCTGTCGCACCCGCTGACAGTGATCGGCCCGACGCCCGAACAGGATCTGTCCGACCTGCCGCGTGATACGCAGGTCGTGCAGTCGTTCAAACCATTTCACGATCACTTTGCGTCGCTGGGTTTTGCCGCAGTGCCCGAAGCGGGCACACCCTGCAACGACACAGTTGTTTTCCTGCCCCGCGCCAAGGCTCTGGCCCGCGCGCTGATCCATCAGGCCTGCACCCGTGCCAGTGGTCTGGTTGTTGTTGACGGGGCCAAAACCAATGGCGTGGACAGTATCCTGAAAGACGTGCGCAAGCGTGTGTCTGTCGAAGGGCCGCTGTCCAAGGCACATGGCAAGATATTCTGGTTCCAATCCGAGCCTCAGGCCTTTGCCGATTGGGCCGCGCCCAAGGCGCAGTTGGTCGACGGGTACCGGACCGCACCCGGCGTATTCTCAGCGGACGGCATCGATCCAGCCTCGGCGCTTCTGTTGCATGCCCTGCCCGAAAAACTGGGGCCACGCGTTGCCGATCTGGGGGCCGGTTGGGGGTATCTCTCAGCCGAATTGCTAAAGCGCGACCGCATCACATCCTTGCATCTGGTCGAAGCGGATCACACGGCGCTCGACTGTGCCCGCGCGAATGTGACCGACGACCGGGCTGCATTTCACTGGGCAGACGCCGTGACGTGGAAGGCCAGCGAGCCTTGCGATACCGTGGTCATGAACCCGCCCTTTCACACCTCGCGCAGCGCTGATCCCGCGCTGGGTCAGGGCTTTATCACCTCTGCCGCCCGCAACCTGACGCGCAATGGCAATCTGTGGATGGTCGCCAATCGCCACCTGCCCTACGAAGCCACGCTGGCCGAGACTTTCGCGCATGTGGAAGAGGTTGCCGGTGACAATCGGTTCAAGGTCTTTCATGCCTCTCGCCCTCGACGCTGAGGCCCGTTAACCTGCCCACCAACTCAGGAGGATTCGGATGTCCTTTTCCATAGCTGGCAAGACAGCAATCGTCACAGGCGGGGCCAATGGGATCGGGCTGGCCATCGGACGCCACTTTGCCGATGCCGGGGCGAATGTGATGTTCGCCGATATGGACGAAAAGCGTCTGGTCGAGGAACTGGGCGAGCAGGCAGATGACAGCAATATTCGCTATTTTGCAGGCGATTTGCGCGAGAAGCTGACCATCGCCAACCTTCTTTCGGCCACGCTGGACGCGTTCGATCAGGTGGACATTCTGATCAACGGCGCACGGCAGGTGATCCCGTCCGATCCGCTGGACCCCGATGACGACTCGGTCCGCTCGCTGCTGAACCAGAACCTGATGCCCGCGTTGCGTCTCAGCCAGTTGGTGGCCAAGCGCATGATCAAACAGGCCGGGGACGAGGACGAAAACCCGGCCGGATCGATCATAAACCTGTCCTCGATTGCCGCCCGCCGAACCCATCCCGATCTGATGGCCTATTCGGTGTCTACGGCTGCGCTGGATCAGATGACACGCTCGCTAGCCGTTGCACTGGCCCCGAACCGGATACGCGTGAATTCCATCGCGCTGGGATCGGTCATGAGTGCATCCTTGCAGTCCACCCTGAAGGAAAACCGCGACTTTCGGGATGACATTGAAAAACATACCCCGCTGGCCCGCATTGCGGCACCCACCGAGTTGACGGAAACGGCCCAGTTTCTCGCATCCGACGCAGCCGGCTTCATAACCGGGCAAATCCTGACAATCGACGGTGGCCGGACCCTGCTGGATCCTGTTGCCGCGCCAGCGCACTAAGACCCAATGTTCGATACAGAAAAAACCGCTGCCTCTGCCTGGTTCCGTCAACTGCGCGATGACATTGTTGCCGCCTTTGAAGCGCTGGAAGACAGCCACGACACAGGCCCGTTCTCGGACGCCCAACCGGGCCGGTTCGAGGTCAAGGAAACCACTCGCCACTCCGAGGATGGCTCGGACGCAGGCGGCGGCCTGATGTCGGTGATGCGCGGTGGGCGTGTCTTTGAAAAGGTCGGGGTCAATGTCTCGACCGTCTATGGCACGCTGGGCCAACGTGCGCAGCAGGCAATGGCGGCGCGCAAGGGTATCCCCGGAATGACCGAAGACCCAAGGTTCTGGGCATCGGGCATCAGTCTGGTTGCACATATGCAGAACCCGCATGTCCCGGCGGTGCATATGAACACGCGCATGTTCTGGACCCCGCACGCCTGGTGGTTCGGCGGTGGATCAGACCTGAACCCCTGCATCGAGTATGATGAGGACACGGCCCATTTCCACGCGGCGCAAAAGACCCATCTGGACCCGCACGGCCCCGGCCATTACCCGCGCCTGAAAGACTGGGCCGACGAATATTTCTACATCCCCCACCGCAAACGCGCCCGCGGCGTTGGCGGTATCTTCATGGATGATTACTGCACTGGCGACTGGCAGGCCGATTTCGCCCTGACGCAGGACATCGGCAAAGCCTTTCTGCCTGCCTTCCTGCCGCTGGTTGAAAAGCGCCGGGTGCAGTCATTCTCGGACGCCGATAAAGAGACGCAACTGGTGCATCGCGGCCTCTACGCCGAATACAATCTGGTCTATGACCGAGGCACGAAATTCGGTCTGGAGACCGGGCATGACCCGGATGCCGTGCTTATGAGCCTGCCGCCTCTGGCGAAATGGATCTAAAGCTCAGAACCCGAAATCTATGAAGTTGTCATAGCAGTAGTTCTGCGCCGAGGATGCCGACATATTCTCGCCCACCCGTTTGACGGTGATCGAGTATCCGGGGTTCGTATCCGCACCAGGCGGCGGGGTCAGCGAGAACTCAACCGTCCGCACACCCGGCTCATAGGCTTTCGAGATGTAAATCCGCTGGTTGTTCGGCACGCCCAGCGAACGGATCGCAAAATCGCCAATGCCACACCAATAGTTCACAGGGGCGGACGAACCGATGGCTTTGACGCTGTAGGTTCCCTCACCGACCTGAGTGATCTCGGTCCGGTACTGGGGCTGAACGCTCAGGCCAAATCCGACAGCTTGCGCCAAATCGGGCATAACCATCCCGCCTGTGACCAAAAGAGCTGATAAAAGTCTCATAGGCAAAACACCCTGAATGAACTCCGTTCTCTGTCAATAACATAGATGTCGTGCAGCATGAGTAAAGCGGTCAGAGGACCCCCTGTCATTTGTCCTGCAAGATCCGCCCGCCAACATCCTGCGGTGCCAGCGCAACGGTTTTGATCACCGTATGGCACGCCACGCCGGGTTGCAGACCCAACGCCGAGACCGAGCGTCGCGTGACCCGCGCCAGAACAATGCCCGCTGGCGTTTTTACCGACACAATCGCCCCCGGCCCATCACCCGCGCGGATCGAATCCACCTGCCCGCTCAGCACATTCAGGGCCGACAGACCCTCGGGCGGGTTGCTGGACAGAATAACCTCTTGCGCGGGGATACGAATGCGCAGGGTTTCCCCGACCTGATGCGCGATGCGCGGCAGGAACAACCGCTCGCCACCGGCATCCAACTCGGTCAAACCGTCAGAATGATGTTCCCGCACCCGCACCTGCAGCACGGCCCCCACGGCGCGAATACCGGCAGGGGCGACGGACGGGTCGGACAGAACCTCGGACGCCGGACCGTGACGCGCCACCTTGCCGTCCTGCAGCGCGACCACCGACGTCGCAAGACGCGCAACCTCGGCCGCCGAATGGGTAACATAAAGGATCGGGACCGACACTTCATCGCGCAGGCGTTCGAAATAGGGAAGGATCTCAGCCTTTCGCGCGTCATCCAACGCGGCCAGAGGCTCGTCCGCAAGGATCAGGCGCGGGCTGGCCAGCAAGGCCCGACCGATGGCAACGCGCTGTTTCTCACCGCCCGACAGCATGGCCGGACGGCGATCCAGCAGATGACCGATGCCCAGCATCTCGATGACCTTGTCGGGGTTTTCCCGCTTTGCCCTGCGCGGCGCAAACCAGCGGCCATAGGCAAGGTTCTGGCGCACGGTCAGGTGCGGGAACAGGCGCCCCTCTTGAAAGATATAGCCCAGACGCCGTTTGTGCGGGGGCAGCCAGTTCTGGTGATCGGTGTCGAACAAAACCCAATCATCCACGGCGACCCGACCGGCCTGTGGCCGCAGCAACCCGGCGACGGCGTTGACCACCGTGGTTTTGCCCGACCCGGAGCGTCCGAACAGAACCGTCACCCCCGGCGGCGCGTCAAAGGTCAGATCCAGATCGATCCCCGGCAGGCTGTGTTGCAGGCGAACAGAAAGGCTCATGTCCCGGCCACCCGGGCAGCGGCGCGCCGCCCTACATATTCCGAGAGCAGCAGCGCAGACATGGCGATGATGATCGAAATGATCACCAATCTGGTCGCAGCGGCCTCACCGCCCGGAACCTGCAGGAAGGCGTATACGGCCGAGGGCAAGGTCTGGGTCTGCCCCGGAATGTTGGACACAAAGGTGATGGTTGCCCCGAACTCTCCCATCGCTTTGGCGAACGCGAGGATCGAGCCCGCGATGATCCCCGGCAGGATCATCGGCAGAGTTACAGTCGCGAATACCATCAGACGCGAGGCCCCAAGCGTTGACCCGGCCTGTTCCAGCCGTGGGTCCACAGCTTCGATCGACAGGCGAATGGCGCGGACCATCAGTGGAAAGGCCATGATCCCTGCGGCCAAAGCCGCCCCGGTCCAGCGAAACGCGACGACAATTCCAAACTCGGCCAGAAACCGGCCCATCGGGCCTTGAATGCCGAAGGTCAGCAACAACAGGTATCCAGTGACGACAGGCGGCAGGATCAGCGGCAAATGCACCAACCCGTTCAGGACCTGACGACCCGGAAACCGCCAGCGCGCCAGCGCGTAGGCCACAAATATGCCGAAGGGCAAAGTTGCCAGCGTCGCCCAGAAAGACACGCGCAATGACAGCTTCAACGCCTCCAACTCTGCCGGACCCAACCACTCCATCTGCGTCACTCGCCCGGCAGGGCAAAGCCCTGGTTCAGAAACACGACCTCAGCGTCCTTGGTCTGTAAATAATCCAGAAACCCTGCGGCGTCTTTGTTGGCAGCACCGGTCAAAGCAGCAGGGTAGACAATCGGCTGATGCGCCTCGGACGGTATCGTGCCCACAACGCCGACACGCGTTTCAGCGATAGCATCAGATCGGTAGACAACCCCCAGCGGGGCTGCGCCGGTTGCAACCAAAGCCAGCGCCGCGCGGACATTGTCCGATTGCGCCACCTGCCCCTGCACCGCATCCCACAAGCCAAGAGTCCGCAACGCCTCTTTGCCGTAAATGCCCGCAGGCACCGCGTCCACCAAAGCCATAGCCAGATAACCGCCCGCCAGTTGACCCGAGAGATCATATCCGGGGGCAAGCTGTCCATCCGACGCCCGGTCCGCCGGTCCAATCAGAACCAGCCCATTTGCCAACAGATCCACCCGCGATTTAGGGTCGATCCATCCGCCCCCTTGCAGCGCGTCCATCCAATCCCGGTTTGCGGAAATAAACACATCCGCCGGCGCACCCAATTGAATCTGGCGCGCCAAGACCGACGAGGCCGCATATGACACGATCACATCCACGCCCGTCTGCTGCGTGTAGTCCAACGCAATCTCATCCAGCGCGGTTTTCAGGCTGGCTGCAGCGAATACCAATATCCCCTCTGCCCCAGCCCGTATCGGAGCCAGCAGAACTGCGATCAGAACCATAGAGGCAAAAACTGTTCGGCGGGCCATTGAAAGGGCCATTAAAACTCCCGACTGGAAAGTTACCATCCTGTTTGGGAATATCGGAGGCTGCATGGACCACGCAAGCGCGTTTCCTGACGCACTTTGGATAAGGTAGAAAAAACTTCGATCGGACAACGTTTTTGGCCAAAGGCCCAGGCATTGGGCGTGCGGTCCTCCCACCGTTCCCGGTGAAACAAATCTATTCAAGAAATTCCACCCCACCCTCTTGCGCCCGCCCGCAGGCTTGGCTACATGCACCGTCACGGGTGATTAGCTCAGTTGGTAGAGCGCTTCGTTTACACCGAAGATGTCGGGAGTTCGAGTCTCTCATCACCCACCATCCCCATCCCAGCACTGCACCAGTGGATTGCCTGACAGTCACCTCGCCGGTTTCTGCGCGCGGGTTCCGGCCCGCGGTGATGGGTCCGATGGGTTTGTTCAACTCTGATATCCGTTCCGCGGCGGCAGCTAACCTGTGGGCGAACACGCGGCTGAAAACGGCTGTCGATGCGTTGAAAGGCTGAGAGCCGGGCCAACTTGCCCAAAATGAAATTGGCCACGCCTAGTCGACCAGCTTCATGCACACGCTTGCGTTTCTATCGCGAATAGAACCCATCACGAAGCTCTTGCCTGAGGCGCAAACGCTCGGGGTATTCCTTCAGAAACTGCTCGGGCGGTTTGCCTTCCCAGACTTGCGCGTAGACCCGCATCTTGTTGCCGCCATAGATCTTTGCAAGGTCTTCGTTGGAATAGCCACGCGCCCAAAGATCATCGGTAATCGCGGCCAGAATTTTGGCAAGTTCGCCGTTGCCGGTCGCCCCTTTGTTGAAGGCATCGATCATGTACCCTCCGTCATCGTACATGCTCGCGTTTGCAGTCGCGAACTCCACGACCAGTTCGAGCGAGAACATGTCATCCGTTGCGATCCCGACATGGTCGACGCCCACAAGTTGAACGTAGTAGTCGATCATATCAGCGGCTTGTTTGGGAGAGATATCCTCGGGCCAGACACCGTCCATCATCCATTCGGTGAATGTCGGAGAAACATATCCCCCCGATTTGGCCGCGCGCAGCGCCTCATCATCGGGAATGGCCCGATAACACCCGCGCGGCGTGGCATTGGGTTCGTTCGCATAAAGACCGGCAGGGACTGAATGCGTGTAAACATAGGGTACACCGGGGTAGGTCTCATCCATGTAATCCATGGCGTCATTGGCCGTTTTGGAACCGGTATGGCTGAGGTCCAGCAGGATACCGAACCGCACCATTTCATCGATGACAGACTTCCCCCAAGGGGTCAGCCCGATGTCGCGCCCGTTGTAGGCCGCCAATTGCCCTGATCCGGTTCGGAAGATGTCATTGTAGGCCAGGATCATACTCTTGATCCCCATATCCTTGAGCAGGGCGATCTTCGTCAGATCGCCGTCCAGAATCGTGGCCGTTTGGCTGTTCCAGATGACCGCCGTCTTTCCTTGAATATGGGCGGCTTCAATATCGCGGGTTTCGTTCACGATCAGGTAGTTTTCCGGCTGCTGCGCCATCGCCGCGCGGAAATGGTAATGCTGTTCAAGAAAAGTCTCAAAGGACATATCCGCCGCAGCGAGCGTCATCTCATGCCCCGTGATGCCGCTGTCCCGAGCGCGTGCGAAATAAGTATGAAGCTGCTCATACTCGGTCCAACCGGTCCCGTAAGGGCTGGCCAACATGCCAAGCACGATTGTGTCCTGCACAAATTGCTTCGCTTCATCTGATGCGTCCCATGTCTTGCTTTCTTCGCTTGCGTGCAATGCGCCACCAAAAGCAAAAGCGACTATGCTTGCGGTCAACAGGGTCTTCATTGCGGTACCTCCAGACAGAAATCCAAGACAGATGCTGCGTGATACCGGCATCAGAAAACGATCCGGGTTCGTAGACCTAACAGCGTGATGCTGTCCTGATCGGGGTTATCGAGCGGGTTGGAAATGAACTGCAGCGACGGTGTGATCTGCAGCCCGGGTGAGATTGAAAAGCGATAGAATGCCTCAAGCGTGAACTGTGTGCCGTCTATGCCTCTTGCCTCGGCCCAATTCAGGCCAAGCCCGGCCAGATCGGTATTGCGACCGTAATAGCCCAAACCGGCCGAGACGGACCGGTCATAAAGCGCGGCCGTCCCTTTTGAGGCCCCGGCCCGAAAGAATGGCATCCATCTGTTGTCGACAAACCAGGCCGCGGAAAACGCGGCACCATAGTCTTCCGGACGGCTGCCATCGTCGGCGGCATCCGCATGCCAGAGGGTCAGGTGGATATTGTCGAAATAGATGCGATCAAAGCCAGAGGTGTAGCCAAGTTCGAGTGATTTGAAGAGTTTGCCATCGCTGAACACATCAAAATTTGGATCAGACGGGTCGGCGTTTGCGTCAGAGACACTGGCGACGGCATAGACGTTTTTGCTGAGCTTTATCCCACCGGCAACGCCAAGACCTTGATTGGGCGTGTTAATGGTCGGGTTGGTGTTGAAGGACAGGTTCTGGAACCCACTATAAGGGCTGACCAGCCCGTAGATATCCACAAAGTCCGTCACGTCGATTTGCCCGATTTGCAATGTCCAAGAGCCATCTCTGGCCCTTTGGGTCCAGAACAGGTTGGTCAACAGCAAACCGTTGTCGTTGAATGCTGTTCCCGTAATCGCGCGCGCGCCGCCATCCAAGCCAAGAAACTGCGGGGAAACATCCGTGTAACTGTGCCGGTCTTCGATCTTGAACGTCAGCAAACCCCGTTCCGTCGCCCGCCAACTGCCATAGATACGCGCAATTCCACTGGCCGCTTCGCCGGTTCCCGGATCGGCATTCGTTGTTTGGCCCAACGCCAGGTAATCAATGTTGAACCGAAACCCGTCCTCGGCCAGCCTGTCCTTCCACTGGAACCAGCCAGCAGCGATGTTGCGCGGAAAATCCGAGCGATACTGCGGGTCGGTCAGACCATCTCCGGGCTCAAGATCAGCTTCAACGGAAGAGGGCCCGGATAATCCCTGCGCCAAAGCTGAACCAGCAAAGGCAAAACAAAATAAGGCAAGCAGGCTTCTGATCATTCCGATGCGCGCGCCCCACCCGTCTTGCGATTCTCCGCCGCGCGAATGCGATCGGCGGCACGTTGTTTCCATTCCAGCCTGTCTGCCTCAGTCTCCAGCGTTTCGACTGTATCCGTCTCCAACTGGAAAGTCGCACTCATGGGCATCAAGCCATCCACGACCATCATGTTTTGAACCGAGGGGTCAATCGTCAGCGTTCCTGTAAGTCTCACCGGTTCATGAAAATAGCTGGGCGTCCAATCGCCGTTCAACCGCACGCGGATCATCTGGTTCGGCGGCGGCGGGGGCATGTGACTGCACATCCCACGTTCCGGAACCAGATACACCACAGATCGCCCGTCAGGATCGGTCGGGGCTGGAATGGCAAAGCCCGCAAGTGTGATTGTCTGACCATCGAATTGCGGGTTTCCTTGTGTGCCAGCCTTTCTTCGGCGTTCTGTCACAACCTCTCGCTGATCGAGCAGCCAGTCGACATCAATTCCGTCTGCCGACAATGCGCCTTCGGTTTCAGTCAGCAGCTCTTGCCATTTCTGTCTTTCCTCAACGCTGCCGACATTCTGCTGCAGTCTGCCGCGCAGGCGCACGACGAAAAGGACATCGTCGAACTGTTCGGGGGCAAGATCGCGATACGGGTCGTCAAAGATCTGTGTTGACGGATCCGGCAGGTCAGACCAGTCCAGCGAAGTGCCGGATGCCGCCATGGCGGAATGACACCCCATTCCTAGCGTTGCGATGGTAAAAACTTGGAGCCATTGACGCATGAAACTCTCCAACGTCTATCTACCGATCAATCCAATGTGTTTTTGTAGATCACGCCGTCTTTCATAATCAGACGGATCGTTTCAGGGCTTTCGGGCCTCGGGTCTGCGCCGAACCACTGGTCGCCGGTGCCAACGACCGAGAAATCCTCAAGCGGGTTGCCGTCTATCAGCAGGATGTCGGCATAGGCACCTTCCTCGATCACGCCCAGTTTTCCTTCCGGATAGGGGTTCATGAAATCACCGCTAAGTGCCGCGATCTCGCCACCTACCGAAGTCAGGGTTACCATCGACGCATAGGGGCCGAAGAAATGGTTGTTCAAATGTTTCTCGTAGGCGATCTGGATGTTGCACGCTTCGACTGAGCCCACGCAATCGGTTTGGAATCCGCGCGGCGCCGGGCATTCCTTCATGCTGGGAATATAGGCTTCGAAGGTCGCCGAGGCCGATTTGGCTTTCCTCAAACTGTTAGGGTTGTTTTTCACGGACGGAACGTCAAGAAGGCCCGGATCAAATGCCGTGATGTTCGTCGTGATGTACGCTCCTTTTTCTTTCATCAAAGCAGAAATTTCGCAGTCAAAGTGAAATCCGTGTTCAATGGTTCTAACCCCTGCATTCAGGGCATTGATGATCGCTTCTTTGCGGTAGGAATGTGCCATGACATAGGTGCCGTACTCGTTGGCAACCTGAACAGCGGCCTCAATCTCTTCCTTCGAACCGGCGAGCAACTGCCATGGATCGAATGCCGAAATCACCCCACCCGATTGCATGAACTTCAGTTGCGTGGCACCCATGCGCAAGTTGTTGCGGCCATACATGTAAATTTCGTCAACACCGTTGACCTGTTGGGCCATATTCAGAGTGCCAAAATTGGTCACCCCGCCCGGCGGAGATGTGAAGGATGCGAAATCGGCGTGACCACCACGTGTTCCGAGAAATGCCCCGGAAGGATAAAAGCGGGGGCCGACGATTTGGCCGGCGTCTATTGCGCGCCGCAGCCCGCCGCCAGCGCCCCCGGCATCACGAACGGTCGTGAAGCCCTGCATCAGGTACATTTCGGCCATCCGGGTCCCGTGGATGGCGAAATCCTCCCAGGTCGAGTTGGTTTCCATCTCAGCAATCGATGGCCCCATGAGCATCAGGTGCGCGTGGTTCTCGATAAAGCCCGGTGTCAGCGTGCGCCCGCCGCCGTCGATCACGATGGCATCAGGGGCATCGATAGCATCCGTTGAAACCGACGTGATCAGATTGCCTTCGACCAGAACACTGGCATTCTCGATACGCTGTTCGTTGACACCGTCAAAGACGTGGACGTTGGTAAACAGCGTTTGAGGTTCCGCTTGGTCCTGAGCCTGTGCGGGCGCCGACACTGTCAGGGCCGCCGCAAAGATCACCGTTGTGCGAAGGGGCAATTGTAAGCCGGGCATAGGGTCTCCCTTTCATATTCACCAATTCCTAACTGTAGCCCGGAATTTCTTGGCCCGGTTGCCAGTTTCGAATTAGGATGTTCGAATGTGACTGTAAAAGTGGCCACTGAACAAACCGACAAAGGGTGACAAGCTTGCCTTTCAACTCCTCGACTTCGGAACATAGCGAAGGCTTTATCCGTCTCGCTTTGGCGGCTCCGTTTTTGCAATATCTCACTGACCGCAAAATCAATCCGCAACCCGCCCTGGATCAGGTCGGATTGAAGGCTGAGCTGCTGTCTGACCCATCTGTCTATGTCCATTCAGAACTGGTCTATGGTCTGATAAATGCCTTCGCGGACTTGGCCGGGGACCGGTATCTTGGGTTGAACGTGGGGGAAACGTTCGACCTGCAGGCGTGGCCTCCGTTCGCTCAGGCCCTGCAATCGACACATACCCTATTCGAATTTTTCGCCCGTTTCGTGGGGCTTGTCCCGCGCGAGTCTAATTCTGTAAGGCACAGCCTTGTCGTTGACGCGGACAAAGCGATCTATCGGATCCAGAGGCAACAGGAACCAACAGTCCCACCTGTTCAGGTGACCGGCTTCGGCGCCGCTATCTATGTGCGCCTCTTGCAGACCGTCGTCGGATCGTCATGGGATCCGTCCCGGGTGCGATGGGAAAGCAGATACATTAATGGCCTGCCCATTGGCTACAAGGGGATTGAGGTTGGTCTTGGAACCGATCCCGGAATGCAGATCAGCTTTCCTGTGGAATGGTTGTTTTTGCACCATGTCTCACAAGAATCCACCATGGCAGAGTTTTCACCCCGGCGACACGAGGACGTAACTGTGGTGGCTGCATTGCGATCCGTCCTGCGGGACAAACTGGACGAAACCAATCTGGGGCCAGAGGTGGTGGCCGGGCTGTTGGGCATACAGCCCGAGCGGTTACTGAAAGCCCTTAGGCACCAAAGGACAACCTTGACCCGCGAGGTCAAACGGCTGCGTGTCGATGTGGCCAAAGAGCATCTTAGAGAAAACAAGAGGACAATTGCCGAGATCGGTCTCATGCTTGGTTATTCAGACAAGTCCCATTTCACGCGTTTCTTTCGTGGCCAGACCGGCATGACGCCGACCAAATTCCGCCTTGGACCGTAACGCACAGCAGCCATAGCGCCCCGGCGTCAGTCGGCGCGTGTCAGACCCTGGCTTCCCGCGCCCCGGGCATTGGCTGGGTCGATAAGCCAAACCAAACAGGTGCGTCCCCTTCTGACCATGTCGGGTATTTTGTCATAACCTGTTCGAAAGATGTGCTCTCCAGAAACCGGTTCAGCCAACCGATCAAATTCGGCCAGGGCTGTGCGTCAAACCACGGTTTGTCGATGAAAGCGAATTGGCGCACGAAGGGCAAAATGGCCAGATCGGCCAGCGTTGGACGCTCGCCAAACAGCCAGCGCTGTCCGGTGAGTTGCGCATCAAGCTGAAAGAGATGCGCTGACGCTTTTCCGCGTTCGGTGGCGGGGTTCAGATCCGGATACCGCGTTGCGTATTTCGTATGATCCAAAGCCGCTTTGAACGGGCCGTCATTGGTTTCGATCAAATCCCAACCTGCCTGTGGCATGTCCAATAGACGGGCCGGGTCATTCTGGTTCAGGGCCCAGAGCATGACCTCAAGGCTTTCATCCAGCACCCCGCCTTTCATCCGTAGGGCCGGAACCGTGGCCGAGGGAGATGTGTCCAGAAAAGCCTCGGGTTTGTCCCGCAGCAGGATTTCCCGCAATTCGACCTGCACGCCGGCGCTGAGGATCGCAAGGCGCGCCCGGATTGCGTAGGGGCAGCGGCGAAAAGACCAAAGGATCGGCGGGTGGGCCATGATGCAAATACCCTTAACGGAGACAGGCGCAACTTGCACTTTGCGACACCATGCGCAACCGCCGCAAGACATCAGTGTCAGCGACGCGCCGGGTGATCGGCGCGTCGGGGTACCCGATTTATACCGTTGCCCTAACCCTCGACAGCCTGCCCGTCCGCATCGAAGAAACGCAGTTTTTCGGGCAGGAAATGCAGCCCGATCCCGGTTCCTGCGGTCAGATCCGTATCGCCGTTCAGACGAACCGTCACTTTCTCTTCAAAGCCGCAATCGACGATCAGGAACGTATCGGCACCCAAATACTCGACCACTTCGATGGTGCCATCCGTCTGACCTGCACCGGGGGCGACCACCTCGATATGTTCGGGGCGGATGCCCACGCGGGTCGCTTCGCCCGTCAGGTCGAACGTGCCGGACCCGCCATTATCCAGATGATAGGCACCATCCCGTGTTGTGCAGGGCATGATGTTCATCTTCGGGCTGCCGATGAACTGGGCGACAAACAGATTGGCCGGGCGTTCATACAATTCGCGCGGCGTACCGACCTGAGCGATCTTGCCGTATTCCAGCACCACGATCCGGTCTGCCAGCGTCATCGCTTCGACCTGATCGTGGGTCACATAGATCATCGTGCGCTTGAGGTTCTGGTGCAGTTTCGCGATCTCGTACCGCATCTCGACCCGCAACGCGGCGTCGAGGTTCGACAGCGGTTCATCGAACAGAAACGCGGTCGGATCCCGCACGATCGAGCGCCCGATGGCAACGCGCTGCCGCTGGCCACCGGACAGATCCTTGGGCCGCCGTTCCAGAAACGGTTCCAGTTTCAGAACTTCGGCCGCCCTACCGACCTGCTCGTGAATTTCGGCCTTGGCGACCCCTGCGACCTTGAGCGAAAAGCCCATATTCTCGGCCACGGTCAGATGCGGATAAAGCGCATAGGACTGGAACACCATGGTCAGGCCCCGCTTGGAGGGCGGATGATCCGTGACGTCATTGCCGTTGATCAACAGCTCACCGCGCGAGATATCTTCAAGCCCGCCGATCATGCGCAACAGCGTGGACTTGCCGCAGCCTGACGGGCCGACAAACACGACGAACTCGCCCTCCTCGATCTGCAAGTCGATGCCTTTGATGACCTGCGCGGTGCCAAACCACTTTTCGACGCCTTTAAGTTCGATGCTACCCATTAGGACCTCCCTGCCCAGTGCAGCCAGACAGCGGCTGTCCAGGTGAATGCGTTACCACCAGCGGGGCTGCCGGTTGTTGGATCGAAGTACTCGGCAAACCCGAAGGTCGAGATCAGCTCGGCCGTTTTGCGGCGCAAGTGGTCTGCCTCGGCTGTATGGCCCATGTCTTCCAGGCCAAAGCCGATCATCATGTTCATGATTGCCCAGGTCGGCCCGCGCCAATAGCGGCGGGCGTCGAAGCCGGGCATGGTTGGATCGTAGCTTGGCACCGGATGCGGGACGGTGTTCAGCACCGTCCTGATCCGGTCCAGCATGGTATCCGAGTGGACACCCGCGAACCAGCACATATAGGACGCGTTAGACACAGTGCCCGACCATTCACCCGAATGGGCATCGCGCGAGTCGAAGGACGCAAGATCCTCGTTCCACAGCGACAGCGCGCCGGCCTCAAGCCGCGCTATGTCATCCGCCAAACCATCGTAGTTCAGATGCAACGCCTCACTGACCGCCAGCAAATCCCGGGCGGCGCGCAATGTGGTGAATGTCATGGTCGGGTCGGCCACGCGGAACGGGTTGTCCGCCAGCAATCTCTGCTGATCCCATTGGGCATCGCGTCCAATCTGCACCAGTTTGATATAGCGGTCATAGTCGAACTTGGTTGGGCGATCCTCGCTGTTCACATGGGCGGTATCGCGGCGCTGGTATTCACCCACATCGGATGCGTCCATGCGCGCCATGGTCTTGTCCCAGTCGGGCGCATTGTCGCGACCGGCCTCCCAGGGATGGGTTGTGCATACGGCGTCATGCTCGTCCAGACGCCATTTCACGATCCAGCGATGCCACGCCAGCATGGCCGGAAACAGCGCCCGGATGCGCGCCTCACCCGCGTCTGGGTCTTGTTCCCAGATTTTGCGCGCCATCGTCGCGGCAATCGGCGGCTGGATGATGCCCGAGGACGGGATCGGCCCGTGGCAGCCCCACACATCGGGACCCGGGAAATAGCCGTCATCCTGTTGGTGGAACAGGATATGCGGCACCATGCCGTCATCCCACTGGCCCGAGAACAACGTATCAAGCTCGACCCAGGCGCGGTCGATGTCGAACTCGGCAAAACCAAGTGCGGCAATCGCGCTGTCCCAGTTCCACTGATAGGGATACAGCCCTTCGGTGGGGATGGTGTAACCGCCGCGATCATTGGCAACCAGAATGTTGCGCGCCTCGCGGTCGGGGTTGGTATGTTGGTTCATTTCGGTCATCCTTTGACAGACCCCGCAGTCAGGCCCTTGGTCATGAAACGTTCAAGCCCCAGGAACAGCGCCATGATCGGGACTGTGGCAATCACCGCACCGGCCATCAGGTGCTGTCGGGGGATTTCGGAAGAGTTCAGCATCGTCACCCCTCGGGTCAGGGTGAATTTCGACGGATCGTCCAGCAGCATGAAGGCCAGCAGGAATTCATTCCAGGCGATCATGAAGACGTAAAGCGACACAGATGCCAGCGCAGGCAGGCTCAGCGGCAAGGTAATCTTCCAGATCACGGCCAGACGCGACAGGCCATCCATCAGACCGGCCTCTTCCACCTCAGTCGGAAGACCTCGGAAGTAGCCTTGCAGCATATACAGCGCGACCGGGATCGTCGTGACCGGGTAGATCATCACGATGCCAAGGATCGAGTTGCGCAGGCCGGTCAGCGAGAACGCGATGTAGATCGGCAACGCCAGAACGATCATCGGCACCATATAGATCAGCAGGATCGAGCGTGAGAACGCCTTTTGCCCTTTGAACCGGAACCGCGCCACCGCGTAAGCCCCCGGAACACTGAAGGCCAGCGTGATGAACACCGTCAGGACCGAAACGTAGAACGAGGTCCACAGATAGGTGCCGAAGTTGAAGTCCCGGAACAGCTCGGTATAGCTGCGCAACAGCGCCCAGCCCTGTGACAGATCAACCGAGAAATCCAGCGGGTTTTGCAGCAATGCCTGCTGTGATTTCAGGCTGGTCATCACCATGACGTAGAATGGGATGATGACAATGGCGGTGAAAAAGATGTAGCCAAAGCCGGTGCAGAACCGGATCACCGCGTCCTCGAATTCATGGCGGGTGAGTTCGCCGAACGGCAGCTCTTTCAGGATTTCCGCCATCGACAGGTGCATCACCACCGCAAGCGAAATCACGGTGATCAGCGTGGCTTGCAGGGTGGTGTCCGATCCGATCAGAACCGGGCCAAAGCCGGTCAGGCAGGACAGGCCCAACAGGGCCGACACGCCCAGACGTGCCGGGGCATGGCGTTCCGGGAACCGGACATAGGCCAGACCCGCGACCGCGCCCCAGATCAGGCTCAGCAGAACCTGTGGGCGGAAGGCCGCCCCTGTTGCGAAGGACATGGTGACCGCGATGGTGGTGGCAATCACCACCAACCAAAGCGCGCCCAGTACGGGGCCGGTGACAAAGCCGTTGCGCATCACAAACCCTCCTCACGGCTGATGAATTTGAAGAAAACAAAGCTGAACGCGATCAGGCACATCAGGATCACCACGGCCACCGCCGCGCCCGCCCCGATATTCGAGACCGCAAAGGCCTGCTCGTAAACATTCACGGTCAGCGTGCGGGTGCCCGCATTGCCGCCGGTCAGCAGGAAGATGTCGTCGAACTTGTTGAACGTCCAGATGAAGCGCAGCAGGAACAGGACCGACAGGATGCCCAGCAGTTGCGGTATGCTCAGCAGCCAGAACTTCTGGAAGGGCGAAGCGCCATCCATATCCGCCGCTTCATACATGCTGGAGTCGATGGATTGCATCCGCGCGAGGATGAACAGGAAAGACAACGGGAAATAGCGCCATATCTCAAACACCGTGACCATGATCAGGGCCAGAGGGCGTTCGCCGAAGAAGTTGATCGGATCACTGGTCAGGCCCATCTGCACCAGCAGCGCATTGGCCGAGCCCGAGAAGGGATCGAACAGCGTCACCCAAGTAAAGGCCACGGCAATGACAGGCGCCACATAGGGGAACAGGTATAGGCCGCGGATAAAGCCCTGCCCCCGAAAGCTCTTGTTCAGCAGCAGCGCCGCGAACAGGCCCATGACCAATGCGCCGATGGTGCCAAAGACGGTGTAGAACAGGGTGACCCAAAGCACGCCCCAGAATTCAGACCCATCAAATACGCGGGCGAAGTTTTCAAGGCTGAATTCGAAATTCGTCAGAACGCTCGGCCCGCTGCCGGTGGTGGCCGGTTCGGATCCTTCGACCAGATCCTCGAACACGTCCGGGTCGCCATCGACGGAGACAGGGATGCGGATGCGCTCGCGCTGACCGCCTTCCAGCGTTCCGAAATCGCAGAACAACTCTTGCCCGTTCAGGGCACAGGGCGCTGCGACCTCGCCAATTGGTGCAACGCCATCCGGCAACACATCGCTGAGGGTCACGCCGTCGATGGCGATCTCTTGGCTGGAATTGCGCAGGCGGTATTCGATTTGCAGATCGTCGCCCGATCCGCGCAGGCTTTCGCGGACAACAGGCGCGGGTGGGCGCAGGTCGGACAGTGTGAAAGGCTTGAAGCTGATCCAGATGATCGCCAGCAAAGGCAGGATCACCACAAGCGATACACTGATCACGGTCGGAGCCAGCAGCGTCCAGGCCAGACGCGCCTCGCGTTTGGCTAACGCCCCGGTTCCGGTCGGTGGGGTGGCCGAAGACATTTGGGATACCTCGAAGGGATGGGGGCAGCGGCGCGAACGCCGCTGCAGTGCCATTGGAAGGTGGCGTTACTCGACCTTGGCGAGTTCTTCGTTCATGGCTGCAACAGCAGCTGCGGCGTCAATTTCGCCGTCGATATATTGACGGACAACGCGGTTAATCGCTTGGCTGTTGACCATTTTCGAGGCCAGCGCCAGTTGGCCTTCGGCCACGCCCCAACGCTGTGCCACGTCCAGACCGCCGACGATCTCGTCGATCATGGCCTGTTCGTACAGCTCACCCAGCGGCGCTTTGCGGTCGACACCCACGGGCAGGTCTGCCCAGGCCTCGGAAAACGCGGTCGGGTTGTCGGCGTTGCCGCGACGGACCGGGAATTTGCCCTCGGGCGCGATGGCAAGCGTTTGGGTATAGCCTTCGTCCATCGCGAATTTCACGAACTCCATCGCCGCGTCGGTATCCGCGTCGTTGGTGATGCCGAAGTACCGCACATCACCCCAAGCCGCACCGTCAGGGTTCGACGGGCCGGACAGTTTGGTCACGATGCCGGTCTTGCTGGCCAGATCGCGCGAGGTCGGATCGTCGTTGATGGTCGGCGGGGCGCTGTCACGCAGGCCGGCCAGTTCGTCCAGAATGAAGGGCGACCAGATGATCATCGCGGCCTTGCCGTCAAAATACAGCTCGCGCGACTGCTTCCAATACAGCTCACCCGGAGGAGACGCTTGCGAGATCGCTTTGTAGAAATCCAGAACCTCGGTGGTCTTGGCCTCATCCAGCGGCTGGAACCCGTCAGGACCAACTGGCGAGACGCCGTTGGCCAGGAAGACATGCTCCAGCACCTGGCTCATGAAGTTCTCGTCAACCTTGGTGGCCGAGACAAAGCCATACATCTCGGGCGGGTTATGCAAAGCCTCCAGCGCGGCCTGAATGCCCGCAAAACTGTCCGGTGCATCCAAACCGGCCCCTTCGAACAGGTCCTTGCGATAGACCACCATCTGGGTCCATCCATCCACCGGAACAGATGCGGTTTCATCGTTAAACGCCGCCATTCCCAACGCGCCAGGAGCGAACGTATCTGCCCCCAGCTCTTCGATCACTTCGGTTGCGGCTTCGGTGTCCAGAATTCCGGCCTCGGCCCAGGGCAGCGCGTATTGCAGCGGGTGATAGACCACATCGGGCAGATCCCCAGCGGCGAACGCGGCTGTTGCGCGCGTGCCCAGATCGCTTTCGGTGATCGGAATGACCTCGACCGTCGTACCCGTTTCGGCCTTGAACTGATCGGCCATCTCTTGCTGCTTGGCCAGACGCTCGGGCTGTTCTTCGGTGGTCCAGAAGCGGATCGTATCCGCCTGCACGGACAGCGCGGTCAGCGCCAATGCCAGGGACGAGCCTAACATCAGCTTGGCTGCTTTCGGCGTGAGTTTCATGATTGGTTTCCTCCCAATTTGCTTTCTGTCGTCTCTTTGATTTTCGTTGCCAGCGCGTCCGAGCCAAGCAGCGGCGGACCGTCCGAGGCCCGTTCGATCAGCATCGCCTCACCCAGCTCGCGCAGTGTGCCCGGTGCTTCGCCCCTTATCTGACGGATAAGCAGGGTGGCCAGACGCTCACCCGCAGCGCGAGAATCGACGCTGAAGGTTGTCAGGGCCGGGTTGGCGTATTGGCACTCCGGAACGCCGTCATATCCGGTCACCGAAACATCCCGGCCAATCTGCAAGCCAAGGTCGGCGGCAACGGGATAGAAGCCCAACGCCGCAAGATCGGTGGCAAAGATGATGGCAGTTGGCGGACGGTCCAGCGCCATTAGGGCACGCGCTTCGATTGCGCCCTCTTCGCGTGTCCGCGCGCCTTCACGGATCAGATCGGGGTCGAATGGCAGGTCGGCGATGCGCAGCCCTTCGATATACCCGTCCCGGCGCAGATGGCTGTAGTTGAACTTGGGATCGCTGCCGACATAGCCGATGCGCGTATGCCCATGGCTTGCCAGCCGCAGAACCGACTTGAGCATCGCGGATTCGCCCGAAATATCGAACCACGAAATATCATCCGGCACTTTGGCCCCGCCATAGCCGGTGCGCCCATAAAGGATATGCGGCACGCCCAGATTACGCAGGAACCGAACCCGCGCGTCGTTGACGGCGGTACGCGGCAGGATAAAGCCGTCTGCCTTGTGTTCCTCGACCAGACGGCCAAGCACCTTGAGCGTGTCCTGCTCCGAATGCGCCGTTGAGATCGTCATGGTCCAGCCGAAACCGCTGGCCGCCTCACATGCGCCTGCCAGAAACTCTTGCAGGAACGGGTTGTGACCGTCCGGCTCATCTGTGTTGAGCACCATGGCCAGCGCCCGAACACGCCCGGTCCGAATGGCCTGCGCGTGGCTGAGCGGACGATACCCAAGCTTGCGCGCCATGGTTTCGACCCGCTTTCGGGTGGTTTCGGAAATGTCCGGATAACCGTTCAAAGCCCGCGAAACCGTGCTTTTGGACAAGCCCAGACGGGCCGCAAGTTCATCGATCTTTACACGGCGCGAAGATTGCGGATTTTCACCCGCCGCTTCGTATTGCCGATTTGTAAGATTCGCTCCCATGTCTTCATTTTTTGTTTCCGAAACCGGTTTCGGCAACAGAAAATCTTATCAGCCGCGCTGTCGCGCCAATCAAGGGCACAACTTCACGTGGTAGGAATGCAGGATTTGCCGGGGTTATCAGCCGGCCTCAGCCGGTTGTTGGGGGCAACGCCACTTTTGACGAAATGGAACAATTAACCCGCGTCACCCCCAACTTTGGATATCCCGGACAACTCTCTCGGCATTGTCCGGAATGATCAGGAATTAAAGGCACTCGGCCAGGGTCTTTGCCATGTTCCGGATGACCTGAGGGTACAGGTCCGCGCCGGGTTCAAGGTCCGAGCCCAGCGGGTCGATGACGCCGGTATTTGCGTCGGTGCCGCCCAGAACGGTTTCAATGATCCCCGGGTTGAACTGCGGCTCGGCCAGAACGCAATCGATCCCCTCTTCCGTGATCCGGCCTTGAATCTCGGTAATCCGCGCGGGGCTGGGATCGGCTGCGTCGCCAATCGAGATCGCACCCGAGGCGGGCAAATCAAACGCGTCCTCAAAGTACTGATAGGCATCGTGGAAGACGATGAAACTGCCACCGCGAACGGGGTCCAACATCTGTGCAACTTCGGCCGAAAGCGCCTCAAGCTCTTCCCGGCCGGCGGCCGCATTGGCGAAATAGGCACCGGCATTGTCAGGGTCTGCCGCCGACAGTTGGGCCGCGATCACGTTCAACCAAGTTCCGGCGTTTTCGGGCGACAGCCAGGCGTGCGGGTCATGCGCGCCATGGTGATGGCCGTCGTGATCGTCATGGTCATCATGTCCCGCGTGGTCTTCATGGTCATGGTCATCATGATCCTTGGCGTCGGCATGATCATCGTGGTCGTCGTGATCGTGGTCGTCGTGACCATCCGAGTCCGCATGATCTTCGTGATCATGGTCATGGTCTTCGTCTTTGGCGTGATCTTCATGATCGTCGTGATCATGGTCGTCATGATCGTCATCCGCGTGGTCTTCGTGGTCATGATCATCATGATCATCATGGTCCCCGTGATCATGCGCCTCAAACAGCGCGCTTTCACGGAAATCCAGCAGAACGGTGCCATCGGCCTCAAGCAACGCCGTAACAGTTGCACCTTCGGCCAGTGTTTCCACCGCGCTTTCCATCCAGGGCGTCAGATCCTCACCCAGCCAGAACACCAGATCCGCTTCTTGCAGCGCCTCAGCTTCGGATGGGCGCAGGTTGTATTCGTGCGGCGAGGCCCCGGCCGGGATAATCAAGTCCGGCTCGCCAACGCCTTGCATGACCCGCGCCACAAGCGAATGCACCGGCGCAATATCAACTGCCACATTCGGCACATCGGCAATCGCCGTGCCCCCCATCAACGCGGCTGTGATCGAAACGGGAAGGAGCTTTCTGGACATCGGGAACCCTATGTGATTTTATAACGTTACCAGCGAAATACATGATATATAATAACATGACAAGTGAGACACCGCCCGCCACGGCCGAAGAAGCCACTCTGCTTGGGTTCAACAAGCACGACCACGCCTCGTGCGTTGCAACCGGTTTGGCCAATGCCCAGGCGCATTGTCAGGCAGAAGGGCTGCGCCTGACACCTGTGCGGCAGAAGGTTCTGGAAATGTTGCTGCAAGAGCATCGGGCGCTTGGGGCCTATGCGATTCTCGACCGTTTGCGCGAAGAAGGCTTCGGGTCGCAACCGCCGGTGGCCTATCGCGCGCTGGACTTTCTGGTCGAGCATGGGTTTGCCCATAAGATCGAGCGACTGAATGCCTTTGTCGCCTGCGCGCATCCCGGGGCTTCACATTCCCCGGCCTTCATGATCTGCCGCAAATGCGATGCCGTGGCCGAGGCGTATTCTGCCCCCGCCAAAGGCGCGCTTGGTGCTGCCGCGCGCGCCGTCGGGTTCGAGATCGAACGCACCGTCGTCGAAGCCGAAGGCATCTGCCCCGACTGCACCGAGAAAGCCTGATCATGACTTTGGTTTCTGTAAAGGATCTCAGCGTCCGCTACGGCGCAAACACCGTATTGCGCCACGTAAACATGGCCGTCGAGCCGGGCGAGATCGTGACCATCGTGGGTCCGAACGGGTCGGGCAAAACCAGCCTGCTGCGCGCCATCATCGGCGCGACCCAACCCGCTGCGGGGCATATCACGCTCAAAAAAGGGCTGCGGATCGGGTATGTGCCGCAGAAGCTGCATATCGATCCGACGCTGCCGATCTCGGTCGAGCGGTTCATGCGCCTGACGGATCGGGTTTCAAAACAGGATTGCGCGGCGGCCTTGAAAACCGCCGGTGTCTCGGACCTGCTGAAACGGCAGATGTCGCAGCTATCTGGCGGTCAGTTTCAGCGGGTCATGCTGGCGCGTGCGCTGATCAACCGACCCGAAGTTCTGCTGCTGGATGAAGCCACTCAAGGGCTGGACCAACCCGGCTCTGCCGCCTTTTACCGCCAGATCGAAGACGTGCGCCGGGAAACCGGATGCGCCATCCTGATGATCAGCCATGAACTGCATGTGGTCATGAGCGCGTCGGACCGCGTGATCTGTCTGAACGGTCATGTCTGCTGCGAAGGCTCGCCCGCCGTGGTCGCCTCGGCCCCTGAATACCGGGCGTTGTTTGGGACAGGCACGGGGGGCGCGTTGGCGCTGTATCGTCATGACCATGATCATGATCACGAACATGATCATGGCCCGAACTCTCAGGAAGCTGCAGAATAATGCTTGATGATTTCATGACCCGCGCAACGCTTGCTGGCGTTGGTGTGGCCTTTGCCGCCGCCCCGCTGGGCTGTTTCGTCGTTTGGCGCAGAATGGCCTATTTCGGCGATGCAACCGCCCATGCCGCAATTCTGGGTGTGGCCTTGTCGTTGACCTTCCAGATGTCTGTGTTCACCGGGGCTTTGGCCGTTGCTTTGGTGATGGCGCTGGCAGTCACGCTGCTGTCCGGCAAAGGCTATGCCATGGACACTCTGCTGGGTGTTTTGGCCCATTCCGCACTGGCTTTCGGCCTTGTCGCCGTATCGTTCCTGTCCGGGGTGCGGATCGACCTGATGGCCTATCTGTTTGGCGATATTCTGGCCGTTTCCAAAAGCGATCTGGCCGTCATCTGGGGTGGAGCCGCTTTGGTGGTGGCCCTGATTTCTTGGCGTTGGTCCCACCTGCTGACCGCGACGCTGAACGAAGAACTGGCCTATGCCAGCGGCTACAACCCCAAACGCGAGCAGTTGATCCTGACCCTGTCGCTGGCGGTAACAGTCGCGGTTGCGATCAAGGTGGTCGGCGTGTTGCTGATCGCCGCCATGCTGATCATCCCCGCTGCCGCCGCGCGCAGTCTGGCGCGATCGCCCGAGTCCATGGCCGTGATTGCCGCCCTTATCGGGACGACCTCATCGATCGTCGGCCTGAGGGCGGCTTATGTGTTCGACACGCCAGCCGGCCCCTCAATCGTCTGCGTGGCGGCTGTGCTGTTCGCCTGTTTCAGCCTGCTGGGCTGGCAAGGGCGCAAGACCTGATCAAAGCTCAGGACAACCGCGCGCCGCTTTGGTCGAACATGTAAACGCTCTGCGGATCGAAGGCGAGGCGGATGTCCTGCCCTTCTTCGACCCGATGCTGCCCGAAGAGGCGGGCGGTGATCTGGTGGTCCTGAACCTTGGCAATGACGTTGGTGTCACCGCCCAGATGCTCGACATGGCTGACCCGTGCCTGAAGCGCGCCGTTGTCGTCCAGCACCAGATCCTCGGGGCGCACACCCATGGTCCTGTCATCCCCTTCCTGCATCAGCCCGGCGGGGAAGAAGTTCATGGAAGGTGAGCCCAGGAACCCGGCAACGAACTGGTTGGCCGGGTTGTTATACAGCTCCATCGGCGAGCCTATCTGTTCGACGCGCCCGTCGCGCAGGACAACGATCTTGTCGGCCAGGGTCATCGCCTCGGTCTGGTCATGGGTGACGTAAATCATCGATCCGCCAAGCTGACGATGCAAGTTTGCAATCTCCAACCGCGTATTCATGCGCAGCGCCGCATCAAGATTGGACAAAGGCTCGTCAAACAGGAACAGCTTGGGCTCGCGCACAATGGCCCGGCCAATAGCCACGCGCTGACGCTGTCCACCGGACAACTCGGATGGGTAGCGGTTCAGATAGGGACCCAGATCCAGCATCTGGCTGGCCTTGGCGATACGCTCTTCGATCACCGCCTTGGACTGGCCTTCCTGCTTCAGCGCCAGCGTCATGTTCCCGCGCACGTTCAGATGCGGATAGAGCGCATAGCTTTGGAACACCATTGCGATCCCGCGTTTGGACGGTGGGGTCAGATTGACCAGCTCATCGCCGATCCGCACCTCGCCCGAGGTTGCATCCTCAAGCCCCGCGATCACACGCAGCAGGGTGGATTTGCCGCAACCCGAGGGGCCGACGAAAACGACGAACTCGCCCTCTTCGACGTCAAGATTGATGTCTTTCAGAACGTGAACCTCATCAAAGGACTTGTTCACATCTTTCAGGGTCAGCGCGGTCATGTGGCGTCCTCCTTCAGAGATACAGGGTGGCCGGTGCGAATGCTTTCATCCGCGGCCAGGCATATGGCCAGCGATTGCACGGCGTCGTTCATGTGGCGGGTCAGGTCGATGTCGTCCGTGATGGCGCGCAACATGTAGGCCTGCTCGGCATCGCAGAGCTCTTGATGGCCCGGCTCATCCGGCATCTCGACGGTGGTGTCACCATCCGGTCTGTGCACAAGAATGCTGCCAACCTTGGTGTGACCGTCGATATCTGCAGACGCGCCTTTGTTGCCGTCCGTGATCGAGACCGATCCGTTGGGCGAGACGATGTCTTTTACGAAAAACGCTGTCTCGGACATCATCGGACCCCAGCCAGCCTCGTACCACCCGACCGAGCCATCCGCGAAGACGACCTGAAACTGGCCGTAATTGTACATCTCTTCCGGTATCTCGTCGGTCAGGCGCAGGCCCATGCCATGCACGCGGACAGGATCGGCATCGGTGATCTGGCACATGACGTCGACGTAATGCACGCCGCAATCCACAATCGGGCTGGTGGTCTGCATCAGCGCCTTATGCGTCTCCCACTCCGCGCCCGAGGATTGCTGGTTCAGGTTCAGGCGGAAGACATATGGCCCACCCAGCCCCCGCGCCTCTTCGATCAACCGAATCCACGACGGGTGATGACGCAGGATGTACCCGACGACCAGTTTGCGCCGGGTGCGCTGCGCGGTTTCGACAACCCGTTTGGCATCGGCCACGGTCATGGCCAGAGGCTTTTCGACAAACACATGCGCCCCTGCCTCCATCGCCTTGCAGGCATAGTCCACGTGGGTGTCGGTATAGGTTGCGATAACGGCAAGGTCCGGAGTGGTGTCCGCCAGCGCCGCCTCGAAATCGTCAAACGCGGGATACCCGGCCAGATCGGGATGCGAGACCTCTCCGCTGCGGTTCACCAGGCCAACAATCTCGGCCTTCGGGTGGTGGTGATGGGCCAGCGCGTGGCTCAGGCCCATATTCCCAAGACCGGCAACAAGAACACGGATCATTTGACAGCCCCCGAAGTCAGACCGCGGATCAATTGCCGCGAGAAGATTACGTACAGGATCAACACCGGCAGGATCGCCATCGACAGGGCCGACAAGACTGCGTTCCAGTCGGTCACGAACTGGCCAATGAAGACCTGAGAGCCCAGCGTCAGCGTTTTGGTTTCCTCAGCCGGGGCAAGGATCAGCGGGAACCAGAGGTCGTTCCAGATCGGGATCATGTTGAACACCGCAACCGTCGCCATGGCCGGGCGCACCAGTGGCAGGACCAGCCGGAAGAAGATCGCGTATTCCGACAGCCCATCGACCCGGCCCGCGTTTTTCAGATCGTCTGAAACCTGCCGCATGAACTCACTGAGGATAAACACCGCCAACGGCAACCCCTGCGCCGTGTAGACCAGGATCAGCGCCCATAGCGTATTGACCAGACCGGTGGCCACCATCATCTCAAGGATCGCAACGGTGCCGATGCGGATCGGGATCATGATGCCCAGCGCCAGATACAGGCCCATCAGCAGGTTGCCTTTGAAACGGTATTCACTCAGCGCGTAGGCCGCCATCGCGCCGAACAGCAGGATGAGGAACAGCGACGCGACCGTCACGATCATCGAATTCTGGAAGTAGAGGAAAAAATCCCCCTGTTTCATCACTGTCTGGTAGCCAATCAGCGAGAAACTGTCGGCATCGGGCAAGGCCAGCGGCTGACGAAAGATCGCTTTGCGGGTTTTGAAACTGTTGATCAGGATGACAAAGACGGGGAACAGCGCGATCAGCGTGTACAGGATCAACGCCCCGTGCATACCGAATGCGTTCAATGGATTCGTACGCGCTTTGCTCATAGCTGATACCTCCGCATCCGGGTCTGGATACCAAACAGATAGATACAGACGCCCACCAGAATGATCGCGAACATGGCCCCGGCGATGGCCGATCCCATATGCGGGTCGCCCAGTTGCAACTGGAAACCGAAGAAGGTGCGGTACATGAAGGTGCCCAGAATATCGGTTGAAAAGTCAGGCCCGGCCAGCGCGCCCTGCGCGGCATAGATCAGGTCAAACGCGTTGAAGTTCCCCACGAAAGTCAGGATCGAGATAATCCCGATCGAGGGCAGGATCAGCGGCAGCTTGATTTTCCAGAACGCAGACATTCCGGTGATGCCGTCAATCTCTCCGGCCTCAAGAATCTCTTCGGGTATGGTCAGCAGCGCGGCATAGATCAGCATCATTGGAATACCGACAAACTGCCAGACCGAGATCAGCGCCAGCGTCGTCAGGGCGTATTCCTCTTTGCCCAGCCACGGCGCGAACAGAAATTTCAGCCCGACCGCATCCAGCATTGATGGCGCGATGCCCCAGATGGGTGACAGGATCAGCTTCCAGGCGAACCCGACGATCACAAAAGACAGGATCGTTGGGATGAAGATGGCCGACCGATAAAGCGCAGCAAAGCGCAGGCGCGGATGGCTGAGCAGCGCAGCCAACGCGATGCCGATCGGGTTCTGTACCAGCATGTGGATGAGAAAGAACCAGAAATTGTTGCCCAGCGCGTTCCAGAATTGCTCGGCCCAGATGGGATCGAAAAACAGCGTTCTGAAATTGTCGAGCCCGACAAACACCCTCTCCTGATCGATGCGCGAATACAGCGCCAGACGCAGGGTGTTGAACAGGGGAAAGATCATCACGGCGGTGTAGACGATCACGGCTGGCGCAAGGAATACGACGATATGCCAGCGAATGCGGCCGGGGTTCATGGTTCGATCTCCGGGGGTAGAAGGACCCGGGCGACAGATGCGCCCGGGATGTGTGCAACAGCGGTGGGCTTACTGATGCGGGGCGTACCAGCTGGCCAGACCATCCTGAAGCTGCTGGCCCAGCTCGTCCGGTGAGGCACTGCCCTTGATGGCGGCAACCGAGGCACCCCAGGTTTCATTCTCAAGGTTCGGCGTACCGCGCGACAGGATCTGATAGGTCGAACGGATCGTGCTTTCACACTCGCCACGCCACCCGACGATTTCCTTTGCAAGCGGGTCTTCCAACTCGACCGGGGTCGAGGACAGCGGGAAGAAACCCGGCAGGGCATTTCCGAAAATCTCGGCAAATTCCGGGCTGGCAACCCAGGCCAGGAAGGTGCGCGCGGCCTCGGAATTTTCGCTGGCCGCGTTCATGCCGATGCCGATATCGGTGTGGTCCGAGATATAGCAGGTGTCGCCCGCATTCTGGACCGGCGGCTTGAACGCGCCCATCTCGAAATCGGCCTGCGCGTTGAAGCCCGAAATCTCCCACGAACCGGCAGGATAGATCGCCGCACGCCCAAGGGTAAAGATGTTCTGGCTGTCGGGATAGGTCTGCGCCTCATACCCGTCGCCCAGATAGTCCGCCCAGCGCGCCAGTGTCGCGTAAGGCGCAGTCCATTGGGCGTCAGTCAGCTTCTGCTCGCCCGCGATCAGGGCCAGACGGCCTTCTTCGCCCTTCCAATAGTTCGGGCCGATATTGTTATAACCCATAGTGGCCGCTTCCCACTGGTCATTCGTGCCCATGGCCATCGGGATGTAATTGCCGTCTTCCTTGAACGCATCGAGCACCGCAAAGAACTCATCTTCGGTGGTCGGTGCCTCAAGACCCAGTTCGGCGAAGGCATCCTTGTTGTAGATAAACCCATGGATCACCGACGCCATCGGAACGCAGAAGCTGGCCGATCCGTCATCCGTCTGCCATGCCGATTTCGCCACGTCCGAGAAGTTCCCCATCGCATCCAGATCGGACAGGTCAGTCAGGTGCCCCGACTCATACAGCGCCAAAGAGGCATCGAAGGGACGGCACGTGATCAGATCACCCGCAGACCCCGCGTCAAGCTTCGAGTTCAAAACCGCGTTGTACTCGGCAGGTGCGGAGGGCGTGAACTGGACCTTGATACCGGGATGCTTGGCCTCAAAGGCCGGGATGATCTTGTCCTGCCACAGTGTCAGGTCATCGTTGCGCCAGCTTTCAATGGTCAGCGTGACGTCCTCGGCATAGGCCCCCGTTGCCACAAGGGCAGTGGTGGCCAGCGCCAGCGTTAGTGAATTGCGTTTCATCATAGTCCTCCCAGGTTATTGTCATTCAAGCCGCGACAGCGCGGCCCGCAGGTTTCCTTCGGTTTCATGAAGCAGCGCATGGGCCGCATCGGGGGCAACCCCGTTTGCCACCAGAACAGCGGGCTTGACCTGCCCCCCGATCTGATCCAGCGCGGCGGATGCCGCAGCAACATCAACGCCCGCGATCCGCGCCACCATCGACGCCGCGCGCGCCCGCAGTTTTGCGTTATCCGCCCGCAGGTTGACCATCATCCCGTCATGAACATGACCCAATTCCATCGCCATCAGCGTCGACAGCATGTTCAGCGCAATTTTCTGTGCCGTCCCCGCGCCCATTCGGGTCGAGCCGGACAACACTTCGGGCGGCGTGCTCAGGCAAATCGCGTGATCCGCGAGCTCCAGCAAGGCAGAGCCCGCATTATTGGCGATCCCCACAACGGCGGCCCCACGGGACCGGGCGATCCGGGCAGCTTCGACGGTAAAGGGCGTCGTGCCGCTGGCCGAGACGCCGATCAGCAGGTCACGCGCCGTCAGGGTCTCAAGGTCACGGTCCAGCCCGGCGGTATCGTCCTCGGTTGCGCCCGGCATTTCGACGCCCGTTGGCAAACCGCCCGCGAAATGGATCTGCAACTGCGCAGGCGGGATCGAGAAGGTTCCGCCCAGCTCCTGCGCATCCGCAGCCGCCATCAACCCGGACGATCCGGCCGCCGCATAGTGCAGAACGCCTCCGCCGCGAATGGTTTCCGCCATCTGCGCGGCTGCGGCAGCAATTTCGGGAACAGCAGCCCGGGCCGCCGTCGCGGCCTCGATCTGCGCATCCGCCAGCACAGCCGCAACATCGGCCAACGGGCGTGCATCCAGCCCCTTTGCCAATCCGTGCAACGCTTCTGTCTGTGTGGAATGCACCTGATTCCCCCCTCCAACTCCGGAAACAATACCTTTATAATACCTTTTGTCCACAAGAATCTTTTTGAGACCTGTTTGGCGGTAAAATACAGGCGATTTTCGCGATTTTGGTATTTAAAAGGTATTTACTTACCCGCACAGGTATCTTAATGGAGTCTCCTATGGCTGCCGAATCTCAAACCCCAATTCTCGCCATCGATGGCGGAGGCACCCGGTGCCGGATCGCGCTGGCGCAGGGGCAAACCGTGACCTCGGTCGAGACTGGTTCGGCCAATGTATCCAGCGATTTTGACGGCACCGTCCTTTCGATTGTGCAAGGTCTGGACTTGCTGGCAGCCAAATCCGGCCTGCCCCAAGACGTGATCCACAACACACCGGCCTTTGTCGGGCTGGCAGGCGTGACCGGGCCAGCCATCGCGGATCGGTTGCGACAGGCCCTGCCCTTGTCATACCTGCGCATCGAAGACGACCGGCGCGCCGCTTTGCGCGGCGCATTGGGACGGCAAGACGGCGTTCTGGCCCATTGCGGGACGGGGTCGTTTTATGCCGCACAGTTTGGTGCAACCGCGAAATTCGCAGGCGGTTGGGGCCCTGTTCTTGGGGATGAAGCCTCGGCACAATGGATCGGCCGAAACGCCCTGCGCCTGACGTTGGAAAGCGTGGATGGTCGCATTCCCGACGCCCCCATGGCCCAACGTTTTCTGACCCAATTCCAATCCCCAGCTGGGCTTGTTCGCTTCGCCGCAACCGCCCGCCCACATGAGTTTGGCGAATTGGCGAAAACCGTCACCGAACTCGCGGCAGAAGGCGATCATTTAGCCCAATCCACCATGAAGGCCGGCGCGGATGAGATTGAACGCAGCCTGAAACAGATTGGCTGGGCACCCGGACTTCCCGTCTGCCTGACCGGCGGGATCGGCCCGGAATTCCGCGCCTATTTACCGGCCGTGATGCAGGACTGCGTGACCCAACCGCTCAAGTCGCCTCTGGACGGTGCTCTGTCATTGGCCCGTGATTTCGCTGAGGAGGTCATCGCATGAGCGCCATCGAATTCCTGCGGTCGAAAACCTGGCTCGGCGAAACCGGCGGGCCACGCTATGTGCAGCTCAGGCGGCGTCTGGAAGAGGGCATCGCCTCGGGAATCCTACCACCGAACTCGTCCCTGCCGCCCGAACGCGAACTGGCCGAGATTACCGACCTGTCCCGCGTCACCGTCCGCAAAGCCATTCAGGAACTTGTGCGCGAAGGGCTGATCGAACAGCGGCAGGGCTCTGGGTCCTTCATTCGCGAACCGGTGACCCGGATGGAACAGTCGCTCAAGCAACTGACTTCATTCACCGAAGACATGACCCGGCGGGGGATGGAGACGACCTCTCGCTGGCTGGAACGCGGGGTATTCATGGCCACACCTGAGGAAGTGTCGGTGCTGGACCTTGCAGCAGGCGATCAGGTCTCGCGCATCTATCGCCTGCGCGAGGCGGATGGACGCCCGCTGGCGCTGGAACGCGCAGCGCTGCCGCTGGATTTGCTGCCCAATCCGACCGAGGTGTCCACGTCCCTGTATGATCTGCTCGCCAAGTCCGGCAACCGCCCGACGCGCGCGGTGCAGAAAATCTCGGCCATCAATCTGGAAGCGCGCGAGGCCGAGTTGCTGGATGTTGCCGAAGGGGATGCCGGACTGAGGATCGAACGCACCTCATTCCTTGACAGTGGGCGGGTCGCGGAACTCACCCGCTCCATCTATCGCGGCGATGCCTACGATTTCGTCGCCGAATTGCGCTTGTAGACCGGAAAGGCCGATCTGAATGCCACATCAAACCACGCAGATGCGCCGCGAGATTCTGGAAATCCCCGGCGCTGTCGACAGGCTTCTGACCCAGGGCGGTGACGCGATCACGCAAGCCGCCGATACAGCGCGGCAGATCGACCCGCGCTATTTGCTGTCCGTGGCGCGGGGGTCTTCGGATCACGCCTGCACTTATCTGAAATACGCCAGCGAGTTGATCCTGAAACGCCCCATGGCATCGGTCGGCCCATCCGTCAGTTCGATCTACGATGTCGCGTTGCAGGCCGAAGGTGCCCTGTGCATCTCGATCTCGCAATCCGGGCAAAGCCCCGACATTGCGCGCATGACCGAAGCGCTGGGAAAGACTGGCGGATTTACGGTTGCGATCACCAATGACTCGGCCTCCCGACTGGCCGGAATTGCCGACACCACGCTGCCGATCCATGCAGGCCCCGAGCTGAGCGTCGCGGCAACAAAAACCTTCGTCACCTCGCTGGTCGCGGGCCTTTGGTTGATAGCCGAAATCAAAAAGGACGCCGCGCTGATCGCTGCGATCAAGACCCTTCCGGAAAGGCTGGAGGCGGCGACCCAATGCGATTGGTCCGCTGCGGCAGAGGCCGTCGACGGCCGGTCGCTGTTTACGCTGGGCCGGGGGCCAAGCTGGGCGATCTCGAACGAGGCCGCGCTGAAGTTCAAGGAGACCTGCCTGATCCACGCCGAAAGCTATTCTTCGGCCGAGGTTCTGCACGGCCCGGTCTCGATCGTCGAGCAGGATTTTCCCGTGATCGCCTTCGCTGCCGCAGACGACGCTGAAGACAGCGTCGCGCAGACGGCGGACGCAATGGCCGCCAAGGGCGCGCGCGTTTTTGCCTTGTCCGACAAGGTCAACACGGCGACGCGTCTGCCTTATGTGCGAACAGATCACTGGCTGACCGACCCGATTGCGGCCATCGTTTCGTTCTACGGGATGGTTGAAACCGTAGCGGTCCAGCGCGGGATCAATCCTGACACGCCGCGGCACCTGAACAAGGTGACGGAAACGGTATGACACAGGATGTGGTGACATTCCGGAACGGGCTTGTTTTTGACGGGTCAAAGCTGTGGCAGAACCACGCGTTACGGGTCGTCGATGGGCACGTGGCAGAGTTCGGGCCGGATACGCGCATCTCTGACGCGGGACATGTCGTTGACCTTGGCGGAGATATTCTGAGCCCCGGTTATGTCGATCTGCAGGTCAATGGCGGCGATGGGCTGTTGTTCAATGACGATCCCTCGGTAGACACGCTGCGCCGAATGGGTCGCACCCATCGTCGTTTGGGGGTCACCTCGCTGCTACCGACACTGATTACGGATACCGCCGACAAAACTCAGGCTGCCATAGATGCTGCCATCCAAGCCGTTCGCGCGGGTATTCCCGGCATTGCGGGTTTGCATCTGGAAGGGCCGCATTTGTCGGTTGCCCGAAAAGGCGCGCATGACGCCAGCCTGATCCGACCGATGGAGCAGCACGATCTTGATGCCTTGTTGTCTGCCGCCGCCCAATTGCCGTGTCTCAAAGTCACAATCGCCCCGGAATCTGTGTCCGAACAGCAGGTCAGCACGTTGATCGAGGCCGGGGTGCTGGTTTCGCTGGGGCACACAGACGCCGGTTTCGACACCTGCATGCGCTACTTCGCGGCTGGTGCGCGTTGTGCGACGCATCTGTTCAACGCCATGAGCCAGCTGGGCAATCGCGAACCAGGGTTGGTTGGCGCGGTTCTGGCCAATGGTGCGGCCTCGTCCGGGTTGATTGCCGATGCCGTCCACGTTCACCCGGAGACAATCCGCGCCGCGTGGGCGGCCAAAAGCGGGCCGGGTCGGCTGTATCTGGTCAGCGACGCCATGGCTGTGGCCGGGACAAGCGAAACTGAGTTCCAACTGAACGGGCGCACGATCCTGCGTCGTGACGGGATCCTCACCTTGTTGGATGGCACTTTGGCGGGCGCTGATCTGGATCTGACCACAGCACTGGGCGTGATGGTCAACAAAGTCGGCATCCCGCCGGAGGACGCCTTGCAAGCTGCAACCTCGGTCCCTGCCGCCTTGATTGGACAGCAATGCGAGGACCTCAAGATCGGTGAGGGCAAGTTGTCGGGTATGATCCGCGTCGCCTCGGACTTCTCATCAGTCTCCACGTTCGACTGACAATGACGCGCAAGACCGGGATGACCCATCCCGCTCAGGTCCTTATCAATTCTTATCGGTACTCGATCTGCGACCAAACAAGCTGTTGAACCCGCGCGCAGCGGTGCCTATCGTGCGCCTCTGAAGGCCTTCAATCAGGACGTAGCTCATGACCGATCAAACCCCTCATCCCATGTCCCCGCAGGATTGCCTTGTGGCGATCATGGTCGCGGTCTCCGCATCGGACGAAAACATCCGCACGGCTGAGCTGGTCAAGATCCAGGGCGCGGTGAACATGCTGCCGGTCTTTGCCGGGTATGACGCGGACCGCACCCGGCATGTCTCGCAAATCGTGTTCGACCTGTTCGAGCAAGAGGATGGTCTGGACGCCTTGTTTGGCCTGATCCGGGACAACCTGCCCGAGCGTCTGAACGAAACCGCCTATGCGCTGGCCTGCGACGTGGCCGCTGCCGACGGATCACTGGCCGAGACCGAGCTGCGCCTGCTGGAAGAAATCCGGTATGAGCTGAGCATTGACCGCCTGCACGCCGCCGCCATCGAGCGTGGCGCACGCGCCCGTCACGTGGTCTGACGGTTTCAACTGCCGTAAAGCGCGCCCCAGCGCTCAATCAGCGCCCGTTGCAATTTGCGCGACCGCCGGTTCCAGGCGCGCGCGCCCTCGGGGCGTTCGCGAAGGGCACGAGGGATCGTCGCGCGGTGATCGACATCTGCAGTAAAGATCGCAAAGGCCAGCTCCGATCCATCCGCCGTTGTCAGAAAGCCGCCCAGACCTGAAACGAAGTTCAGCGTTCCCGTTTTGGCATCCACTTTGATCGGGTGATCCTTTACGGGCGTGCCATTCTTGTCGGTCAGGGAAAACGGCTTCAACAAAGGGCGCAGCGCCCCGGCCTTGCGCGCCTGAACAAAGGCCGCAACCAAAGCCTCCGGTGCCATGCGCGATGCGTCGCCCAGCCCGGAATGATCCACCATTGCAATCTGATCGACCCCATAGACCTCAAGCGCCCAGCGGTTCATCTCTGCCGCCGATTCCGCAAGGTCCTGCGGCATCACTCCGCGCGCCTTGGTCGCTGCCATTCCCACCATCTCGGCTGTCAGATTGGTCGAGTATTTCAGCATTCCGCGCAGGATACTGTCCAAACGATCGCTTTGATGGACAATGAGGGTGGTGCCTTGCGGCGCCTCGCGCGTGACTTCAACCCGGTCCAGAACGATCCCGTTGGCACGGGCTAGAGTTTTGAACACATCCCCCGCATAAAGTGCAGGTTTGCGCACCGGCAACCAACGGGCACCGCCGTTGCCCAAGGCTCCTTTGGCGACGGACCAGCGGTCCTGCCGCGCACTGGGTTGATAAGTGTAAATCGGCAGGCTGCGCCCTTCGACCCGCATCGACGCCACGTCAACATCCGGGCGATACTTGGCGGTGCGGGCGTCCATTGTGACGTCGTAATTGGTGCCGTCCCGTTTCCATTCAAAGTGAACCCGGTTGAAATTCAGTGAAATACCGCTGATGGCCGGGCTATAGCCCAGATGATCCGGCTGTCCGGGGTCGATGCTGAACACGAAAGGCAGCGCGCCGTCATAAACCTTGAACGCGCCGCGCACCTCGGTAATGCCCGCCTCGCGCAGATTGGCCGCCATCGAGGCCAGATTGTCGGTGTCCAGCAACGGATCACCTCCGCCGGCCAGGATCAGATCCCCCTGCAATATGCCGTTTTCAATTGGCCCAGCCGCGATCAGGCTTGTTTCAAAGCGATGATCGGGTCCAAGCACGTCCAGCGCGTAAAGCGCGGTCAGCGCCTTGCCCACACTGGCGGGCGGCAATCCCATCTCGCCCTGAAACGCCTCAAGCTGCGCACCGGTGCCAACATCGGCCACCGCGAACACGACGTCGCCTTTCAGACCGGCCGCCCGGACAAGACGTTCGGCGCCGGTCAGCTGCGGCCCGCGCGCCTGCGGCCGAAGCGAGACCAAAGGGGCCTGCGCCAATCCCGTCGCCGGGATCAGGGACGCCCCGATACCCCCCAGAAAAAACCGTCGTGAAATGCGATCAACCATGGGGCAATTAAAATCCCAGAGATTAAAATCAGACAACCATCGCATGATAATATGCAGGTGATGTGGCTATTCCGGCAACACTCCGTTGCGCCAATCGCCGCGATTGCGCAACTCGGTCGAGCTGACATCGACCATCGGTACATTCACGAAACACCAGGCCGGAGCCTGTGCCCGCCCCAGCAAATGCCGCGCCTGCCCGTCGATCCGGTAGCGGGCATAGAGTCGCGCCGCAGGCGACATCCGGGCACTGATCCGATCCCCCGGACGCGCCACCACACCCACCGGCACGCTGTCCATGATCTGCCGCCAGTCTTTCCAGCGATGAAACTGCGCCAGATTATCGGCCCCCATCAGCCAGACAAATTTGACCTGCGGATATAACCGGCATAGCGCCGCCAGAGTGTCCGCCGTCGCCCGCGTTCCTGTCAGCGCCTCGATATCCGTGATCTCGACATCCGGGTGCTGTATAACCCCCCGCGCGGCCTTGACCCGCTGCGCCAGAGGGGCCGGTCCGCGCTCCTTCAACGGATTTCCCGGAGACACCAACCACCACACCCGATCCAGCCCAAACGCCTTGATCGCCTCAAGCGTCACATGCACATGGCCCTTGTGCGGCGGATCAAAGGACCCGCCGAACAACCCAATCACCTGCCCGGGCCGCGCATATGGAATATGGTATCGCTCCATCCCTCGCTGATGTTCAGAACTGGGGGGCGTTGTCAATCAACCGGTTGCACCGCATCGCCCAGCTTGACGCGCCCGGGCCGGAGGACTACCGCACACCAACCACCATGCCCCCGCACGGCAGAATAACCCCCTTTGCCCAGCGCCTCCTCCATCCGGCTGCACGGCGCACAGATCACGGTAAAGCGCAGAATGGCTTCTCCCACCTGCACCTCGCGGCCCTTGAGTGCTGCCAGATTGATCCCCGACACCACCAGATTGCGTCGTAGGATTTCCGGCGCAACCGCCCCCTGCCCCAGATAGGCTCCAATCGCCGCCAGATGCTCCTGCTGGATCAGAGTCACGGCCCGCTTGCCTGCGCGACTGCGGTCGCCTTCCAGCCCGGCCTCAGAGATCACGGCTTCTTTCGCCGTGACCACTGCGGCCCGCCGGTCAGGGCGCAGCCCGATCCATTCAACGCGCCCCGGCTGCGCCCACCCCGCAATCAACTCTGCCAGTTGTGACAAATCACTCTCCCTTTCGGACTTGACCACAGTAACCGCCACGATCCGCGAACAAAATTCACAAAACCACCAGCTTGCCCCGCCCGCCCGCCTCAGATATCCAGCGTTCCAACCCAATTTCCCCGACCCAGAGGACGCGACATGGCCGCCTATCAATATGTCTACCACATGCAGGGTGTCTCAAAGACCTATCCCGGTGGCAAGAAGTGCTTTGAAAACATCCACCTGAGCTTTCTGCCTGGTGTGAAAATCGGTGTCGTCGGCGTCAACGGCGCGGGTAAATCGACGCTGATGAAGATCATGGCTGGCCTGGATACCGACTTCACCGGTGAGGCATGGGCCGCCGAGGGCGCCAAGGTCGGCTATCTGCCGCAGGAACCACAGTTGGATGAATCCCTGTCCGTCCGCGAAAACGTCATGCTGGGCGTGGCCGCGAAAAAGGCCAAGGTCGACCGGTTCAACGAAATTGCCATGGAGATCGCCGAGAACTACTCGGACGAGCTGATGGAGGAAATGACCACCCTGCAGGACGCCATCGACGCCGAAAACCTGTGGGACCTCGACAGCCAGATCGACGTCTCGATGGAGGCCCTGCGCTGCCCGCCGGACGATGCCAATATCGCCAACCTTTCGGGTGGTGAGAAACGCCGCGTGGCGCTGTGCAAGCTGCTGCTGGAAGCGCCCGACATGCTTCTGCTCGACGAACCGACCAACCACCTGGACGCCGAGACCATCGCCTGGCTGCAACAGCACCTGATCGACTACAAGGGCACCATCCTGATCGTCACCCACGACCGTTATTTCCTGGATGATATCACCGGCTGGATCCTTGAACTCGACCGCGGCCGCGGCATCCCTTACGAGGGCAACTACTCTGCATGGCTGGAACAAAAAGCCAAACGGCTGGAGCAGGAAGCGCGCGAGGACAAGTCCAAGCAGAAGACCCTGCAGCGCGAATTGGAATGGATGCGTCAGGGTCAAAAGGCCCGACAGGCCAAATCTAAAGCCCGGATCAACGCCTATAACGAGCTGGCCGAGCAGTCCGAGCGCGAAAAGCTGACCCGCGCCCAGATCGTTATCCCCAACGGCCAGCGCCTTGGCGGCAAGGTGATCGAGGTCGAGGGCCTGTCGAAACATATGGGCGACAAGCAACTGATCGAAGGGCTGGACTTCGCCCTGCCCCCGGGCGGCATTGTCGGCGTCATCGGCCCCAACGGCGCGGGTAAATCGACGCTGTTCAAAATGCTGACAGGTCAGGAACAGCCCGACAGCGGCACCATCACGCTGGGCGACACGGTCGAGCTGTCTTATGTCGACCAGTCCCGCGACGACCTGAAGGACAACGACACCGTGTGGGAAGCGATCACCGGCGGTGCCGAGATCATCCAACTGGGCGACGCGCAGGTCAATTCCCGTGCCTATTGCTCGTCCTTCAACTTCAAGGGCGGCGACCAGCAGAAAAAGGTCTCCTTGCTGTCAGGCGGTGAGCGCAACCGCGTCCACATGGCCCGCCTGCTAAAAGAGGGCGGCAACGTCCTGCTGCTCGACGAACCGACCAACGATCTCGACGTCGAAACCCTGCGCGCGCTGGAAGACGCGCTGGTCGATTTCGCCGGCTGCGCCGTCGTCATCTCGCACGACCGCTTCTTCCTCGACCGGATTTGCACGCATATTCTGGCCTTCGAGGGGGACGCGCATGTGGAATGGTTCGAGGGCAACTTCGAGGATTACGAAGAGGACAAAAAGCGGCGGCTGGGACCGGATGCGCTAGAGCCCAAGCGGTTGAAGCATAAGAAGTTTGCGCGGTAGGTTAACCCAAACTTAGTGTTTTTTTTCCGCAAACACTGTATACGTAATCGAATTGTTCATTGGGGGATTCGCCGTATGCCAAAGCGTTTGTTAAAGCAGACAAAGTTTTCAAAGGGTTTTCGCAATCACGAGAGAGCATTTGTTGCCAGAGAGTTTAAGAGCGTTGGTGTTCTGACAGGGGCAAACTCCAACAAAATGCCAACGCTTGTCCGTCTGCTCGATAGCGGCAACCTTGGAATAACCAAACTGCTCACTCAAATTTCTACGCAAGATGGGATTTATAAACTCGTGAGAGACCGCTCGAAAGACCGAACTCAGGTAATGGGTCGATACAGAAAGCGCTTCTTTGTGTTTAGTATAGTTGAAGAGACTACGCCAGACTCGTCGGTTGGAGAAATGGTTGTTAGGCGTTTCGAGCAACCGGTTGGGGAAGATACTTATTGTATCTACCGTTTGGAGTACGATGGCGAAGTATTGTACGATATGACAACGGTGGCACATTGAGCATTGGGAATCGAGCCATTGCTTTCCTAGACATTCTTGGCTTCGAAAGCCAAGTCAACCAGCTTACTCTTGAAGCTGAAGACCTGTTTTCAACAATAAAATCCACGCTAGACTACATTTCTGATTTCGCTGACAGTGCTTCTGAATTCGATGCTGAAGATGTCCAATACTGCATCTTCTCTGATGCTTGTTTTATTAGCGCTCCGTTGACGAGAGCAACAAACGAACGCTCAGAAAAAAACTTTCATTTTGTGCTGGCAGCTGCCCAATCGATTTCAGAGGAAATGCTATCGAGGGGTTTCTTAGTTCGTGGCGGTATCGCGATAGGACCGGCTTATCACCAAGGCAACAAGATTTTCGGCCCTGCAATTAATCGCGCCTACCATTTGGAAGCGCGTATCGCAAACTACCCACGGATAATTCTCGGCAAAGAGGCGTCAAAGTTTCTTGCCGAGAGTAAAATTCAACGTGAAAAGCTAATCTTTAGATCAGCAGATGGACCGTGCACAATAAACCCTTTTTGGAAGTACCAAGAATTTGCCCGCAGTATAGTTCAAGACGAAATTCAAGGAGACTTTAGAGAAGAACCTCCATTCCGACGCCTATCAAACGTGAGAAATAACATAATCCTTGGACTTGATAGCAATCAGGACCTTCCACACATTTTTCAAAAATTTTGGTGGCTCGCAAAGGACTTTAACAATAAAATTATTCCGTTTGGTGATGACATAGGATCAAAGTGGCTACAGCCAATTTCTCAGCAAGAGATTAGATAAGAAAAGTAAAGTCCGGTAGCGCCTTGTATGTCATCAATATGTTGCAGATCAACGGAATCCACCCTTGCCACATGCCCACCCCAATGCCATATGCAAAGGGCTTACGTTTTTCTATTTCGACCTACTGTCTCCTTCCACGGCGCTCAGTCATTCGATCCAGACTACGACGCCAGGCTGCCGCATCCACGTGGGCAGCACCAATCAGGAGACAACGGATATGCCCGCAGGCACCGTAAAATGGTTCAACACCACCAAAGGCTACGGCTTTATCGCACCCGAAGATGGCGGCAAAGACATCTTCGTTCACATCTCGGCTGTCGAGCGTTCGGGCCTGACAGGTCTGGCCGACAACCAGAAAGTCACATACGAGCTGCGCTCGGGTCGTGACGGGCGCGAAAGCGCAGACAATATCGAGCTGGCCTAAGCCGGTCACAGGGTGAGGCGCAATCCTCACCCTTTTTTCGTGCGGCGCAGCGCGCGAGCGAAACACATCACGTTTTCGTTATATTTGCCCTAGAAATGACCAGATTTGCTATCATCCTGACAGTATAGTCATGATTGCATTGGTCATTTGAAGAGGCTCACCCATGTTCACACGCCGTGTGTTTCTTGCCGGAACGGCTGCCAGCCTGCTGCCGGGTATCGCCAGCGCCAAGAAGGCGGTCGAGTATGATCCGACACCGCAATTTGTGCGGATCAAGAAGCAATTCGTCCCCGGTCAGTTGCTGGTCGTGCCCCGATCCTTCTACCTCTATTACGTGACCGAACCGCGCAAGGCGATCCGTTACGGCTGCGGTGTGGGCAAGGCGGGACTGGAGTTCACGGGCACCGCAACCATCGACGTCAAGAAGGAATGGCCCACGTGGCGGCCCACCGATGAGATGATCGAACGTGATCCGGTGGCTTACGCCAAGTTCAAGGACAACGACTATGTGCAACCGGGCGGAGGGGACAATCCTCTGGGCGCTCGTGCACTCTATCTTTTCCAGAACGGGGTCGATACCTATTTCCGCATTCATGGGACGACGCAGCCGCAGACCATCGGGCGGGCGGCCTCGAACGGCTGCATCCGTATGCTGAACGAACATGTGGTCGATCTGTATAACCGGGTTCCGATTGGAACGGTTGTAACCGTGGTCTGACCGGCTGGTCAGGGCGCGGCCCAGTCAACATCTGTTGCTTCTTCGATATGCAACAGCCCGTCTGGCCACGGGCGCGTTAACTGTTTGGCCTGATCTTCCAAGCCGGTCAGCCATGAATCGATGCCTGCGCGATCCAGCAGCACACCCATCCGGTGGTGGATGGGTTTCACGTCGCCATTCGGCTCGCAGGTGACGGCTGCAAACTGATCGACCTGCAACCCGCCCGGGGCCTGCCATGTATCGGTAATCGCCGCGAAGAACAGTGGCGCACCGTCAGCCGACAAGATACGCCACGCTGTCTTGCGGCGTTTCTCTCCGGTCCATTCGTACCACCCATCCACCGGGATAACTGCGCGGCCAACGCCCTCAAACGCGGTCTTGTCGAAGACGGTCTCGGAGCGGGCGTTGATGATGGTCTCCATCACCGGGCGCCCTCGGGCATTGACCCGACCGACGGGGATCATGCCCCAGCGCATGGGTACCAGCCCGGATTGCGTCAGCACCAGCATCTCTTGACCAGGCTGGATGTTGCTGCGGGGCGGTTGTTCGGGGACATCCGCCGAAACACCAAGCAAATCGGCGATTTCGGCGATAGGTCGCGTCAGAAAGAACCGTCCCGGCATGAGCTACCCTTGTTCTGCGACCTCGTTGGCCAGTTGCAGCACTTTTGGCCCCAAAGCCTCGACAATAAGGGCGACGCCCTTGGCGTTGGGATGAATGCCATCGGGCTGCATGAACGCGCCAACAGCATTCAGATCGTCAACCGCCGTCAGCCCTTCAAAGAAGCTGTCTGCGTAAAGCGTCTGATACTGCTGCGCCAAATCGGGATAGATGCTGTCGAAGCTCTGCTTGTAGTCCGGGCCATAATTGCCGGGGGCTTGCATGCCCACCAGTAACACCTCAACCTCCCCCGCTTGCGCGGTGGTCAGGATCTTCTCGAGGTTTGATCGAGACACATCCGGGTCGATCCCGCGCAGCAGATCATTGCCGCCCAGCGCGACGATCATCCCATCCACCTCGGGCGTCAGGGTCCAGTCCACTCGCGCAGCACCACCGGCCGTGGTATCGCCCGAAACACCCGCATTGATCAACCGGACATCCGCGCCTTGCGCCTGCAGCCACCGTTCCAGTTGCGAAACAAACCCGTCCTCTTCAACCAGCCCATAGCCTTGCGTCAGCGAGTCCCCCAATGCGGCGATAATCACAGGTTCGGCTGTGGCCGCAAAACCGCAGCTTGCAAAAAGGCCTGCGATCAAAGTCTTGCGCAAAGTCGTATCCGCTCCATATCCCACAAGTGTTGCCTCCATTTGGAAAGACCTATGACTCAGCCTGTTCTTTCGCTCCAAAATGCCGCTTTGTCGCTGGATGGCAATGCCGGGCGTGTGGATATTCTGCATGGCATCACGCTGTCGGTAAAGCAGGGTGAGACCTTGGGGCTGGTTGGGCCATCCGGGTCGGGCAAGTCATCCCTTCTGATGCTGATGGGTGGGCTGGAACAGGCGACCGGAGGCTCCGTCACGGCCTTGGGGCAGGACCTGACCGGGATGGACGAGGATCATCTGGCGCGGTTCCGGCGCGATACGATGGGTGTGGTGTTTCAGAACTTCCACCTGATCCCGACCATGACTGCGCTGGAAAACGTAGCCACGCCACTGGAACTGGCCGGTCACAAGGATGCCTTTGCCCGGGCCGAGGCCGAGTTGGATTCGGTTGGCCTGTCGCATCGGCGCGACCACTATCCGGCGCAGTTGTCGGGCGGTGAGCAGCAACGCGTGGCACTGGCCCGGGCCTCGGCCCCGCGCCCGCAGATCCTGCTGGCGGATGAACCCACGGGAAATCTGGATGAGGCAAACGGGGCCGCCATTGTCGATTTGCTGTTTGGCTTGCGCGACAGACACGGCGCGACGCTGATCCTCGTGACCCATAGCCATACACTGGCCGACCGGTGCGACCGCGTTGTCCGCCTGCGCGACGGGCGCATTGCCGAGGATGCACGGAAAGAGGCTGCAGAATGAGCCTACGACTGGCCGGGCGGCTGGCGCGGCGGGAACTGCGCGGAGGCCTGCGCGGATTTCGTATCTTTCTGGCCTGTCTGGCCCTTGGGGTCGCGGCTATCGCCGCTGTGGGATCGGTCCGATACGCCATCCAGACCGGGCTGACACAGGAAGGCGCGGCACTGCTGGGCGGCGACGCCGAGTTGGAATTCACTTACCGTTTTGCCACCGCAGAAGAGCGTGCATGGATGGAAAACACCGCCGAGGCGGTCTCGGAGGTTGTGGATTTCCGATCACTGGCGGTTGCCCCGCTTGAAACGGGCACCGAGCGCGCGTTGACGCAGGTGAAGGCCGTTGATGCCGCCTATCCCTTGCTTGGTGAGGTCGGGCTGAACCCTGACATGCAGCTGTCTGATGCGTTGGAGGGGCACAACGATCTACCGGGCGCGGTGATGGAACAGGTCCTGATGGACCGGCTTGGCCTTTCGGTGGGCGATGTATTTGCGCTGGGAACGCAGGATTTCGTTCTGAGGGCCGCCCTGACCGCCGAGCCTGACGGGGCCGCAGACGGGTTTGGCCTTGGCCCCAGAACGCTGGTTCGCACCGCAGATCTTAGCGCGTCTGGCTTGTTGGAACCCGGCACTTTGTTTTCGACCAAATACCGGTTGGACCTTCCGGAAACAGCCAATCTTGAGGTAACCGCAACCGAGGCCGCCCAGACCTTTGAAGGCACCGGAATGCGCTGGACGGATGCCCGAAACGGAGCGCCCGGCATTGCCGAATTCGTCGGGCGGCTCAGCGCCTTTCTGGTTCTGGTGGGCCTGTCTGGCTTGGCCGTGGGCGGTATCGGCGTGTCCGCCGCCGTACGGGCGTACCTGTCGCAGAAAACGGAAACCATCGCCACACTACGCACATTGGGGGCGGATCGGGCGACCGTGTTTCAGACCTATATGATCCAGATCGGGCTGTTGTCCGGGATCGGCATCGTCATTGGATTGGCCCTGGGTGGATTGGCCCCTGTCCTGCTGGCCCCCATCATCGAAAGCCAATTGCCCGTCCCGGCGGTGTTTTCGATCTATCCCCAACCCCTGGCCGAGGCTGCCCTGTATGGCTTGCTGACAGCGTTTCTGTTCACCCTCTGGCCGCTGGCCCGAACCGAGAAGGTGCGCGCCGCCACCCTGTTCCGCGACGCCCTGACCTCGGCCCGGCAGATACCCCGGTTGATTTACGTTCTGGCAACCGGGCTGGGTCTGGCCATTCTGATCGCAGCGGCGGCGTGGTTCAGCGGCTCGGCGCGGCTGACGCTTTGGACCAGTGGCGGGTTGGTCGGGGCGCTGTTCCTTTTGTCACTGGCCGCTTTCGCAATTCGCTGGCTGGCCCGCAAGGGCGTTCCGTGGTCGCGCGGCCGCCCGCCACTGCGATGGGCGCTGGCCGCCATCTCGGACCCACGCGAAGGCGCGGAGTCTGTGGTTCTGTCCCTTGGTCTGGGCCTTTCTGTGCTTGCCGCCGTGGGCCAGATCGATGGTACATTGCGCAATGCCATCTCGGGCAATCTGCCGGACGTTGCGCCCTCGTATTTCTTTGTCGACATCCAGAAGGATCAAATGCCCGGTTTTACCGAGCGTCTGGAAACCGACCCCGCTGTCAGTCGCCTTGAAAGCGCCCCGATGCTGCGTGGGATCATCACCCGGATCAACGGCCAGCCCGCCCGCGAGGTTGCAGGCAGCCACTGGGTACTGGAGGGAGACCGGGGCATCACCTACTCTGCCCTCCCGCCCGAGAATGCGCGCATCACGGCGGGCGAATGGTGGGCTGAGGGCTATGCAGGTGACCCCCAGATCAGCTTTGCCGCCGAAGAGGCCGAGGAAATGGGCCTGAAACTTGGCGATACGCTGACCGTGAACATTCTGGGCCGCGACATCACCGCGACGATTACATCCTTTCGCGAGGTTGATTTTTCGACCGCCGGCATCGGCTTCATCATGTCGATGAACCCGTCGGCGCTGGCCGGTGCGCCACATAGTTTCATCGCCACCGTCTATGCCGAGGAGCAGGCCGAGGCCGCGATCCTGCGCGATCTGGCAGGTCAGTTTCCCAATATCACCGCCATCCGGGTGCGCGATGCCATAGACCGTGTCTCGGGCCTGCTGGTAGGGCTGGCCTCGGCGACATCCTACGGGGCCGGGGTGTCGCTGCTGACTGGGTTTCTGGTGCTGATCGGCGCAGCCGCTGCCGGTGAACCGGCCCGACGGTACGAGGCTGCAATCCTGAAAACAATCGGGGCCGACCGTCGCCGCATTCTGCTCAGCTTCACCCTGCGTGCGATGTTGCTGGGTGCCGCGGCAGGCTTCGTCGCCCTGCTGGTCGGTATCTTGGGCGGCTGGGCTGTGGCGACCTATATCTTCGACACCGGGTTCGCGGTGATCTGGCCCTCGGCACTGGGCATCGTGATCACAGGGGTCATCGTCACCCTTGTCGCGGGGCTGATCTTTGCGCTGCGCCCCTTATCCGTCCGACCCGCCCGCATTCTGCGCGCCAGCGACTGAGCTTAACGCATACAGGCGACCGGCTGCAGGATTTTCAGCAGCGGATCATTATCGCAGACCAGCGCATCCAGCGTGATGTCGTCGAGCGATGCGTAAAACACCTCGGCGGCGTCCTGCAAGGCCACCCGCAAGCGGCAGGCGTCGGTCAGCGGACAGGTATTGTCGGCATCCGCAAAACACTCGGCAATCGGCAGCGATCCTTCCACATGCCGGAATACGGCACCAATGCGGATCTGATCCGCCGGGCGTGCCAGAGACATGCCACCATTCCGGCCGCGCTGCGTGCTCAGATAGTCCAACTGACCCAGTTGATTGATCACCTGCGCCAGATGGTTTTCCGAGATGTTGCACACTTCGGCGATCTCGGATTTCGTCACCAGCCGCTCCGGGTGTGCCGCGCAATACATCAGCAGGCGCACAGCAATATTCGTTCGTTTGGTAATCCGCATATGGGCCTCCCTCACATAATGATGCAGCCTTATTGCATGTCCGGGAAAAAAGCGGTTTGACATACATCAATCGATCGAAAGGCGCGTTCGCAGATGGCAGACCCCTATTTCTTTGGCTATGGCAGCCTTGTGAACCTGGCCACCCATGATTTTCCCGACCCACGACCGGCAAAACTGAAGGGCTGGCGGCGGGCCTGGAAACACACCGAACTGCGCCCGGTCGCCTTTCTGACGGCGGTCCCGGACCCCGAGTCCGAGATCGAAGGCATGATCGCGCATGTTCCCAAGAACGACTGGGTCGCGCTAGATGAAAGAGAATGGGCCTATGACCGGATACCCGTGACGCAATCGGTCACACATCCGCTGACCCATGACGTTGAAATCGCGGTCTATGCCGTCCCGCAAGCCCGGCATAATGCACCGACCAATCACCATCCTTTACTGCTCAGCTACATTGACGTTGTCGTGCAAGGGTACCTGCGTATTTTCGGACCAGACGGGGTGGACCGGTTCTTTGCCACAACCGATGGCTGGGACGCACCTGTGTTGAATGACCGGGCCGAACCGAGGTATCCGCGCCACCAACAACTCAAACCGGACGAGATCGCCTTTGTGGATGACCGCCTGCAGCGCGCGTCGGTGAAGATCATCCAACCACAACAACAAAAAGAGGCAGACGAACTGCCTGCCTCTTTCAAGTTCTAAATTTTCAGGGGCATTCAGCCCCGCGCGCGGATCACCTGCAGCAAGGGCAGCAGCGCCGCCATTTCCGGCCCGCGCTCCATCCCCGTCAGCGCCTTGCGCAGCGGCATGAACAGGCCCTTGCCTTTGCGGCCCGTCGCCTCTTTTACCGCTTTGGTCCATACACCCCAGGTTTCACCATCAAACGGGCCTTCGGGCAGCAGCGCCATGGCGTCCAAGATGAACGCCCGGTCTTCATCCGCGATCAGAGGCTCGGCGCCATCCCGGCACAGTTCCCACCAGCCTTTCAGATCGGACAGCGTGGTGATATTTTCACGCGCCATGGCCCAGAACGGCTCGGCCAGTTCGGCAGGAACGCCTGCATCGGTCACAGCATCAGCAACTTCCGCCAGCGGCAGCGATTGCAAGTGTTTCGCAGTCAGCGGGAACAGGTCCTGCACGTCAAACTTGGTCGGCGCAGCCCCAAAGCGGTTCACATCAAACCCATCGATCAACTCGGCCATGTCCGAGCGCAGTTCGACCGGATCAGACGACCCCAGCCGTGCCATCAGGCTCAGCAGCGCCATCGGCTGCACGCCCTGATCGCGCAGATCGCGCAACGCCAGCGTGCCCAGACGTTTCGACAGCGCCTCACCCTGCGGGCCGGTCAGCAGCGAATGATGCGCGAAGCGGGGGCAAGTGCCGCCCAGCGCCTCGATGATCTGAATTTGCGTCGCGGTGTTGGTCACATGGTCCGAACCCCGTACCACGTCCGTCACACCCATCTCGGTATCATCCACCACCGACGCAATCGTATAAAGAACCTGACCATCGCCACGGATCAGCACCGGGTCCGAAACGGACGCCGCATCGATGGAAATGTCACCCAGAATGCCATCGGTCCATTCGATCCGCTCATGATCCAGCTTGAACCGCCAGACGCCATTGCCACGCTCGGCCCGCAGCGCCTCTTTTTCAGCATCCGACAGATTCAGCGCAGCGCGGTCATAGACCGGCGGCTTGCCCATGTTCAGTTGCTTCTTGCGCTTCAGATCCAGCTCGGTCGGCGTCTCGAACGCCTCATAAAACCGGCCCATCTCGCGCAGCTTGTCGGCGGCTCCGGCGTAGCGGTCCAGACGGTCCGACTGACGCTCGACCTTGTCCCAGTGCAGGCCCAGCCATTCCAGATCCTGCTTGATCGCGTCGACATATTCTTCTTTCGACCGCTCGGGGTCTGTGTCGTCGATACGCAGGATGAACGTACCGCCTGCCTTGCGGGCGATCAGATAGTTCATCAGGGCGGTGCGCAGGTTGCCCACATGGATGTAACCGGTGGGCGACGGGGCGAAACGGGTGGTTGTCATGGGTGTCTCCTGTTGGCGCGGCTCTTGTCACAAAGGCGCGATTTTGTCCAGCAGGGGTTTCGGATCGTTCGCACCATACCCAGCTTCAAGATCGCGGGACGAAAACCATGGAACACGTAATGTTCATCCAATTGCGTGCCAAACCGGGCTATACACTGGCGCACGACCCGCAACGAACTAACTTATTATCTGGCGTTCTGACAGGGAGACGAAGACATGGCCATCAACTTAACACGCAGAGCGGCCCTGGGCGCCGCCGCAGCCCTTCCATTTGCATCCGCAACAACCCCGCTATTGGCAGCCGGGGCCGAGACCAAGGCGAACTCGACCATCGCAAGATCGTTCCAGTTGGGCGACTTCACTGTCACAACGCTACTGGACGGCAGTCTGCCGCGCGATGGCGCGCAAGAGATCTTTGGCGGCGGTGCATCCGACGAAGACTTTGCACGCGTCTCGGCGGAAAACTTCATTTCGCCCGACGTTGCGCAGTTCTTCTTTACGCCGACGCTGGTGAACACCGGGGCCGAGCTGGTTCTGTTCGACACCGGGCTTGGTCAGGGCGGCATTCAGGCAGCCCTTGCAGATGCCGGGGTGACACCGGATCAGATCGACGTCGTTGTCATCACCCATATGCATCCCGACCACATTGGCGGCATGACCACCAATGACGCAGAGACATTCCCCAATGCGCGCTATGTCACCGCCGCGCAAGAATATGATTTCTGGTCCGCTCAGGAGGCTGGCAATCGGGTCGGTGATCTGGTCGCGGCAAAAGTCACACCTTTGGCCGAGAAAATGACGTTCATCGAAGATGGCGGCGACGTTGTCTCTGGTGTGACGGCAATGGCGACGTTCGGCCATACGCCCGGCCATATGGTTTACCATCTGGAAAGCAATGGCCAGCGGCTGATCCTGACGGCAGACCTTGCCAATCACTATGTCTGGTCCTTCGCGCACCCCGAATGGGAGGTTCGTTTTGACATGGACAAGGCTGCAGCCACTGAATCCCGCCGCAAAATCCTGGGCCTGCTGGCCGCCGACAAGGTGCCAATGATCGGCTACCACATGCCGTTCCCGGCTGCCGGGTATGTCGAGACCCGCGGCGAAGGCTTCCGCTTTGTCCCGGTCAGCTATCAGATGATGGGCTGACGCCTCAATACCCAGGGTCCGGCCGCACCTTTGAACCATCCGTGAAACGCGACAGGCGGAAGGCGGCCGGATCCACACAGGGCGTCGACTGCATCACCAGATCGGCCATCAGGCGACCTGCACCGGGCCCGATGCCGAAGCCATGGCCCGAAAACCCGGTGGCGATGAACATGCCGGGGATACCCTCGACGCCCGAGATCACCGGGATCGCGTCGGGGGTCACATCGATAAGCCCGGCCCAGCTTTGCACCACTTCAGCCTGCTGTAGCGCCGGGAAGGCCTTGATCGCGTTGGCCCAGGATGTGCGCAGGGCCTTCGGCGATGGCTCGGGGTCCAGAACGCGGCAATGTTCGAACGGGGTCACATCGGTAGGCACCCACGACCGGTCCTGCGCCGCCTCGGCCTTCCAACGACCAGAGAGCCGAAAGCGCAGGGATTTCCATTCCTGAAAAAACGCAGGCAGGAATTGCCACGCAAGGCGAAAGCTGTCGGGCACGATGTCATAAGTGTTTTGATGGGCCGAGGCGATGGAATACCCGCCGTCTGCGCGTTTTCGGATTGCAAAGTCATTGGACCACAGCGCTGTGTCCGGCCCATCCTCGACAGGTGAGCTGCGCAGAACGGTGTTCAGCACTTTCAGCTGCGGCAGATTGATGCCTGCATTGCCCGCAAACAAGCGCGACCACGCACCGCCTGCCAGGACCACCCGGTCACAGGCCACGCGCCCGCGTTCGGTGAACACGCCGGCAACGCGTCCGCCCTGCACGTCAAGGCTGCGCACGGCGCAATTGGTCATGGTCGCCGCACCCCGGTCGCGGGCCCCTTCGGCAATTGCAGGTGCCGCAAGCTGCGGTTCGGCGCGCCCGTCCTGCGGCATGTGCAGCGCGCAATCGAGTGTACCGGTATAGCCGGGCAATATTTTTGCCAGTTCAGACGCAGGCACAATCCGCGCCCCGGTTTGCAATCCGTCCAAATGGCGCAGCCAGCGTTCCAGATTGCTGGCCTGCCGCGCCCCGGATGCGCCGAACAGAATGCCCGATTGCACATATCCGGTTTGCCGTCCAAGACGATTGTCCAGGTTTTGCCAGATCCGGGTGGCTTCCTGCATCAACGGAATTTCGCGCGGGTCACGCATCCCCAAACGCACCCAACCCCAATTGCGCGAGCTTTGTTCCCCCGCGATCTGCCCCTTTTCACACAACAGGACGGACACGCCCCGCTCGGCCAGTTCCAGCGCGGTTGAAACGCCAATGATACCGCCACCAATCACGACGGTGTCTACGGATTTTGGCAGGGAAAGATCGGATTCAAATGGGGTCGGTTTGGGACCGGGCATCTACCGCTCATACTCAATTTATCAGAGTACAAGGATGCTGAACTTGCTGGTCCTGACAACAGGTTTTCAGCACAGCCCTATCAAATGTCCGGACGTGTGGCAGCCGCGCCAAAGCATACGCCCGGCGGGTCACTTCAGGTTCTGACTCAGAGTTAGGCGGCGCCGGACAGTTCAGCCCATTTCTGACGCAGTGACGCCGACAATCCGGCCTCTTTTGCGTCGGCTTGCGCCGAAACCTCTTTTTGCGATTTCAGATCGGGAAATTCCAGCCGCTGCGATGGTTCGGCCTTGTCTTCCGCTGCTTGTTCGCCAAGCAGGTCAGCAATGGCCGCGTCCAGCTTTTCTTCATCCAGTTCCTGCGCCGGAGATTCCATCGTTCTGTACTGCCACGGCGCGTGCAGAGACTTATCGTATTCCTCGTACATGTTAACACCACACTATTAACTCAGACATCCAACCCCGGATGCGCCGCACGAGACAAAAATCACTTGTCGAAAAACTGCGAACTCAACAGCAATGCGTCACATCCGCCCCACATTGGGCAACTTCCAAGCATAAATGTGGCAGAAAAATGTCAGCCGAACAAGGTTAAGAACCCCTTTGGGGCCATCATTTCAGCCTCAATGACCCCAAAATGGAAACAATATAAGATCATGATGCAGAACTGTTTTTAGAAACAAGGCCGCGCATCGGCCTCAGCCCCGATCCCGCCAGCGATTCACAATGGGATAGCGTCTGTCCAGCCAGAACGCACGGCTGGTCAGACGGGTGCCTGGCGCTGACTGGAACCGCTTGTATTCGCTGATATAGACCAGATGTTCGACCTTGCGGGCGTCCTGTTCGTCATATCCGGCCGCGACGCAATCGGCAATCGAGCCGTCCTGATCCACCAGAATGTTCAGAATACCGTCCAGCACCGGATAATCCGGCAGGCTGTCGCTGTCTTTCTGATCTTCGCGCAGCTCCGCGCTTGGAGGTTTGTCGATGACCGAGGGGCGAATGACTTCACCCTCCGGGCCCATCATCCACGCACGGTGATTGGCATTGCGCCAGCGGCAGGTCTCGAACACGCGGGTCTTGTAGAGGTCCTTGATTGGGTTGTAGCCGCCATTCATGTCCCCATAGATCGTGGCATAGCCCACCGCGACCTCGGATTTGTTGCCCGTGGTCAGCAACATCTCGCCAAATTTGTTCGAGATCGCCATCAGCAGCACACCGCGCAGGCGGGACTGGATGTTCTCTTCGGTCAGGTCCGCGTCGCGCCCTTCAAACAGGGGGGCCAGCGTATCCGTTACCGCAGCCCGGCTGTCCGAGATCGGAACAAAGTCGTAGTGCACGCCCAGCGCTTTGGCGACCGCCTCGGCATCGTCCAGTGAGGCCTGGCTGGTGTATTCCGACGGCAGCATCACGCAGCGCACATTCTCTGCCCCGATGGCATCCACGGCTATGGCCGCGACCAGAGCGGAATCTACACCGCCCGACAGACCCAGCAACGCCTTTTTGAAACCGGTCTTCCCCATATAATCGCGTAAGGATTCCACCATGGCGCGGTAATCCTGTTCCCACGCATCGGGTTGAGGCACAATCTCGGCGGGGATAATCCGCCAGCCGTCATCGCCCCGCTCAAGGTCCACATGGGTGACGGTTTCGTCAAAAACCGGCATGCGAAAGGCAAGCTCTCCGCCCGGGTTCAGGCCGAATGTGGCACCGTCGAACACCTGATCGTCCTGCCCACCCACCATATTCAGGTAAATCAGCGGCAGGCCGGTCTCGACCACCCGCGCGACCATATGGTTCAGGCGCACATCGTATTTGTCCCGGAAATAAGGCGAGCCATTGGGGATCAGCAGAAACTCGGCCCCGGTTTCTTCCAGCGTTTCGGCAACATCCGGGTGCCAGCTATCCTCGCAGATCGGGCTGCCGATGCGCGAGTTCCCGACCGAATACGGCCCGCCCAGAGGACCGGAATCATACAGGCGCACCTCGTCAAAAACCGTCTCGTTCGGCAGGTGATGTTTCAAAACCTTGCTGGTGATCCGCCCGCCCTTGAGGATCAGATAGGCGTTGAACAGGCTGTCGTTCTCGGCCCAAGGTCCACCAATCGCCACAGCCGGACCATCCGCGCATTGCGCGGCCAGATCCTGCACCGCTGCCATCGCGGCACGGTGGAAGACCGGCTTCAGGATCAGGTCCTGCGTGTTGTACCCGGTGATGAACATCTCGGGAAACGCCACAAGATCGGCCCCGACCTCGCGGGCTTGCTCCCACACGGCCAAGGCTTTGGCTGCGTTGCCCTCGATATCGCCCACGGTGGGGTTAAGCTGTGCCAGAGTGATGCGGAAACGGTCGGCCATGCTGCCCTCTTGCCCTCGTTGGTGCTAATGCATTTAGCAGATCGTTGCGCGAGTGAAAGACCAATGCCGCAAAAGCCGTTGCTCTGACCTGTGCGGTCCCTTATTTTTGCGCCAACCAAAGCGAAAACGATCACCGGGCAGGCAGGACGATACATGAAGCTGATCCGCAACTCTCTCACAGTCGGGATTCTGTCCCTGACGATGACAGCCGCATTTGCCCAGGACGGGACGGTGATCACCAAGGATGACGAGGTCGGCGGCGTCTATGAGGGCACGTTCGAAAACGGGCTGCGCCATGGCACCGGAACCTACCGCCTACCCAACGGGTTTGAATATACCGGCGAATGGGTCGAAGGCGTCATTCAGGGCCAGGGCACGGCGCGTTTTGCCGACGGGTCGGTCTATGTCGGGCAATTCGCCGAAGGCAAGCCCGAGGGTCAGGGCAAGATCAGCTATGCCGATGGCGGTTCCTACGAAGGCGAATGGCAAGGTGGCGGCATCAACGGCACCGGTGTCGCGGAATACGCCAGCGGCGTGCGTTACGAGGGTGAATTTAAGGACTCGCGCCACCATGGCACGGGCACGCGCACGGACCCCAGCGGCTATGTCTACGACGGCGATTGGGCTGATGGCCAAATGCAGGGCAAGGCCAGGATCACCTACCCGGACGGGTCGGTTTACGACGGCGACGTGCAGCAGGGCCAACGCCATGGGCAGGGTCTTTGGATCCAGTCGGACGGTCTGGAATATGACGGCCAGTGGGTCGAGAACCTGATGACCGGCACCGGGCGAATGACGCTGGCCAATGGCGATGTCTACGAAGGCGAAGTTGCGAAAGGCCGCCGTCAAGGCAAGGGCAAAGAAACCTACGCCAATGGCAGCGTCTACGAGGGCGATTATGAAGACGACCGCCGCCATGGCAAGGGCACCTTCGTTGGCACCGATGGCTACCGCTATTCCGGGGAATGGTCGCAAGGCCAGATCGAAGGCTTTGGCGAGATCACCTATCCGGACGGCTCGGCCTATATCGGTGAGCTGAGCGCAGATCTGCCGCACGGCAAGGGCCAAAGCACATATGCCGACGGAACCGTCTATGACGGCGACTGGATTGCCGGGGTTTTTGAGGGGCGCGGCACGGCGACCTACCCCAATGGCACGGTCTATTCAGGCCAGTTCCGCAACGCCCTGAGCCACGGCACCGGCACGGTCACCTTTGCCAATGGCTATCGCTATGAAGGCGAATGGATCGACGGTGCGCGGCAAGGCAAAGGGAAATCAACCTTTGCCGACGGCACGGTGTACGAGGGCGATTTCATCGATGGCGCTCGCCATGGAAAGGGAACGATCACGGCGCCCAGCGGCTTTACCTACACCGGCGACTGGTTTGACGGCAAAATCACCGGTGTAGGCGTGGCAACCTATGCCTCGGGCGACGTGTATGAGGGCGGCTTTTTCGAAAACAAACGTCAGGGACAGGGCACTATGCGCTATGCCAACGGGCAAGAGCAATCGGGCCTCTGGGAAAACGACGCCCTGTCGTCAGAAGATGCGGCACCCACCGAGGGCACACCAGACGCAGAGCCGGATGCGCCAAGCGCCAGGGAACCGGAAACCGAGGCCCCCGCAGATAACTGACCTGCTACCAGGGCACCCGCTTCCCGGCCCAGTCGAAGAACCCACCCGTGTTGTCTTGGGTCAGCGCCCCCGTCACACGCAGCAGGTTTTCAGCAGCCTCCTCTGGCGCGACAGCGGGGTGTCGGCCTAGGTATTTCCGCGTGAACTCGGTTTTGACCGTTCCGGGGTGCAAGGCGACGCAAATCGCCTGTTTGTGCGTCCGGGCCAACTCGATAGACGCCGTGTGAACCACCTGATTAACCGCAGCCTTGGCCGCGCGATAACTGACCCACCCGCCCATTCGATTGTCGCCAATCGATCCGACCCGCGCTGACAAAACCGCAATCACGGATCGCCTGTCGCGCGGCAGCAACCGATGCGCCCGGCCAAGGATCAGCGCAGGGCCGACCGTATTCAGAGCATACTGATCCATCATGGCCCGCGCCGTCACAGCGCGCATGGTTTTCTCGGGCTGCGCGCCATTGATCTCCAATGCGCCTGACGCGACCAGGACCAGATCGAACGGCCCCTGCAGGTCATCCAGACGCGCCAACGCCACCTCGGGCCGGGTCAGATCGAACCCGTCGTGCGACCGGGACAGGCCGGTCACCGCCACGCGCTGTGCCACAAGCCGGTCGCAGATTGCGCCGCCGATCCCCCCGGATGCACCAATGATCAAAGCTGTCTTCATACCGCCCCACCTAGCGGCAGCACAGATGGGTTCAACACGCAAAGCAAAAGAAACCGGGGCAAATCCGCAAAGCCTGAAAATTGGTTCTTTTCATTCCCCTTCTGCTCTGTATAAGTTTCGCCCATGATCAACCGCGCAGATATCCCTTTTGCCGACACCGCCTTTGGCGGTACGTCGCTGCGTGGCCTACTGATCCTAATCCGCCTCTGAGCGTGCCATCCGGCGCGCCCGCTCAGAGGAGGACGCCCGCGCGCCATAGGCTTTAGGACAGAAGAAGAAAGAGAAATCCCATGACCAACGTGACCGACCAAGACCGCGTCTTGATCTTCGATACCACTTTGCGCGACGGCGAGCAGAGCCCCGGCGCCACCATGACCCATGAAGAAAAGCTGGAGATCGCCGAACTGCTGGACGAGATGGGCGTCGATATCATCGAGGCGGGTTTTCCCATCGCCTCGGAAGGCGACTTCAAAGCCGTCACCGAAATTTCCCAGCGCGCCAAGAACAGCCGCATTTGCGGTCTGGCCCGCGCCAATTTCAACGATATCGACCGGTGCTGGGAGGCGATCAAACACGCCGAGAAAAGCCGCATTCACACATTTATCGGCACCTCTCCGCTGCACCGCGCCATTCCGAACCTGACCCAGGACGAGATGGCCGAGAAAATCCACGACACCGTCACCCATGCCCGCAATCTGTGCGAAAACGTGCAATGGTCGCCGATGGATGCAACGCGGACCGAATGGGACTACCTGTGCCGTGTGATCGAGATTGCGATCAAGGCGGGTGCGACCACGATCAACATCCCCGACACGGTGGGCTACACGGCACCGCTGGAATCGGCTGATTTGATCAAGCGACTGATCGCAACCGTGCCCGGCGCGGATGAGGTCGTGTTTGCGACCCACTGCCACAACGATCTGGGCATGGCGACTGCGAACTCGCTGGCGGCCGTCATCGGCGGCGCGCGTCAGATCGAATGCACCATCAACGGTCTGGGTGAGCGTGCGGGCAACACTGCGCTGGAAGAGGTCGTGATGGCCATGCGCACGCGCAACGATATCATGCCCTACCACACCGGTATCGATACCACCAAGATCATGCATATCTCACGCCGGGTCGCCACCGTGTCGGGCTTTAACGTGCAGTTCAACAAGGCCATCGTCGGCAAGAACGCCTTCGCTCATGAAAGCGGCATCCATCAGGATGGTATGCTGAAGAACCGTGACAATTTCGAGATCATGCGCCCCGAAGATGTTGGTCTGACGGGGACATCCCTGCCGCTGGGCAAACATTCGGGCCGCGCCGCCTTGCGCGACAAACTTGAGACACTGGGTTTTGAGGTCGGCGACAACCAGCTGCGCGATATCTTTGTCCGCTTCAAGGACCTGGCCGACCGCAAGAAAGAGGTCTTTGACGACGACCTGATCGCCCTGATGACACTGGACGAGGCGGATGACTACCTGCAACTGGTGTCGATGAAGGTCACCTGCGGCACTGGCGGACAGGCCGAGTCGACCGTCGAGCTGGAGATGGACGGCAAGGACATCATCGCGACCGAACATGGCGACGGACCCGTCGATGCCACCTTCAAGGCGATCCGTGCGATTTACCCCAACAAAGCGCATTTGCAGCTCTATCAGGTGCACGCGGTGACCGAAGGCACGGACGCGCAAGCCACCGTCTCGGTGCGTCTGGAAGAAGACGGCATGATCGCCACCGGCCAATCTGCAAACACAGATACCGTCGTAGCCTCGGCCAAGGCGTATATCCACGCGCTGAACCGTCTGATCATGCGTCGTGAGAAAGCAGGCCCCGGAGCGGACACGCGCGAGATCAGTTACAAGGACCTGACCTAAACAGACCAAAGGCTCCCGCACCCGCGGCGGCCCGGCTTCGCCGACCCTTCTTGGGTTTTGGGCCCGGCAGCGGGCCTGGGGCGCGCTGCCGGGCCAACTCGGTTGACGGCATCTTTGATGCTGGCAAGCGAGGCGGGAGACCCCTTTGCCGCACCAGCTTTCAAAGGGTTTTGAACAGGTCCGTCAGTCTCTGCGCTTCGTCGCTCAGGCCAAACGGCGCGTTGATCACGAACATGCCGGATCCGATCATGCGATGATCCTTTCGCGCCGCCGGAAAGGTCACCTCGTGCTGCATCGCTTTGGTTAAGTTCTGCCGAACCAATGCATCGACCATCTGTTGTTGGCGGTTATCCCGCAAGATCGGATACCAAAGCGCGATGACCCCGACATTCCATTTGCGATGCAGCTTAGCGATGATACCCGGCAGGCGATCATACTCTGATTTCACCTCATAACTCGGATCGATCAGCAGCATCCCCCGGCGCGGCGTGGGCGGCAGCAGGGACTGCGCCAGATTATACCCGTCCTGCTTGTAGACCCTAACGCTGCCCCCCGGCACAGCCTGCGACAGCGCAGCATGTTCCTGCGGATGCAGTTCGGCAAAATGCAAACTGTCCTGTGGTCTGAGCAAACTTGTCGCAATCAGGGGTGATCCCGGATAACACGCCGACCCAAATCTGGACCGCGTCGCCTCGATAGCCTGCGTCAGCGGATGCGATGCCTCGAACCATTCGCCCCGCTGCACCCGCTCAATCCCCGCCGCCGCTTCACCCGTCTTGCGCGCCTCGTCTGAATCCAGCCGGTACACCCCGCGCCCGGAGTGGGTTTCCACATAGGTCAGCGGCTTGTCCTTGCCGGTCAGATAGGACAGCGTCCAGGCCAGCAATGCGTGCTTTTGCACATCCGCCAGATTCCCGGCGTGGTAAATATGTTGATATGAGAGCATGTTGCCTTCTAAAGTCCCTGCAAATGAGGCGAAAAGGTGCTGATTGTCGCGGAATCAGCCCTTTTACCGGGCGAGTTGGCACCCTATAAGTCATCCGTCCCGGAACCGTCGAGTCGCGGGCAGTAGAAAAACCGACATACAGGATCAGGGGAAACATGGGGATCTTTGGCAATCTGGGCGGCCTGTTCACAGCGGACATGGCTATCGACCTTGGGACAGCAAACACGCTGGTTTATGTCAAAGGTCGCGGTGTGATCCTGTCTGAACCTTCGGTTGTGGCCTATCACGTCAAGGACGGCGTAAAAAAGGTTCTGGCCGTCGGAGAAGACGCCAAGCTGATGCTGGGCCGGACCCCCGGTTCCATCGAGGCGATCCGCCCGATGCGCGAGGGCGTGATTGCAGATTTCGACACCGCCGAAGAGATGATCAAGCATTTCATCCGCAAGGTGCACAAACGCTCGACCTTCTCAAAACCCAAGATCATCGTCTGCGTCCCTCATGGCGCGACACCCGTTGAAAAGCGCGCGATCCGTCAGTCGGTTCTGTCCGCAGGCGCCCGCCGCGCCGGTTTGATTGCGGAACCGATTGCGGCAGCCATTGGCGCAGGGATGCCGATCACTGATCCGACCGGCAACATGGTCGTCGATATCGGCGGCGGCACCACCGAGGTTGCGGTTCTGTCGCTGGGCGACATCGTCTATGCCCGCTCAGTCCGCGTTGGCGGCGACCGAATGGACGAGGCCATTATCTCGTACCTGCGGCGTCAGCAGAACCTGCTGGTCGGTGAATCCACCGCTGAACGGATCAAGACCACCATCGGCACCGCCCGGATGCCCGACGATGGCCGGGGCCAGTCGATGCATATCCGCGGCCGCGACCTGCTGAACGGCGTGCCCAAGGAAATCGAGATCAGCCAGGCCCAGGTGGCCGAGGCTCTGTCGGAACCGGTCCAGCAGATCTGCGAGGCGGTGATGACCGCGCTGGAAACCACGCCGCCCGATCTGGCGGCGGATATTGTGGACCGGGGCGTGATGCTGACCGGCGGCGGCGCGCTGCTAGGCGATCTGGATCTGGCCCTGCGCGAACAGACCGGTCTGGCCGTGTCGATTGCCGATGAAAGCCTGAATTGTGTGGCTTTGGGCACCGGCAAGGCGCTAGAATACGAAAAACAGCTGCGCCACGCGATTGACTACGAAAGCTAAGGCGCGCACCCTTCGCACATAGGGTAAATTCGGCACGAGCAGCACGGGAAGGTAACCTGTGGCAAAAGACCGATCACAGCGCGATGACTACACGACCCCGCTGCGGCGTCTGCTTCTGGGGATCGTTGTGCTGTGCCTGTTGGGCATCTTTGTCGTCTGGCGCATTGATAGCCCTCGGGTTGAGCGTTTCCGCGCTCAGGTGGTGGACGCCGTTGTCCCCTCGATGGAATGGGCCATGGTGCCGGTGACGGCGACCGTCAATCTGGTGCGCGACTTCCAAAGCTATCAGCGCCTGAGCGAACAAAACCGCGAGCTGCGGTCCGAACTGCGCCTGATGCGCGCCTGGAAAGAGGCCGCGCTGCAACTCGAACAGGAAAACGCGCGCCTGCTGGACTTGAACAATGTGCGCCTTGATCCGCGCCTGACCTATATCACTGGGGTTGTGATGGCAGATAGCGGCTCACCCTTCCGGCAGTCCGTTCTGCTGAATGTGGGTGAGCGTGACGGGATCGTCGACGGCTGGGCCACGATGGACGGGATCGGGCTGGTCGGGCGGATTTCGGGCGTGGGGCCAGATACGGCGCGTGTCATTCTGCTGACCGACGCCTCTAGCGCCATTCCCGCGACCATCCAGCCATCGGGGCAAACGGCCCTGATCGCCGGCGACAACACCCCGGCCCCAGCCGTCGAATTCCTTGAAAACCGCGAACTTGTGCGCCCCGGCGACCGGGTGATTACCTCGGGCGATGGGGGCGTATTTCCCGCCGGACTGCTGATCGGCCAGATTGCCGCAGACCCCGGCGGTCGCCTGCGCGTGCGCCTGTCCGCCGACTTCGAGCGGCTGGAGTTTCTGCGGGTTCTGCGGTTCAACGCGGCGCCCTCGATCCGCGATCCCGGTGGCATTGTCGGCCCGGCGCGCCCCGAAGCCGCTCTGACACCCAATGAGGCCGGCGATGGATAAACCTGCCTCACATAACTGGGCGATGCGGGGGCTTTACGTGGTGTTGGCGTTTCTGGTCCTGTTCCTCCACCTTCTGCCGCTGAACGCGCAACCGGATCGCTGGCCCTTTCCGGATGTCATGATCGCGCTGACCTTTGCATGGGTGCTGCGCCGCCCGGATTACGTACCGACCTTGCTGATCGCCGCCGTGTTGCTGATGGCTGACTTGCTGTTGCAACGCCCGCCCGGATTACTGGCGGCGCTGGTGGTTTTGGGCGCGGCCTACCTGCGCTCGGCAGCACCTGGCATGCGGGATGCGGGCTTTGTGGGTGAATGGATGTCGGTCGGCATGGTCACAACTGCCGTATTTCTTGGAAACCGCGTTATTCTGGCCGTCCTGTCCGTTGATCAGGCCGCCTTTGCGCCCGTCCTATTTCAGCTGGTCGTGACGATTGTGGCCTATCCGACAATTGTTCTGCTCAGCCAGTCCGTCTTTGGCGTGCGACGGATGTCGGCAGCAGACGTCAGTGTTGCGGGGGCACGGGCATGAAGCCGCGCAAGACCAAAACCCAGGGCCTTGCCTATAAACGCCTGCCGCGCCGGGCCTTGATACTGGGCGGGCTGCAAGCGGCCTTTGTCGGCGGGCTGGCGGCGCGGATGCGGTTCATGCAGGTCGATCAGGCTGATCAATATCGGCTTCTGGCCGAAGAAAACCGCATCAATATCCGCCTGATCCCACCCACACGCGGGCGGATCTATGACCGTAACGGGCAGATCATCGGGCAAAACACGCCGTCCTACCGTATCGTCATCGTGCGCGAGGATGCAGGCGACGTCGACAAGGTGATCGCCGAGCTGTCCAGCATCATCCCCCTGAACGAGGATGAGATCGAACGCGCCAAGACCGAGATGCGCCGCTCGGCCCCGTTTCTGCCGGTGACGCTGGCCGATCAGGTGACGTGGGAGGACATCTCGAAAGTTGCGGTGAACGCCCCGGCCCTGCCCGGCGTTACGCCAGAGGTCGGTTCAACCCGGCAATACCCCAGATATGAGGATTTCGCTCATATCGTCGGATATGTCGGCCCGGTCAGCGATTATGATCTCAGCCAGATCGAAGATCCCGAACCGGTGCTACGCATCCCGCGCTTCCAGATCGGCAAGGTCGGATTGGAAGCCAAACAGGAGATCTCGCTGCGAGGCCGTGCCGGCTCCAAGCGGATCGAGGTTAACGCTTCGGGCCGAGTGATGCGTGAATTGGACCGGCAGGAGGGTCAGCCCGGTGCCGACCTTCAGCTCTCGGTCGATGCGGACCTGCAGCAATATGCGCAAGCCCGACTGGCCGGGGAAAGCGCCGCCGCTGTGGTCATCGACTGCGAAACCGGCGATCTGCGCGCGATGGCCTCGGCCCCCAGCTTTGACCCCAACCTGTTCGTCCGCGGAATCTCGGTCGCGGATTACCAAATACTGACGCAGGACAAGTACCGCCCATTGGCCAACAAAACGGTGCAGGGCACCTATCCGCCAGGCTCCACCTTTAAGATGGTCACCGCTCTGGCAGCACTTGAGGCTGGTGTCATCGGTCCTGGCAATACCGTCTATTGCCCCGGCCACCTGAAGGTCGGCAGCCGCCGCTTCCACTGCTGGAAGCGTGGCGGTCATGGCATGGTGGACTTGAATACATCGCTGAAGCGCAGTTGCGACGTGTATTACTACGACGTGGCGATCAAGGTCGGCATCGACAAAATCTCTGAGATGTCCAACATCCTTGGCCTGGGAATAAAACATGACATTCCGATGTCCGCTGTGCGCGCCGGGCTGGCGCCCAATCAGGCATGGAAACAGCGGGTCCATGGCGAGGAATGGCTGATCGGTGATACCGCCAATGCGTCCATCGGGCAGGGCTTCATGCTCGCCTCGCCCATGCAACTGGCCGTGATGACTGCAAGGATCGCCACTGGACGCGCCGTTGCGCCCCGACTGGTGCGGTCGGTCAACGGGGTCGAACAGCCCTCGGGCGCGGGTGAAGCACTAGCGATCAGCCCCACCAACCTGCGCTACATTCGCGAGGCAATGTGGTCGGTGTCGAACGACAGGCGCGGGACGGCCTATCGCAGCCGTATCATTGCGGATGATCTGCGTATGGCGGGCAAGACCGGCACCAGCCAGGTTCGCAACATCACCAAGGCCGAACGGGCTGCTGGGGTGATCCGCAATGAGGATTTGCCGTGGGAACGCCGAGATCACGCCCTGTTCGTCAGTTTTGCGCCCTACGACAATCCCAAATACGCGATTGCAGTGGTGGTGGAACATGGCGGTGGCGGATCGAAAGCAGCGGCCCCGGTTGCACGAGATATCATGCTACAGGCACTCTACAAGGGCACCCCGCCGCTTGAGGCGTACCCGGTCGCGGATCGGGACCGTATTAAAGAGCAGCAAAAGAGGCTTGAGGGCGACCGTCGCCCCAAAGCGCGTCCTGACGAAAAGGACCGCGCATGAGCTATTTAGAGTATAACGTCAAATCCACGCCATCGGGGTTCCGCAAGTTTCTGTACATGAACTGGCCTTTGACCCTGTTGCTGATCAGCACGGCCAGTGCCGGGTTCCTGATGCTCTATTCCGTGGCAGGCGGGTCGTGGATGCCCTGGGCCGAACCTCAGATGGAGCGGTTTGGTCTGGGCTTAACTGTGATGTTTATCATCGCGCTTGTACCGATCTGGTTCTGGCGAAATATGTCGGTGCTGGCTTATCTGGGTTCCATCGCTCTGCTGGTTTTTGTCGAGCTTTTTGGAACCATAGGTATGGGCGCTCAGCGCTGGATAGATCTTGGTTTCATGCGGCTGCAACCGTCCGAGGTTATGAAAGTCGCATTGGTCATGGTGCTGGCGGCTTATTACGATTGGCTGCCTTCTCACAAAACTTCTCGCCCGCTCTGGGTGATCATTCCGGTGATCCTTATCCTTATCCCGACCTTCATGGTCTTACGGCAACCGGACCTTGGCACCTCGATCCTGTTGCTGGCCGCCGGTGGCGGGTTGATGTTTTTGGCAGGTGTGCATTGGGCCTATTTTGCGGCGGTAATAGCGGCAGTGGCGGGGCTGATTGCCGCTGTCTTCAACAGCCGGGGAACCGAATGGCAGTTGCTGAAAGACTATCAGTTTCGCCGCATCGACACATTTCTTGATCCTTCATCCGATCCACTTGGCGACGGATACCATATCACCCAATCGAAAATCGCTTTGGGATCGGGTGGCTGGAACGGGCGCGGCTTCATGCAAGGCACCCAGTCGCGCCTGAATTTCCTGCCCGAGAAGCACACCGATTTCATCTTCACCACACTGGCCGAGGAATTCGGCTTTGTTGGCGGCATCACTCTGTTGATACTCTATGCTCTGATCCTGATCTTCTGCATGGTCACGGCGCTGTCGACCAAGGATCGGTTCTCGTCACTGGTGGTGCTGGGCATTGCGCTGAACTTCTTCCTGTTCTTTGCGGTCAACATGTCGATGGTGATGGGACTGGCCCCGGTTGTGGGCGTGCCGCTGCCAATGGTCAGCTATGGCGGATCGGCCATGCTGGTCCTAATGGCCGCCTTCGGCATTGTCCAAAGCGCGCATATCCACCGCCCCCGCTGATCTGAAAGGCCCTTCATGCCCGTCAACGTTCTGTTCTCTGCGCGCCCTGCCCTTTGGCCGATCTACGAGCCACTATTGACCAAGGGTCTGGCCCAGGCCGAGTTGGACGTGCATCTGGCCACCGACATGGACCCGGATCAGGTGGATTATGTCGTCTATGCGCCAAATGGCGGCTTGCTGGACTTCACGCCCTATTCAAGGCTGAAGGCTGTGCTGAGCCTCTGGGCCGGGGTCGAAAGCATCGCCGACAACGCAACTCTGACTGTTCCGCTGGCCCGCATGGTTGATCACGGGTTGACGCAAGGCATGACGGAATGGGTCGTGGGCCATGTCCTGCGGTACCATCTGGGCATGGATACTCATATCACCCAGCAGGACGGTGTTTGGACCCCGATCGCGCCACCGCTTGCGACCGAGCGCACGGTCTGCGTGCTGGGGATGGGAGAGTTGGGGCAAGCGGCAGCGCAGGCGCTGGCCGCGCTGAACTTTCGCGTATTGGGGTGGAGCCGGACCCAAAAGGACATCCAAGGCGTGACCTGCCTGCATGGTGCCGACGGTCTGCACACCGCCTTGTCCCAATCCGAAATCGTCGTGCTGCTGTTGCCAGACACGCCTGCGACGGAAAACACTCTGAACGCCGAAACGCTGGCGCTGTTGCCGAAAGGGGCAAAGATCATCAATCCGGGGCGCGGGCCGTTGATCGATGACGACGCCCTGCTGGAGGCGCTGAACACCGGGCAAGTCGGACACGCGACGCTGGATGTGTTTCGGGTCGAGCCCCTGCCGCCGGAACACCCCTATTGGACACATCCGAACGTGACCGTCACGCCGCATATCGCGTCAGAGACCCGGCCTGTCACAGCGGCGCAGGTGATCTGCGAGAACATCCGGCGCGGCGAAGCCGGTGAGCCCATTGTGCATCTGGTGGACCGCCAGTTGGGATACTGACGGCCCGATCCGATCAGGCGGCGATCAACCCGCGCCCTTTCAGCAGGGCCTCGACACCCGGCAGGCGGCCCCGGAAGGCCAGATACAAATCCTCGGCCTCACGCGAGCCGCCGGTGGAGAGGATATTCTCTTCCAGCGCCTTGGCGCGTTCTGGATCAAAGGCTCCTCCGGCCTCTTCGAATGCGGCGAAGGCGTCGGCATCCATGACCTCGGACCACATGTAGCTGTAGTAGCCTGCGCTGTACCCGTCGCCCGCAAAGACATGGGCGAAATGCGGTGTGGCGTGGCGCATCCCAATGGCCATGGGCATCCCGATTTCAGCCAATACCTCGGCCTGTTTTGCCATCGGGTCGACCGGGGCCGTGCCTTCGTGAAAAGCCAGATCGACCAGCGCCGAGGCCACATATTCGACCGTCTGGAACCCTTGGTCGAAATTGGCTGCCTTCAGCACCTTCTCCAACATCGCCTGAGGCATCGGCTCACCCGTTTCTGCATGGGTGGCGTATTCTGCCAGAACCTCGGGCACTTCCAGCCAGTGTTCATAAAGCTGGCTGGGAAGTTCGACGAAATCCCGCGCGACGGACGTGCCCGAGATGCTTTCATAGGTCACGTTCGACAGCATCTGATGCAGCGCATGGCCGAACTCGTGGAACAGGGTCCGCGCGTCATCGTAGGACAGCAGCGCCGGATCGCCCTTGGCGAAGTTGCACACGTTGATTACGACGGGCGTTTGTTCTTCGGGGAATTTCGCCTGCGCCCGCATGGCGCTGCACCAGGCCCCTGACCGTTTCGAGCCTCGGGCGAAGTAATCGCCAATGAAAACCGCTACATGCTTCCCGTTGCGCGTCACCTCCCACGCCCGGCAATCGGGGTGGTAGAGCGGCACGTCCAGCGGCGCGAATTCCAGCCCGAACAGACGGTTGGCACAGGCAAACGACGCCTCGATCATACGGTCGAGTTGCAGGTACGGTTTCAGTGCTGCCTCATCCAGATCATGCTCGGCCTTGCGGCGTTTCTCGGCATAATAGCGCCAGTCCCAGGCTTCCAAGGGGCCGTTCACGCCATCGTCTTGCATCATACCGTTCAGTATCTCGGCATCCGCATCGGCGCGGGCTTTGGCTGGTTCCCAAACCTGCATCAACAGATCGCGCACGCGGTCGGGCGAGCGGGCCATTTCGGTTTCCAGCTTGAAATCTGCAAAGCTGTCATAGCCCAGCAGCTTGGCCCGCTCTTCCCGCAGGGTCAGGATTTCGGCTGCAATCTCGCGGTTGTCGGTCTCGTTCCCATTTGCCCCCCGCGCAGCCCAGGCGCGATAGGCTGTTTCCCGCAGGTCGCGGCGGGATGAGAATTGCAGAAACGGCACGATCAGCGAGCGGGACAGGGTCACAACCGGCCCGTTCGCGCCCTTTTCCTCACCCGCTGCGCGGGCCGCAGCGATGACGAAATCGGGCAGGCCGTCCAGATCATCCTCGGTCAGTTCCATGAACCAGTCACGTTCATCCGCCAGCAGGTTCTGGGTGAAAGACGTACCCAGCGAGGCAAGGCGCGATTTGATTTCCTGCATCCGTTCATCGGCCTCGCCCTGAAGCGCGGCACCGGCGCGGACAAAGCCCCGGTGCGTCAGCATCAGAACCCGCGCCTGCTCGTCGCTCAGGTCCAGATCATCGCGCCGCTGCCATAGATCGGCCACCCGGCGGAACAGGTCCTTGTTCGAGGAAATACCCGAGAAATGCGCTGACAGTTTCGGCGAAAAGTCACGCTGCAATTCCTCACGCTTCGGGTTGCTGTCAGCGCCTGCCACCGTGAAAAACACCGACAGGACCTTGTCCAACTGCTCCCCAGCCGCCTCAAGCGCCTCGATGGTGTTGGCAAAGGTGGGCGCGTCCGGGTTAGCGGCAATCGCGCCGATCTGAGCGTTATGCGCAGCCATCGCCTTATCCAGTGCCGGGGCAAAATCTTCATCTGAAATCGCCGCGAAGGGCGCGATTTCAAAGGGCGTGGTCCAGTCGGACAGGATCGGGTTGGTCATGCAGATCTCCTTTGACCCTCAAGCTAGGTAGGGTGCGGGGAATGGTCCAGAGGGGGCGGTGCCGGAACCGGCAGAATTCGTCGCAAATCTGCTTGCCTTGTCGCGTTAGCCCGCTCAGGTTCGACACGAAAGGGAGGACGCATATGACAAAACCCAATCGCCCCGCCGGGATCATGACCACAGCGATCCATGCCGGGGATCCGCCCGACGCCTCGACCAACGCATCGGCCCCGCCGATCCATATGAGCTCGACCTATATCACCGAGGATCTGGCCGGGTTTTCCGCCCATGATCTGACACCCGAGACGCCCTATGTGTATTCCCGCTGGGCCAACCCGACCGTGGCGGGGCTGGAGGCCAAGATTGCCGCGCTACAAGGCACCGAGGCCTGTCTGGCGACCGCCTCGGGGATGGCGGCGGCCTCGGCGATCTTTTTCACCTTTCTGTCGGCAGGCGATCATCTGATTGTCTCCGACGTGTCTTATGCAGGCGTGGCCGAACTGGCGCGCGAGACACTGCCGCGCATGGGCATTGAGGTCTCAGCCGTCAACATGTCTGATCCGTCGAACGTGGCTGCGGCCCTGCGCCCCAACACGCGGCTGATCCATACCGAAACGCCAGTAAATCCCATCGGGCGGCTGACCGATCTGGCCGCAATCTCGCGGCTTGCGCGTCAGGCCGGGGCGTTGCTGAGTTGTGATGCCACCTTTGCCTCGCCACTGGGCATGGACACGGTGGCGTTGGGTGTTGATCTGACGCTGCACTCGATCACGAAATATATCGGCGGGCATGGCGATGCGGTGGGCGGCGCGGTGGCCGGATCGGCGGAGCTGGTCGCGCGGATGCGGGCCGAGGCCGCGATCCATCACGGAAGCGTTCTATCACCGTTCAACGCCTGGCTGATCGCGCGCGGCGCCACCACCCTGCCCCTGCGCATGAAGGCCCATCAGGCCGGAGCCATGGCGGTAGCCGAATGGCTGGACAATGACCCGCGGGTCACCAAGGTGATCTATCCCGGTCTCGCGTCGCATCCGCAGGCCGAACTGGCGCAGCAACAGATGTCGAATATGTCCGGCATGATCTCATTCCAGGTGGGCAACGCTGCTGAGGGCGAACGCATCGCGCAACAGATGATCGAGAGGCTTGAGGTGATCCACTATGCAGTCTCGCTGGGGCATCATCGCAGCCTGATCTTCTGGATGGGCACCGATGGGCTGATGGAGACGTCGTTCAAACTGGGCGGTGCGCAGTTGGAGGATTACCGCGCCTATGCGGGCGACGGGATTTTCCGATTGTCGGTCGGGCTGGAAGATGCCGAGGACCTGATCGCCGATCTGGACCGCGCTTTGGGGTGAACGGGGCTCTCCCGCCCGCGCAGCGCGCATCGCAGATGCGCCTTGGCGCGGTTGGGCCGGGCCGCGCGCTGGCGCGCGCGGCGGTTACGCCTGGGCGGCTGCCTGCGCGCAGATCGGGCAATAGGCGCGTTTGGACAGGGTGATCTTGCGGCTTTCGCCATAAAGCGCGTCATAGATCAGCATTTCACCCCGCAAGGCGGCCCCGGCACCGGTGATCACCTTGATCGCCTCAACCGCCATCATGGACCCCACCACGCCGGGCAGCGGCCCTATCACCCCCGCTTCGGCGCAAGAAGGGGCCAGCCCGGCGGCGGGCGCTTCGGGAAAGATGCACTGATAGCAGGGGCCTGTGGTGGCGGGATCAAAGACGCTCAGCTGCCCTTCCCATTGCGACAACGCGCCAGAGATCAAAGGTTTTCCCAAGGCAACTGCCGTTCGGTTGGCCAGATAGCGGGTGTCGAAATTGTCCGTCCCGTCCAGGATCAGATCGAAATCGGCGAACAGGTCCGCCGCAATCTCTTCGCTGAAACGGCGATTGTAGGGCAGCACCACAACGTTCGGGTTCTGCGCCTCCATCGCCTGTTGCGCCGAGAAAACCTTGGGCATTCCGATGTCGGCGTCGCGGTGGATCACCTGCCGTTGCAGGTTGGCGTTTTCGACCACGTCGTCATCGATCACGCCGATGGTGCCGACACCCGCCGCCGCCAGATACTGCAACGCAGGCGCGCCCAGACCGCCTGCACCGATGACCAGAACCCGCGCTTTTTTGAGTTTCTTCTGCCCCGGCCCGCCCAATTCGCGCAGGACGATGTGGCGAGCATAACGATCCAGTTCGGTTTCAGAGAAACGGTCCGAGGGTTTGGTGGCCTCCTGATCTGTCGCGGGCTTGGCCCGATTGCGCAGGGCTTTCAGCACCCTTCCATAGAGCAGAACCAACGCGGCAAACCCGGCCAGGATCAGCCACATCTCGGCCGACCCACCTGTCGCCTCGCGCAAGGGATTGCCGTCGGGCAGGATCAGCTGTGCAATGATGACGCCCGACAACAGAACCGCGACCGAGACCAGCCGTGCCGTGCGCGATACACCCGCGATATAGCCGACGCCCCATAGTCCGGCGGCCAGCAGCAGAACCAGCAGCATCAGCCGCGCCCGGTGGAGCCGAAGCCACCTGTCCCGCGTTCGGTATCGCTCAGGTCGTCTGCCACTAGGAACTCGGCCTGAACGACCGGGGCGACGACCAGTTGCGCAATACGTTCACCATGCGCCACGTCAAAGGGGTCTTGCCCGGCATTCATCAGGATCACGCCCAAGGGACCGCGATAATCGCTGTCGATGGTCCCCGGCGTGTTGGGCAGGGTGATCCCATGTTTCAGGGCCAGCCCCGAGCGCGGGCGGACCTGAACCTCGTACCCTTGGGGGATTTCGATCCGTAGGCCGGTCGGGATTAAGGCGCGCTGCCCGGGTTCAAGCGTGATCGCCTTGCCGCCGGGAAGGTTTGCGCGCACATCTGCACCGGCGGCACCGGATGTTTCATAAGACGGCAATGCCACCGAGGCATCGGACCCCGCGTCGCGGATCACACGAATTGCGACCATTCCAGTTCCTCTTTGTTCATAGTCCAAGGCGTCAATCGCCCAACGCCTCGGCAATCTTCTGGGCCAGACGGGCGGCCACCGCGTCTTTGCCCATGCGCGGCCATTCCTCGGCACCAGTGTCCGAGATCAGGACCACCGCGTTTTCCGCCCCGCCCATGATTCCGGTCGAGGGGCTGACATCGTTGGCGACAATCCAGTCACATTGCTTACGCAGTCGTTTCGCGGTGGCATTGTCCAGAACGTCATTTGTTTCCGCCGCAAAGCCCACGACCAGCGCTGGCCGTCCCTGCTCCAGATGCGCAACCCGTTTCAGGATGTCGGGGTTTTCCGCAAACTCCAGCGCAGGCAAACCGTCGCGGGTTTTCTTCAGCTTCCGGTCCGAGGCGCTGGCGACGCGCCAATCGGCCACGGCGGCGGCAAACACACCAGCATCCACCGGTAGGGCGGCGTCGACCGCGTCCGACATTTCCTGCGCCGTTTCAACGCGCACCACCTGCACGCCTTCGGGCGGGGGCACATCGGCGGGGCCAGTGACAAAAACCACATCCGCCCCAAGCGCCGCCAAGGCCCGCGCCACTGCGGTGCCCTGCGCGCCCGATGACCGGTTGGCGATATAGCGCACGGGGTCGATGGGTTCATGCGTGGGGCCGGATGTCACCAGAATGCGCTTGCCCTGCAAGGGGCCGTCCGACAATTGGGCCTCGATCGCGGCAACAATCTCTAGCGGTTCGGACATGCGGCCGGGGCCGTATTCGCCGCAGGCCATGTCCCCTTCGTTCGGGCCGACAAAGCGCACGCCATCCGCCTGCAATTGCGCAAGGTTGCGCTGGGTCGCGGGGTGATCCCACATCCGCACATTCATGGCAGGCGCGCACAGAACGGGCGTATCGGTGGCCATCAGAAGGGTCGAGGCCAGATCATTCGCCAGACCCGAGGCCATCTTGCCCATCAGATCCGCCGTCGCCGGAGCAACAACGATCAGGTCAGCCGAGCGCGAAAGCTGGATATGGCCCATCTCGGCCTCATCGGTCAGGTCGAAGAGGTCGCGATAGACCTTTTCACCTGCAAGCGCGGACACGGACAAGGGCGTCACAAACTCTTCCGCCGCGCGGGTCACAACGGGGGTTACGGCCGCGCCACGCTCTTTAAGCCGCCGGATCAGGTCCAGCGATTTATAGGCAGCTATCCCTCCGCCGATGATCAGCAAAATGCGTTTGGATGACAGCATGTTCAGCCCTTCCAGTCCCGGTCGGCCCCGACATTAGGCAACGCCACCGCGTAGTTCCAGCGGTTAATTCTGGGTCTCGAACGCTTTGCAGGGGTCTTCGCGGTCAACAGTCGGGCTGTCAATCACCGCATCGAATGTGCCCTCGATTGCGCCATCCTCGGATTGGCCAAGTACGAAAACCTTCAACCCGGGCTGCATCCGCGACAGGAAGGTCGGGATACCGCGATCCTTTCGGGCATGGCCGTTGCCGGTGATCACCGCAACCGGCCCGCCGGTGTCTTCGATCGCCTGCAGGGTCGAGCGTGTCAGCACGGCGTCACGTAGGCGCTGTATCGCGACCATTTGCGGCAAGGCCTCTACCGGAAGCGCGTCACAATGCGCGGCCAACTGGTCGGCTTCGCGCGCGGCCTGCTCGTCAGGCGGCAGTGGAACCGTCAGGCCGTATCGCGCCGCATCCGCGCCCAGCGCTGTTGCCGCGCCTCGTTCCATCGCGGCCCGGGCCGCGACACGCGGCACCATGGCACCGTAGACTGGCGCGTCGGACGCCTGAAAAACAGGGTAATACATGCTAAGCGGCGGCCAGCCGGTTTCCGCCCAGCGCAGGATGCGGCCCAGTTCTTCGGGATCGGACACGGCCTTTTGCGCCAGCCTTTGGGCGCCTTCTTCGGTCACCATCTCCCACACGACCGCCGAGGGCGACAGGGCTTTGACCGCCTCGCTCTGAACCTGATGATGCCTGGGATTGTCGTGAACTTCGCCCAATATCACCACATCCGCCGACTGCATGTCGGCAATCATGTCGGGAGGGATCAACGCATCCGCCTGGCCCGGACGCGCCGAGATCATCGTAACCATCAGTGCACAAAGCAGAATCGCAAGCCGTATCATGCGATGAAGTGTTGCACCTCTCGCGACTGGGCTTCAAGGTTCTTGCGCATCTTAACAAATGCTGCGGCCTCAAGCTGGCGGACACGTTCCTTGGACAGACCAAGCTCATCCCCCAGGCTTTCCAGCGTCCGCGCGGGTTCGCGCAGTTTGCGTTCGCGAACGATGAAACGCTCGCGGTCATTCAGCGCGTTCATGGCGGTTAACAACCATTCGCGCAGTTGTTCGGTGTCATGGTTGTGCGCAACCGTTTCTGCGGCCTGTTCCCGGTCGTCTTCCAGCGCATCGATCCACTCGCGCCCGTCCTCATCAACCGATTGCACCGCGTTCAGCGAGAAATCCGAACCTGACAAGCGGCCTTCCATCATCTCGACATCGCGCAGGGGCACACCGATTTCAGTAGCAATCATCTGGTGCAGCTGGTGCCGGTCCAGTTCCAGACCCTCGGTCGCCGCTTCGCGTTCCAACCGTGCCTGAACCCGACGCATGTTGAAGAACAGCGATTTCTGGGATGAGGTCGAGCCGGTGCGCACCATCGACCAATTGCGCATCACATAGTCCTGGATGCTGGCCTTGATCCACCAGACGGCATAGGTGGAAAAGCGCACGCCCCGGTCAGGGTCAAACTTGTCAGCGGCTTTCATCAGACCCAGACCGGCCTCTTGGATCAAATCGTTCATCGGCGCGCCATAACGCTTGAACTTGGCCGCCATCGAAATAGCTAAACGCATATAGGCGGTGATCAGGCGGTGAAGGGCTTGTTCGTCACGCTCATCGCGCCAGGCATAAGCCAACTTTAACTCGGTCTCTGCGTCCAGCAATTCGGCCTTCATTGCCTGCCTGGACATCGAAAAGTCGGTCGCGTTGTCAAGTGCCATGAAACTCTCCCAATTATCGTATTCGATGGCCGGGCTTGCCTTGCCGACCTGTCGTCGATACGCAGAGCACAAGCAGGTGGATCACTAGAAAGGTAAGAATTGTGCTGCCCGATTTAACCTTTGTGCTGGGCGGGGCTGCTTCGGGCAAATCGGCTTTTGCCGAACAACTGGTTGTTTCATCGGGGAAAAGCCGCGTTTATCTGGCCACATCACAAGTGTTTGATGATGAGATGCGCCAAAAGGTCGATCAGCATATCGCCCAACGCGGACCGGATTGGCTGACGGTCGAGGCGCCTTTGGATTTGGCCCCGGTTTTGGCGGAATTGAAGGCGGATCAGGTCTGTCTGATCGACTGCGCCACCATGTGGCTGACCAATCACCTGCTGGCGGAAACCGATCTGGCCACGGCGCAGACTGACCTGCTGAACGCGCTGGGGCATTGCGCGGCGCAGATCGTCGTTGTGTCCAACGAGGTAGGTCATGGGATCGTACCCGAAAACGCTCTGGCCCGCCGCTTTCGCGAGGCGCAGGGTCGCTTGAACATCGCCCTGGCCGCTCGTGCCGATCTGGCGGTACAGGTGACGGCAGGCTTGCCGATGGTTCTGAAGGGGACATTGCCGTGACCCGGCTGCACCTTGTCCGCCATGGCCCGACCCATGCCAAAACCATGGTTGGCTGGTCCGATCTTCCGGCTGATCTGAGCGACACAGCCGCCCTGGAACGCCTGCATGACTACCTGCCGCCCGCGGCAATAGTCGTGTCCTCGGACCTGTCGCGCGCCTTAGAGACGGCAACAGCTATCCAAGGCACACGCCGCCGTTTGCCCCATCACCCGGACCTGCGCGAGATCAATTTCGGCGCGTGGGAATTGCGCGGCTTTGCCGAAATCGAGGCCGAAGACCCCGAACTGGCCTTCGCCTATTGGGACAACCCCGGCGACGTTCGCCCGCCACAAGGCGAAAGCTGGAACGAGGTGCGCGCGCGAGTCGATGGCGCGATTGACACCCTGATCGCCAATCACCGGGGCCACGATCTGGTCATCGTCGCCCATTTCGGTGTGATCCTGACACAGGTTCAGCGCGCGCTGGATCTTGACGCGCAACAGACCTTTGCGCACCGCATCGACAATTTGTCGGTGACGCATGTGGCATTTGACGGTCAGGCCTGGTCGGCGGGTCTCATCAATCACCTTCCGTGATCGTGCCCCGCACAAATCACTGATTTACCTGCGCGACGCGCTGCGTCATCGTCATTTCATGACCTATGATCTTTTTATCGGCGACAGGCTGTTTTCCAGCTGGTCCATGCGCGGTTGGCTGATGCTGGAAAGGTTCGGCCTGCCCTATCGAACCCACATGATCGGCCTATATTCCGGAACCATGGCGCAGGATATGGAGCCGCTGTCTCCGGCCCGGCTGGTTCCCGCGATGCGCTTGCCCGAGGGAACAGTCGTGGGCGAAAGCCTCGCCATGGCCGAAACGCTGGCCGAACGTCACCCGGAGGCCGGTTTATGGCCCAGTGACCAGGCGGAACGGGCCACGGCGCGTTGGTTATGCGCCGAGATGGTCGCCGGCTTCACCGCCCTGCGCGGCGAATGCGCGATGCAGCTGAAGCATGTCTGGCAGGGGTTTTCACCATCTGCAGACACGCTGACTGATCTGGCGCGTATCGAAACACTCTGGGCCCATGCGCGCCGTATCTCGGGGGCCAAGGATGGACCGCTTTTTGGCGCGTATTCTCTGGCCGATGTGTTTTACACGCCGGTGGCGGCACGGATCATTGGCTACGGCCTGCCTGTATCCGAGGCCAATCGCGACTACTGCATCGAACTGCTGAGCGATACATCGGTACGCCAATGGCGCGCGATGGGGCTGACGGTTGAATATAAGCCATTTCCCTACGCTTTGGATTTGCCCATTGCGCCATGGCCAGTGGGCGGTGTTTCAACGGCCATGGCCGCCGAACCCGGCCCGTCAGTTAACACGATGTGCCCCTATTCCGGCAAACCGGTGACCGATTTTCTGGAGTTGGACGGACAACGCTGGGGTTTTTGCAATTCGTTCTGCCGCGACAAAACCGTGGCTGACCCCGAGGCATGGCCCAAATTCACCGCCATGCGTGCTGCCGTTAACGATTCCTAAACCGCAACCATGGCAGCAACGTCCTGTTAACCAAGAACAGGATCAACATGGTTGCCCGCGCTCATACCGTTGCTTTTCAGGGGGTCGAGGCCCGCCCGGTCGAGGTGCAATGCGCCGTATCGCCGGGCTTGCCTGCGTTCTCCATCGTCGGCCTGCCGGACAAGGCCGTGTCCGAGGCGCGCGACCGGGTCCGTAGCGCGCTTAGCGCCATGGCCATTGCCCTGCCGTCGAAGCGGATCACCATCAACCTCTCGCCCGCCGATCTGCCGAAAGAAGGCAGCCATTTCGACCTGCCCATCGCCGTCGCCCTGCTGTCGGCGCTGGAGATCATTCCGGCAGATGCCGCCGACGGCACAGTTGCCTTGGGTGAGTTGTCCTTGGATGGGTCTTTGGTGCCCGTGGTCGGCGCTTTGCCCGCCGCCATGACCGCCGCCTCCGAGGATCGCGCGCTGCTTTGCCCGCGCGCATCCAGCGCCGAGGCGGCATGGGTCGATGCCACTCAGGTGATCGGGGCCGGGTCTCTGGGCGACGTCGTCCGCCATTTCTCGGGCCAGTCTCCTCTGGCCGCGGCGAAACCGGGTGAGGTAAACCTGTCGCCCAGCGCCCGCGATCTGCGCGACGTTAAAGGGCAGGAACGTGCAAAACGCGCGCTTGAGATTGCCGCAGCCGGGCGGCACCACCTGATCATGATCGGAACGCCTGGCTCGGGCAAATCAATGCTGGCCGCACGCCTGCCCGGCATTCTGCCGCCTTTGACACCGGTCGAGGCGCTGGAGACGTCTATGATCCAATCCCTTTGCGGGCTGCTGGATGAAGGCGGCATCAGCCGCGCGCGACCCTTCCGCGAGCCGCACCACACGGCCTCGATGGCGGCGATTGTTGGTGGCGGCAAGGGCGCAAAACCCGGCGAGATTTCATTGGCCCATAATGGCGTGCTGTTTATGGACGAGTTTCCCGAGTTTCCCCGAACGGTGCTGGAAACCCTGCGCCAACCAATTGAGACGGGCGAAGTGATGGTGGCGCGCGCCAATGCGCATGTGAAATATCCCTGCCGTTTCATGCTGGTCGCCGCAGCCAACCCCTGCAAATGCGGCTATCTGACCGATCCGTCCCGCGCCTGTTCCCGTGCGCCCGGATGCGGCGAGGATTATCTGAACCGTATTTCCGGCCCGTTGATGGACAGGTTCGATCTGCGGATCGAGGTTCCGCCTGTTGCCTTTACCGACCTTGATCTGCCGCCATCCGGCGATAGCTCGGCCACCGTCGCGACACGTGTGGAACAGGCGCGTCAGGTTCAGGCCACGCGCTACGCAGATACGCCATCGGTCCGGCAAAACGCGGATGTTGAAGGTAAACTGTTGGAAGAGGTCGCAGCCCCGGATCCCGAAGGCAAAGACCTGTTGCTGAAAGCCGCCGACCGGTTCGGCCTGTCGGCCCGCGCCTTTCACCGCATCCTGCGGGTTGCGCGAACCATCGCCGATCTGGACGGTGCGCCCGATATTCGCAGACCCCATGTGGCCGAGGCGCTGAGCTTTCGGATCAGCGCCAGGGTGATGGCCTAGACTTTGGCCTCAATCGCCTGCCAGATCTTTTCGGCAATGTTCTCGCCGTTAAACCGCTCAAGCTCCTGAATACCAGTGGGCGAGGTCACGTTGATTTCGGTCAGGTAGTCGCCAATGACGTCGATTCCGACAAAAATCTGGCCCTTTTCTTTCAGAATTGGACCGATGGTGGCGCAAATCTCGAGATCGCGTTCGCTCAGCCCGATCTTTTCGGGCCGTCCACCCACATGCATGTTCGAACGCGTCTCACCTTCGGCCGGGACACGATTGATCGCGCCCACCGCTTCCCCGTCGACCAGGATCACGCGCTTGTCGCCGTTTTTGACATCGGGCAGGAATTTCTGAACGATCAGCGGCTCGCGCGAGAAGCCCGAGAACAGCTCATGCAGGGACGTGAGATTGCGGTCGTTGGCATCAAGCCGGAACACGCCTGCACCGCCATTGCCATAAAGGGGTTTCAGGATGACGTCCTTATGCTTGTCCTTGAACGCTTTGATAGTCCGCAGATCCCGCGCAATCGTGGTCGGTGGCATCAGATCGGGGAAATCCAGGATCAGCAGTTTTTCGGGGAAGTTGCGAACCCAAAACGGGTCATTGACCACCAGAACCTGACCTTTCAGGCGATCCAGCAGATGGGTCGACGTGATGTAATGCATGTCGAACGGCGGGTCCTGTCGCAGCCAGATGACGTCGAACTCGGCCAGATCAACCTCACGTTCCGGTCCAAGCACCGCCGGATCTCCGGGCACACGCTGCACCGTCATGTCCTGACCGCGCGCGGTGATCCGACCTTCCTGATAGGCCAATTGGTCCGGGCCGTAGAAGAACAGCTGGTGCCCGCGGGCCTGCGCCTCTTCCGCAAGGCGGAAAGAGCTGTCGGCATTGATGTCCACGGCCCCGATCGGGTCCATTTGAAAGGCGATTTTCATGGCATGTCCCTCAACTTCATGCCAGATACATGGCGCAGCAGGCCGAGGGGTTCAATGGGGCTTAGGCCTGTCCAAACGCGTTTTCGATGATTTGGACCGCACCCGAGCGATCAACCAATGCCGCGTCGAACCGCACATTCGTTAGCTGCCCGCCAGGTTCGTTTTCCAGAAACTGCGCAGCCGAGGCGCAAATCCGTTCCGTTTGCCGCCGTGTGATACGGGCCGCGGCCATGTCAAAACTGGCGCTTTTCTTTACCTCGATGAAGACCAGCCCATCGCTGTCGCGTGCGATCAGATCAATTTCACCCCCGGCACCGCGCCAACGGCGATGTGCGATGGAAAAGCCACGGCGTTCGTAATCTGTAGCGACGCGCAGTTCCGCCGCCTGACCCGCGTGATAGGACACTGATCCCCGAACCGAACGCTGTGCCATGTCATCCCTTTCCCAATTTCAGGGCCTTCTGGTAGATCGGACGCCGGGGCAGATCATACATCTGCGACACCAGATCCGCGGCATCCCGAACCGAATGCGTCTGCAAGGCCTGTTTCAAAGCCTCTTCTACGTCAGACTCGTTAACACTTTGCGAATGGCTGCGATCCACCAGCAAGACAACCTCGCCCTTCACGGTCTGACCCTGATAGGCCTGCGCCAGTTCGCCCAGCGTACCGCGCTTGATTTCTTCGAATTTCTTCGTCAGTTCCCGGCACAAAGCGGCCTGACGATCTGCGCCCAGAACGTCGGACAGATCGGACAGGCTGCTGGCGACGCGTTTGGGCGATTCGTAAAACACCAGCGTTCCGGGAATATCACGCAGGGCTTCGATTCGGCTGCGCCGAGCACCGGACGCATTCGGCAGAAAGCCTGCAAAAAAGAACGCATCCGTTGGCAAACCCGCCAGCGTAAGGGCCGCCAAAGCCGCAGACGGCCCTGGTGCACAGGTCACTGTATATCCGGCCTCGGCCGCTTGCCGCCCAAGATCATAGCCCGGATCGGCGATCAGTGGCATTCCGGCTTCGGACGCGTAGGCAACCGACTGCCCCTGTGCCAGCGCGTCCATAATCTTGCCGCGCGCGCCCGCGCCGCTGTGATCGTGATAGGCGTGGATTCGGCGACCATCCAGCGGGATGCCATGGATCTCCATCAATCGGCGCAGGCTGCGGGTGTCTTCCGCCGCGATCACGTCCGCCGAAGCCAGAATATCCAGCGCCCTGAGCGTAATGTCGCGCGCGGTTCCGATCGGAGTGGCAACAAAATACAGGCCCGCAGCCAATCTGATCTTTTGGAAATTCAAAGCTGGACCCTCACAGCATGACGTTTATTATCGCGGCTCGATAGAATAGCAGCGCCCGTCGCCGCCGGATCAGGGAGTTTTCTTTTAGATGTTTACCGTTTGCAAGCCCGTAAGCAAGCTGGCGAAGGCCGCTGCTGCCCTGGCCACCATGGCGTTTCTGGCTGCCTGTGAAGTTGGCGGTTTGGGCGGCGGGCCATCGATCAACACATCGAAACCTGTCCCGGTCGCCCTGCTGGTTCCAAGCGGGTCAGGTCAGGCGGGAGACGCCGCACTGGCGCGCAGCCTTGAGAACGCGGCGCGACTGGCGATGAACGACCTTCCGAACGTTCAGATCGACCTGCGGGTCTATGACACTGCCGGAAACGCGGGCACCGCATCCGTTGTTGCGCAGCAGGCCGTGTCGGACGGGGCCAAGATCATCATCGGACCGGTCTACGCACAAGCGGCCAACGCGGCCGGGCTGGCCGTGCTGAACAACAACGTCAATGTTCTGTCCTTTTCGAACAACACCAGCATCGCGGGCGGTAATGTCTACGTGCTTGGTCCCACATTCCAGAACACCGCAAACCGGTTGGTGAACTATGCAGGCTCGCAAGGTAAAACCGGCACCGTAATTGTGCACAGCAATGACGCGGCGGGCCAGTTGGGCCAGTCGGCCATTGCCAATGCGCTGAACTCCAGCCCGGTCAACAACGCGGGCACTGTGGGCTATGACCGCTCGCAACAAGGGGTGATCAACGCGGTTCCCACCGTCAAGGCAACAGTGGATTCGTCGGGCGCGGACTCGTTGTTCCTGACAGCAACAACGGCCGGTGCGTTGCCCCTGTTCACCCAGCTTCTGCCAGAGGCAGGCGTTTCACCGGCCACGACGCAATTCATCGGCCTGACCCGCTGGGACATCCCACCGCAAACGCTGGAACTGCCGGGTGTTCAGGGCGGTTGGTTCGCCCTGCCGGACCCCTCCAAGGCACAAGCCTACCGCCAGCGCTATAACGCGACCTACGGCGAGGCCCCGCATCCTATCAGTGGCTTGGCCTATGACGGCATCGCGGCCATCGGCGCACTGGTCTCGCAAGGCAAATCCGACGCGCTGACCGGGGCGGCCCTGACACAGAACGCCGGTTTCCAGGGCGTCGGCGGCATCTTCCGTCTGCGTCCGAACGGCACCAACGAACGCGGTCTGGCCGTCGCCACGATCCAGAACAAACAGGTGGTTGTGATTGACCCTGCCCCACAAAGCTTCTCTGGCGCCGGTTTCTGATCGACCCGGTCTGGTTGCCGCGCCCGACACCGTGCTGATCTGCCCCGCCGAGGATATTTTCGACAGCGCCAGTGTGACTAAGCAGCTGGCGTCTGCATTTGAAGCCTGCGCGGACAATGCCGCGATCCGTTCGGAAACCGTGCGAATCCTGCGGCATGCGCAGAAGACCGGGCGCAAGGCCATTGCGGATGCGTTTGCGGCGCGCCCGTTTGATGCGCGGCCTCTGACCCGATCCTATACGCACCTGACCGATCAACTGGTCGGCACGGCGATGCGCGTGTCCAGCGAGCGTCTGCACCCGCTGGCCAACCCGACGCAAGGCGAACGGATCGCCGTTCTGGCCGTTGGCGGATATGGGCGGGGCGAAATGGCCCCGGCCTCGGATGTCGATCTGCTGTTTTTGACGCCTTACAAGATCACCGCCTGGGCCGAGAGCGTGATTGAATCCATGCTCTACATCCTGTGGGATTTGCGGCTCAAGGTGGGGCATTCCTCTCGCACCATCAAAGACTGCCTGCGGTTGGGAACCGAAGATTTCACCATCCGCACCGCGATGCTGGAACAGCGCTATCTGGCCGGTGACACGGCCCTGGCGGAGGAGTTGGACAACAAGCTGAAATCCGACCTGTTCAAAGGGACCGAGCGCGAGTTCATCGAGGCCAAACTAAAGGAACGCGACGAACGCCACCTGAAACAGGGCCAGCGCTATATGGTCGAACCGAGTGTGAAAGAAGGCAAGGGCGGGCTGCGCGACCTGCAATCGCTGTATTGGATCGCAAAATACATCTACGGCGTTCAGGATGTGGCCGAGCTTGTGCCGCTGGGTCTGTTCACACCTGAAGAATTCAAGACCTTTGTCGAGGCCGAGGATTTCCTGTGGGCCGTGCGCTCTCATCTGCATCTGGTGACGGGGCGTGCGACGGAACAGCTGACCTTTGACATGCAGGTCGAGGTCGCGGCGCGAATGGGCTACGAAGACAGGGCCGGTCGGCGCGGTGTCGAGGTGTTCATGCAGCGCTATTTCCGCGAGGCGACGCGCGTGGGCGAGCTGACGCGGATCTTCCTGACCAAGCTGGAAGCCGCGCATGTGAAAGGTGCCCCATTGCTTGAACGGATCTTCCGGCGTCGCCCGAGGGTCAAGCAGGGCTACAGCGTTGTGCACGGGCGTCTGAACATCGCCGATCCGGACGCGTTTCTGGCAGACAAGGTGAACCTGTTGCGCCTGTTCGAAGAGGGGTTGCGGACCGGTATGTTAATCCATCCCGACGCAATGCTGCTGGTAACGGCCAACCTGCATCTGATCGACGAGGACATGCGCAACGACAAAGAAGCGCGGCGCATTTTCCTGGACCTGATGCTGAAACACGGCAACCCGGAACGGGCCTTGCGGCGGATGAACGAACTGGGCGTGCTATCGGCTTTCCTGCCCGAGTTCGAGCCCATCGTCGCGATGATGCAGTTCAACATGTATCACAGCTATACGGTGGACGAGCATACCATTCAGTGCATCGTGAACCTGGCCCAGATCGAGCGCGAAGAGTTGATGGAGTCGTTGCCTCTGGCATCCTCGATCCTGAAGGGTGGGGTCAACCGCAAGGTTCTTTATGTGGCCTTGCTGCTGCACGATATCGCCAAGGGGCGGCCCGAGGATCACTCGATCCTGGGGGCGCAGATCGCGCGCAAGGTGGCCCCCCGACTTGGATTGAACAAGGGGGATTCCGAGACGGTCGAATGGCTGGTGCGCTATCACCTTCTGATGTCCGACATGGCGCAGAAACGCGATATTTCTGACCCGCGCACCGTGAGGGACTTTGCCAAAGCCGTGCAGACGGTCAAGCGGCTGGATTTGCTGACCGTGCTTACGGTCTGCGACATTCGCGGCGTCGGGCCGACCACCTGGAACAACTGGAAAGCCACCCTGTTGCGGGCCCTGCATGCCGAAACCAAGCGCGCGCTTGAGACCGGGATGGAGGACCTGAACCGCGCCAATCGCGGGACCGAGGCCAAAAAGGCGCTGCGGGCCCAGCTTGCGGATTGGTCCAAGGCCGACCTCAAGGTCGAAACCGGACGGCATTACGCACCCTATTGGCAGGGTCTGAACGTGGCGACCCATGTCGAATTTGCGGACATGCTGCGCGCGCTGGATCGCAGCGGTGATCCGGGCGAAGTCGAAATCCGTCTGCACCCGGACGAGGATCGCGACGCGACCCGGGCTTGCTTTGCCATGGGCGACCACCCCGGTATCTTTGCGCGGATTGCGGGCGCTCTGGCACTGGTCGGGGCCAACGTGGTGGACGCGCGCAGCTATACGACCAAGGACGGCTATGTGACAGACGCATTCTGGATACAGGACGCCGAGGGCCACCCCTTCGAGGCCGCGCGCCTGCCGCGTCTGACGCAGATGATCCACAAGACCCTAAAGGGCGAGGTTGTCGCCCGCGAGGCGCTGAAATCACGCGACAAGATCAAGAAGCGCGAGCGCGCGTTCAACGTGCCGACCCATATCACCTTCGACAATGACGGGTCCGAGATCTACACGATCATCGAGGTTGATACCCGCGACCGGCCCGGCCTGCTCTATGACCTGACGCGGACGCTGGCGGCGGCCAATGTCTATATCGCCAACGCCGTGATCGCGACCTATGGCGAACAGGTGGTGGATACCTTCTATGTCAAGGATATGTTCGGGCTGAAATACCACTCGGAAAGCAAACAGCGCGGACTTGAGGCCAAGCTGCGCACTGCCATCACCGAAGGCGCCGAGCGCGCGGCCTCATGAAGCAGATCCGGCTGTTCTCGGGTTTCTTCACGGTTGGGTTCTGGACTCTGGCCAGCCGTATCCTGGGCTTTCTGCGAGAGATTCTGCTGACCGCCTATATCGGCCCGGGGCCGGTTATGGACGCCTTTGTGGCTGCGTTCCGCCTGCCCAATATGTTCCGACGGTTTTTCGCCGAAGGGGCGTTCAACGCGGCCTTTGTCCCGATGTTTTCCAAACGTCTTGAAGGCGGTGAAAACGCCGAAGGGTTCGCACAGGATGCATTCAACCTGCTTGGCGCAGCCGTGCTGGTTCTGGTCGGTCTGGCAATGGCATTCATGCCGGGCCTTGTGTGGCTGACGGCCGAAGGGTTCTATGGCGATGAGAGGTTCGATCTGGCCGTCGATTACGGTTACGTCGTCTTTCCTTACATCCTGTTCATGTCATTGGCGGCCTTGTTTTCGGGCGTGCTGAATGCGACGGGCCGCTTTGCCGCTGCCGCCGCCGCGCCCGTTTTGCTGAACATCTTTGCGTGCTCGGCCCTTATCTTCGGCGCGCTGTCCGGCGGTGAGGTCATTCGCTGGCTCATCACCGTGATCCCTGTCGCCGGGGTCGCTCAACTGGCTCTGGTCTGGGTCGCGACCGAGCGCGCGGGTATCCGTATCCGCGTGGGCCTGCCGCGCCTGACACCCGAAATGCGCAACATGGTTCGCATTGCGGTCCCTGCCGCGTTGGCCATGGGGGTTACGCAGGTCAATCTGGTGGTGGGTCAATTGGTGGCATCCAAGACCGAGAAAGCCGTCAGTTGGTTGTTTGCCGCTGATCGTCTGTATCAGTTGCCTCTGGGCGTTGTCGGAATTGCCATCGGCATTGTCTTGCTGCCCGACCTGTCCCGCCGTCTGCGCGCCGACGACAAGGAAGGTGCGCGCAACGCCTTCTCGCGCGCGGGCGAGTTCATGTTGCTGCTCACGCTGCCCTCGACCGTGGCGTTTCTGATCATCCCGATACCCTTGGTTTCAGTTCTGTTCGAGCGCGGCCAGTTCAGCGCCGAGGATACCGCCGCCACAGCGCTCGCCGTGGCGATCTACGGCGTCGGGCTTCCGGCCTTCATGCTGCAGAAACTGCTGCAACCGCTGTATTTCGCGCGCGAGGATACAAAATCCCCCTTCCGCTATGCTGTCGTTGCCATGATCATCAATGCGGCTTTGGCCTTTGGTCTATACCCTGTGGTCGGATGGATCGCACCCGCCATTGCAGCGTCGGTTGCCGGATGGGCGATGGTTGCCCTGCTGGCCATCGGTGCGCGGCGCATGGGGGACGAAGCGCGGTTTGATGACCGGTTCAAACTGCGCGCATGGCGGATTGTTGCGGCTTCCATCGGAATGGGCGTGGTGCTGTTTGCCGCAATCCACCTGTTCGGCTGGGCCTTCGCGCTGGCGGGCTGGCGCTATATTGCGTTACTGGCGCTGATCGTCGTGGCGGCGGTTGCGTATTTCGCGCTTGGCCATTTGTTGGGCGCATTCAAACTGTCCGAGTTCAAGCGCGCCCTGCGCCGGTCCTGATCAATCCCGCCGAATGCGGCCCTTGATCCGGGCCCAACCGCCTGGGGCCAGGAAGAAGGACAGTCCGAAACCGGTGGCAAACCCACCCAGATCGGCCACCCAATCGGACGTCCCGCCGAACAGCAACCCAAAGAGCAGTTGAATACCCATCAGCACGGCGATCAACTGGAAAGCCCGTGCCTGATTTTCGCCGACCAGAGACAGCTTGCGCCATAGCAGCCATGTGAAGGCACCGATCAATCCGTAGACCGGTGGGAAGCCTCCGACCAAGGGATACGAAGGATCAAGGATCAACGCATAGGCCAGCGCGCCACCCACGCCGGACAGCACAAAGATCAAAAGCATCGGAAAGCCGCCAAAGACCTCTCCGACCATCTTGCCCATGGCCAGCACGAAGACGCAGACGAACACCGCTTGGGTGAAATTGGTCGAGACAAAGGGATAGGTCACGAAACGGATGACATGCTCGAACGGCCAGCGACCGTTCAGCACCATCCAGTCGAAAATATCCGCCGAAAAGGCGTAGCTCTGCAGCGCATCCAACCGCCAGCCTACTGCACCTGGCCCTCCGACCAGCCCGCGCGCGCCCAGCGTGAAGGCCAGTTCGATCCCGATGATGAACAGAACCAGCGCCACCACGACGGGCGGCAGGGGGTTCACGGCGGGTGTGTAATGCTCACTGCTCATATTGGGCGGGCCTTTCGCGGCTGTTGACGTCCCTGACCCTCATGGGTAAGCGACGAGGGCTGATTTTTCCAGACGGGAGTTCCCTTCGATGACCCAGACCCAATTCACGCCGCGCGTGTTTTCCGGCATCCAGCCTTCGGGCGGGCTGACCCTGGGCAATTATCTGGGGGCGATGAAGCGCTTTGTGGACATGCAGGGGCCAGAGTTCGAAACCATCTATTGCATGGTCGACCTTCACGCCATCACCGTCTGGCAAGACCCCGCTGCGCTGTCCCACAACACCCGCGAGCTATGCGCCGGGTTCATCGCTGCGGGCATTGATCCGGAACAGTCGATCCTGTTCAACCAAAGCCAGGTGCCTGAGCACGCGCAGCTTGGCTGGATCTTCAACTGTGTCGCCCGGATGGGTTGGATGCAGCGGATGACTCAGTGGAAGGACAAGGCGGGCAAAAACCAGCAGAATGCCTCGCTGGGTTTGTTTGCCTACCCGTCGCTGATGGCTGCCGACATTCTGATCTATCACGCGACCCATGTTCCGGTGGGCGAGGACCAGAAACAGCATCTGGAACTGACGCGCGACATCGCGATCAAGTTCAACAACGATTTCGGTGTGGATTTCTTCCCCATTACCGAACCGGTGATCGAAGGCGCGGCGACGCGGGTCATGAGCCTGCGCGACGGGTCCAAGAAGATGTCCAAATCCGACACTTCGGATATGAGCCGGATCAACATGACCGACGATGCCGACACGATCGCCAAGAAAATCCGCAAGGCCAAAACCGACCCGGACGCGCTGCCGTCAGAACCCGATGGTCTGGAAGACCGCCCCGAGGCGCGCAATCTGGTGAACATCTACGCCGCTCTTGCGGATCAAAGCGCGGAACAGGTGCTGTCAGATGTGGGCGGCAAACAGTTCGGTGAGTTCAAACCGATGCTGGCGGAACTGGCGGTCGAGAAACTGTCGCCGATCTCGTCCGAGATGGCGCGGCTGATGAACGATCAGGCCGAGATCGACCGCATTCTGGCACGTGGCGCTGAACGCGCGCGCGAAATCACCGCGCCGATCCTGCGCCAGACCTACGACATTGTGGGTATGGTCGGCGCAGCATCGCGCTGATTACACTGGACCTTCGCCTGACGCCCTCCTAGGTTTGCCCAAAGCTTGGGGAGGGCGTCATGGCAACCGGCAAGAATATCCGCACCTATTTCGAAGGCCAATGGCACGATGGGGACTCTCCGATCATGCGTGCCGCCGACCATGGCGCGTGGCTGGGCTCGTCAGTATTTGACGGGGCGCGGTATTTCGAAGGCATGGCCCCGGATCTTCTGGCCCATTGCGCCCGCGTGAACCGCTCGGCTGAGGCGCTGATGCTGACGCCGACGGTGACGCCAGAACAAATGGTCGATCTGGTACGCGACGGGCTGCAGGCCTACGGCCCGGACACAGGCGTCTATATTCGCCCGATGTATTGGGGGATCGATGGTGACGCCACTGCCATTGTTCCAAAGGAAAACAGCACCGGTTTCGCAATTTGCCTGGAAGAGATTCCGATGGCGCCCGAGACGGCCTCGACCACGCTGACAACCACACGTTTTCGCAGGCCGGTTCTGGAATCTGCCGTTGTGCATGCTAAGGCCGGATGCCTTTACCCCAACAACGCCCGCATGCTGCAGGAGGCGCGCTCCAAAGGGTTCTCGAACGCACTGGTTGCGGACGCGATGGGCAATGTGGCCGAGACCGCAACCGCCAATATCTTCATGGTCCGGGACGGAGAGGTCTTTACCCCGATCCCCAACGGCACTTTTTTGGCAGGGATCACCCGCGCGCGTCACATCAAGAACCTGCGCGCCGATGGCGTTATCGTGCACGAAACGATTCTGGGCTTTGACGATTTCCATCAGGCGGATGAGGTGTTCATGTCCGGGAACATGAACAAGGTGACGCCGGTAACCGCGCTGGACGACACGCAATTTCAGATTGGCCCTATTGCCCGCCGCGCCCGTGGTCTTTATTGGGATTGGGCTGCCAGCGATCGCTAGCTGAATATGTGGGCATTGCCCGAGTTGCCAGCGCGCAATCGGTCGGGCATCATCCCCAAAAAAGAATGAGGACACCCATGCGCAAGTTCCTGGTCGTACTGGATGACAGCCGTGAATGCCTGAATGCGATGCGCTTTGCCGCAATGCGCGCGGCCCATACCGGCGGCGGCGTCACGATCCTGTCGGTCATCCCGCCGGACGAGTTTAACCACTGGATCGGTGTGGCCGAGGTCATGCGCGAAGAAGCGCGCGAACGTATCCACGCGCATTACGAAGTGTTCGCCAAGTGGATGCGCGACAAACAACACGTCGAGCCGGAACTGGCGATCCGCGAAGGCGATCCGGTGCCTCAGATCATCGAACATGTGCAGTCCGACCCCGAAATCGGCGTGTTGGTTCTGGGGGCGGGCACCGACAAAAAGGGGCCCGGCCCGCTGGTTACGCAATTGACGAAGAACTCGGGCAGCCTGCCGATCCCGATCACGATCGTGCCCGGCGATCTGAGCAAGGAAAAGCTGGAAGAAATCACCTGATATGGGGGCGGCGGTCGACTTCTGGTTCGAATTCGCCTCGACTTATTCCTATCTCAGCGCCATGCGCATCGAACAGGCCGCCACCGCCAAGGGCGTGACCGTGAACTGGCAACCGTTCCTGTTGGGGCCGATCTTTGCCGATCAGGGCTGGACCACGTCGCCCTTCAACCTCTACCCCGCCAAAGGCCGCTATATGTGGCGGGATATGGAGCGGTTATGCGATGCGCGCGCCTTGCCGTTTCAACGCCCGGACCCGTTCCCGCAGAACGGCCTGCACGCGGCGCGTTTGGTTCTGGCCATCGACCCGCCGGACCAAAAGGCGCGTTTTGTCCGTGCCGTCTACAGCGCCCAGTTTGGTCAGGGTCGCGACATTTCGGATCAAGGGACTCTGCTGGACTGTCTGCGCGATGCGGGTCTGCCGTCTGATCTGTTGCAGCGAACGGCGGACCCGGACGTCAAGGCCGCGCTGTTTCAGCAAACGGATCGGGTCAAGGCGGCAGGTATCTTTGGCGCGCCCAGCTTTCTGGTCGGGGATGAGCTTTTTTGGGGCGATGACCGGCTGGATCAGGCGCTGGGCTACGCCGCCTCAATTTAGAATAGTTCCAAATCTTGACTTCCCCGACTGCGACGCGCATATCAAAGACACCCTAAACGGAGCTGTCCCATGTTCATTCAGACCGAATCCACCCCAAACCCGGCCACATTGAAGTTTTTGCCCGGCCAGACGGTGCTTGAGGCGGGAACAGCCGATTTTCCAACCGCTGAAGCAGGTGAGAAATCCCCTCTGGCCAAGCGCATCTTCGGCGTTGACGGCGTGACCGGCGTGTTCTTCGGGAACGACTTTGTCACCGTGACCAAATCGGATGACGTGCAGTGGGACCACATCAAACCCGCCATCCTTGGCGCGGTGATGGAACACTACCAGTCCGGTCAACCTGTTATGGGTGCGGACGCGACAACGGCATCCGGTCATGCGGAGCATACCGGCGAAGATGCAGAAGTCGTCAACCAGATCAAAGAGTTGCTGGACAGCCGTGTGCGCCCCGCAGTGGCACAGGATGGTGGTGACATCACCTTCCACGGCTTTGACCGGGGCGTGGTTTACCTGCATATGCAGGGCGCTTGCGCCGGGTGCCCCTCGTCCACACTGACCCTGAAAATGGGTATCGAGAACCTGCTGCGCCACTACATCCCCGAAGTGACCGAGGTTCGTCCGGTTGCCGTCTGACCCGACAATACTGGCATTTGACACATCGGCCGCGCATTGCGCGGCCGCTTTGCTGCGGGGTGGACAGATCGTCGTATCCGTGGCCGAGGCCATTTCACGCGGACAGGCCGAACGGCTGATGCCCCTGCTGGAAGAGGTGTTGGCGCAAGCGGGCTGTAGCTGGGCAGATCTGGACGCCATTGGCGTGGGCGTCGGGCCGGGAAACTTTACCGGCATTCGCATTTCGGTATCGGCAGCACGGGGGCTGGCCTTGGGCCTGAACGTCCCCGCCGTGGGCGTGTCTGGTTTTGACGCATTGGCCGACATAGCTCCGGACGACCATATCCCGGCCGTCGTGGCACCGCGCGATCAGGTCTATGTGCAAACGGCTGACTCGCCCGCACGCCTGATACCGCTGGAAGAGGCCAAGGTATTGGGGCCGCTCTACTTCTGCCCCGACCCGGCAGCACAGGCGCAAGCCATTGCGCGGGTTGCAGCACGTCGATGGGACACCGAAACCCTGCCGCCTGCGCCTTTATACGTTCGCCCCGCCGATGCGGCACCGTCCAGCGACACACCTCCGGTCTTGCTGGACGAATGACACCTCGGGATCTGGCCGCAACACATGCCGCCGCTTTCACCCAATCCCGTCCTTGGACGGCGTCCGAGTTCGCTGACCTGCTGGCCAACCCGTTCACCCACTGCATCGGAACGCCCAAAGCCTTCGCCCTGTTTCAGGTGATTGCGGATGAGGCGGAGTTGCTGACCATCGCGACTCACCCCAGCCATCAACGGCAGGGGCTGGGCCTGCAATGCATGAACGACTGGCACGCAAAGGCCGCGCAACTGGGCGCGATACGGGCGTTTCTGGACGTAGCCGCCGACAATCGGCCCGCAATCGCGCTATACCATCGCTGCGGATACCGGGTGTGTGGTCAGCGCAAGGGCTACTACCGCCGAGAAAACGGGCCAAACTGCGACGCAATTGTCATGGAATGCGCCCTGCCCTGACGGTAAGTGGCAATTTTCGGACCAAACGGTCAAAAATCTATTGACCCCACCTGTTGCAAACATCCTTAATTCCCGCCATCACAACAGTTATGCTCGCTCTGAGTGGGTAATCGGGGCTATCCTTGGCCTTGGACCAACGACAAAAACAACGGGAGTAAGAAATGACCCTCATGAAATCTCTGATGGGTGCCGCTGCGGCGGTCGCACTGACAGCTGGCGCAGCCCTGGCCGAACCGGCGCTGATCTTTGACCTGGGTGGCAAGTTTGACAAGTCGTTCAACGAAGCCGCACATAACGGCGCACAGCGTTGGGCAGATCAAACCGGCAAAACCTACCGCGAGATCGAGCTTCAGTCGGAAGCCCAGCGCGAACAGGCCCTGCGCCGCTTTGCCGAAGCCGGTGCCAACCCGATCATCACCATGGGCTTTGCCATGGCCGATCCGCTGGCCGCTGTTGCCGGTGATTACCCGGACACCAAGTTTGTTGCGGTTGACGTAACCTGGCTGGAGGCTCCGAATATCCGTCAGATCGGTTTTGCGGAACATGAAGGATCGTATCTGGTCGGCATGATGGCAGCGATGGCGTCCCAGTCGGGCACCGTTGGCTTTATCGGCGGCATGGACATCCCGCTGATTCGCCACTTTGGCTGCGGTTACGCCCAAGGTGCCAAGGCCGTGAACCCGGATATCGAAGTTGTCGCCAACATGACCGGCACCACCCCCGCGGCATGGAACGACCCGGTGAAGGGTTCGGAACTGACCAAGGCGCAGATCAGTCAGGGCGCTGACGTGATCTATGCGGCCGCAGGCGGCACCGGCGTTGGTGTTCTGCAAACCGCAGCCGACGAAGGCATCCTGTCGATCGGCGTGGACAGCAACCAGAACCACCTGCATCCGGGCAAAGTGCTGACCTCGATGCTCAAGCGCGTGGATGTTGCCGTTTATGACGCCATGAAGGCGGGTGAAGACCTGCAAACCGGTGTCTTCTCGATGGGTCTGGCCGAAGAAGGCGTTGGCGTCGCAATGGACGAAAACAACGCAGAGCTGGTCACCGAAGAAATGAGCTCGGCCATCGAAAGCGCACGGCGCGACATTATCGACGGCAATGTCTCGGTTGTCAGCTACTACGAGAACGACAGCTGCCCGGCACTGCAATTCTAAAACCCATGCGGGGCGGAGGGTCTCTTTCGCCTCGCTTTTTCCTTCTGCCGCGCCGGTTGCGCGGTCCCTTCGGCAATTGAGGACACGACATGACCGTCCCCGCCATTGAGCTCAAAGGGATTTCCAAAGCCTTTGGGCCGGTTCAGGCCAACAAAGACATTTCCATCAGCGTCGCCCCCGGTACGATCCATGGGATTATCGGTGAAAACGGTGCGGGCAAATCCACGCTGATGAGCATCCTCTACGGGTTTTACAAAGCCGACAAAGGCGAGATCTGGATCAACGGCACCAAGACCGAGATTCCGGACAGTCAGGCGGCGATTGCCTCGGGCATCGGGATGGTGTTCCAGCATTTCAAGCTGGTCGAAAACTTCACCGTTCTGGAAAACATCGTTCTGGGGGCCGAGGATGGCGGCATGCTGGCGCCGTCGCTGGCCAAGGCGCGTAAGGAACTGAAAGCGCTAGAAGAAGAGTACGAGCTGTTCGTGGACCCCGACAAACGCATCGACGAGATCGGTGTGGGCATGCAACAGCGGGTCGAGATCCTCAAGGCGCTGTACCGCCGGGCCGAGATTCTGATTCTCGACGAACCCACCGGCGTTCTGACGCCGTCCGAGGCGGACCAGCTGTTCCGCATCCTCGACCGGCTGCGGGCCGAGGGGAAAACGATCATCGTGATTACCCATAAGCTGCGCGAGATCATGGAGAACACCGATACCGTTTCGGTCATGCGGCGCGGGCAGATGACGGCCACCGTCAAGACGTCCGAGACCAGCCCCGAAGAACTGGCCGAGCTGATGGTGGGCCGCAAGGTTCTGCTGCAGGTCGATAAAGTGCCTGCAAAGCCGGGCAAACCGATTCTGGAGATCGAAAACCTGCAAGTCTTTGACAGCGCCGGTGTTGAGCGGGTCAAAGGGATCGACCTGACCGTCCGGGCGGGCGAGATTGTGGGCATTGCCGGTGTCGCGGGCAATGGTCAGTCTGAACTGCTGGAGGTTCTGGGCGGGATGCGCCCAGGTCAGGGCTCGATCAAGCTGAACGGCGTGCCGCTGCCGCTCAGCGGGGCGGGGTCGGATGGACAGGCGCGGCGCGCGCAGCACATTGCCCATGTGCCCGAAGATCGGCAGCGCGAAGGTCTGATCATGGACTTCCACGCGTGGGAAAACGTGGCCTTCGGCTATCACCGCGACCCGGCTTACAAGCGTGGCATCTTCATGGACAACGCCGCCCTGCGCGCCGATACCGAAGCGAAGATCGAGAAATTCGATGTCCGCCCACCGAATGGCTGGCTGACGGCCAAAAGCTTTTCGGGGGGGAACCAGCAAAAGATCGTCGTCGCGCGCGAGATTGAGCGCAATCCCGACCTGCTGCTGGTCGGCCAGCCGACCCGAGGTGTCGATATTGGCGCGATCGAGTTCATTCACAAACAGATCGTCGCCCTGCGCGATCAGGGCAAGGCCATCCTGCTGGTTTCGGTCGAGTTGGAGGAAATCTTCTCACTGTCCGACCGGATCGCAGTGATGTTTGACGGACATATCATGGGCGAACGTCTGCCCGCCGAGACGGATGAAAAAGAACTGGGCCTGCTGATGGCCGGTGTTGCGGGAGAGGCCGCGTAACATGGATAAAATGCCCAAATGGGCCGATGTCGTGCTGATCCCGGTGATCAGCCTTCTACTGGCCGCAATCCTTTCGGCGCTGGTCATTCTGGCCATCGGAGAAAACCCGGTCGAGGCCGTGAACCTGATGGTCACCGGCGCGCTGGGATCGACCTATGGCTGGGGCTATACGCTATACTACGCCACCAACTTCATGTTCACCGGATTGGCCGTGGCCGTCGCGTTCCACGCGCGGATGTTCAATATCGGGGGCGAAGGTCAGGCAATGCTGGGCGGGCTTGGCGTTGCCATGGTCTGCTTGTATGTCCCCTGGCCGCATTGGAGCATTGCCCTGCTGGCCGCCTGTGCCGCCTCGATGCTGTTTGGCGCGGCATGGGCCGCGATCCCGGCCTATCTGCAAGCCAAGCGCGGCAGCCATATCGTGATCACAACGATCATGTTCAACTTCATCGCCGCTGCCTTCCTGAACTACATGCTGGTCAATGTGATGCGCCCACAGGGCTCGCAAGACCCGGCGACCGCGCGCTTCCCCGAGGCGGTCCACCTGCCGACTTTCCAGTCGATGTTCTCAACCGCCGAGAATGTGATGTTCCGGGGAGCACCTGCGAATATCTCGTTCTTCGTGGCGATTCTGGCCTGTGTGATCGTCTGGGCCCTGATCTGGCGCACAAGGCTGGGCTATGAAATTCGCGCCTATGGCCATTCGGAAACCGGGGCCGTTTATGCCGGTATCTCGCCTGTGCGCATCACCATCATCGCCATGCTGATCTCGGGGGCGCTGGCGGGTCTGATGGCAATCAACAACGTGATGGGTGAGGCGGAACGGCTGGTTCTGAATTCAACCGAAGGCGCGGGCTTTATCGGCATCGCTGTGGCCCTGATGGGCCGGTCGCACCCGTTCGGCGTGTTCCTTGCGGCGCTGCTGTTCGGCTTCCTGTATCAGGGCGGCGCAGAACTGGCGCTGTGGACCTCGATCCCGCGGGAACTGATCGTCGTCATTCAGGCGCTGGTCATCCTTTTCACCGGAGCGCTCGACAATATGGTGCGCATGCCGCTTGAAAAGCTGTTCCTGGGTCTGCGGAAGGGGGCTGAGTGATGGAGTTCTTCGTTACCCTCATCCAGGTCCTCGATTCGACTATCCGTCTGGCCACGCCGCTGCTGCTGGCCTGTCTGGCCGGGCTTTATTCGGAACGCGCGGGTATCTTCGACATCGGGCTTGAGGGCAAGATGCTGATGTCAGCCTTTTTCTCGGCCGCCGTCGCTGCCGTAACCGGTTCGGTCTGGCTGGGCCTTTTGGCAGGGATCGGCGCGTCGCTGGTCCTGTCAGCGCTGCACGGGGTGGCCTCGATCACCTTCCGGGGCAATCAGCTGATCTCGGGCGTTGCCATCAACTTTCTGGCCTCGGGCCTGACCGTACTGATCGCCCAAAGCTGGTTCCAGCAGGGCGGACGCACCCCGTCCCTGTTTGGGCAAGGCCGGTTCGAGCCTATCGAGTTTCCCTTTGCCGAAGCGCTGAGCGGTGTGCCAATTCTCGGCCCGATTTACTCCGAGCTGCTGTCGGGCCATTCGATTCTGGTTTACATCGCCTTTCTGATGGTGCCGCTGACCTGGTGGATCCTGTATCGCACCCGGTTCGGTTTGCGCCTGCGGGCGGTGGGTGAAAACCCGGCGGCGGTGGATACGGCTGGCGTCTCAGTGGTCGGTCTGCGCTTTGCCGCTGTGGCCATTTGTGGCGTGCTCTGCGGTATTGCAGGGGCGTATCTGGCGACCGCGCTGCAGGCCGGATTCGTCAAAGAGATGACCGCAGGCCGGGGCTTTATTGCGCTGGCCGCACTGATCTTCGCGAAATGGCGCCCGTGGCATGCCATGTGGGCCTGTCTGCTGTTCGGCCTGCTGCAAGCCGTTGCGCTGCGGTTCCAGAATATCGATCTGGGCGGCGTAGTGATTCCCGTTCAGGTGATGGACGCCCTGCCCTATATCCTGACCGTCGTCATTCTGGCCGGGTTCGTTGGCAAGGCCGTACCGCCCCGCGCGGGTGGTGAGCCCTATGTAAAGGAACGCTGATAAGTCCAGTTTCGAGACAATTCTGGGTCCTGTTTGCTGCAGAGCGGCATGCACAGTTGATTTTGCATGCCGCAACCGCTCTAAAAGGGTATGTGCGTGTTTCCTTTGCCAGACAGCAGCGTGACCAGGGGTCTACAGATCACCTCGATACGCTGCCAGGCTGTCACGGAAACGTACAAATTCCGGTGTTTAACCATCCCAATTGATCGCGGCTTTGTCGCATTGAACTGGCCCCATTCGCCCGACTAGAAGACAACATGCAGATCTACCTTCCCATCGCCGAAGTCTCCGTGAATGCCTTTCTTCTGTTAGGGCTGGGCGGGGTGGTCGGCATCCTGTCCGGAATGTTCGGTGTTGGGGGCGGCTTTCTGATGACGCCTCTGCTGTTCTTCATCGGCATCCCGCCTGCCGTCGCAGTTGCGACCGAAGCCAACCAGATCGTCGCCTCGTCCTTCTCGGGCGTGCTGGCGCATTTCCGACGAAAGACGGTCGATCTGAAGATGGGCACGGTGCTTCTAACAGGCGGCCTGATAGGCGCGGCCCTGGGTGTGGTGATCTTCAACTACCTCAAGGGGCTGGGTCAGGTCGATCTGCTGGTCACCTTGTGCTACGTCGTATTTCTGGGCGTTATCGGCAGCCTGATGTTCGTCGAAAGCCTGCGCGCGCTTCGGCGCGTAAAGAAGGGCAACGCCACCCCAGCCAAGCGCAGACAGCGCGGCTGGGTGCATGCGTTGCCGTTCAAAATGCGCTTTCGGACCTCGGGCCTTTACATCTCGGTCATTCCGCCGGTTCTGGTCGGACTGTGCGTGGGCGTTCTGTCCGCGATCATGGGCGTCGGCGGCGGTTTCATCATGGTGCCCGCGATGATCTACCTGCTGGGCATGCCGACCAAGGTCGTGGTTGGCACCTCGCTGTTCCAGATCATCTTTGTCACCGCCTTCACCACCATGCTGCACGCCACCACCAACTACACCGTTGACGTGGTATTGGCGGTGCTTTTGCTGGTCGGAGGTGTCATCGGCGCGCAGATCGGCACCGTGATCGGCGCGCGTATGCCGGCCGAGCAATTGCGTGTTCTGCTGGCCGCGCTGGTTCTGGTCGTCTGCGGCAAGCTGGCGCTGGACCTGCTACTGGAACCGACCGAGCTGTTCTCGCTTGGCGACAGCGGAGGGCACTGAGAATGTTGCGCCCTCTGATCGCCGCTTTGTGCCTGTTGTGCCTGCCCGCCGCCGCAGCCGAGGAACAGGTTGTTCTGGGTCTCAGCCAGGACCGTGTTGCCATCACCGCCAATTTTGACGGCTCCGAGATCCTGATCTTCGGCGCCATCAAGCGCGAGGCCCCGATCCCCGAAGGGCCCCCGCTTGAGGTCATCGTGTCCGTCGCAGGCCCGTCCGAACCGATCACGGTGCGGCGCAAGGAACGCAGGTTCGGTATCTGGGTCAACACCGACAGCGTTCTGGTCGATCTTGCCCCCAGCTTCTATGCCGTCGCCACAAGCGCGCCATTTGACGAGATCATCACCGACACCGAAGATCTGCGCTATCGCATTTCCATCGAACGGGCGATCCGCTCGGTCGGGGCGGCGATGCATATTCGGGGCGCTCAGGAATTTGCCGATGCGGTGGTGCGGATTCGTGAAAACGAAGACCTGTATTCGATTCGGGAAAATACGGTCGCGGTGGACGAACAAACCCTGTTTCGCACCTCGATCGCGATGCCCGCTGACCTGACCGAGGGCGATTATGTGGCGCGGATTTACCTGACCCGGGGGGGTGAGGTTGTCTCGCAATACGAAACCACCATCGACGTGCGCAAGGTGGGGCTGGAGCGGTTTCTGTACAACATGTCCCGCCAGCAACCTGTTCTTTACGGCCTGATGTCGCTGGTCATCGCCATTGCGGCGGGTTGGGGCGCATCAACCGCTTTCCGTCTGCTGCGCGAGAAGTAACGCTTAGCCCCGCCCGATATAGGGCATCGTGGTAGCCATCACGGTCATGAACTGCACGTTCGCCTCGGGCGGTAGATTGGCCATGTGCAAGACAGATCGCGCCGCGTCCTGCACGTCCATTGTCGGGTCCGGCGTTTCGCCGTTTGCGACGGCCGCATCGACCAGCCCCTGAACCATCTGCGTGCGGGCGTTTCCGATGTCGATCTGACCGCAAGCGATACCTAAGTCGCGCCCATCCAATGACAGGCTGCGGGTCAGCCCGGTGATGGCATGTTTCGTGGCCGAGTAATGCACCGAGTTTGGGCGTGGAACATAGGCCGCTATCGAGCCGTTGTTGATAATCCGCCCCCCTTGTGGCGCCTGGCTGCGCATGATCCGAAACGCCTCACGCGCGCACAGGAACATCCCGTTGAGGTTCACGTTGACGCTTTGGTACCAATCCTCCAGCGCGATTTCGTCGATTGTGCCGCCGGGGGCAAAGATGCCCGCGTTGTTGAACAGCACGTCCAGCCGATCGGCCCGGTTCGCAAAGGACCGAAAGGCGCGGGCCACGGCGATGGGGTCCGTCACATCCGCAACCAATGGTACAGCGCGCGGCTGACCGTCGGCCATGGCGGCCAGCTTGTCTTCGCTGCGGGCCAGCAGGCCGACCATCCAACCCTCGGCCAGAAACAACTCGGCCGTGGCCTGCCCGATGCCCGAGCTTGCGCCAGTGACGATGATGGTTTTCATGTCTCTTCCGCCTCCAATGTCAGGGATGCCGCAGGGACCGCGCGCAGGTCGTCCACGCGCAGCGGATGGGTGGGTTTCGACAGTCGGTTGCGCACCACCCAGATCAGCCGCTCCTGCGCCCGTGTGATGGCCACATAGGCCAGCCGTTTCCACAGTGGCTGCCCGGCCTCGGTCCGGCCCATCCGGGCCGCTGCATAGATGTCTGGTGCAAAGACCTGCACCGTGTCCCATTGAGACCCTTGCGCCTTGTGGATCGTCACCGCCGCGCCGTGCAGAAACGTCGCCCCCATGCGGGCAGCATAAGGGATGAACGGTTCTTCTTCGTCCGGTTTTTCGATCTGCACAATCGACGCTGCACTGACCTGAGGGTCCTCGGCCCCCATCACATGCAAGCGCGAAAACCCCGGCTTGCGCCCCGGCCCAAGATAGACAACCTGAGCGCCCTTGATCAGCCCGCGCGCCTCAAGATCCAGCCGCTTCTTGCGGTGTTTCAAAGGCAGTTCGATCCCGTCACAGATCAGAGGTTCGCCTTCCAGCAACTCGGTATCCGGCGCACCATGGACCTGCCGGAACGCTTGGATCAGCCGGATGCGCGTTGCATTGCGCCAGACCAGAACCGGGCTGCGGGCCATCAGATCAACCTCGACCCGCTGGCCCCAGACCACACGATCATCGCGGCGGGCGGTGTCTTCGACCAGACGCTCGAAATCTTCGAACCCCATGGACGGATCGGCCAACGCATGGGCCAGATCGAGGATCGGGTTATCCGCGTCCTGCCGGTGGACCCGGTGCAGCACCAGCTTGCGCGGCTCTGGCAGCGCCTCGAACACCATGCTGCCGGATTGGTTGACCGGGGCAAGCTGAGCGGGATCGCCGAACATCAGCAGGGTCGGGAAGATCTCTTTCAGGTCTTCGAATTGCCTGTCATCCAGCATCGAGGCTTCGTCGACAAAGCCAATATCCAGCGGCTCATCCCGGCGCTTCCAGCCAGTGATGAAATCCGATCCACGCAACCCCGCAGCCGCCAACGCGCCTGGAATTGATTTGTTGTTCTCATAAAACGCCGCTGCGCGGTCCAGCGCCTCATCTGTCAGGCCCTCGATCTCGGGCCGGTCGTCATTTCCGGCCAGCCATTCTGCAATGCGCTCGTATTCTGGGTCGTAGACCGGCGTATAGAGGATGCGGTGGATGGTTGTGGCCGGAACACCGCGCAGGCGCAGGACGCTGGCGGCCTTGTTCGTGGGGGCCAGAATCGCAAGCGTGCGCTTGTCCCTGGATTTACGGCTTTCATAGTCGCCCGACACGATCTGAACGCCGGTTTCGGCAAGGGCCTTGTACAGCTCTGCCAGCAACAGGGTCTTGCCCGACCCCGCCTTGCCGATCACCGCCATCACACCGGATTTTCCGGCCCCCGGCAGTTTGAGCAGCGCATCATCTTCCAGGTCCACACCGGCTGAGCGCAGCATCTCGGCGATGCTGTCATATGCGGCGGCCTGATCGTCTGAGAAGGTCACATTGGGCAAAGACATGGCGCGACCCTACAAGGCCGCGCCAGCCACCACCAGATGCGGAATGCCGTTTTCGCCGCCGTCAGGCAGACAAGGCAAACCGGTGCCGTCTGCCGGGGCCAAAAGCAGTCCTGAACCACAGGCGCGACAGGTCGCGGGGGATGCCCGCACGCGCTGCCACGCGATTGCAGTCATCTGCCGAATAGGGCCACAGCCCGACCGAGATCTGATCGCGCCCCTTGCCTTCTGTCCCCAGAACGATCGGGGACGAGCCGATCATGCGATAGATGCGTATCATCCGCGCATCGAACACCCCGGCGATATGGGTCAGGCCGAACCCTTCCATCATCTCGCCCCCGCTGAGCATGATGGCCCCGGCGGTATGCGGGCTGGCGGTTCGGGACAGGCAAAAGCGCGTCACCTCCCAGATCAAGGGGCTGCAGATCGGCTCGCCCTCGTTCAGATGGCCAAAAACTTCGTTCACCATCACAGGGCCAGTTGTGGGCAGCACCCGCATCGATCCCCCATGGCTGCCATCGGGTTCTTCCCAGATGACATAGAGCGGATTGAGATCGTCATATTGATCCCGCTCTTCCCCTTTTTCGTTAACGTGCACGTCCCAACCCAAACGGGTTTTGAACTGATCTGCGCGATCGCGAAACATCCCCTCGGCCAGAATCGGAAATTTATGCAGCTCGTCAGCATACAGATAACGCAACATGACGTGTTCCCCTCGTCGTTCTTTTAAGAACGAAAGGGGTACAGAGACGTGGTTAATTAACTGTTCGAGGACCGTACGTTGCTTAAACCACTATTAACCCGCGGCTGAGTGCTGTGGCTATGGCGTGCGTTGTGTTCTGCGCGCCCAGTTTCGACCGCGCGCTTTCGATATAAACCCGCAAAGTATGCTCGGAAATCGATAGCGAATGGGCCACCTGCGCGCGGCTATATCCAAGCGCCAGCAGGGTAATCGCGTCGATCTCTCTGGGTGACAGGCCACGCGTCGACTCGGGCTGCCTGTCCTTTTCAAACTCCAGCGCTTTGCGATTGATGTAATGCGCCACCAGGATCAGCTGTTGCCCGTAGGTCGAGATGAAATCCTGCCAGGTCTGATCGTCGCAACTGTGGTTCACGGTGAACAGCGCGAATTGCCCGTTGGGCCCCCGGATCGGAATCGAATAGCCCTGGTTGCCGATCCCGTGCGCCAGTGCGTCCTGAAGAAAGACCTTGGCCACTTTGCTCGACCAGTCCAACGCCTTCCAGTCGACCGGGTGAAACCGCTGGAAACAGCCCAGAATGACAGGGTCGATGCGGTGGTAGTTCTTTTCCCGATACCGTTCATCCCAGTCATCGGAATAGGTGGTACAACCGTATTGATCCCCGGCCCCGTCCACCCAGTGATAGGTCAGATGTGCGACCTTCAGACGGTCACGTAGTCGAAATGCAACCGCGCTGAGCTCGTCAAGCGTGCTGGTGTTTTCCAAATCCTGCAGGATCTGACCCAAATCGAGTTCTGTTCCCATCCGCGGGCGCCCGTGCCTCATCCTTCATGGACGCGATCTCGGCTGCAGCGATCAGCCGTGTATCATCCAGCTGCTCGGCCAAGGCGGTTAACCCATTCGCAACGGCGAACGCGTTGAGGTCCGACAATACGTCCAAAATCCACTCATTTTGCGCCATCAGGGTCTCTCTGAAACAGTTAACGAAGGGTTAACACAACCATAACATGTATGATCTTTTTCAGCCTATTCACCGGTTTCTACTCCCCAAAAACAGCGAGGGGTGATTTTGCAACCTGTTGAAAGGCCGAAGGGCGGGTGAAAAACGCAAAACACCCGCGAACCGAAAGGCCGATTCGCGGGTGTTTCTTGTCTGTTTTGCGGGCAGATTAGGGGCGCGCGTCCAACACTTCTTCCAGGGTGCGCATGCCGGTCCGCGGGGCCTGAACCAGTACCGACATGTTGCCCGGTTTATGCTCGTTGCGCAGCATTTTCATATGCGCCTCGGGCAGATCATTCCACGAGAACACTTCGGACATGCAGGGATCCAGACGACGCTCGACCATCAGCTTGTTCGCGGCTGCGGCCTGTTTCAGATGCGCAAAGTGCGAGCCCTGCAGGCGCTTCTGGTGCATCCACATATAGCGCACGTCGAAGGTGCAGTTGAAGCCGGTGGTGCCGGCGCAGATCACAACCATGCCGCCTTTCTTGACCACGAAGGTCGAGACCGGGAAGGTGCTTTCGCCCGGATGTTCGAACACCATGTCGACATTGTTGCCTTTGCCGGTGATGTCCCAGATCGCCTTGCCGAATTTGCGGGCCTCTTTGAACCACTCGGCATATTCCGGAGTGTTCACGGTGGGCAATTGACCCCAGCAGTTGAAGTCCTTACGGTTCAGAACGCCCTTGGCACCCAGACCCATGACAAAGTCACGCTTGCTTTCGTCCGAGATCACACCGATCGCATTTGCACCTGCGGTGTTGATCAGCTGGATCGCATAAGACCCCAGACCACCCGAGGCACCCCAGACCAGAACGTTCTGACCGGGTTTCAGGTCATGCGGCTCGTGACCGAACAGCATCCGGTAGGCGGTGGCCAGCGTCAGCGTGTAGCAGGCGGCCTCTTCCCAGGTCAAGTGCTTGGGGCGCGGCATCAGCTGCTGTGCCTGCACGCGGGTGAACTGGCTGAACGAGCCGTCGGGTGTCTCGTAACCCCATATGCGCTGGCTGGGCGAATACATCGGATCGCCGCCGTTGCATTCTTCGTCATCGCCATCGTCCTGGTTGCAGTGGATGACAACCTCGTCGCCGACTTTCCAGCGCTTGACCTTGTCGCCAACGGCCCAGACGATGCCCGACGCATCGGAACCCGCAATGTGATAGGGTGCCTTGTGGCCGTCAAACGGGCTGATCGGCTGACCCAGTGCAGCCCAGACGCCGTTATAGTTCACGCCCGCAGCCATAACCAGAACCAGCACTTCGTTGCTGTCCAGGGTCGGCACATCGACCACTTCCTGCTGCATGGCGGTGTTGGGCTCACCATGACGTTCTTTCCGGATTGCCCAGGCATACATCTGCTTGGGCACAAACCCCATCGGAGGGATTTCCCCCATCTCATAGAGGTCCTTTTCGGGTGCCTCGTACGACGCGATACCGCTTTCGGTGTCCAAAGCCATGCTGGCCTCCTTCTCTCAATACCTTTGCCGCGACGCAGAATCGCGCGCTTCATCGACTGGAATATTGATCGACGCGAAATATTGCAACCGTTTTTGGATCGAATTTGTAATTTTATGACCCCGCAGGTGCAGAAATTTCTTTCGCATCCGCAGAATCATCGGAATTCATGTGGTTGGGCAGTGAGTTGGCGTAGAAATCGAGAAGATCGCCGCGCTGGCCAGACAGGCATAGCATGTCCCCATCTCGGCTCAGAATGCGGCGCTCGACAAACTGATCCAGCGCGTCTGTCACGGCTGTCGCCGTCTCGGCGGATTCGCCGCCATCCTGCTCCATCATCGCGACGATCCGAGCCTTCACGTCCTGCTCGGGTATCGGACCGTTTTCGCGCAACAACGAACAGGCCGCCGGGCCGGGCACCATCGGTATCGCCGCCCCGATCCGCACCATCAGCGCACGGGCCAGATCGGTCATGATGTCATCGCCCGCCCTGGCCGAGAATTCCTTGAGCGAGATCGGCTGGCCATACCGCACCGAGGCCACCCCGAACCGTTTGTACCGCCCGATCAGGCGACGCCAGAGCTGCTTGACGATCCAGCTGGTGATGACACCGATCCGCGCACGAAAGCGCCGCTCGGTCCCCAAAGCGGCATGGGTCAAAATGGTGTCTTCCAACACCCGGTCATAGTTCAGGGCCACAGGCACGAACACAACATCCCGCCCGTCCGGCGAGGTGCCATCGATGATGTATTTCAACAATCCCAACTTAGGCCGACCCAGCGCGCCGGTCAGGCTCAGCCCGCCTTCGGGGAACATCGCTTGGGTCACGCCTGCCTCGGTCGCGTGGCGGACATAGCTGGCCAGGACCTGCCGATACAGCTCACTACCGGACTTCCGTCGGATGAAATACGCCCCCATTGCCCGGATCAACCGGCTGAGCGGCCAGACCCGCGCCCATTCCCCCACAGCATAAGACAGGGCCGACTGCTGCGCCGCCAGATAGGTGACCAGCACGTAGTCCATGTTACTGCGGTGATTCATGACAAAGACAACCGTTGCCTCGGGGTCGATGTCCTTGACGGCGCTTTCGTCTTCATAGCTGAGGCGCACGTTGTAGAACGTGTTGCTCAGCAACCGGGCCAAACGAATGGCAAAGCTGAAATAAGCAAAGGCCGAGAACGAGGGCACGATTTCGCGCGCATAGCGGCGGGCCTTTTCAAAGGCCACTGCCTCGGGGATGCCTTCCTCGCGCGCGTGATTTTGTACGGCGTGCCCGACCTGCGGGTCATAGATCAGCCGTTGGATCATGTCATGCCGCCGGGCCAGCTTGAACGGCTGAATCGGGCGTTGCAGACGTTTGTTCAATCGCGACACCGCCCGTTCCAGCCTGCGGCGAAAAAACCAGCGCACCGATGGGAACAAGAAATGCGACGCGAACGTGACCATGGCAAAGACCACGATCAGCAGGAAAAGCCAGAGCGGAAGTTCCACGGTTTGCATCATGTCGGCACAGTGCCACTAATCGAAACCGCTCACAATCTGCACAATTTTGAAATGCCGCAACGCAGCGAATTGACATGTCCTGAAAATTGCGCTTTAGAACCCTCATACGTAATTTTGTTACCGAACGACATGCGAGGCCCGCCCATGACGCAGACGCAGAAAGACCGCCCCTGGCTGATCCGGACCTATGCCGGTCATTCCACCGCCGAAGCCTCGAACGCGCTGTATCGTGGAAACCTGGCAAAAGGTCAGACCGGCCTGTCGGTGGCCTTCGATCTGCCGACGCAAACCGGCTATGACAGTGACCATACTCTGGCCCGTGGCGAGGTTGGCAAAGTGGGCGTGCCGGTCTGCCATCTGGGTGACATGCGGGTTCTGTTCGACCAGATTCCGCTGGAGCAGATGAACACCTCGATGACGATCAATGCCACGGCCCCGTGGCTGTTGGCGTTGTATATCGCGGTGGCCGAGGAACAGGGCGCGGATGTTTCGAAACTGCAAGGCACGGTGCAGAACGACCTGATCAAGGAATACCTGAGCCGTGGTACCTATGTCTGCCCGCCCAAACCGTCGCTGAAGATGATCGCGGACGTGGCCGAGTACTGCTATACCCACGTGCCGAAATGGAACCCGATGAACGTGTGTTCTTATCACCTGCAAGAGGCAGGCGCGACGCCGGAACAGGAACTGGCCTATGCGCTGGCCACCGCCATCGCAGTTCTGGATGAATTGCGCCCTCGTGTTCCGGCCGAGGATTTCCCGGCGCTCTGCGGGCGGATTTCGTTCTTTGTGAACGCGGGCATCCGCTTTGTCACCGAGATGTGCAAAATGCGCGCCTTCGTCGATCTTTGGGACGAAATCCTGCAAGACCGCTACGGCGTCGAGAACCCAAAATTCCGCCGATTCCGCTATGGCGTTCAGGTGAACTCGCTGGGCTTGACCGAGCAGCAGCCGGAAAACAACGTCTACCGCATTCTGATCGAGATGCTGGCCGTGACCCTGTCGAAAAAGGCCCGCGCCCGTGCGGTGCAGTTGCCGGCTTGGAACGAGGCGCTTGGCCTGCCCCGCCCATGGGATCAGCAATGGTCGATGCGGATGCAGCAAATTCTGGCTTATGAGACCGACCTGCTGGAATATGGTGACCTGTTCGACGGCAACCCGGCGGTGGACGCCAAGGTCGAGGAACTGAAGGAAGGCGCGCGCGCCGAACTGGCCAACCTCGATTCGATGGGGGGTGCCGTTGCCTCGATCGAGTACATGAAATCCCGCCTTGTCGATTCCAACGCCGAGCGTCTGAACCGGATCGAACGCAATGAAACCATTGTGGTCGGCGTGAACAAATGGATCGAGGGTGAGCCCTCGCCCCTTCAAACCGAAGATGGCGGGATCATGGTTGTTGATCCGGCTGTCGAGCAGGAACAGATTAACCGCCTGAACAACTGGCGCGCCGAGCGGGATGATGCCGCCGTTACGGCCGCACTGGCCGCGCTGCGTGAGGCTGCGCAGAACGGCACAAATGTGATGGAGCCGTCGATTGCCGCCGCAAAGGCCGGTGTCACCACCGGTGAATGGGCCGAGGAAATGCGCAAGGTTTACGGCACCTATCGCGGCCCGACAGGTGTGTCGGGCTCGGTTTCGAACAAGACCGAAGGTCTGGACGACCTGCGCGCCGCGGTGGACGCCGTCAGCGACAAGCTGGGCCGCCGCCTGAAATTCCTGGTCGGCAAGCCCGGTCTGGACGGCCATTCGAACGGTGCGGAACAAATCGCATTCCGTGCGCGGGATTGCGGTATGGACATCAGCTATGAAGGTATTCGCCTGACCCCCGAAGAGATCGTGACCGCCGCCGCAGATGACGACGCGCATGTCATCGGTCTGTCGATCCTGTCCGGCAGCCATCTGCCGCTGGTCGAGGATGTCCTTGCACGGCTGCGCAAAGCGGGTCTGGATCACATCCCTGTCGTTGTCGGCGGAATTATTCCGGATGAGGATGCGGAACAATTGAAGGCCATGGGCGTCGCAAAAGTCTACACCCCCAAGAATTTCGAACTCAATTCGATCATGGGCGATATTGTGGAATTGGTGGACCCGAAAAACCTGGCCGCTGAATAACGGACGTTTTAACCAATTATTTCCCCGTTTCTATTCCCAATTCATTGGGAGTAGAGTATCGCGTTGTTTGCAATTGCGGTGCGCCTTGGCGCACGCGGTAACACTTATCAGGACGGAGACAAGATTATGGGGATAAACCTGGAAACGATGTCGCGAAAAGAGCTGGTATCTCTGCGCGAAAACGTCGAAAAAGCCCTTGTAAACGCTGAGAAACGTGAACGTCAGGAAGCGCTGAAAGCGGCGGAAAAGGCAGCTGCTGAATTTGGCTTCTCGCTATCCGAATTGTCGGGCGACGCGCCGCGTTCCGTAAAAGGCAGCAAGGCACAGGCCAAATACCGCAACCCTGCAAATCCGGACCAGACATGGACAGGTCGTGGCCGGAAACCGCAATGGGTTCATGATGCGCTGAAATCCGGCGCGGATATTTCCGATCTGGAAATCTAATCAGGACAGGTGCCGAAATGACGATTCATATTGGCGCGGAAAAAGGTGAAATCGCCGAAACCGTTCTTTTGCCCGGCGATCCGTATCGCGCGAAATGGGCCGCTGAGACGTTTCTGGACGATGTAAAGCAGGTCAACAACGTTCGGGGCATGTTGGGCTTCACCGGCAGCTGGAAGGGCAATCCTGTCACCATTCAGGGCAGCGGTATGGGAATGCCGTCTTTGTCGATCTACGTGAATGAACTGATCCGGGACTATGGCGCGAAAACGCTGATCCGCATCGGGTCCTGCGGTGGGATGCAGGACAGCGTGAATCTGCGCGACGTCATTCTGGCAATGACTTCGACAACGCTCAGCACCCCTTCGCGGGGCATCATGAAAGAGATGAATTTTGCTCCCTGTGCAGATTGGGATTTGCTGCAGGCCGCCGCCGTGGCGGCCAAGGCAAAAGGCACGCCCACCCATATCGGCGGCATCTATTCCTCGGATGTGTTCTATGACGAACGCCCTGATCTGAACGAACAGATGGTGCGTCACGGCATTCTGGGCGTCGAGATGGAAGCGGCCGAGCTTTACATCCTCGCCGCCCGTCACAAATGCCGGGCTTTGGCCGTGTTGACCGTGTCCGATCATCTGCTGACCGGTGAGGCACTGCCCTCATCCGACCGCGAAAGCAGTTTTGGTGACATGGTCGAGATTGCCCTGCACGCCGCCTTTCCGGACGCAGGCTAAACTGGAACGGGCAGAGGACCCCTCTGCCCGGTTTCTATCGGCCTGAAGACTGGCGCAAACACTGGGTTGGGCTGTCAGAACTTTCCGTTTTTGCGCCGCAATAGGCGCAGACCCACCGACCTTCATCGCGATGTTACCGCCATCGGCACTCGCGCGTCAGTGAAGACGTGCGCGACCGCCAGAAGAAATAGGCAAAGACCCCGGCGGCCAGAAGTATCAAGAGAACGGGCATGGTTCTGTTTCGCCCATACTGTCGGCTATTGGCAAGCCGTCAGGCCGCATTTGCGTATTCAAACAGCTCGGGCTCTCGCGCCTTTAGGGCCGGTGCTGGTTCCGGCGTGTAATAGGCCCAGGCCTGCTCAAGCAGGTCCAGCGCTTCTTTGGCAGTCACTTTCGGGGTTTGTGGTTTTGTTGTCATCGGAGTGATCCTGATTTGATCCCATCACTCCTCCCTACTGCAAATCTAGACCGTGTCGCGCCCGGCTGCATCGCCTGATTTTGCAATAGCGGCATGCGCTTGCCGCAACCCGGCAAGCGCTGATTCAAAAACGCCTTAAACCGAGCGTTCGATCATCATTTTCTTGATCTGCGCAATCGCAGCCGCCGGGTTCAGACCCTTGGGGCAGGTCTTGGCGCAATTCATGATCGTGTGACAGCGATACAGCTTGAAGGGATCTTCCAACTCGTCCAGACGCTCACCCGTGGCCTCATCCCGGCTGTCAATGATCCAGCGATAGGCGTGCAGCAGGGCGGCGGGGCCAAGGTAGCGGTCGCCGTTCCACCAGTAGCTGGGACAGGATGTCGAGCAGCTGGCGCACATGACGCATTCATACAGACCATCCAGTTTCTTGCGGTCTTCGATGGATTGCTTCCACTCTTTCGCCGGGCGGTTGGTCTTGGTTTCCAGCCACGGCATGATGGATGCGTGCTGAGCGTAGAAATGGGTCAGATCGGGGATCAGGTCCTTGACCACCGGCATATGCGGCAGCGGATAGATTTTCACGTCGCCCTTGATCTCGTCCATGCCGTAGATACAGGCCAGCGTGTTGATCCCGTCGATATTCATCGCGCAAGAGCCACAGATCCCTTCCCGGCAGGACCGGCGGAAGGTCAGGGTCGGGTCGATCTCGTTCTTGATCTTGATCAGCGCGTCCAGGATCATCGGACCGCAGTTGTCCATATCGACAAAATAGGTATCGACGCGCGGGTTTTGCCCGTCATCCGGGTTCCAGCGGTAAATCTGGAACTTGCGCAGGTTTTTCGCACCCTCCGGTTTGGGCCAGGTCTTGCCGGTGGTGATCCGGGAATTCTTGGGCAGGGTCAGTTGAACCATGTCAATTCTCCATTCAGCCTGTCCGGGCGCGCTTGGACGCGCCGCGATTATAGTGCCCCCAATGGGCAATGTTCACGTCAAAATCCGGAGACAGCCAGTCGGCAATGGCCTGCGGCTCGTCCCGGTCGATATCAAATCGCAGAAACCTTGGGTTTCCGGCGAAATAGTCCTGCACTTCGGCATGGTGCACGTCGTACATATGCGCCCAGCCCTGTTTCACTTCGTCCGCCGATTGACCGTTGGCCTGACAGCAACGATCCAGATACCGGCCCTGGTTGTGGCGCGCGCGGGATGTGATCCAGTCGTCCCGATTGCGCGTGTTCAGCAGGAAATAGGCATCCGGGTAGCCCGCGTGCAGTTCGCGAAAGAACCGTGCACCGTCCAGCATGAAGCGGACATTGACAAAGGCAATGTCGGTAAACGCCCGAACAGCGCCAAACCCGTCCAGAGGTTTGCGGCCCATGGATATATTTGTCACCATGCGATGCGCCAGATTTTCGCCCCGCTCATCCACCCAATGCACCGATGGGATGCCGCTGTCCTGAAACAACCTGTGGAACGAGGTCGTTGCGCAGCGGTTGAGACCGACCAGAATGATCTTCGGATCGGCCTGAGCAGAGCGTAACGCCTGAACCGTCATACCAGCCCCCAGACACAGCACAGTGTCCAACGGCCATAGGTCGCAGCGTTGTCCGTGGGTATTTGGCGTTTGCACACCATTGCCTGGTCAATACGCTCCTTAGAAGGTCCGCGCCTTGGGCGCGATTTTCTTGAGGCTGATGCCGCCTTCGTCCTCGTTGGTCAGCGGATCGACGATGACCGGACGATAGCTGAGCTCGACCTTGTTGCCCTCGACCCGGCTGACAGTGTGAACGCGCCAGTTTTCGTCATCGCGTTCGCTGAAATCCTCATGCGCGTGGGCGCCGCGGGATTCCTTGCGCGCCTCGGCGCCGACGATGGTGGCCAGCGCGCTTGGCATCAGGTTGGTCAGTTCCAGCGTCTCCATCAGGTCGCTGTTCCAGACAAGGCTGCGGTCGGTGACTTTCAGGTCGTCCATCTTGGCGGCGATGGCGGTCATCTTCTCGACGCCCTCGGCCATAGTCTTGGCGGTACGGAACACGGCGGCGTCGGCCTGCATGGTCTTCTGCATCTCAAGCCGCAGATCGGCGGTTGGGATCGCACCGCTGGCGTTGCGGACCGTGTCGAAGCGGTCAAACGCCCTATCAACCGACGCCTGGTTCAGAACCGGGTTCGGAGCACCGGCATCGACAACCTTGCCCGCCTTGATCGCCGCCGCGCGGCCAAAGACCACAAGGTCGATCAGCGAGTTCGACCCCAGACGGTTCGCGCCGTGGACCGAGGCACAACCGGCCTCACCCACAGCCATCAGGCCGGGAACGACAGCTGTCGGGTCATCGGCGGTGGGGTTCAGAACCTCACCCCAATAGTTGGTCGGGATACCGCCCATGTTATAGTGCACGGTCGGCAGAACCGGGATCGGTTCTTTGGTGACATCGACACCGGCGAAGATCTTGGCACTTTCCGAAATGCCCGGCAGACGCTCTGCCAGCGCCTCGGCAGGCAGGTGGCTGAGGTTCAGGTGGATGTGATCCCCTTCGCCGCCAACACCACGGCCTTCGCGAATTTCCATCGTCATCGAACGCGAGACATAATCGCGCGGAGCCAAATCCTTGTACTGGGGCGCATAACGCTCCATGAACCGCTCGCCTTCCGAGTTGGTCAGGTAACCACCTTCGCCCCGTGCGCCTTCGGTGATCAGGCAGCCCGAGCCGTAGATGCCGGTCGGGTGGAACTGAACGAATTCCATATCCTGCAGCGCCAGGCCTGCGCGGGCCACCATTCCACCACCGTCGCCGGTGCAGGTATGGGCCGAGGTGGCGCTGAAATACGCCCGACCATAGCCACCGGTCGCCAGCACAACCATCTTGGCGTTGAAGACATGCATGGTGCCGTCGTCCAGCTTCCAGCAGACAACGCCCTGACACTGCCCGTCTTCGGACATGATCAGGTCGATGGCGAAATATTCGATGTAGAACTCGGCATTGTTCTTGAGGCTTTGCCCGTACAGCGTGTGCAGGATCGCGTGGCCGGTCCGGTCGGCGGCGGCACAGGTGCGCTGCACGGCGGGGCCTTCGCCAAACTCGGTGGTGTGGCCGCCGAAGGGGCGCTGGTAGATCTTGCCTTCTTCGGTCCGGCTGAACGGCACGCCGTAGTGCTCAAGTTCGTAAACCGCCTTGGGGGCTTCACGCGCAAGGTATTCCATCGCGTCCGTGTCACCCAGCCAGTCCGAGCCCTTGACGGTGTCGTACATATGCCACTGCCAGTGGTCCGGCCCCATGTTCGACAGAGACGCCGCGATACCGCCTTGTGCTGCAACCGTGTGCGAGCGGGTCGGGAAAACCTTGGTCACACAGGCCGTGCGCAGGCCCTGTTCCGCCATACCCAGCGTTGCGCGCAGACCGGCGCCGCCTGCCCCGACAACCACGACGTCATATTCGTGGGTTTCATATTCATATGCTGCTGTCATTTTCTCTGATCCTTAGCGCGTCATCACAGGGCCAGCTTGACGAGGGCAAACAGCCCCGCAGCCATCAGCGTGTAGCCAAAGGCCCACATCGCAACGAGTGTGATCTTTTCCGCGATCCCGTGCACGTAATCCTCGATGGTTTCCTGCGCCTCATACATGAGTTGCAGCAGACCCACGACCAATGTCAGACCGGTGACAATGGCCGGGAAGGGACGGGCGAAATAGGCCAGAACCTCTTCGTAGGTTCCGCCGATGCCATAGCCAAAAGTGAAGATGAACAGGGGCACCAGAATGGCCAGGATCATCGCCCGAACCATGGTGCGCCAATGTGTTTGCGTTCCGGATTTTCCCGCGCCCAGGCCTTGCGCGCGTTTGCGGTCGGTGAGGTATTGCATCGCCATTCTCCTTACACCAACAGCATGGTGATGATGGTCAGAACGGTCGCCCCGACAAACATGCCAATGCCCATCTTCTCGGACACATCAACGTCGAGGCAATAGCCGAAGTCCCACACCACGTGACGCAACCGCCCCAGCGTGTGGTACCACAGTGCCCAGACCCCACCCGTCAGGATGAGTTGACCGAACCAGCTGCGCAGAAAGCCGTCGATGCCGGCAAATGCGGCCTCGGACGTGGCCGCAGCAAGCAGCCACCAAACCACAAGTGCTGCGATGGCAAATACCGCAAGACCCGACAGTCGAACCATGATCGACGACAACGAGGTCATCTGCGGGCGGTAGATCATAATATGTGGCGAGAGCGGGCGATTGCCCCGATTGACATCGGCCATGGCGGCTCCTCTTACTTTGGCTACCAGTCGTTTTACCTTTTTTTCCTGTGCTGTCACGTGCTGCACCCGCAAAAACAGGTAATTTTAGTGCAAAATGGACGTTTTGCCCCATATGTGATCACACTAAATAATACTGTGATCACAAATCACATGCAGCCATCTCAATGTTAGCGTTTTCACTGATCAATCAATGTGATCACGAATCTTCCCAACCTGTTCCAGGGCGGCAGATTGCTGGGTGACTTCGCGCAGCAGCTTTTTGCGAATGCGTTCCGGGTAGTCCGCAAACCCGGCTGCGGACACGACAAACGCCCCTTCTCCGACAATGACGTTTTCGTAGAAATAGGCTGTCAGATCAGGCTCACTCTCTTCAATAGCGATGGCATTTACTGTCACGCCGCGGTCCTTCAACAGCCCATGGATTTGCGTGGGTTCAACCCCTTCGTTCGATATTCCGTCGCCCGAGATGTCTATCAGCAGCCGCTTGCATTCCGACACGGCATCAAAGCTGGACACCGTGGTCTCCAATGCCTCACCAATCGCCGTTGAGAAATTGCGCCAGACGCGTGGATCTTGCGCCACCTGATCGGCAAACCGGTCGAGCGCATCGAAGCTGTCGATCCGGGTCCAGGGGATTGTTACCCTTTGGCGCGATGCCCCGGTCCACTGCACCAGCATCAACTGGGCCTGCCCACGCACCAATGCCTCGGACACAATCGGGTCGCGCAGACCAGCGGCCAACCCATCCATCTGAATGCGGAACTCGTTGCTGTCCACAGACCCCGAGACATCCACCGCCAGCGCCAGCGCCAGATCACAAGACCACGCAGGGGGCGCAAGGCAAAGGCAGGCGGCAAGTGTGCGAAGCAGGGTCATGCCGCCAACCTAGCACGGAAAATCAACGCTGTACTCACATCAGCGTCATCAGATCCGCGCGATCTGACAGGGTCGCATCAGATCGGGATCAGGGCCCAGTAGTCGAGGTCCAGCAACACATCCGGGTGATACTTGCCGTCTTCATTGCGCAACTCAAACGGCGTGCCGCCTTTGGTCGCGACCAGCCGCAGGCGAAGGGCACCGACGCCCGGAACATCGGTTTCGGCTTTGTCCAGAACCTCGGACCAGGCCTTGATCGTGTCACCTGCAAAACACGGGTTTGCATGCGCGCCACCATTCAGACCCACGATCATCTGCGCATTGGCCAGACCGTTGAAGGACAAGGTTCGCGCCATCGAGATCACGTGACCGCCATAGATCAGCCGCCCCTCGGGCCGGAAGGTCAGGTCGAAATGCACCTTGGCGGTGTTCTGCCACAGGCGGGTTGCCAGCATATGCTCGGCTTCTTCGACGGTGACGCCATCCACGTGATCGATCTTTTCTCCGATCTCATAATCGCCCCAGCGATGGGGTTCGCCCGACTGCATGAAATCGTAGTTCGAGAAATCCAGCCCCTCGGGCACAACCAGATCCTGTGGCTCCAGAACCTTTTTCAGCTCGGGCACAACGGTGTCCGGCGCGGGTGCATCCAGGTTCGACTTACGAACCATGACCCAACGCACATAGTCGATGACAACCTCATCCAATTGGTTAAGGCCACGGGTGCGCACCCAGACCACGCCGGTTTTGCCGTTCGAGTTCTGCTTGACCCCGATCACTTCGGAAACCGAGCGCAGCGTGTCGCCGGGATAAACCGGTTTCAACCAACGCCCTTCCGCATAGCCCAGATTGGCCACCGCGTTCAGCGACACATCCGGCACGGTTTTGCCAAAGACCACATGAAACGCCGACAGGTCATCAAGGGGGCTTTCCGGCAATCCGCAGCTGCGCGCAAATTCGTCCGAGGAATAAAGCGCATGCCGCGCCGGATACAGCGCATGATACAACGCCCGCTCGCCATCCGTTACGGTGCGGGGCACTGCATGAGTCAGCACCTGCCCGACGGAATAATCCTCAAAAAAGCGGCCCGGATTGGTTTTTGCCATTATTGCTGTCCCAGTTTCATTTCAGGGGAGTAGTCGCCTTCGACCTCTTTGGTCACGGCCTGCGCACAGCGCATGACGCTGTTTGCCGTGTCATAGGCATAGGATGGGTCGCCATACAGCTCCCATCCTTTGGCCAATGCGTCCGACACTTTGTGGCAGAAGGCGGATGTGTCTTCTTCCGTCAACAGACGATAAAGCTTTGCCATTATTTCAGTTCCTTATCCGCCGAAGGGGGACGGGCCGACCAGACCGTGGATATAACCGATGATGCCCAGCAAGACGATCGAGGCGACAAAGAACATCGCGTCCTTGCCATAGGTGCCAGGCTCGCCCGGGGTCCATTCAGGTTCGGACTTGTTGATCACGATCACTTCGACCACCGCCCAGGCCAGCAATCCACCGAACAGGACAATGGACGCCAGATCGCCATTGACCAGCAGATGCGCAAAAGCCCACAGCTTGAACCCGCCCAGCATCGGGTGGCGAACCTTGTTCAGCAGGCGACCTTTCGCGCCGGCCGGGCTCATCAGATAGATCGCGATCAGCACCAGGAGGTTGTTGACGTGGATCAGAAAGGTCGGCGGGGCCCAGACATGGATGAAATCGGTCATGCGATAACCGAAGATCATCAGCAGGATCGCCGCGACCAACGCCAAGGCCACCGCGCCCTTGCCCGCATCGCCCAACGCGGCGCGTTGGTCCGGCATGACGCGTTTGAACAGATGTGCGGCCCACCAAAGCGCCACCCCGAGGATCAGAAGTACAAAACCCATTGCTGGCTTACCCCGCTTGCAAAGCTGTAATCGCCTCCGCTTTTGCCAGAATTTCACGTGCGGTTACAACATGCAGGTTTTCGACAATCTTGCCGTCCACGACAGCAACGCCCTGCCCTTGCGCCTTGGTCTCTTCAAAGGCGGCGATCTGACGGCGGGCCAGATCGATCTCGGCATCCGATGGGGCGAAAGCCTCATTCGTGACCTCGACCTGCGCCGGGTGGATCAGAGTTTTGCCGTCAAAGCCCATATCCCGGCCCTGTGCGCATTCTTCGGCCAAACCTTCGGTGTCTTTGAACGCATTATATACGCCGTCCACAATGATCAGACCTTCGGCCTTGGCGGCCAGCAGGCACAGGCCCAAAGACGTCATCAGCGGCAGGCGATCCGGGCGGAAGCGTGTCTGAAGCTCTTTCGCCAGATCGTTGGTGCCCATGACAAAACCCGCCATCAGGGGATGGGCTGCAATCTCGGCGGCGTTCAGCATCCCGCGCGGGGTTTCCATCATCGCCCAGATCGGCAGATCCCCGGTGATTGCGGCCAAAGCGTCGACATCAGCGGCCGAGCTCACCTTGGGCAGCAGAACCACATCGGCATCCATGTCCCGCACGGCCTCGGCATCGGCGCGGCCCCATTCGGTGTCCAGCCCGTTGATTCGAACGATCTTGACCCGCGAACCATACCCGCCAGCGGCCAGGGCTGCCTTGAGCGTCTCGCGCGCATTCTCTTTCTCGTCTGCTGCAACTGCATCTTCCAGATCGAAGATGATCGCATCAACAGGCAGAGTGCGTGCCTTGTCCAGGGCCCGATCACGCGAGCCGGGAATATACAGAACCGAACGATACGGGCGTTGACGCGGATCCATCGATGCCTCCCTAAGAAATAAAGTTGCGCGGAATGGGCCATTTTTTTCGGGAAACTTCAAGGTCAAAATCGCCGCAATGCAGCATTCGACCCGCCGCGTGACGCAACGCACTTTGGCTTAACCGGATTTCCGGTCCCCGCCCTCAAGCTGACTTGCACACCAGACAAAAGGGGTCGGAGATGAAAAAGGCAGTTGTGAATATGACCATCGGGCTTGGGATCATGGTGTTGGCGGCCCAACAGGTGCAGGCGCAGAACCGCAACTGCGCCCCGCGCGCGGACGTGATCGAGCGTCTGGCCGGAACCTATGGCGAAACCCGCAAGGGGATCGGCATTGCCCGTCAAGGCGCGGTGATGGAGGTGTTCGCATCGGACGAGACAGGAAGCTGGACGATCACCGTCACCCTGCCGGACGGCATGACCTGCCTTGTGGCCTCGGGCCAGTCCTACGAGGCGCTTGCCGAAGCCCTGCCGCCCAATGCCTAAGTCAAAGCGTCCCAGATCAGTTTTGATCCGGTCAGGGTCAGCAGAACATAGGTGATGCCAAAGAACACGCGTTCGGACAGCATGAAATGCGCCCGAACGCCAAGCCAGGCCCCTAAGACGGCAAACGGAGCCAGCAGAAGATTGGCCCAGGCCGTTTGCAGGGTAAAAAGCCCCAGATAGGCATAGGGCACGAACTTTACGATATTGATGACCCAAAAGACCAGCACGGTCGACGCCTGAAATTCGGTCTTCGTCAGGCGCTGCGACAGCAGATAAACCGCGGCTGGCGGTCCTCCGGCATGGCTGACGAAGCTGGTGAAGCCTGCCACCACACCGGCAAACACCCCGGCAGATGGCGGCAAACGGTTCGCAAAACCGCGAATCCAACCTCGGACCTGTGCGATATGCCAAACCACAAACGCGACCGAGATGCCGCCGATCAGCAACCGCAGCACGTCGTCATTGGTCAGGTGGAAAAGACCCATTCCCAGCACCACACCGGGTATGCCGCCCAGTATCAACAGGCGGCAATCCGGCCAACTCCAACGCTTCCAATAGGGGCCAAGCGTCGCCACATCGATGATCATCAGGATCGGCAACATCAGCGCCACGGCCTGCGCCGGGCTCAGGATCAGCGCCAGAATCGACGAGGACGCAAAAGCCACGCCCGAGCCGAACCCGCCTTTTGAAATACCGGCAAAGATCACCGCAGGGATCGCCACGGCAAAAAACATCAGGTTCAGTTCGAACATGCGGCGGCCTGCGAATTGGCTTGTCTCACAAGCCGTTTAGCGCAATCAACACGGGCAAGGCAAACGGTATGCGGTGGCATGCCGCGCCGCAGGACCCTTGCGCAATTGCCATTTAGCGACTAGCACAACCGCGATTTCAAAACCGACCGGAGAATTCCAAATGGCCAGACCCAAGATTGCGCTGATCGGCGCGGGGAACATCGGCGGCACGCTTGCACATCTGGCAGCTGTCAAAGAACTGGGTGACGTTGTCCTGTTTGACATCGCAGACGGACTGCCGCAGGGCAAGGCACTCGACATCGCAGAATCCGGCCCTTCGGAAGGCTTTGACGCTTCGATGAAAGGCACCAGCGACTACGCCGACATCGCAGGCGCGGATGTGTGCATCGTCACCGCAGGCGTCGCCCGCAAACCGGGGATGAGCCGCGATGACCTGCTGGGCATCAACCTGAAAGTCATGAAGTCGGTTGGCGAAGGCATCGCCGCCCACGCGCCCGACGCCTTCGTGATCTGCATCACCAACCCGCTGGACGCAATGGTCTGGGCGCTGCGCGAATTCTCGGGCCTGCCGCACAACAAGGTCTGCGGCATGGCCGGCGTGCTGGACTCGGCGCGGTTCGCGCATTTCCTGTCGGAAGAGTTCAACGTCTCGATGCGCGACGTCACCGCCTTTGTTCTGGGCGGCCACGGCGACACCATGGTCCCGTCGGTCCGCTATTCGACGGTTGCCGGTATCCCGCTGCCCGATCTGGTCGAGATGGGCTGGACCACGCAGGAAAAACTGGACGCCATCGTTCAGCGCACCCGCGACGGCGGTGCCGAGATTGTTGGCCTGCTGAAAACCGGCTCGGCCTATTACGCGCCTGCGACTTCGGCGATCGAAATGGCCGAAGCCTATCTGAAAGACCAAAAGCGCGTTCTGCCCTGTGCTGCCTATTGCAGCGGTGAACTTGGTGTCGATGGCCTGTATGTCGGTGTCCCGACCGTGATCGGCGCAGGCGGTGTCGAGCGCATCGTGGACATCAAGCTGAACGCGGACGAACAGGCCGGTTTCGACAACTCGGTCAACGCCGTGAAAGGCTTGATCGAGGCGTGCAAGGGCATCGACAGCTCGCTGGCGTAAACCGCGCCTCTGCACACGCATTCCAAACCGGCCTTCTTGCGAGGCCGGTTTTTTCGTGGCTTTCGATCCGGCTGATTTCCGGTCGCTCCTGTTATCGCAAACGTCGCAAACTCTGCTTTTTGAATGTGATTTTATCGATCTACCGGCAAGATCGAATCAAACGCCAGCCCGCCCGGATTTTGTGATCACACCCCAAAAACCTGTGATCACAAATACTGAAAATCTTCCACAAAAACTCGTGACACGTCAAAAAACCCTTTAAACTTGCCCTCTAGACACGCCTATAACGGTTCAATCGTAGTCAAACGGGACAGTTTCGATGAATATCCACGAATATCAGGCCAAAGCGCTTCTTCGCAGCTATGGCGCTCCGGTCTCTGAAGGTCGCGCGGTTCTGCGCGCCGAAGAAGCCAAAACCGCAGCCGGTGAACTGGACGGCCCGCTTTGGGTGGTCAAATCGCAGATCCACGCAGGCGGTCGCGGCAAGGGCTCTTTTAAAGAGGCAGACGCCGGTGAAAAAGGCGGTGTGCGCCTGACCAAATCGGTTGAAGAAGCCGCCGAGGAAGCCAAGAAGATGCTGGGCCGCACGCTGGTCACACATCAGACCGGCCCAGCGGGCAAGCAGGTCAACCGCATCTACATCGAAGCCGGTTCCGGTATCGAAACCGAAATGTATCTGGCCCTGCTGGTGGACCGCCAGACCAGCCGCATCTCGTTTGTCTGCTCGACCGAAGGTGGCATGGACATCGAAGAAGTGGCCGCAGAGACGCCCGAGAAAATCCTGTCCTTCTCGGTCGATCCCGCGACCGGCTATCAGCCCTATCACGGCCGCCGCATCGCGTTCTCGCTGGGTCTGCAAGGCGCGCAGGTCAAGCAATGCGTCAAGCTGATGGGTCAGCTGTATCAGGCCTTCGTCGAGAAGGACATGGAGATGCTGGAGATCAACCCGCTGATCATCACCGACGGCGGCGACCTCAAGGTGCTGGACGCCAAGGTCAGCTTTGACGGCAACGCGGTTTACCGCCACCCCGACATCGCCGAACTGCGCGACACGACCGAGGAAGACCCCAAGGAACTGGAAGCCTCGAAATACGACCTGAACTACATCGCGCTGGATGGTGAGATCGGGTGCATGGTGAACGGTGCCGGTCTGGCCATGGCCACCATGGACATCATCAAGCTGTATGGTGCCGAGCCTGCGAACTTCCTCGACGTAGGTGGCGGTGCCACCAAGGAGAAAGTGACCGAGGCGTTCAAGATCATCACCTCGGACCCGAACGTCAAAGGCATTCTGGTCAACATCTTCGGCGGCATCATGCGCTGTGACGTCATCGCCGAAGGCGTTGTCGCCGCAGTGAAAGAAGTCGGCCTGCAGGTTCCGCTGGTCGTGCGTCTGGAAGGCACCAATGTCGAGAAAGGCAAAGAGATCATCAACACCTCTGGCCTGGACGTGATCGCGGCGGACAACCTGAAAGACGGTGCCGAGAAGATCGTGAAAGCTGTCAAAGGCTGATTGCCATCCCGTAGGGTGGGCTTCAGCCCACCTTTCCCACGATTTCGGCGGGCTGAAGCCCGCCCTACAAAGGAGAACGCCAGATGGCAGTCCTCATCGACGAAAATACCAAAGTGATCTGTCAGGGCTTTACCGGCTCGCAGGGAACATTCCACTCTGAACAGGCCATCGCCTATGGTACCAAGATGGTCGGCGGCGTGACCCCCGGTAAAGGCGGGATGGAGCATCTGGGCCTGCCCGTGTTCAACTCGGTTCACGAGGCCAAGCATGTGACCGAAGCCAATGCCTCGGTGATCTATGTGCCGCCGCCTTTCGCGGCGGACTCGATCCTCGAAGCGATTGATGCCGAGATGGAAGTGATCGTCTGCATCACCGAAGGCATCCCGGTTCTGGACATGATGAAGGTAAAACGCGCGCTGGAAGGCTCGAACTCGCGCCTGATCGGCCCGAACTGCCCCGGTGTCATCACACCCGACGCCTGCAAAATCGGCATCATGCCCGGCCACATCCACAAGCGCGGCTCGGTCGGCGTTGTGTCCCGCTCGGGCACCCTGACTTACGAAGCCGTCAAGCAGACCACCGATGTGGGTCTGGGCCAGTCCACCTGTGTTGGCATCGGCGGTGACCCGATCAAAGGCACCGAGCATATCGACGTTCTGGAATGGTTCCTGGCCGATGACGAAACCGAGTCGATCATCATGATCGGTGAGATCGGTGGCTCGGCCGAGGAAGAAGCCGCGCAGTTCCTGGCGGATGAGGCCAAGAAGGGTCGCAAGAAGCCGACCGCCGGTTTCATCGCAGGCCGCACAGCCCCTCCGGGCCGCCGCATGGGTCACGCGGGCGCGATTGTCGCCGGCGGCAAGGGCGGTGCCGAGGACAAGATCGAAGCCATGCGCTCGGCCGGTATCGTCGTGGCCGAAAGCCCGGCGCAACTGGGCGAGGCTGTGCTGGAAGCGATTGGGTAAGCGCGATGGCGCGCCAGAAAATATGCTTTGTGAGGCGGGGGGCAAAATCCCCTCGCCTCCTGCATGTTTTGGTTTTGTTTCTAAGTGTCCAGTTTTCCGCAATCTCGGGGACTGCCAGCGCATCACCGAAATTCACAAAGCCAACACAGGACGTAATCGATCTATGTACATGGTCATTGGCAGATCGTGCTTCGGTTGCTGAGGAATTCACCCAACGCGGATGGAAAACGTTCCGTGCGCCCTATCCCGAAGCACTTGCTTCGCTTTTGGCAGATGGCGGACTCTTCCGTGCCCTTATTGATGAGAGATACAACTTTTTCGGTCTGGATACAGAAACTGGCATCATTCCCGACATGATTGAGCATCTGGACACCATATCTGATGTCTCACAGCGCGGTGTCTATGATGCGTTCTGGTGGGATGGAGACACCCGCGCGTTTTTGATGATCCATGACAAGGGCGGAAATAGAAAACTTGGCGAAGACCTTGGATGCCGCTTCTTTAGTTCTTCTTTGCAAGATGCAACGTTGGTTTCTGATGCAGTTCATCAATACCCGGGTGACGGGCACAAAGTATCTCTTGGTCCGGCTCGAACTGTGAGCGCGACAACTATTGGAGACGAACTACACAAACCGCTTTCTGGTGCTGCTAGTTTTCTCGTGAAACTAGGCGTTTTTGTTGATCGCCCGATTCTGGAACCCCAAGTTGGCATGGGGCCAGCGAGAGTGGATTTTTTCTGGTTCGAGCAATCCGAATTCGAAGAGCAGTATTCTAGAAAACCCAATTCTGCATTTGGATTAGAAATTTATCGGCGAAATAATGAGGCCAAACAGTGACCTTCTCTGACGCCATCCGCACCTGTTTCTCCAAGTTCTTCACCTTCTCGGGTCGGGCCTCCCGCCCCGAATACTGGTTCTTTTTCCTGTTCATCGTGATCTGGAGCTTAATCGCCGGGATCATCGATGCGCAGTTCTTCACTCAGGTCTCGGTCAGCGAAAGCGATGAGGTCAAGGCCGTCACCGCGACATCCAGCCAACCCGTACAAAGCATCGTCAGCCTGATCGTCTTCTTCCCGCATCTGGCCGTCGCGTGGCGGCGGATGCATGATAGCGGGCGCAGCGGGCTTTATGCTCTGCTGCCGATCCTGCTGATCCTCGGGGCCTTTGCGGTTCTGATTTTTGGCATTGGCCTTGCCAGCCAGTTCCACGGTGGCACTCTGGACATTCTGTTCACACGTGCCACTCTGCTGATCGTCATTCCGACACTCATCGTTCTGTTTGTGTCGCCCCTGCTGGTTCTGTGGTGGCTGACCCGCCCCAGCCAACCCGGCGCCAACCAATACGGTCCCAACCCATATGAGGTAGCCCAATGACCGAACATACGCCCAACTCTACCTTTCATGCCTCAAGCTTTATGCAAGGGCACAATGCCGAGTATCTGGAGCAGCTTTATGCCCAGTACACAAAAGACCCGAACGCGATAGACGCGGCCTGGGTCGATTTCTTCCGGCAGATGGGCGATGCAACGCCCGACGTTCAGAAAGAGGCAGAAGGGCCGTCCTGGGCGCGGACCGACTGGCCGCCGATGCCGGCCGATGATCTGACCGGCGCGCTGACCGGCGAGTGGGCCGAGATCGACGCCAAGGCGGCAGGCAAAAAGATCAAGGAAAAGGCCGCTGACACGGGCGTCAAGGTCAGTGAAGATCAGGTCAAACGCGCCGTGCTGGACAGCCTACGTGCCCTGATGCTGATCCGGGCCTATCGGATCCGGGGCCATCTGGCTGCCGATCTGGATCCGCTGGGCATGCGCGCGGCCAGCACGCACCCGGAACTGGATCCAAAGACCTACGGCTTTACCGAAGCCGATATGGACCGTCAGATTTTTATCGACAACGTTCTGGGCCTGCAGATGGCCAGCATGCGCCAGATCGTCGAGATCGTGAAACGCACCTATTGCGGCACCTTCGCACTGCAATACATGCATATCTCGGACCCCGAACAGGCCGCCTGGCTGAAAGAACGGATCGAAGGCTACGGCAAGGAAATCGCCTTTACCAAGGAAGGCCGCAAGGCGATCCTGAACAAGATGGTCGAGGCCGAAGGCTTCGAAAAATTCTTACATGTCAAATACATGGGCACCAAGCGGTTCGGTCTGGACGGCGGCGAAAGTCTGATCCCGGCGATGGAGCAGATCATCAAGCGCGGCGGTGCTCTGGGCGTTCAGGACATCGTGATCGGCATGCCGCATCGCGGGCGTCTGAACATCCTCGCCAACGTGATGGGCAAGCCTTACCGCGCGATTTTCAACGAATTCCAGGGCGGCAGCTTCAAGCCCGAGGATGTGGATGGCTCGGGCGACGTGAAATATCACCTTGGCGCCTCCAGTGACCGCGAGTTTGATGGCAACAGCGTGCACCTGTCGCTGACCGCCAACCCCAGCCACCTTGAGGCGGTAAACCCGGTTGTTCTGGGCAAGGTCCGCGCCAAGCAAGATCAATTGAAAGACGAAGACCGCACCAAGGTCATGGGCATCCTGCTGCACGGCGATGCGGCCTTTGCCGGTCAGGGTGTGGTGGCTGAAGGGTTCGGCCTGTCCGGCCTGCGCGGTCACAAGACCGGCGGCACAATGCATATCGTGGTGAATAACCAGATCGGTTTCACCACCGCGCCGCATTTCTCACGCTCCAGCCCCTATCCCACGGATATTGCGCTGATGGTTGAGGCGCCGATCTTCCACGTGAACGGTGACGACCCCGAGGCCGTGGTGCATGCGGCGAAGGTGGCGACCGAGTTCCGTCAGAAGTTCCACAAGGACGTGGTCATCGACATCTTCTGCTATCGCCGGTTTGGTCATAACGAGGGCGATGAGCCCATGTTCACCAACCCGATCATGTACAAGAAGATCAAGACGCATAAGACCACGTTGTCTCTGTACACCGAGCGTTTGGTCAAGGACGGTCTGATCCCCGAGGGCGAGATCGAGGACATGAAGGCCGCCTTCCAGGCCCATCTGAATGATGAGTTCGAGGCTGGAAAAGACTATAAACCCAACAAGGCCGACTGGTTGGACGGGCGCTGGTCGCACATGGACAAAAGCAAGGAAGAATATGTGCGGGGCGAGACCGCCATTTCTCCGGACACGCTGGCTGAGGTTGGCAAGGCACTGACCCATGCGCCCGACAATGTGGCCCTGCACAAGACCGTGGGCCGCCTGCTGGATCACAAAAAGCAGATGTTCGAAACAGGCACAGGGTTTGACTGGGCCACGGGCGAAGCACTGGCCTTTGGCTCATTGCTGACCGAAGGCTACCCGGTGCGCCTGTCCGGGCAGGACGCAACGCGCGGGACGTTTAGCCAGCGCCATTCCGGCTTTGTCCATCAGGAAAGTGAAGAACGCTATTACCCGCTGAACAATATTCGCTCGGGGCAGGCGCAGTACGAAGTGATCGACTCGATGCTGTCCGAATATGCGGTTCTGGGTTTCGAATACGGCTATTCGCTGGCCGAACCCAACGCCCTGACCCTGTGGGAAGCGCAGTTCGGCGATTTCGCCAACGGGGCGCAGATCATGTTCGACCAGTTCATCAGCTCGGGCGAAAGCAAGTGGCTGCGGATGTCCGGTCTGGTCTGCCTGCTGCCGCACGGGTTCGAAGGGCAAGGGCCGGAACACTCGTCTGCCCGTCTGGAACGGTTCCTGCAAATGTGCGGACAGGACAACTGGATCGTGGCGAACTGCACGACGCCTGCAAACTATTTCCACATCCTGCGCCGTCAGCTACACCGGACCTTCCGCAAGCCGCTGATCCTGGTGACGCCGAAATCGCTGCTGCGCCACAAGCTGGCTGTCAGCAAGGCAGAAGAATTCACCACAGGCTCCAGCTTCCACCGGGTTCTGTGGGACGATGCGCAGCACGGAAACTCGGACACCAAGCTGGTCAAGGACGACAAGATCAAGCGGGTCGTGATGTGTTCCGGCAAGGTTTACTACGACCTGCTGGAGGAACGCGACACGCGTGGGATCGACGATGTCTACCTGATGCGGATCGAACAGTTTTATCCGTTCCCGGCGCACTCGCTGATCAATGAGCTTGAGCGCTTTAAGGGTGCGGAAATGATCTGGTGTCAGGAAGAGCCCAAGAACCAGGGCGCCTGGACCTTTATCGAGCCCAATATCGAATGGGTGCTGACCCGCATCAAGGCCAAGCATACCCGGCCGCGCTATGTCGGTCGCGCAACATCCGCCTCACCCGCGACGGGTCTGGCCAGCCAACACAAAGCCCAACAACAAGCGCTGGTGAACGAAGCGCTGAGCATTGAAGGAAAGTAAACGATGACGATTGAAGTTCGTGTTCCCACGCTTGGCGAATCGGTAACCGAAGCGACGGTTGCGACCTGGTTCAAGAAACCCGGCGATGCGGTCGCCGTAGATGAAATGCTGTGCGAGCTTGAGACCGACAAGGTTACGGTCGAAGTGCCCTCGCCCTCTGCCGGTGTGATGGGCGAAATCGTCGCCGCCGAAGGTGAAACCGTTGGCGTTGACGCCCTGCTGGCCACAATCACCGCGGGCGAAGGCGCGGCTCCTGCGCCTGCCGCCGCTCCGGCCCCGGCAGCCGCCCCGGCTGCGTCGGGCGGCAGCGTGGACGTCATGGTGCCGACGCTGGGCGAATCCGTGACCGAAGCAACCGTTTCGACATGGTTCAAACAGGTCGGCGACAGCGTCGCGCAGGATGAGATGCTGTGCGAATTGGAAACCGACAAGGTTTCGGTCGAGGTTCCGGCCCCCGCTGCGGGTGTGCTGGCTGAAATCGTGGCCCCCGAAGGCGCGACCGTGGATGCCTCGGCCAAGCTGGCGGTGATCTCGGGCGCGGCGGCTGGGGCTGCTCCGGCTCCGGCAGCAGCCGCGGCGGCGGCCCCGGCAGCGGCCAGCACAGGCAAGGATATCGCCAATGCGCCGTCAGCCGAAAAAGCCATGGCCGAGGCTGGCCTGTCGGCCGATCAGGTCACTGGAACCGGTCGCGATGGCCGGATCATGAAAGAAGATGTGGCCCGCGCCGCTGCAGCACCGTCGGCCCCCGCACCGGCCCCGGCGGCCCCTACCCCGGCACCAACCCCGCGCGCGCCTGTGGCTGCCGCAGATGCCGGGCGCGAAGAACGGGTACGCATGACCCGTCTGCGCCAAACCATCGCCAAGCGCCTGAAGGATGCGCAGAACACCGCAGCGATCCTGACCACCTATAACGAGGTGGACATGACCGAGGTGATGGCCCTGCGCAACCAGTACAAGGATCAGTTCGAGAAGAAGCACGGCGTGCGTCTGGGCTTTATGTCCTTCTTCACCAAGGCCTGCTGTCATGCGCTGAAAGAAGTGCCCGAGGTGAACGCGGAAATCGACGGCACCGATATCGTCTACAAGAACTTCGTGCATATGGGCGTTGCCGCCGGTACGCCGCAGGGTCTGGTGGTTCCGGTGATCCGCGATGCCGACAGCATGTCCTTTGCCGCGATCGAGAAGGCGATTGCCGAAAAAGGCCGACGCGCCCGTGACGGCAAGCTAAGCATGGAAGAGATGCAGGGCGGCACCTTCACCATCTCAAACGGTGGCGTCTACGGCTCGCTGATGTCCTCACCGATCCTGAACCCGCCGCAGTCGGGTATTCTGGGAATGCACAAGATCCAGGACCGTCCGATGGTTATCAATGGCGAAATCAAGATTCGTCCGATGATGTATCTGGCCCTGTCCTATGATCACCGCATCGTGGACGGCAAAGGCGCGGTGACGTTCCTTGTCCGCGTGAAAGAGGCGCTGGAAGATCCGCGCCGCCTGTTGATGGATCTGTAATCATGGCGACTCATGTCCTTTGGCAAGCCGATGTGGCGGATTTCGATGCCTGGCTGACCGTGTTCCGCGAAGACCAGAAAATGCGTGAGGCTGCGGGAATCCGCGACCTCCATATCTGGCAGGACCCAGCTCAGAAGGATCACGCTGTGGCCCTGTTCGAAATCACCGATCTGGACCGCGCGCAGAGTTTTCTGGAATCAGAAGAGCTGGCGATGCACCACGAACGCGGGGGCGTTGCGCATATCCAGGTCAAAGTTCTGAACCCTGTCTAAACAGTGCTGCCCGGATCAGACATAATCCCAACTGGCCGCCCGACCCATCATAGGGTGGGCGGCAAAAATGAAGGTGTTCCCCTGTGACACCCGAGTTGACTGCCCTGACATTGGCCGCACTGTTGCAGATCATCCAATATGCTCTGATGGCGATCCCGGCCAATCTGGAACTGGGTCCGGGCAAGACCATGTCCGCGCGCGACCGCAGCCGGTTGGGTGGTGCACTCGAAGATCAGCTGTCCGATGAAACGGCCCGTCTGTATCGGGCGCTGAACAATCACTTCGAAGGGCTGATCCTGTTCTCCATCGCTTGTGTGGTCGTGACCCTAAGTGGGACGGGCAACGACTTCACTGCGACCTGCGCCTGGACCTATCTGGTGGCGCGCGTCCTTTACGTGCCCGCCTATTATTATGGTTGGAAGCCCTGGCGCACCCTGATCTGGTTCGCCGGGTTCCTGACTACCACCTTCATGCTTTTGGCGGTGCTATTGTGACGCCGCTGATGTACAACCTGTTCAGAGGTTTACGCCCTGTGACAGCCCGAATTCTCAAGGAGACCCTCAATGGCAAGTTATGACGTCATCGTAATCGGCTCAGGCCCCGGCGGCTATGTGTGTGCCATCCGTTGTGCCCAGCTGGGCCTGAAAACCGCCTGCGTTGAAGGACGGGACACATTGGGCGGCACCTGTCTGAATGTGGGCTGCATCCCATCCAAGGCGCTGCTGCACGCCAGCCATCAGTTGCACGAGGCCGAGCATAACTTTGCCAAGATGGGCCTGAAGGGTAAATCGCCTTCGGTCGATTGGAAGCAGATGCAGACCTACAAGGACGAGGTGATCGAAGGCAATACCAAGGGCATCGAGTTCCTGTTCAAGAAGAACAAGATCGACTGGCTGAAAGGCTGGGGCTCGATCCCCGCTGCAGGTCAGGTCAAGGTTGGTGATGAGGTGCACGAGGCGAAGAACATCATCATCGCCTCGGGGTCCGAGCCCGCCTCGCTGCCCGGTGTTGAAGTTGATGAGAAGGTTGTCGTCACCTCGACGGGTGCGCTGTCGCTGGGCAAGATCCCGAAGAAGATGGTCGTTATTGGTGCAGGTGTGATCGGGCTTGAACTGGGTTCGGTCTATCAGCGGCTGGGTGCCGAGGTCACGGTGATCGAATTCCTCGACGTGATCACACCGGGCATGGACCCCGAGGTGCAGAAAACCTTCCAGCGTATCCTCAAGAAACAGGGTTTGAAGTTTGTCATGGGCGCAGCGGTGCAAAAGACCGAAGCCACCAAGACTAAGGCCAAGGTCACGTACAAACTGCGCAAGGACGACAGCGAGCATGTGGTCGAGGCGGATACCGTACTGGTCGCCACCGGGCGCAAACCGTATTCGGACGGCCTGGGGCTGGACGCTTTGGGCGTCGAGATGACGCCGCGTGGTCAGATCAAGGTCGGGGCCGACTGGCAGACCAACGTGCCTGGCATCTACGCCATCGGCGACGTCACCGAAGGCCCGATGTTGGCGCATAAGGCCGAGGATGAGGGCATGGCTGCCGCCGAACAGGTCGCGGGCAAGCATGGTCACGTGAACTACGGCGTCATTCCTGGCGTGATCTACACCTGGCCCGAGGTTGCCAATGTCGGCGAAACCGAAGAGACGCTGAAAGAACAGGGCCGCGCCTACAAGGTCGGCAAGTTCATGTTCATGGGCAACGGTCGGGCCAAAGCCAACTTTGCCGCCGACGGGTTCGTGAAGATTCTGGCCGACAAGGAAACCGACCGTATTCTGGGCGCACACATCATCGGCCCCGGCGCTGGCGATCTGATCCACGAGGTCTGCGTCGCCATGGAATTCGGAGCCTCAGCCGAAGATCTAGCCCTGACCTGCCACGCCCACCCGACCTATTCCGAAGCCGTGCGCGAGGCTGCCTTGGCCTGCGGCGACGGACCGATCCACAGCTAAGACCAATGACTCCGGCGGCAATCAGCGCGCCGGGGTCAGCCATGCATCCAGATAGGTTTCCAGCCTGTCGGTGAATGTCGTCGCGGAATGCAACGCGCAGAACCTTAGAGACATCGCCTGAATCGCAAAGGCCTGCACACCTTCTGCCAACAGCTCGGGCGGCACATCCTTGCGCATCTGAGCAGCGTCAAGCCACATCATCACGACGCGGAAGTACCGCTCAAAGCAATAGGCGATCGGGCCCACCTCGGCGATTGCCGCCGCGCCGGAATACCTGATCAACAGATCGAATACATACCGTTCGGACGTCATGAAACTGTGGGCGGGCTCCAGCCCGGCGATGATTTCGGCGACGGTTCCGGGCGGCGGGCCGGACTCGGCCTGATCCAGGCACGCGTTCAACCTGTCAGCGATCAGAATTTCCATCATCGCGTCTTTGTCGTGGAAATGCGCAAAGAACGTCCCCTTGGCCACACCGGCGGCCTTGACGACATCTTCCACCCTCAGCGCCTCATACCCGCTGTCCTGAATCAACGCCTCGGACGCCGCCATAAGGCGGGCGCGGGTTTTCAGTGTACGTTTTTGAACTGTCTTCTGCATAAGGCTAATTTGCACGTTTTCTGACCGTGGTCAAATTTTTTATTGACCGCGGTCATTTTTTGATTCTATAAACTGACCACGGTCATTTTTAGGAGAACCCCGATGCAGCCGAAGAAAATTCTGATCCTTGACGGACACCCTGCCGAAAGCAGCCTGTCCCGCACCTTTGCGCAAACCTATGGCGACGCAGCCCGCGAAAACGGGCATGATGTCCGCCTGATCCACCTGAGCGATCTGCAGTTCGACCACGATTTCGGTCAGGGCAATTACCACGACTTCAAGCCGCTAGAGCCCGTGCTGGAACAGGTTCTGCAGGATTTTGAATGGAGCGATCATCTGGTCCTGACAGCGCCAATGTGGTGGGGCGGTCTGCCTGCGAAACTGAAGGGTCTGATTGACCGCATGTTCATCCCGGGGCGTACTTTCGATACGCGACACACGACCAAGATGGGTTTCCCGGCCCCGATGCTGACCGGTCGCACCGCGCGCGTCATTCTGACGTCGGACACGCCGGGCTGGTTCATGCGGCTGATCTATCGCCAGGCACTGATCCGGCAAGTACGCGATCAGATCCTGGGCTTTGTCGGCTTCAAACCAACACGGTTTACCTATTTCGCAGGGGCCAGCTATCCCAAGCCCGGTCATGTCGAGCGCTGGATTTCCCAGGTCGCCAGGATTGGCGCAGCGGCAGTGTAGCCGCCGTGACTACCACATGGTTTTAGCGGCGCGCGCGCCCCATTCGCGATCATAGCGTGCGCCGCCTTCGTCCCCGTCCGACGCCTCGGCCAGAATTTCTCCGATGGTTGGAAGAGGCGCGGACTCATCACCGCAAGTCCAGGTTCTTGCCCGCATCAGCGCCCGCGCGCATTGAGTGTAAATCTCGTGAAGTTCAATCACGATCACAGTCGCCGGGCGCTTGCCCTGCTTTTCGAACCGCGTACGCAATTCATCATCCGCAGTCAGACGCGCCGTCCCGTTCACCCGCACCACGTTGTTGGAACCGGGCACGATGAACATCAGCGAAACACGCGGATCGCGCACGATGTTGCGCAGCGAATCCAGGCGGTTGTTGCCCCGCCAATCCGGCATCGCCAGAGTCTTTGGATCCAGCTCCAGCACCACCGGGCCATCGTCACCGCGCGGGCTGCCGTCGACACCTTCCGGCCCGACCGTGCTGAGGATGCACAGGCGCGAGGCCATGATCCATGTCCGATACAGCGGCGTCAGCCTGTGTGCCACTTTGCGCAAGGACGGTGCGCCCGGGGTGCCATAGAGCCCCGCAAGCGTCTCGGTATCTTCAATGAACTCCATCTGGGTCAAACCCCACTTCTTTCATCAACGCGGTCGAGCGGGTCTCGATCACCTCTTCCAGCCGTCCAAGGAACGCATCACGCGCGACGCCCGGCTCGATCGGGTCGAGGAAATCGACAATCGCCATGCCGGGTTTGCGCAAGATGCCCGTGCGCGGCCAGAAGACGCCCGCGTTTGTGGCAACGGGGACGCAAGGCACACCAAGCCCTTCGTACAGAACCGCAGTGCCCACCTTATAGGGCTTTTTGGCCCCCGGTGCGACGCGGGTGCCCTGAGGGTAGATGACCAACTGGCCGGGTTCGGTGAATTCCTTGGCGACATCCTTGACCATCTTGGCCACCGCCGCACCCTTCTTGCCCCGGTTGACCGGAATACATCCCAATCGGCGCGCATAAAGGCCAATGACCGGGGTCCACAAAAGCTCTCGCTTCATGATGAACTTGCCATGCGGGATCGCGTTGAAGATCAAGAGAATATCAAGAAACGACTGGTGCTTGGCACCGATGACAACCTCGCCCGTGGGCACAGCGCCACGCACCTCAGAGCGAATGCCAACCATCCAGCGCGCAAGCCAAATGGTACTGCTGGCATAGGCTTTGCAGGCCCGCAACGCGCCGCGTTTGGTGAAGATCGCGTAAGGTAAGTACAGAATGCCAAGGATCAGCATCCAAAGGTAGATCACAAACATGAAGATCAACGAGCGGACCCACTGAATGGCCATGGACATCACGAAAGCTCCTTCAACTTGCGGCGCGCGGCGGCCCAGGTGGCGAAAAAGGCGACGGCTGCGCCCAGAATGGGAATGGCCACGGGCAAAATCCAGTCACTGCCCTGAAACCCGACGCCAGACAGGAAGCCCCCGGCATCCGAGGCTTCGGGCAACAACAAAACGCCGGTCATCCCCAACAGCGTGCCCACGGCTGCGCCAAACAGCGCGCGGTAGGTAAAGCGGCGCACGAAGGCTCCTGCGATAAACCGGTCGCGGGCCCCAACCTGACGCAACACCTCGATGATCTTGGCATTCGCCGCCAGTGAGGCATTCGCGGCCAGAGTGATCATGGCCGCCGTCGCCCCACCGATCAGCAGGATCGAAATCCAGCCCAATCGCCTAAGGGACATGGCGGCATCGACCAAAGGTTCGCGCCATCTGGTGTGGTCATCCAGAACCGCGCCCGGTACCTCGGCCCCAAGGCGCAGGCGCAGACCGGCGGCGTCAAGGCCCGGTTCGCCTTCGACAATCTCGATCAGTTGCGGGATGGGCAGCGTGTCCAGTGGCAGATCTGGCCCGAACCAGGGCGACAGCAGGGCCGCCTGTTCCTCGGTCGTCAGCGCACGGGCCGAGGCGACGCCGGGCGTTTGGCTCAGCACGGTCAGCGCGGCTTGGGTCTGGGCGGCCAGCTGCTCGGCCGGCGCGTTGATGCGCAGGGTGGCGGCCCCGGCCAGTTCCGTTGCCCATCGGTAGGCAATCCGGCCCGAGGCCAGCGACAGGGCCAAAGCAAAAACGGTCAGAAACGCCATCGCGCCCGAAACGAATAGGGTCAAATGCGCGGTATACCCGGTTGGGGGCACCACGCGGTCGGCCCGAGAATCTCGTCGCAGCAGGTTTCGGATATCGCCCCGGCTCATAGATCCGCCCCCGCCAAGTGCAGACGACGCTGCGAGATGCGCAGAACACGCGCCTGAACCTGACTTTTCGCGGCACGGATCAGGCTTAGATCATGGGTGGCGATCAGGACGGTTTTGCCCATCCGGTTCAGTTCGACCAGCAGGCGCAGCAGGCGCTGCGACATCTCCCAATCCACGTTGCCTGTGGGTTCATCGGCAAGCACCACGTCAGGCGACAGGATCACCGCACGGGCCAGCGCGGCGCGCTGCCGTTCGCCGCCCGACAGCTCTGGCGGATGCGCTTCAAGACGGGACCCCAGACCGACCCAGCCCAGCAACTCGGTTAGATTGTCCTGCTCATCCGCTTCAACCCGGCCTGAAACCATCAACGGCAGCGCGACGTTTTCGGCCAAGGTCATATGGTCCAGAAACTCGCAATTCTGATGAACCACGCCGATCCGGCGGCGCAACAGGGCCATCTGATCGCGATCCAGCGTGGCTATGTCCTGATCAAAGGCGCTCAACCGCCCGGATGTGGGCAACAATGCGCCGTAGCATAGTTTCAGAAACGTGGTCTTGCCCGCACCCGAAGGCCCCGTCAGAAAATGAAACGAACCCGGCTGCAATTGCACCGAGACATCGCTCAGCAATTCGCCGTCACCATAGGTGTAGCTGACATTTTCCAGCTCGATCACACGTGCCCCCATTTATTATGCCGCTCTTCTTGCCCCAGTGCGGGTGTGGTTTCAATGCCTGTACCGAGTCCAATTGGTGACACTTGGACCGTGAAACCGAAAACGCGCTTTGCTGTTGGGTCTTAACGGAATATCATGCCTGAAAAAACTATTATCGGCCGGATTGCACGGCCGGGGAGGCAGCATGCGTCTTACATGTCCGAATTGCAGTGCCCAATATGAGGTCCCGGATGAGGTCATCCCCGAGGAAGGCCGCGATGTCCAATGTTCGGCCTGCGATCACACATGGTTTCAGGCCAAACATCCTGTAGCGGAAACACCAGAGCCCGCCCCGGCCGAAGCCGACACGCCGGAACCCGAAGCGGTCGAGCCTGTGGCCGACGAAGACCCGCAACCTGAAGAGGCTGCGCCGGTTGTGGCCGAGATCGCGCCAGAACCCGAGCCTAAGCCTGAGCCGGAACCGGCAGATGCCAAACCTACCGGCAACGTGGACCCTGCCGTGGCCAATATTCTGCAGGAAGAGGCCGCGCGCGAGGCTGACTTGCGGGCGCAAGAGGGCAGCAGCCTGGAAACGCAACCGGATCTGGCGCTGGATGTCGCGCCGACGCCCAAGGTCGAGCCACGGCGCCCTACCGCCTCGGAAACATCCGAGGATGCCGGTCAGAAAGACGCTCTACCGGATGTTGAGGCGATCAATTCCAGCATGCTCAGCGACGAGGGTGAGACCGAACAGCCTGCACGCAAATCCGGCGGCTTTGTGCGTGGGTTTGCGCTGATGCTGATCATCGGCGTGATTCTGTACCTGATCTACGGCAACGCCCAGCAGATCAGCGAAGCTGTGCCGCAGGCGGATCCGGTGCTGAATTCCTATGTCTCACTTGTGGATCAGGCGCGTGTCTGGCTTGAGAGCCAAGCCGGATCCGGCGCGCCTTAGACCTGACGTCGTCAGAACCGTTCGAGCAGACGTTTCAGATATTCCAGTTCAATTGTGGGCCGGTCGCTTTCGCCGGTCCGGCGGCGGATTTCGTCCAGCAACTCACGCGCGCGACGATACACATCCTCGCCCTGCAACAGGTTTTCCTCGGTCGAGATTGACCCGGCGGCACCCGGATTGCGGCCCAGCGGATCGCGGTTGTTGGCCTGCGCCTCACCCTCCTGCGCGCCCTGACCGGGCTGGTTCTGCTGGTTCTGGGCCAAGGCCTCACCCAGCGATCGCATGCCCTCGCGCAGGGCTTCCATCGCCTCGGACTGGCGGTCTATTGCCTCGGCCAGATCATCGCCGCGCAGGGCCTGTTCGGCCTCGTCCATCGCGCGCCCTGCCCGGCCCAACGCATCACGCGCGGCCTCGCCTTCCGGCGTTCCTGCACCGGGCAGACCTTGCTCCTGCCGCCGCAACTCATCCCGCAGGGCCTGCTGACGGTCGGCAAGGTTACCCTGTCCGGACTGGCCTTCCCCGGCCTGATCCGAATCCTGCCCCTGACCCACCTGGCCCTCGTGGCTTTGCCCACGGCCCATGCCGCCACTACGCCCTTCATTGCCCTGGCTCTCACCCGACTGGGCACCGGGGTTGAATTGTTCCTGCAGGTCGCGGAAGGCCTGATCGCTAAGGCCCTGTTGTTCGCGCAACGTCTCGGCCAGGCCTTCCATGGCCTGTTGCCCTTCGGACTGGCCGCCCTGACCTTGCCCTTGGGTGACGCGCATATTCTCCATCATCTGCTGGAATTCTTCCAACGCCTGCTGCGCCTCGGCCATGCGGCCCTGTTCCATCAGTTCCTGAATGCGGTCCATCATGGCCTGCAGGTCGTCCTGCGTCATCTGCATGGATTCGCCGTTCTGGCCCTGCTGCCGCTCGCCGTCTTCGCCGTTCTGCTGTGCCAGACGCTGCAGCTGTTGCAAATAGTCCTGAGTCGCCTCGCGCAATTCCTGCATCAGCTCGGCAATTTCCTCGTCGCTGGCACCGTTCTGCATTGCCTCGGTCAAACGTTCCTGCGCGCGGCGCATCCGTTCCAAAGCATCCGCAAGCGTGCCGTCCTCGATCAGAACCGCAAGGTCCCACAGCGCCTGCGCAATCTCCTCTTGCTGAGGCGGCTTCAGGCCATATTCCGTGAACGTCTCCAACCGCCGCAACAGAACGCGAAGCCGCAGATAGGCCGTGTCCGAGCGGAACAGATCTTCGGGGCGATGGGACACCGCGCGCAATACCTGCGCAACCCGCGCGCCATTGTCGCGCGACCACAGCAAATCACGCCGCTGTTCGATCACCGCCGCTGCCAGCGGGTCAAAGAACCGACGCGCTGGCAAGGCGGTCAGATACGGTTCGGATTCGGACTGCTGATCTGCGGCATCCCGCGCCATCAACGTGATGCGCACCGGCAGATGCGCCCACGGGTGCTGCGAGAAATCTTCGATCAGATCTTCGGTGAAATCGGCCCGGTCGCCGGTGATCGGCATGGGCAACTCGATCTGAATCACCTCGCGCGGCTCAGGCTCTGTGGTCAGGCCATAGCGGCGATCAACGGCGGCCAGATCCAGTTCGATCAAGGCTGAGCCCGAGACGACACCGTAATCATCGCTGGACTGGAAGGGCAATTTCATCTGCCCACCGGCTTCAGCCTCGGCCACGCCTGCGACGCTGATCCGGGGTGCGGCATCCGCGACCACATCCAGCGTCCAATCCCGGCCTGCGGGTCCGTCGATCCGCAACTGGCCCGAGCGGTCGACCACGAATTCCAGTTCCGGCGCGGTGGCGGCTTCTGTACCCAAAACAGAGCTTGTTTCGGTCAGGCTATGCGCCCCAACCTCACCGTAAAAGCGCAGCGTAATGTTGCTGCCCTGCGGCACAGACAGGGTCGGCCCGGACTGGTCGGCTAGATACAGGGTCGGCAGGCCGGTATAGCGCGGCGGCTCGACCCAGCCTTCCCAGGTGGGTCCCTGCCCGGCGACAGCCGTGCCGGGCGTCATCTCCGCGACCGAACCGATGCGCCAGAAGGACCCGAACAACACAGCCACCACCAGCGCCAGCAGCGCGGCGTAGCGCAAAGCATACGGATCGCGCGACGCAAGTCGCAGATCGGGTTTGACTGCCTTGGCTGTCGAGGCTCGCTGCGCCATACGCGCCTTGTGCGCGTGCCACAGCGCAACCGAATCCGCATCCGTGGCCCCAATTGCCTGATCATCCATCAAGGCCTGTATGGGCCGCCCCGGAAGGGTTTCATCCAGACGCGCCAGCGCCTCGATCCGCGATGGCAGATGGAATCGCCGGACCCCAAGAACCGCAGCCACACCCAGCGCAATCAGGCCAAGCGCGCCGATACCCCAGACAAGCTCGACCCGGACCTGATCCTGCAGGCCCAGCATCAATGCGGCCAAAATGCCCATCAGGATCGAGAAAAACGGCCAAAAAGCGCGCATAACCTGCTCGGCCAGCAGCCCCGCATGGGTCAGCCAAAGCGAAAGTCTTGGAATCGGCAGTTTCAATCTGTCGCGCAATGCGGGCCTCCTGATCGGGCCTGCACGCTTATCGCGTCAAAGCCACTCAGGTATGGTATCGCGGTTTATGATTTCGTCAAAGCTTGGGCGTTCACGAATAACTGCAAATTGATCCCCGTGCACCAGAACCTCGGGGATCAGGGGGCGGGTGTTGTATTCGCTGGCCATCACCGCGCCATAGGCCCCGGCGCTTCGGAAGGCGACCAGATCACCGGGCGCAAGCGGCGGCATGGTGCGTTGCTTGGCAAAGGTATCGCCACTTTCGCAGACCGGGCCAACGATGTCATAGGGTTGCTGTTCGACCCCGGCGGCAGGTTCCTGCACCGCGATAATGTCGTGATGCGCCTCGTACATTGCCGGGCGGATCAGGTCGTTCATCGCACCATCGAGGATCAGGAAATCGCGGCCTTCGCCCGATTTCACATAGATCACTTTGCTGACCATCAGCCCCGCATTGCCCGCGATCAGGCGGCCCGGTTCAATTTCGATCTCGCAGCCCAGATGGCCCAGCGTTTTCTTGATCAAAGCGCCGTATTCCATCGGCAGCGGCGGCGCTTCATTCGACCGCGCATAGGGAATGCCCAAACCGCCCCCCAGATCGAGCCTGCGGATATTGTGCCCCTCGGCGCGCAGTTGTTCGGTCAGCTCGGCGACTTTGGTATAGGCCAGCTCGAACGGCTCCAGTTCGGTCAATTGCGAGCCGATATGGACATCGATACCAATCACGTCCAGCCCCGGAAGGCTGGCGGCCAGCGCATAAACCTCGGACGCGCGTGAGATCGGGATGCCGAATTTGTTCTCGGACTTACCGGTCGCGATTTTCGCATGGGTCTTGGCGTCCACATCCGGGTTCACGCGCACGGTGATCGGCGCGATCACGCCCAGTTCCAGAGCGACGGCGTTGATCACCTCCATCTCAGGTTCGGATTCAACGTTGAACTGGCGGATGCCGCCGGTCAGCGCCGTGCGAATCTCATCCGCTGTTTTGCCGACGCCCGAAAACACGATCTTGTCGCCCGGAACGCCTGCAGCCTTGGCCCGCAGGTATTCCCCTCCCGAAACCACATCCATCCCCGCGCCCGCCTGCGCCAGCGTTTTCAGGATCGCCTGATTGCTGGCCGCTTTCATCGCGTAGCAGACAAGGTGATCGGTGCCCTCAAGTGCGTCGTCGAACAGCTTGAAATGCCGCAACAGGGTTGCCGTCGAATAGACATAGAACGGGGTTCCGACCGCAGCTGCGATTTCGGAAATCGGGACATCCTCGGCGTAGAGCGCGCCGTCGCGGTAGAGAAAGTGATCCATGACGCCGCGCTTAGACCAAAAGGGGGATACGGATCAATGGATTCCGGCACTCAACGCGCCTATCGGTCGCTCAGGACCCGGTCGAAACACCGACCCGCGCATAGCCGGACACGGAAACGCCGGATCCGCTGGGTTCTGGCTTGGGTTCCTGACGCGGTGCAGATGTGGGTTCGCACGCCGCCAGAACAGCAAGCGTCAGGATCAGGCCAAGAGTTCGCATAAATTCAGTTTTCCCAAGATGATGCGGCCCGACAGACATGGGCCTTGTTTGCAACATTGCAATGGCGCAGGGCTCAGACGCCCAGATAGACACCTAGGCCGCCGCGGCGGAAGCCAACGCCGCCGCCGACATGAGTGCCGCTGGATCCGACGCCGATCCCGAGGCTGGCGGTGGGCTGCACCGGCTCTCCATCCGCTCCGCAAGCGACCAGGGCAAACCCGGCCATAATCAGAAGAATGACCCTGAAGATATACATCACACCAATGCCTTCCATCGTTCGATCTGCGCACGAACCTGATCGGGGGCGGTACCGCCGTAGGACTGGCGCGAGTTTACCGAGTTTTCCACGGTAAGGACAGAATAGACGTCATCGGTGATGTCTGCATGGACCGATTGCATATCCTCCAGCGTCAGGTCCGGCAGGTCGCAGGCTTTCTGTTCAGCCATCGCAACCAGCGATCCGGTGACATGGTGCGCGTCGCGGAAGGGCAGGCCCAGCACCCGCACCAGCCAGTCGGCCAGATCGGTCGCGGTCGAGAACCCTGACCCGGCAGCGGCGGCGAGGCTGTCGCGGTTGGCGGTCATGTCCTTGACCATGCCTTCCATCGCCGCCAGCGCCAGCATCCAGTTGTCGGCGGCGTCAAAGACCTGTTCCTTGTCTTCCTGCATGTCCTTGGAATAGGCCAGCGGCAGGCCTTTCATCACCATCATCAAAGCGGTGTTTGCGCCATAGATCCGGCCCACCTTGGCGCGGATCAACTCGGCGGCATCGGGGTTTTTCTTCTGCGGCATGATCGACGAACCGGTCGAGAACCGGTCGGACAGCGTCACAAACCGGAACTGGGCCGAAGACCAGATCACCAGTTCCTCGGCAAAGCGCGACAGGTGCACGGCGCAGATCGACGCGGTGGACAGGAACTCGAGCGCGAAATCGCGGTCGCTGACCGCATCCAGCGAGTTCGCGGCGGGGCGATCAAAGCCCAGCGCTTTGGCTGTCATTTCCCGGTCGATGGGGAAGGATGTTCCAGCCAATGCAGCAGCGCCCAAGGGGGATTCATTCATCCGGGCACGGGCGTCGCGGACACGGGACAGGTCGCGGCCGAACATCTCGACATAGGCCATCATGTGATGGCCCCATGTCACCGGCTGCGCCGTTTGCAGGTGGGTGAAACCGGGCATGACCCAATCGGCCCCAGCCTCGGCCTGCGTCAGAAGCGCACGGATCAGAGCCAGCAGACCCGATTCCGCCGCGTCCAGCTGATCGCGGACCCATAGCTTAAAATCGGTCGCAACTTGGTCATTCCGCGAACGACCGGTATGCAGACGGCCCGCAGGCTCTCCGATCACCTCTTTCAGCCGCGCCTCCACATTCATGTGGATGTCTTCCAACGCGGTCGAGAACTGAAACTCACCGTTCTGGATTTCTGACAAAACGGTGAGCAGCCCTTCCCGAATGGCCTGCGCATCACTATCAGTAATAACGCCTGTGGCAGCCAGCATGGCGGCATGGGCGCGCGAGCCTGCGATGTCCTGGGCTGCCATCCGCTGATCGAACCCGATCGAGGCATTGATCGCCTCCATGATCGCGTCTGGTCCGGCGGCAAAGCGGCCGCCCCACATCTGGTTCGAGGATTGATCGGTCATGTTGGAAAACCCGGAGTTGATATGCGCCTTATTCGTCTGATCCCCCTTTATATGGCCCTTGCGCTGGGTGCAAACGCCGCTTTGGCCGCCGATGCCGAGACGCTCGCCCCCTTGCGCGAGGATAGCCTGAAGCGTCTGATCCTGCATTCACAGCCCAAGCCGGTGACGCCGGTGGACTTCGAGCTTGAGGATGACGGCGGCACAGCCTCGCTGGAGGATTACAAAGGCAAATACGTTCTGCTGAACTTCTGGGCCACATGGTGCGCGCCGTGCCGCAAGGAAATGCCCCAGATCGCCGAGTTGCAGGCAGAGTTCGGAGGCGACAAGTTCGAAGTGCTGACGCTGGCCACCGGGCGCAATTCACCTGCCGGGATCAAGAAGTTCTTCGAAGAAAACGGCATCGACAACCTGCCCCGCCATCAGGACCCTTCACAGGCCGTTGCGCGCGAGATGGGTGTGATCGGCCTGCCAATCACCGTGATCGTCGACCCCGACGGCAATGAAATCGCCCGTCTGATCGGCGATGCCGAATGGAATTCCGACAGCGCCAAGGCGATTATCTCGACTCTGGTCGGCGCAGCAGGCTAAGGAAACGGCTTCCAACCGCTGTCGGCCCCCGTCAAATTCGATCTCGTGATACACTGTCCTCATCCCGCTGTTTTGGGCGGGGCAGTTTGTGTGTTGGGAATGGAGGCAACGATGAAACCCGTTGTACTGCTGATCGGACGCTTACCGAATGTGATCGGAGATGTCGCGCGGCAGCTTGATCACCTTCCGATCCAATGGCTGGGTGCACATGGCCCCGATGAGGTGCGGCGGCAACTGGATGCTGAACCCCGGATCGCCTGTGCCATCATGGGGGCCGGGCTGGATGATATGATACGCGGTGAATTGGTGGGCATCATTGCATCCCGCCGCCCCGATATCTGCATCCATCTGAAAGACCGAAGCTCGGGCCCCGAAGGCCTGGTCCCTTTTGTGCAGCGCGTGGTGCAGCATGAAATCCTGGACCGTCTGGAACACGGCTGACGCCACGCCACCTTTGACAGCGTTCTTCCCGCTTTGCACTCTGCCAGCGGGGAGAGAACTATGCCACTTGAAATATTGCTTGTACTTGTGGTCGGGGGGATTGCCGCAATAACGCTTCTGTTGCACCTGAGCGGGCGGTCTCAGCGGCGTGTTCTGACACGGGAAACCGCACTGGCGGATTGGCAGCGCCACTTTCCCGACGATGTGGTGATCGATGTCACCGTCTCACACGACGCCCACGCCGCTCTGGTTCGGACCGAGACAGGGCCGGGCCTGCTGTGGTCCTTTGGCGCGGATACGGTGGCTCGGCACCTGCTGGATTTCGACTGGATCGAACAGCAGGCCGGGTTCGAGTTCCAGTTTCACGACTTCACCACGCCCAGGGTGGTCATCCGCCTTGACGAAATCGAACGCCAGCACTGGCAAAACCTGATGGACCTTTCATGACCGATCACATCAGCTTTCCCGACGCCGTCCAATGGGCTGTCCCGTTTTTTATCGCCGCCATCCTGGCCGAGTTTCTGTGGATCACGGTCAAAGGGCGTGGCGGCCGGTATGAGACGCGCGATGCCGTGACCTCACTGATCATGGGGGCGGGCAATATCGCCTCGGGCTTCTTGCTGGGGTTCATCGCCTATGGGTTCTTCATGTGGTTGTGGCAGGTCACACCGCTGAACCTTGGGACCTCGATCCCAGTTATCATCCTGTGTTTCGTGCTGGACGACCTGCGGTACTATTGGGTGCATCGTTTCGGGCACCGCATCCGCTGGGTCTGGGCCAGCCATGTGAACCACCACAGTTCGCAACACTACAACCTGACGACCGCGCTGCGGCAGACATGGACCTATACGTTCACCTTCATGATGGTCGTTCGGGCGCCCCTGATCCTGCTGGGCTTTCACCCTGCCATGGTGCTGTTCGTTGGCGGGCTGAACCTGATCTATCAGTTCTGGATTCATACCGAGGCCATCGGCAAAATGCCCCGCTGGTTCGAGGCGATCATGAACACGCCCAGCCATCACCGCGTGCATCATGGCCGCAACGCGCGCTATCTGGACTGCAACTATGCAGGTGTTTTCATCATCTGGGACAAGATGTTCGGCACCTTTGTACCCGAACAAGAAGATGAGCGGGTCGATTACGGGTTGGTCCACAATATCGGCACCTTCAACCCGCTGCGTGTGGCCTTCCACGAATGGGTTGGCATCTGGCGGGACGCCACACAGCCCGGCCTGACCCTGCGCCAGAGGCTCGGCTATTGCTTCGCCCCGCCCGGCTACAGCCATGATGGCAGCCGGGACAGTTCAACGCAGATCAAAGAAAAGCATCTGGCGCGCCACCCCGAAGATCGCGGAACGCCCGGATTCGAGCATCTGGACAAGAACGTGCCCAATCGTCAGGCGGAACAGGTCTGACGCACGTAGTGCAACATGGGTCTCAACTTGAAATTCCGGCCTTCGACGCCATATGAGGGAAAAGGTGCAATGTAACGAGTGGCCGGAGACCAAGAATGACCCGTTTAACAACTGTTTCGACCGTGGTTGGTCTGATGGGTCTGACTTTGGCCATGATCGCCGCTTTGGCGACGGCGCTGACAGGCCTGATTGCACTGGGCTTTGTCATGATGATCATGGGTGTCACCGGTGCCGTGATCGGAGCCGCAGCCTCTCTGACCCGTGCGTGGCAATCTGCCCGCTGAAACTTTCCCGAGCTTAACCGCAGATTCACCTGTTTGACCTGACACTGGGCCGGACCTTTGTTCGGAATCACTCAGGGAACCGGCGCTCATGCGGGACAAGAAACGTGCGGATATACCCGAAGGATCGGAAAGCCCGTTGAACTCGGCCATCTCGGCGCGGGACAGATCAGTTGTGAAAATGGCGACCGAAGCGGTGAAGCACAAACAATGCAAGCTGGCGTTCCAGCCGGTTGTTCAGGCCGACCCGCCATATGCTGTCGCATTCTACGAAGGCTTCATCCGGGTTCTGGACGAAACCGGGCGGGTGATCCCGGCGCGCGAGTTCATGCCGCAATTGGAAAACACGCCTTTAGGCCGAGAACTGGATTGCATCGCACTGGAACTGGGGCTGCGTACGCTTGCCCGAAACCCCTCGATCCGGTTGTCCATCAACATGTCGGCCCGGTCGATCGGGTTCTCGCGCTGGACCCGGGTGCTGGACCGCTTTCTGAAACGCGACGCGGGTTTGGGGGAACGGCTGATCCTTGAGATTTCCGAACAATCCGCCATGCAGGTGCCCGAGCTTGTGATCGACCTGATGGACCGCCTGCAGGAATGCGGCATCGCCTTTGCGCTGGACGATTTCGGTGCCAGCGATTTCAGCTTTCGCCATTTTCGCGAGTTTCTGTTCGACGCGGCCAAGATCGACGGGCAGTTCATTCGGGGGATCAGCGAGCAGCCTGACAATCAGGCGCTGGTCCGCGCTTTGATCGCTGTCGCGCGGGAATTCGAGATCCTGGTGACCGCCGAATCGGTCGAAAACCAGGCGGATGCCGCGTTCCTGACCGCCAGCGGCGTCGATTGCCTGCAGGGTTTTCTGTTTGGCGCGCCCGCGGTTTCGCCCCCGTGGAAGCAGGAAAAGAAATCCAAAACAGGCTCTTAGGCAAAAACCCGCTTGCGACAACAAATCCTGTCCAACGCTGAGACAAGCTGTCCGTTGCTGCAATTGCAGCATTGCGGTATTGCAAAAGGTGCTGGAGCGGGGAACTTGGGGCGCTCTTGTACTGTCAGAGAGCCTCTCTGCCACCTGCGCCGTCAGATTTCCCTTTGGACCATGACGGTAAAGGACTGATTATATGACCAACGTAGTAATCGCATCCGCCGCACGCACGGGCGTCGGCAGCTTTAGCGGTTCGTTTGCGAACACCCCTGCACATGATCTGGGCGCTGCCGTCCTGGAAGCAGTCGTAGAACGCGCCGGAGTAGAGAAGGGCGAAGTAAGCGAAACCATCATGGGTCAGGTGCTGACCGCCGCTCAGGGCCAGAACCCCGCCCGTCAGGCGCATATCAATGCCGGCCTGCCGCAGGAAAGCGCGGCTTGGGGCATTAACCAGGTGTGTGGCTCGGGCCTGCGCGCGGTTGCGCTGGGGGCTCAGCACATTCAGCTGGGCGATGCCGACATCGTTGCCGCCGGTGGACAAGAGAACATGACCCTGTCGCCCCACGCCGCCGCCCTGCGCGCCGGTCACAAGATGGGTGACATGAAATATATCGACACAATGATCCGCGACGGTCTGTGGGACGCCTTCAACGGCTACCACATGGGTCAGACCGCCGAAAACGTCGCCGAGAAATGGCAGATCAGCCGCGATCAGCAGGACGAATTCGCCGTTGCCTCGCAGAACAAGGCCGAAGCGGCTCAGAAAGCGGGCAAGTTCGCGGATGAAATCGTGCCCTTCACCATCAAGACCCGCAAGGGCGATATCGTGATGGACAAGGACGAGTACATCCGCCACGGCGCAACCATGGAAGCCATGGCAAAGCTGCGCCCGGCCTTCACCAAGGACGGCTCGGTCACGGCGGCAAACGCATCTGGCCTGAACGATGGTGCGGCGGCAACCCTGCTGATGTCGGCCGAAAACGCCGAAAAGCGCGGGATCGAGCCTCTGGCCCGTATCGCGTCCTACGCGACCGCTGGTCTGGACCCGTCGATCATGGGCGTCGGCCCGATCTACGCCTCGCGCAAGGCGCTGGAAAAAGCGGGCTGGTCGGTTGACGATCTGGATCTGGTTGAGGCGAACGAAGCCTTCGCCGCACAGGCCTGCGCCGTGAACAAGGACATGGGCTGGGACCCGTCCATCGTGAACGTCAACGGCGGCGCGATTGCCATCGGCCACCCGATCGGCGCATCCGGCTGCCGTGTCCTGAACACGCTGCTGTTCGAAATGAAACGCCGCGACGCGAAAAAGGGTCTGGCGACCCTGTGCATCGGCGGCGGCATGGGCGTCGCCCTGTGCGTGGAGCGCGACTAAGTGCGTTGACACCTAAATAGAAAAGGGCGCTCTACCAGCGCCCTTTTTTGTTACAATCGAAGCATATCCGTTAGATGCGACAATATCGCCAAACAGAAAGTCGAAAACGATCACGAAACGATATTGCGCACCAATCTCCCTCAGAGTAACAGAATTACCAAGACGACTAAATTTGGAGGATTCCTAAATGGCACGTACAGCACTCGTAACCGGCGGCTCTCGCGGCATCGGCGCAGCAATTTCCAAGGCGCTCAAGGCCGAAGGGTACAATGTTGCGGCCACCTATGCAGGAAACGATGAAGCCGCCGCGAAGTTCACCGAAGAAACCGGCATCGCCACTTACAAGTGGAACGTCGCCGACTATGACGAGTCCAAAGCGGGCATCGAAAAAGTCGAGGCCGAGGTTGGCCCGATCGACATCGTTGTGGCCAACGCGGGTATCACCAAGGACGCACCGTTCCACAAAATGACGCCCGAGCAGTGGCATCAGGTCATCGACACCAACCTGACCGGCGTGTTCAACACTGTTCACCCCGTCTGGCCCGGCATGCGCGAGCGCAAATTTGGCCGCGTGATCGTCATCAGCTCGATCAACGGTCAGAAAGGCCAGTTCGCGCAGGTGAACTATGCCGCGACCAAAGCGGGTGATCTGGGCATCGTGAAATCGCTGGCGCAGGAAGGTGCACGCGCAGGCATCACCGCCAACGCGATCTGCCCCGGTTATATTGCAACCGAAATGGTGATGGCGGTACCCGAGAAGGTGCGTGAATCGATCATCAGCCAGATCCCTGCTGGCCGTCTGGGTGAGCCGGAAGAGATTGCCCGCTGCGTGGCCTTCCTGGCCTCAGACGAGTCTCAGTTCATCAACGGCTCGACCATCTCGGCAAACGGCGCGCAGTTCTTCGTCTAAACCCGAAGCAGTGCAACAAAATCGGGCCGGTCCTTTTGGGCCGGCCCTTCTTTATCCCGTAAGCCCGCGCGCGCTGCGGTCAGCGGGAACCGAATAGCCAACCCCAGACCTGATGGACCATCTTGCTGCGTTCTTCATGCGCGCGACGGATCGCATCCTGAACAGACGGGTTTGTCGTCATCTCGATCATGGCATATCCCCTTGGCTAAAGCTGAACTTGACTTGCCTACAACATGGCGTTTGATTTCAAAACGTACAAACGAGAGTTTTCGACGGTTCGGACAAGAAATTCTTAAGCGACATGAGCGACAGGCTTCCCCCTCTTACCGCCTTGCGGGCCTTTGACGCCGCCGCGCGCCATATGTCTTTTGCCAAGGCAGCGGATGAGTTGAACGTGACCCCCGCTGCGCTGTCCTTCCAGATCAAATCGCTGGAGGAGCATCTGGGCCACCCCCTGTTCAAACGTCTGAACCGCGCGGTGGAACTGACCGAAGCTGGCAAAGCGCTGGCCCCCGGCGCGGCCGAAGGCTTTGCCGCGCTCAAATCCGCATGGGCCGCGACGCGCAGATTGCAGGACAACACCACGCTTACGGTCACGGCTGGGCCTGCCCTGACGGCGAAATGGCTGGCCCCACGCCTTTATGACTTTGCCCGCGCCCATCCGGAGATCGACCTGAGATTCTCGGCCACCTTGCGCAATATGGATCTTGAGCGGGACGATGTGGATGTCGCAATCCGCTTTGGCTATGGCCAGGATGACGGCTTGTATTGCCTGCCCGTGCGCAAGGAATGGCTGACCCCGGTCATGACGCCGGAGCTGGCCGAGCAATTCACGACGCCTGAAAGCCTGCGCGATGCGCCGCTGATCCATGACGATTCAATCGCGTTTCTCAAGCCGCCCGCCGACTGGCCCACCTGGTTTCGGGCGGTTGGTGTTGATTTCACGCCGACCCATGGCGCGCATTTCTCGAACGCGGATCACGCGATTGATGCGGCGGTGGCGGGGGTCGGTGTTGCCTTGGGTCGGCGCGCGATGATCATCAAGGACATGACCGAAGGCCGGCTGGTCGCGCCGTTCAAAACCGCCATTGAAACCAAGGGGCGGTTCCGGTTTCTGTGCCTGCCCGGTGCGGAAAACCGGCCACAGATCGCTGCATTCCGCGATTGGTTCGCGGCCGAGATTGAAAAGACCGCCCATATCTCGGATGAATTCACGATCATTCCTGTAGAAGACGTATCCCCGAAATGACCAGAAATCGCGCCACTGCCATCGGATTTATCGCCGTCCTGCTTTGGGCCCTTCTGGCGCTGTTCACGGTTGGCTCGGCCCCAACGCCGCCTTTGTTGCTGAACGCCATATGCTTCAGCATCGGCGGGTCCCTGGGGTTGATATGGACATGGCGGTCAGGCGGCTTTTCCAAATTGCGCAGCATCAGTTGGAAGATCTACGCTTTCGGCACGGTGGGCCTGTTCGGCTATCACGCGCTGTATTTCTCGGCCCTGCGCATGGCCCCTGCGGCCGAGGCGGGGCTGATCGCCTATCTCTGGCCCTTGCTGATCGTTCTGTTCTCGGGGCTGCTTCCCGGCGAGCATTTGCGCGCCGGCCATCTGATCGGGGCCTGTCTGGGCTTTGCCGGGGCCGCGCTGATCATCACCGGCGGCGGCAGCGCTGGCTTTCAAATCGACCACCTGCCCGGATACGCGCTGGCCTTCCTCTGCGCGCTGACTTGGTCGGGTTATTCGGTTCTGTCCCGCAGACTGGGCGAAACGCCGACAAGTTCGGTTGCGGTCTTCTGCGTACTGACCGCCATTGCGTCATGGGCTTTGCACTTTGCGCTGGAAACAACCGTCTGGCCGGATACGACGCTTGGCTGGGCATCAACCCTGGCCCTTGGTCTGGGGCCGGTGGGGCTGGCGTTTTACGTGTGGGATATCGGGGTCAAACAGGGCGACATACAAATGCTGGGAACCAGCTCATACGCGGCGCCCTTGTTGTCCACCGTGGTTTTGGTACTTGCCGGGATCGCCATGCCGACATGGACATTGGCGATCGCGGCTTTACTGATCACCGGCGGTGCGTTGATAGCGGCACGCGCCAGCCTGAAAGGTTAAGTTGACAGGCGCTCGATCTCTTCCTTTAGCTTTAGTTTTTGCTTCTTGAGCTGGGCGATATGGAGATCATCGATGCCTGGCGAGCGTTGGGCTTGTTCCACTTCGAGACCGAGAGATTCGTGCTTCTTCTTCAGTTCCGTCAGATGTGCGCTCACGCTCATGGCGATCCTCCTTGGTTGCGAGTGTATATGTCACGTAAGAAGTTGATCACATCGTTTCCACCCTGTCACGCTGCAGACGCACAGATTCTGTAATAAATCCGACAAATTCGGCTGGTCATTGCCTAAGGCTGTGAAACGGACCCAACGCAGCCCCGTCCCGAAGGGCCGCGGAAACATCCGGGGTATAGCTTTCCCCGTCCTTTTCGTGCCGCGCGCCCATATGCAAGATCAACGGTGCATGCAGGCGAAATGCGGCCCGTCCCCCTTTGCGGGCGCGCAAAATCACCAACTCAGCCTCGCGGCCCGCGCGTGCCGCAAGCGGCAACGCCTCGACCGACCCAAGCCGGTCCTGACAGGCCGTCAACATATCGGGCAGGCGGTCGGCCTTTTGGATCATGTGCAGATAGCCACGCGGAGCCAGCCGTCTGGCTGCCACGTCGATCCAATCATCCAGGGGCGTTTCCTCGCCCAAGGCCACGCTGCGCCCGGTATCTGTGGCCGGGCTATGGGCACCGGCGCGGTAATAGGGCGGATTCGCGATCACATGGTCGAATTGTCGTTGCTTCAGTTCTGCCGGAAGTGCCGTCAGATCGGATATCACCACATCCAGCACGATATTGTTATCGGCGGCATTGCGGCGGGCCAAATCCGCATAGGCCGGTTGCAGTTCGACCCCGCACATCTGCAAACCAGGCACCCGCGCGGCCAGACACAGGATCGTAGCCCCTGCCCCGCATCCAAGCTCCAACACCGATTGGCCACTGGTTGCAGGTACCGAAGCGGCCAGCAAAACAGGGTCTACACCGGCGCGATAGCCTTTTGTCGGCTGCCAAAGGCGCACCCGACCACCCAGAAAATCGTTCCGGCTTAGTTCATGGTCGGCGAAACCTGTCATCGCCCCAGCGGGATCTCATTGTCGCGCATCACCCGTTCGGCGCGGGTCAGGTCATCGGCCCGCACCATCAGGCGACGGGGGAAGATTCCAATGCCACCTTCGAGGATGCTCATATTTACGTCCATCTGAAAGCAGTCTATATCCTCGCCTTCAAGAAGAGCGGATGCAAAGGCCAGGATTGTCGGATCGGTGCTGCGCAATAGTTCTTTCATGGGGATGGATGTAAGGGCAAGGCAGGACAGAAGTCGAGCCTTGTATCAGGAGTGTGATGGACGTCAGCACAATCTCGAAACCGCATGAGCGGCTCGCCGAAATTCTGAGCGCTGAGATGGAGGCGGTGAATACGCTGATCCAGACGCGGATGGCATCAGAGCACGCGCCCCGCATCCCCGAGGTCACCGCGCATCTGGTCGAAGCGGGCGGCAAACGTCTGCGCCCGATGCTGACATTGGCGGCAGCGCGGTTGTTTGGGTACACGGGCGAGCATCATGTGCGTTTGGCCGCGACGGTCGAGTTCATTCACACCGCGACCCTGTTGCATGACGATGTGGTCGACGAAAGCGCCCAGCGACGCGGGCGGCCCACGGCCAACCTGCTTTGGGATAATAAGTCCAGCGTTTTGGTGGGCGATTATCTGTTCTCTCGCAGCTTTCAGTTGATGGTCGAAACCGGATCGCTGCGCGTTCTGGACATTCTGGCCAACGCTTCGGCCACGATTGCCGAAGGTGAAGTACTGCAAATGACCGCCGCCACCGATCTGGGCACCGATGAGGGTGTTTACCTGCAGGTCGTGCGCGGCAAGACAGCGGCGCTGTTTTCAGCCGCGACCGAGGTAGGTGGCGTCATCGCCGGGGCCTCGGACCCGCAGGTGCAGGCCTTGTTCGACTATGGCGATGCGCTGGGTATCGCCTTCCAGATTGCCGACGATCTGCTGGATTATCAGGGCGACAGCAAAACAACCGGCAAGAATATCGGCGACGATTTCCGCGAGCGGAAGCTGACCCTGCCGGTGATCAAAGCAGTCGCACAAGCCACAGCGGATGAGCGTGCTTTCTGGGAGCGCACCATTGAAAAGGGCCGCCAGCAAGACGGCGATCTGGACCATGCGCTTGGCCTGATGGACAAGTACCAGACGCTTGAAGCTACCCGCCAGGATGCGTTGGGATGGGCCAACAAGGCCAAGGCTTCGCTGGACGCGTTGCCGGATCACGAGGTTCGCACCCTGCTGCGCGATCTGGCCGATTACGTGGTGTCGCGGCTTAACTAAGCCGGGTCGCGCGGCACCACCAATCGGGATGGGCCGCACCGATCTCATAGGCTGCGAAATGGGCCGCCTTCATCGACGGAAAAAGCGCAAAGCAGGTCGAGCCTGAGCCGGACATTCGCGTCAGCAACACATCGCGCGTGGCCGCCAATTCCTCTAGCACCCGCCCGATTTGTGGGGCAATGGCCACAGCGGGACCTTGCAGATCGTTTCGCTGGGCGGACAACCAATAGGCGCACGCCCCAATGTCGCCAAACGCAGGAATATCATCCGGCATCCCTGGATTGTCGCGGGTGCCCATGGCCTTGAAAACAGACCCCGTTGGGACTTCAACGCCGGGATTCACCAGCAATGCAGGCAACACAGGCAGGACCATCGGCGCAACCTGCTCGCCAATCCCGCGCATCCGGGACGCTTGGGCAACCATGCAAACCGGAATATCTGCACCAAGCGAGACTGGCAGGTCCGAGGGGATTTCGATGCCCTGACCCGCCGCATGGCGCAGCATGGCCGCGGCGTCAGATGAGCCACCGCCGATCCCGCCGCCATGCGGCAGGACCTTGTTCAACGAAACATGGCCCGTCCACCCCACAGCCTCGGCCGCTTTCCAGATCAGGTTGCGATTGTCGATGGGAACGCCTGTCGCATGCTCTCCGGCAACCGAGATCGACAGGTCAGGCCCCGGCGCAAATTCCAACTGATCCCCCACATCCGCGAAAGCCACAAGGGAATCGAGCAGATGATAGCCATCCGCGCGCTGGCCGGTGACATGCAGGGTCAGATTGATTTTGGCGGGCGCGAAGGCCTCAGTTGCCATTGGCGACCTTCAATGGATCAGCGCCTTCCTCGGCCAGAACCACATCCAGCCCAACCTCAAGCTTGCGGCGGATGCGTTCGGGATCGGCCTCGCTGTCGGTATCTTCGGCGTCGATGAACGACAGCGCCCGTTTCCACTGAAACTCGGCCTCGCGGGCGCGGCCAACGGCCCAGTAGACATCGCCCAGATGGTCATTGACCACCGGATCGACCGGCATCAGTTCAACGGCACGCTCCATATGCTCGACCGCTTCGTCATAGCGGCCAAGACGGAACAGGACCCAACCCAGACTGTCGACGATATAGCCGCTGTCCGGGCGCGCAGCCACGGCGCGTTCGATCATGTCCAGCGCCTCGTCCAGCTTTTCGCGCCGTTCGACCAGCGAGTAGCCGAGATAGTTCAACACTTGCGGCTGATCGGGGTTCAATTCCAACGCGCGCCGGAAATCGGCCTCGGCCTGATCCCATCGCTTGAGACGCTCGTGCGAGATCCCACGGGCATAGTGCAGGAACCAGTTGCCGCTGGATTCGGTTTCAGTCAGGTCAATGGCCGTGTCGTAGGAGTCTACCGCCGCCGCGTAATTCTCTTCCCGGCGCTGAATATCCGCCAGCGCGACATGAACGCCCGGCAGGTCGGGCTTTTGCGCGGCCAGATTCTGCAGCACTTCGATGGCGGCATCCGTTTTACCCGACCGGCCCAGAACCTCGGCCCGACCCAGTTCAGCGGCGTGATGATCATTGCTGTCTGCGGGCACCTGACGATAGGCATCCACCGCCAGATCGTATTGGTTCAGTTCGTCCAGCAACTCGGCACTCAGCAGAATGGCATCGACGTGATCGGGACGCAGGAAACTGGCCATGCGCGCGTAAAGCAAGACATAGTCGGGCGATGCTTCGGCATTCAGCGCCGCCCCGACCGAGAAAAACACCTCGGCCATCCCATCACGCGCGGATTGCACATGGGTGAAGGGCAAGGTCTCACCGGCTGTCAGACGGCTGATGTAGTCTTCGATGGACGGATCGCTGCCCGCCGCAAAGACGTCGTCCAGAAACGCCAATGCGTCGGCGTTGCGGTCCAGTTGTGACAAGACCTCGACCCGCGCCATCGCAGCACGGCGCGAGAATTGCGCGATTGCACCGTCATTTTCCGCAAAAATCGCCTCGGCCCCTTCGAAATCCCCGATCGAGGCCAGCGCCATGGCTTTGTGGTAAAACGCAAACTCACGCAATCCGTTTTGGGTCGAGACTGTATCGAACTGCTCCATCGCTTTGGTCATCTCACCCTGACCCAGATAGGCCCAGGACATCATCAAACCATCGACCAATGGCCCAACACCCTGAGTTTCAGGATCGCGGGCCAACAGTTCGGCCAGATTATCATCGGCGATCAGGTTGGCGGCGACCACCATCCGCGCAGCCTGACTGGGCAGGTTCGCCTCTTCAATTGACTGCGCAACGGGCAAGGCGCGCTCGATCTCACCCAGCGCAAGCCGTGCGACGACAACGCTTTCCAGAAGCAGCGCGTTCTGGGGGTCGAATTTCAGTGCCTGAGCATAGTATTTCTCGGCCGCCGCATAATCGCTTTCATAGATCGCCTGACGCCCAGCCAGATAAGAGCCTGCGCCTGTATCCGCAGACACCGGAACCGCAACGGAAGAAGAGAGCAACACGGCCAATACCGTGCGACGAACAATGGAAATCACCAAAAGCCTGCCTTGCTGTCATTGACTGGGCGATAAGCTAGGGCCTTGGCCAGCAAGAGGCAATGGCAGAGCCTTCACGACCCTGCCAGTGCCCATCTTTTTGCTTACATGTTGGGATAGTTCGGGCCATCCCCACCCTGCGGCGTGGTCCAGGTGATGTTCTGGCTGGGATCCTTGATGTCGCAGGTTTTGCAATGGACGCAGTTCTGGAAGTTGATGACGAATCGCGGACCGTTTTCATCCTCGACCATCTCGTACACGCCCGCGGGGCAGTAGCGCTGCGCCGGTTCGTCGAACTTGGGCAGGTTGACCTTCACCGGGATCTCGGGGTCGGCCAGGCGCAGGTGGCAAGGCTGGGCTTCCTCGTGGTTGGTGGCCGCGAAGGACACGTTGGTCAGGCGGTCAAAGGACAGCGTGCCATCGGGTTTGGGATAATCGATGGGCTTGTGCTTGCTGGCATCTTCGGTGGAATCCGCATCGTTCTTGCCGTGGCCCAGCGTGCCGAACAGCGAAAAGCCCAGCGTGTTGGTCCACATATCCAGACCGCCCAGCATCAGCGAGGCGGTCAGACCCCATTTCGACCACATCGGCTTGACGTTGCGCACCTTCTTCAGGTCGCTGCCGATGGCACCATCGCGCACGTCGGTCTCATAAGCGGTCAGCTCATCCCCCGAACGGTCGGCCTTGATGGCGTCGAACGCCGCTTCGGCTGCGGCTTTGCCCGACAGCATGGCGTTGTGGTTGCCCTTGATGCGCGGCACGTTGACCATACCCGCCGAACAGCCCAGCAGCGCCACACCCGGCGCGACCAGCTTGGGCATCGACTGATAGCCGCCCTCGGTGATCGCACGGGCACCGTAAGCGACGCGCTTGCCGCCTTTCAGCAGCTCGGCCACCATCGGGTGATGCTTGAAGCGCTGGAATTCCATGTAGGGGTACAGGTGCGGGTTCTTGTAGTTCAGGTGAACCACGAAACCGACATAGACCTGATTGTTTTCAAGATGATAGATGAAGGAACCGCCACCTGCGTTGCTGCCCAAAGGCCAGCCCATGGTGTGGGTGACGCTGCCTTCCTTGTGCTTGGCCGGATCGATCTCCCAGATCTCTTTCATGCCGACGCCGTATTTCTGCACTTCCTTACCGGCCTGCAGGTCGTATTTGGCGATGACTTCCTTGGACAGCGAACCGCGCACACCTTCCGACAGGAAGACATATTTGCCGTGCAGTTCCATGCCCGGCTCGGTGTTCGGACCATAAGAGCCATCCGCTTCCAGACCAAAGACACCGGCGACCACGCCTTTGACTTCGCCATTGTCGCCATAGACCAGCTCGGAACAGGCCATGCCGGGGAAGATTTCCACGCCCAGCTCCTCGGCCTGCTCGGCCATCCAGCGGCAGATATTGCCCATCGACACGATGTAGTTGCCGTGGTTGTTCATCAGCGGCGGCATCGGGAAGTTGGGGATGCGGATCTGACCAGCCTCTCCCAGCATGTAGAAATTGTCTTCATGCACCGGCACGTTCAGTGGCGCGCCTTTTTCCTTCCAGTCCGGGATCAGCGCGTCCAGCCCGCAAGGGTCAAGCACCGCACCCGACAGGATATGCGCACCCACTTCCGAGCCTTTTTCCAGAACAACAACGTTCAGGTCGGCATCAAGCTGTTTCAGACGGATGGCCGCAGACAGACCCGCAGGGCCAGCGCCCACGATCACTACGTCGTATTCCATCGCTTCGCGTTCAATCTCGGCCATCGCGGGCTCCTTAGCTAACTTTCCGAATTGGCGCTTTCACTGCGTGGTCTGCGCAATTTTGTTTCACGGGTGATTACCCGGTCCGAAAGACCTTGGTCAATCAAAACACGGCGTAACATTGCTGCAATGCGGCAGTTATGTATCCGGAGCGTCCCCCATCAGGTATCTGGGACCGCTACCATGGGACTTGGCCCGGTCATCAGGATTGTAAAGCGCGCATTTCGGCAGGCTGAGGCAGCCACAGCCGATGCACCCGTCCAGATTGTCGCGCAACCGCATCAGAGTATCGATTCGCTGATCCAGCCGGGCGCGCAGGGTGATGCTGATATCCTTCCAGTCCTGCGGCGTGGGCGTGCGGTTGCCGGGCAGGCCGGACAGAACCTCGCGAATTTCCGGCAGGGTCAGGCCGAACTGCTGCGCAATCATCACAAAGCTCAGCCGTCTTATATCGGCCCGCTGATAGCGCCGCTGCCCGCCTGCGTTGCGCCAGGGTGCGATCAGGCCCTGCGCCTCGTAATACCGGATGGCTGACACCGCCAACCCCGTGCGCCGGGCCAATGCGCCAATTGCCAGCCCTTCGGAAACCGCCATAGAACCCTCGCAAAAAATATCTTGACCTAAAGTTAGGTTTAGTAATTACGCTGAGTCGTGACAAGCAACAAATTCGCAAAGGAGATCCCATGATGGCGACGCTTGAACACACCAATTTCACCGTCCGCGACCCGCAGGCCTCGGCGGCTTGGATGCAAAAGGTCTTTGGCTGGAAGACCCGCTGGGAAGGCCCCGCCATCGCGGGCGGCTATACCGTTCATGTCGGCAGCCAGCACACCTATCTGGCGCTTTATGCGCCCAGTGACCCGAAACCCGCAGGCGAAAGCAGCTATGACATCGTCGGCGGGCTCAATCACGTGGGCGTTCTGGTCGAAGACATCGACGTCACCGAAGCCAAGGTGCGCGAGGCCGGGTTCACACCGCATAACCACGCCGATTACGAACCGGGCAGACGGTTCTATTTCGACGATGACAACGGCATCGAGTTCGAAGTGGTGCAATATGATTGATATGCTGTGGCTTTGCACCCCTTCGCGCCGCTGGCGGCGCAACAAGCCCCCTGATCACCGTCACAGGCGCGAACCGGTTCCGCCTGAACGGCGCTAAGTCGCGAATCGAACGCTGACTGCCCCTTGGCCTCTTGCAATTCACGCCCCATTTGGGTCAGGTACTGAACGACCCATCATTCGCCCCGACGCTTTCCCTGCGGCGGGGCGGCTCAATTTATGCGTGGACCACAAGACTATGGAAAAGATTCCAATGACGCCTGCGGGCAATGCCGCGCTGGCAGCAGAGCTGAAAAACCTCAAATCCGTCGAGCGTCCGGCGATCATCGAAGCCATCGCTTCGGCGCGGGAACTGGGTGATTTGAAGGAAAACGCCGAATACCACTCGGCCCGCGAAAAACAGGGCTTTATCGAAGGCCGTATCAAGGAACTGGAAGGCATCCTGTCGCTGGCCGACGTGATCGACCCTGCCAAATTGTCCGGTGCGATCAAGTTCGGCGCCAAGGTCACGCTGGTCGATGAAGATACCGACGAAGAAAAGACCTGGCAGATCGTCGGAGAGTATGAGGCCAATATCGAAAACGGCCTGCTGAATATCAAATCGCCCATGGCCCGCGCCCTGATCGGCAAGGACGAAGGCGACAGTGTCGAGGTTCGCACCCCCGGTGGTGTGCGGTCTTACGAAGTTCTGAGCATCGAATACGCCTGACCGGAGCGTCTGATATGTCGGGGACCCAACCTGACCAGGAAACCGAACGGCCAACCTCTCTGGGCATCTATGATCGCCCCGAGCGGACGGGCGTGACCTCGATCGAAATCGCCGCAGGTGTGCTCAGCGTCATCTGGCTGGTGGTGTCGGTTGTGTTTCTGGTGCTGCCCGACCAGAACGAAGGCAGCGGGTTCATCGTGACCTTCCTTGCGGTGTTCATGCCGGTGGCGATGATCTGGGTTGCGGCCACAGCGATGCGGGCCAGCCGCGTGATGCGCGAGGAAAGCGCGCGGTTGCAGACAGCGATTGACGCGATCCGACAAGCCTATGTCCTGCAACAGCAGCGGGCGGCCAGTTCCGTTGAGCCTGCGGTTGCCAAGAAACTGGACGAAATCGCCGCTGCCACGAAAAAGGCCGAGGATGCGCTGGCCACCTTTTCGACCAAACGGCGAGAGCCTGCGTCGGGCGGCCAGCCCACGCTGGCTCCGGGCGATCAGACATCTTTGGCGCTTGGCACCACCGCCGAAGACATCGCGCCGCCACTGACAACCGATACCTTTATCCGCGCCCTGAATTTCCCCGAGACCGAGAAAGACACCGAAGGGTTCAACGCCTTGCGAATGGCGTTGAAAGATCGGAAAACCGCACAACTGGTGCAGGCCTCTCAGGATGTTCTGACCCTGCTCAGCCAGGAGGGCATCTATATGGACGACCTGCGCCCCGACATGGCGCGGCCCGAAATCTGGCGGCAATTTGCCCAAGGCGCGCGCGGGCGGTCCGTTGCAGCCCTGGGCGGGATCCGGGACCGGTCTTCGCTGGCGCTGACCGCCGCGCGAATGAAACAGGACCCGATCTTCCGGGATGCCGCCCATCACTTCCTGCGGCGCTTCGACAACATGATTGTCGAGTTTGAACCTGATGCCAGCGACGCGGAACTGACCGCGCTTGGCGATACCAGAACGGCACGGGCCTTCATGCTGGTGGGCCGCGTTGCGGGGACTTTCGACTAGGCGGGCGTGACCGCCCAGCTCATCTTGGTGGCACTGCTGAACCCGAACAGATGGCGGAACGGTCCCGTTTTCTCATAACCCACCGGCCTGAAACCTTCGCGTTCATACAAAGCCTGCGCGCGCGGGTTCGTGTCGATCACGTCCAACTGCACCTCGGCCATGCCCCGGCTACGCGCCTCGTCCTTGATCGCGGATAATAGCATCGTCCCGACGCCCTGCCCGCGCGCCTCGGCGGCAACAAAGATGCCGTCCATCTGAAACACGCCGGGTTTCAGGTCCCGCTCCAGCACGCTCAGCACCATGCCGCGCCACAGCGCGCCAAACCAGCCATAAACGCGCGCGAGGTCCGACAGACTTCCGCCCGCCAACCCGCCCTCGGTCGTCTTGAACCCCGCAAGGCCCAGCAACCGGCCAGACGAATCCCGCGCGACCAATGCAAAGTCCGGGGCCAGCGCGCGTTCGAAAAAGGCCAGCCCCTTGTCATCGGGGCCCATGACCTTGTGCAGTTTGGCTGCAAATGCCTGCCAGAACAGGGCTGCGGCCTTGGATCGTTCCGCCTCGGTAAATCCTTGCGAGACGATTACGGTCATAGCCCGAAACTGCCGTAGGGAATGAACCGCACCGGATCGCCCGGCTGGATGTGCCGTGCGCCGTCTTCGATTTCGACCAGCCCCTCGGCCCAGCTGAGCCCGCTGATCCGGCCCGACCCTTCCGAGTGAAAGACCTCGACCTTGCCCTCGCGCAGGCGCGCGCGCAGGTATTCGCGGCGACCGGGTTTCTTGCGCTTCTCAAACGCGGCGGGCACGTCGAAGCCTTGCGGATCGATCCAGCCCTCGCCCGTCATCAGGCACAAAGCCGGGCGGGCGAAGATCAACGTGCAGACCATCGCGGCCACGGGGTTGCCGGGCAAGCCAAAGACCGGCGTGTCCGACCACATGCCCAGCGCCAGGGGGCGTCCGGGTTTCAGCGCAATCCGCCATTCCTGCATCGCGCCCGCTTCGCGCAACAGGGCCGAGACGTGATCCTCATCCCCCGCCGATGCGCCGCCACTGGTCAGGATGGCATCGGCCTGTTCTGCCGCCTCATCCAGCCGCGCGCGCAACACATCGCGGTCGTCTGCCACGCGACCCATATCAAAGGGCTCAAACCCCATCCGCTCCAACAAGGACAGCAACATCGGGCGGTTCGCATCGAAAATCTGACCCGCACCCACAGCATCGCCCGGCTCGACCAGTTCATCACCGGTGGACAGAACCGCGACGCGCAGGGGTTTGCGAACGGGAACCTCGGCGATACCGACGGCGGACAGCAGCGCCATATCCGCCGGTGTCACCCTGCGCCCGGCGGGCAAGGCGGTGTCACCCTGCGCAACATCCTCGCCAGCGCGGCGGGTGTTTGCGCCCTTTTTTATGGGCCCGTGAAAGGCGATAAAGCCGTCCTGAACGGTCACATCCTCTTCCAGAACAACGGTATCAACACCTTCGGGCAACGCAGCACCGGTCAGAATGCGCAGCGCATGGCCCGCAGGCACGGACCCGTCAAAGGGGATGCCCGCAGCCGCGCGGCCCTCGGTCAGGGGCATCACCTGCGCGCCGTCTGCGGCGGGACCTGCAAAGCCATAGCCGTCCACCGCCGTATTGGGTTGCGGTGGGTTCGAGCGTTTTGCCACTACATCCTCGGCCAGAACCCGACCCATAGACTGCGCCAAGGGCACCGTCTCAGCCCCCGTTACCGGTCGCAACCGATCCCGCAACAGCGCCAATGCCTCATCCACCGGGGTCCAGTTCACGCCCGCGGGCAAGGCGAAACAATCGTTCCGCAATGGCGGCGGCGCTATGGTCGGTTTGTTTTGCGGTACACCCAAAATCCACCCCTCCTCTGGGGCCGTGACAGTCAATTGCTCTGCCAATTCCTGATCCGTCAAGCGCGACAGTGTCAATGCGACCTGTTCAACCTGCCATGCATCCTTGATCCGATCCGGCGGAGCCTTCCCCAACTTGAGCGAGGGCCATATCTCGACAAAAGCCACGGGCCTGTCCAGCGGTTGAAACGGCCAGACGGCGATCTTGCCCGCATAAGCGTGCCGCAAACGGTTCAGAACCGGCAGGCCCATCATCACCTGACCGCCCACCGCGCCCGCCCCGGCCATCTGCCAACAGGTGAAACTGCCTTTGGCCCGCGTCTCAACAATGCGGCGATCCGGGAACGGGTTGTGATAGTCCTGTTTGGTGCGCGGCAATCCATCAACCTCGCGCCGCAGGGCGTTCATCCAGAACGGACCTTTGCCGCCAAACCGACGGTTGATCCGCCCCGCCAGATCGAAGCGGTTGTTGGCGGTCGGAGAATCCTGGATCTGCGCCCCGAACCAATCCCACAAAGCCAAGGGGTCACTTGTCCCCGTAACCGCCTTGGCAAAGCCATTGGGGTAGCCAAAGGGAAAATCAAAGCCCAGGAGCAAGCGGCGACCTTCGGCCAGTTCGGTCTCGATCAGCCTGCGCAACCAGTCCTCGGCGACCTGACGGTTGCGCAAATAGTCCAGCGCCTGCACGGCATCCTCGCGCACCACACAAGCCCAGATCGCGTCTTTGCGCGGGCGCGGTCCGGTATCGTTACCACCCGACCAGTCCACCATCGCAAAGCTGTTGAAAAGGCTCACAAACCGACCTCGGACAGGATGAAATCCGCAATTGCCTTTGTGTCGTTCAGGTCGAAAACAGGGCGATCCAGGTCCAGAGGCGTATCGCTGGCAACCGCGCGGATCGTGTCGTCTCGGGTCGCGATCAGATCATTGCCTGGCTCAGCGCGGAAGGCTTCGACCTTGGGGTGACGCTCGCGTTTGTAGCCTTCGATCAGCACCAGATCGACCGGCGACAGACGCGCCAGCAGAGCCTCCAGCGAAGGTTCCGGCGCGCCGCGCAATTCCTGCATCAGGGCCACGCGCTGGCCCGAGGCCAGCAGCACCTCGCTGGCGCCCGCCATTCGGTGACGGTGACTGTCGCGCCCGGGCTGGTCGACATCAAAGGAATGATGCGCATGTTTGACGGTTGAAACGGTGAACCCGCGCCCGGTGACCTCGGCCACCAGCCGCTCCATCAACCCGGTTTTGCCCGCGTTTTTCCAACCGGTGACGCCGTAAACCCTCATGCCTGCTCCAACAGTTTTCGGGCCAGCGCCAGATCGTCGGGCGTATTGACGTTGAAGAACGGATCAAAGGGGTCAGCCGGAAACAACGCCTCGCGCCCGTTGTGCTGATCGGTCCACAGCACGACCTTACGCAGCCCATCGTTCAACGCCGCACGCAGATCATCGCGCAGCGCCACCGGCCAGAGGCCAAAAGTCGGGTGCCGGTTCACCCGCTTGCCGCCGCCGGATTTCAACGCCTCCTCACCCGTGCGCGGCGTCGTCGCCAACACCAGCGGATGCGTCTGCCCCTGCGCTGTGGCGGTCAACCGATCCACCAGATCGCGTGGGAAAAAGGGCGTATCTGCGGCGGCTGTCACGATACTGTCCGCGCCCTGCTCGGCCGCCCAATCGAGCCCGGCCAGAACGCCCGCCAATGGACCGGCAAAACCCTCGATCGTGTCCGGCAGGACCGGCAAGTTCAGATCAGCGAACCGTTTGGGGTCGCCATTGGCGTTGAGGGCAAGATGATCGACCTGCGGAGACAGCCGCTCGATAACATGAGATAACAGGCTTTGCCCCCCGATTTCCAACAGGCCCTTGTCACCACCCCCCATGCGGGTTGCTAGACCGCCTGCGAGGATAACGCCGAGGGGGCGGATCAATTTGTCTTCTCCGTAGAACGCCAGTTTTCGACTGTTTTTGGGAAGGTCTTAGCCTCTTCTGTACTCAACAGTTTTTTGGGCAGAACATACACGAAGGCACCTGCGTAAAAGAAAAACCCCGCCCTATCTTCGACGACTTGCTCAACAGCATGCCAAGACACATTCCAAGTTACGTGAGGTGACCGCATATCCAAACCTTCTGGCGAGAACATAAAGTCAGTTCCACCGCTGTAAATCGGCGAGGCCAGCATCTGTCGGACTTTCAGCCTTTTGGAAGAACGTTCCGCAAAATAGAGTACTCCAGCTCCAATCACCCCTCCGGAAACAGGTGCAAAAAGACCTTGTGTAAGAGGTAGAGTACCAAGCGCACGAAACACTATGAAAGCAACAACAATTCCGCCAACAACAGCCAAAATTCCTCTTGATGCATCCAAAGCCAAGTAGCCCCAATAAGCTCCTTTCCCGCTATAATTTTGCCTGCAAGGGCCCATGGCTCTAATAAGAGTTTTGTCGTCTATTTGTTCCGACAAATGGAAATTGTATGTCAATGTTCACCCCGCACTTTTCCGTCGATGTTTCCTGTCCTCTACCGCGACGCTGGCCGGGTCTACGTCGCGTACCAGCCGGTCCTCACCCGAGAGGCACACAAACCGCTGGCCGCGCATCCGGCCGATCAGGGTCAGGCCGACCTCGCGCGCGATCTCGACGCCCCAGGCGGTGAAACCGGACCGTGAGGCCAGAACCGGGATGCCCATCATCGCTGTTTTGATCACCATCTCGGACGTCAGCCGCCCGGTGGTGTAAAGGATCTTGTCCTCCGCCGCCTTACCCTCGGACAGCATCCAGCCTGCGATCTTGTCGACCGCGTTGTGGCGGCCCACATCCTCCATATAAACCAGCGGGCGGTTCTCGCGGCACAGCACGGTGCCATGGATCGCCCCGGCCTCAAGATACAGGGATGGCGTACGGTTGATCTTGGCGGCCAGATCATAGAGCCATGAGGTGCGCACCTGAACCTGCGGCAGGCGCACGTCCTCCAACCCCTCCATCATGTCGCCAAACACGGTGCCCACGGCGCAGCCGCTGGTGCGGGTCTTTTTCTTCAGCTTGTCCTCGTAGGAGGTCTCACGCGCCGTGCGGACCACGACGGTTTCCAGATCGTCGTCATAGTCCACCCGCGTGATCTGGTCATCGGCCAGCAACATGCCCTGATTGCGCAGGAATCCCAGTGCCAGATATTCCGGGTAGTCGCCGATTGTCATCGCCGTGACGATTTCCTGCGAATTCAGGAATATCGTCAGCGGGCGCTCCTCGACCACCGAGATTTGGCTGACCTCGCCATTCTGGTCCACGCCTTCCACCGCGCGGGTCAGGCGGGCCGCGCCGGGGTCTGGGGCGATGATGTAGTCCGTGACATCCAGTTCCGTGGCCAATTGCAACCCTTTCCCAAGACCGCTACTTCTTCTGCGGACACCATAGGATTTAGCCATGGCAACCGCCACATCCAAGTCATACTTCTGGAAGGGTTTTCGCGACGGGACGCCGTTCATCTTCGTGGCGATGCCCTTCGGGACCCTGTTCGGCGTTTTCGCGACCGAGGCCGGGCTGGACATCGTTCAGACAATGGCCTTCTCGATCACGGTTTTTGCAGGCGCCGCACAGTTTGCGGCCCTGCAGTTGCTGCAGGACAACGCACCGACCATCATCATTCTGGCCTCCGCATTGGCGGTAAACCTGCGGGTGGCGATGTATTCGGCCTCGCTCACCCCTTATTTGGGGGCGGCGCCCCTGTGGCAGAGGGCCTGCGCAGCCTATTTGATCGTGGATCAGTCCTATGCCTGCTCGGTGGTGCGGTTCGAAAAAGAACCCCGGATGACCGTGCCTCAGCGCATGGCGTATTTCTTCGGGTCGGTCACGCCGATCACGCCGCTTTGGATGCTCACCACCTATCTGGGTGCGGTTCTTGGGGCACAAATCCCTGAAAGCTGGGCACTGGATTTTGCGCTGCCGATCACCTTTCTGGCCATGGTGGGCCCGATGATGCGGACGCTGGCGCATGTGGTCGCCGCGCTGGTTGCGATTGTCGTCGCGCTGCTGACGGTTGCCGTCCCGTTCAATCTGGGTTTGCTGATCGCCGGAGCGGCAGGGATGGTGGCCGGGGCGCAAACCGAACTGATGCTGGAGCGGAAGACACCATGACTCAGGTCGATCCGGTCACCATCTGGACCATCATCGTCGGGCTGGCCGTCGGCAGCTTTGCCCTGCGCTTTGCCTTTATCGGGCTGGTTGGCGACCGTCCGATGCCACCGTGGCTGTTGCGGCACCTGCGCTACACAGCGGTTGCCATCATTCCGGCCCTGATTGCGCCACTGGTCGTCTGGCCCACGGCAACCGAAGGCCAACCCGACATCCCGCGCATGGCGGCCGCCGCTGTTGCATTATCGGTCGGAGTTCTGACGAAAAACGTCCTTGCCGCGATTTTCACCGGCGCGGCAACCCTTTATGGGTTGCTGTTCCTATTGGGTTGACGTCGCATCCAACTGGTTCAGGCGCGCATTGTTCGCGGCCAGACCTTTTTGCAAATCGGCATCGTCATTCTCGCGGTATTCTTCCGTCACGACACCGGGCAATTGTCCAAACTGATCCGAGAGCTTCACCGGGTAGAACGTGACGTCGATCTGCTCGAACCCCGGCACTTGCTGCAATATCCGGGCGGTTGAGTTTGCGCAGAACGCGCCTGCAACCGGACCGCTTTGCTTGGCCAGCTGCAGCGCGATTTCGGCCTGCTGAGGGCTCACCCGAATCGTTTGGATCCGCGCATAATGGGATTCGCGCGCGTGTGAGCTGCGGTAGGCTTGCTCGACCGCCGGAGTGATCCCATAAAGAACGTCGTCTTTGATCGGCACCACGTCCGCGCGAAACGACCCGGCAGGATCAAAGATCACCCGCTCGCTGCCGCCGATCATCAAGGATGTGTGCGCGCCGGAACCGGTGCGCGTATTGATCATCGTATACAGCGTCAGGGTAGACGGCCCCGGGTCACGGTAAGACCGGGCGACAATCTCGGCCTGATCTGCCTGCGGACGGTCGGACACCGCGCAGCCTGTCAGCGTTGCAGCCAGAAGGCAGGCAATCAAAATCCGGAACACGGTCGCCCCCGCTGCGGTTTAGGACGCGAAAACCGCGAGGAACAGGCAAAGGAAGGCGATGACAACCACACACCATGTGGTGGCCTTGATAAAGCCGTTAAAGGTTTTTTCCTGGACGGTGATGTCCATTTCGCCGTGCTTGTGGTCAGCCATGTGTCTAAGAATCCCAATTCGCGTGTTTTCCAGTTGGATAGTCGAAAAGAGTCAGGCTGTCACCACGTCATTCGCGCGCAGGTGCACGACGTCATTCACCCGCAGGGGTGCGTTCTCCGAACACGGAACATCCCGGATATCCAAATCCCCAGCGCCAGGGCAAACCGCTGCACGGGCCACCGCCAAAGCGAACGGCACCGTACATGGCATCAGCGGTCAGTGCATGGACGTTTCGGATCTGATCAGGGGTCATCTGATAGCGCACTGCGTATTCCTCGGCATGGCTGTCGCCATGGTCCTTGACGCAGGCGCGCAGGGTTTGATCCGCAGAAAGGCGCGCGTCAAAGCTGTCTTCCGCGCGCAAGGCCCCACCTGCGTTGTGATAGGCACGATCGTGGATGACGCAACATTCCTCCCAAGGGGGATGCGCCTGATACAATTCACCGATCTGCGGGAAGGTGTCTGCCACCCAGCGCCAACTGGCCGACAACCCGCCCGAACATCCGTCCGTTTCAAACGGTGTCAGAGGTTCGACGCCCCGCTGCGCGATCAAGGCCCGGTGGGCAGGCATTTCGACGCTGCGCATCAGGTCCTGCGCGACGGCAGGCCCCGACAGGCAGATCAGAAACAGCGCCAGCTTATGGGCTGTCATCGCGCATCGCCTCGGTATCGACCTGCATTCCGAAACTTGTGGCCAGCCACAGCAGCAACCGCTCTGCCGGTCCCATCTCGGCACGAACGCGCAAAACCTCGCGCGCCATGGCTGGGCGGTCGGTAATCAGCCCGTCCACCCCCATCGAGGCCATGGCAGACATTTGCAGCGGATCATTCACCGTCCAGACATAAATGTCCTTGCCCGCATCCTGAACGGACCGGATCAGCCCCGGCGAGACCGTCGCCGCGTTCACGGCAACAAAATCCCCCTCCAACCCGGACAGATCACCCACGGCAGTCGCGGCCAGAACGCCCGTCCGCCAGTCGGGCCGGATCGCCTTCATCTTCTGCACAGCCGGGTATTTCAGCGACATGGTGGCAATGTCGTCCTGCATTCCCAACTCTTCGACCAAAGCGGCCACGCGGTTCTCCAGATCAATATCGTGACCGTAGTATTTCAGCTCGATAATGACCTTGGAACTGCCCTTTGTGGCCTCCAAAACCTCTCGCAGCGTCGGGGTGCGCTGATCGGCATATTCGGGGCCAAACCAGCTGCCGATATCAATCTTGGCCACATCCTCCATCGTGGCGTCCCAAACCTTCAGATTGACCCCGGCCAGTTTCATGAAATCGCTGTCATGGGCGACGATCACCACGTCATCCGCCGTTTCCTGTACGTCGATCTCAACCCAGTCCGCGCCGTCCTCGATGGCTTTCAGGACCGAGGCCATGGTGTTTTCAGGTCGCAACGCCGCCGCCCCGCGGTGGCCGATCACCTCGGCCCGGTCCGGGGCCTGCACCCTTTCCAGCAGGTTTTGACCAAACCAAACACCTGCCAGCACGGCGATCAAGGCCAGACCTACAGCGGTGAACAGCGGCACCCCCAGACGCCCCGGTTCGGGATGCGGCAGGTCGGCTGTCTGCGGTTCAAAGAACCGGTCCAGCAAATCCGCCAAAGCGCCCAGCGCCGTGGCCGCCAGCACCAACCCGGCCAAGGCCCAAAGCCCCGCAATGATCAGGCTGTAGATCAAGGCCAGACGCAGATGACCGCTGCCCTGCAATGGCACCAGTGCAAACAGGAGACCCGCAACCCACGCAATCACTGCCGCGATAACAAGGCGCGTGGCCAGCCACAGCACCAGCGACAGTTTCAGACGGCCCCGATTACCCTCCATCCGCGATGCGCTGATATTGAACACATGCGCCGGGTGAACGTTTTCAAACAGCACCAGATGCAGCGAAAGCGCCCAGGCAGATAGCTTGCGGATCAGGACCCATGCCATCACAAGCATCACCGCCCCGATCATCAACACAGCGATCCAGAAGGCGGGTGGGTGGAAGGTCAGGTAGTAGTTGATGTCATATTCGGTCAGCCACCACCACGCGATCAGGCCGGAAATGGCCAGAAAGGGCAGCGCCAGAAGCAGAACGCGCAGGATAAAGCGCGCTGCAAAGTTGAACAGCGCGGGCAGGCGCGACAGAACCAGGCGGATCGAAGAGCTGCCTGCGCGCCACGGATCGGGTTCGCCCATGCGAAGCGAACCCGCCATGACCGCAAAGACAAAAACCTCGGCCATCAGAAACAGGCTCAGCACCACAAGTGCGGCGATGAACCCGGCGGGGGACAGAATGAAGGCTGCGATGTCCTGATCCGTCAGGGCCGTTTGATTGGACAGGGACACCGCGAGATTGACCGCCGCCGCCACGCCCGGTGCAATCAGCGCGATCAGCAACAGGCGGACGGCAAGGTAGACGGGCACAAAGACACGCCGCCGCCGCCAGGCGGCACCATAGGCATGTGTAACGGCTGAGAAATCTGACACTTGCGCGGCCTCCTGAACGGTTTACTCATTCAAGGCTGCGAAAGCGTGAATTGCAAGTCAGCTTTCTTCCAGATCTGCGGCCAGACGGAACCCGATGCGGTTGGCGGGCTTGTCCTCGACCGATTTCGGCAAAGCGCGCAGCATGACATTCAACTGGCTGACATGCTGTACCAGCTGGGTGCGGGCGCCCGATCCATCCGAGCCGTAGAAGGTGATGACATCGGGGTCGAAATACCCCATCCCTTCGATCCGCATGACACCCGCGTCACCGCCGGTGAAGCCCATCGCAACCTCCTGATCTCCATCCAGCGTCTTTTCAAAGTTCTGGATGTAAAGGATCAGACGTTCGTATGCCCATTGGGCCGGGCTTTTGGTCTCGACCGGTTGTTGCAAGGGTTCCGGCAGGGTTTTCGAACCGGATTCGGCCTCGGCGTTGGCGTGGACCTCGTAGCAGCGCGGCAGGGCCGCCGCTTCGGCAGCTTCGGCTGAGGTTTCGATCTCGTCCTGCATTCTTTACCCTTTGCGTTGGTAGACCCAGGCACCGTCTGCACGGCGCGTCCGGGTGACAGCTCCAATGTGGTAAAGATGGCTCATATGTGCAACCGCTTCGACCAGGGCCAGGCCATATTCCCCCTCGCCGATCGACCGTTTGAACAGGGGCGCAAAACACTCGGCGGCGGCTTTGGGTTCGGTCAGGTCTTTCAACAAGCGCTTAAGCGCACCGTGATGGTTGTCGATCAACTGCCGCATCCGCAGCGGCAGGCCAGTGAACGGCAATTTGTGCCCGCCCAGAACCAGATGTTCGGGCCGCGCCAGGGTTGCAAGCCGTTCACACGCCTCCAGCCAGCCCGAGATCGGGTCGGCCATGGGCTCGGTCGCGTAGACGCCCAGATTGGGACTGATCGAGCTGAGGATCTGATCGCCGCTGAGAACCAGATCATCGTCGCGGCTCCAGAGCGTGACATGTTCCGGCGCGTGGCCGTTGCCCATATGCACGTCCCAGTCCCGCCCGCCCATGCGGAACACGTCGCCCTGCTGGATGCGGGTGAACCCAAGCGGCATGGGATAGACGCTGTCGGCAAAGTTAAAGGGGCGGTCGGCTTTGCGTTTATCCAGAACCTCGGCCGCCATTCCGGCGCTTTGGTAGAAATCCAGCGTTTCCTGCGGCCAGCTTTCCTGCACGTCCAGCGTCAGCATGCGCGCGAACAGCCATGCGGTTCGGCTGGTCACCAGTTCAGCGCCGTATTCGGACTGAAACCAGCCCGCGTTGCCGATGTGATCGGGGTGATGATGCGTGGCCACAACCCGGTGGACGGGTTTGCCGCCCAGCGGCCCGGACATCAGATCCTGCCAGATCACGCGGGTTTTCCGCGACGACATCCCAGTGTCGACGATGGTCCAGCCGTCACCGTCATCCAGCGCGTAGACATTCACATGGTCCAGCGCCATCGGCAGCGGCAGTCGGATCCACAGCACACCTTCGGCAATCCGCGTGGCCTCGCCGGGTGCAGGCGGCTCGGGCCAGGGGTAGCGGATGGCCGGAGAGTGCAGGTCGTCCATCATGCCGACAGATCATCCGCGCTAAGGGCAAACAGGTCCACCGACCCGTTCTGCGCTTGCGCCAGCAGGCCGGTATATTCGGGCAGCAGCGCTTTGATGTAATAGCGCGCCAGCTTGCCACGTGGGCCCTTTGGGTCCGCCAGGGCGGCTTTCAGATGGAAATGCCCGCCCAGAACCCGCGCGAAGGCGTGCAGATAAGCCAGCGCCCCGGCAAAGCGGTCATTCATGTTGCCCTGTGACACCATCCATTCGGTTGCTTCGCGCAGGGACTCGGTCGCCTCCCACACGGGACCGGCAAGATCGGGCACAGTGGCGCGGGCCTGTTCGGCGTGATCTTCGATCTCGTCCAGCAGGCGCGAAGCCGCCTCGCCCCCGTCCATCATCTTGCGGGCGACAAGGTCCATCGCCTGAATACCGTTGGTGCCTTCGTAGATCGCGGTCACACGGACATCGCGGTAGAACTGAGCCGCCCCGGTTTCCTCGATCACGCCCATGCCGCCATGCACCTGAATGCCGGTTTCAGACACGCGCATCCCGGTGCGGGACCCGAACGCCTTGGAGATCGGGGTCAGCAATGCAGCGCGGGCCACCCAATCAGCGTCGCCTGTCGCTTCGGCCATGTCGATGGCGGCAGCATTGGCCAGCATGATCGCACGGGCCGCAAAGGTATCGGCGCGCATATCGGCGACCATTCGGCGCACATCGGCGTGGTCAATGATTGTCCCTGAAGGGGTTTTGCCCTGCTTGCGATCCTGCGCGTAGGCCAGCGCGTGCTGATAGGCGGCTTCGGCCACACCGATGCCCTGCCCGCCCACGCCCAGCCGCGCGTTGTTCATCATGGTGAACATGGCTGCCATGCCGCCATGTTCCTGCCCCACCAGCCAACCGGTTGCACCGTCATATTGCATCACACAGGTGGGCGAGCCGTGCAGACCCAGCTTATGCTCGATTGAAACAACCTTCAGATCATTGCGCGCACCCGGATTGCCATCGGCATCCGGGATAAACTTGGGCACCAGGAACAGCGAAATCCCCTTTGTGCCCGGCACCCCATCCGGCAAGCGTGCCAGCACCAGATGACAGATATTTTCGGCAAAGTCGTTGTCACCCCATGAGATAAAGATCTTCTGCCCCGAGATCGCATAGGTTCCATCGCCGTTGGGTTCGGCCTTCGATGTCAGCGACCCAACATCCGAGCCTGCCTGCGGTTCCGTCAGGTTCATCGTGCCCGACCATGCACCGGTCATCAGCTTGGGCAGATACAGCGCCTTGAGCGCGTCACTGGCATGGTGCTGCAGGGCTTCGATCTGCCCCTGGCTCATCAGCGGGGCCACCTGCAGTGACAGGCAGGCCGCGCTCATCATCTCGTTCACGGCGGTGGTGACGGTCATCGGCAGGCCCATACCGCCATGCTCGGGGTCGCCGCTGATCCCGATCCAGCCGCCCTCGGCAATCGCGGCCCAGCCATCCGCATAGCCGGGCGGGCTGTGCAGCACACCATCCTCCAACCGTGCCGGTTTCAGATCGCCGGTGGCGTTCAGTGGGGCCAGAATCTCTTCACACATCTTGCCCGCCTCGGACAGGATCGCGCTGACGACGTCGGGGCTGGCATCGGCAAACCTTTCGGTCGCCGCAATCTGATCGAATTCGACCACATTTTGAAACAGGAACTCGTAGTCTGAAATCGGTGCGCGGTATATCATGTTGTCCCTCGGGGGCTGTCTGACCGGTATTGCGCAGGCGGGCTTGGAATTCCGGCCCGGCACCGGTATGCATCAAGGCTTGGGTGCATTACCTACCTGTCCTTATGTTGCAAGCAACCAAAACGCGGCGTCACCAGACATGATCCCCACAACTCTCGATCTGACAGCAGACCCAGACGGCATCGCGCGCGCGGCTGACCTGCTGCGTCAGGGCCTGCTGGTCGCCTTTGCAACCGAGACGGTCTATGGCCTTGGCGGCGATGCCCGCAACGGAGAGGCCGTGGCCGCGATTTACGAGGCCAAGGGCCGCCCCAGCTTTAACCCGCTGATCGCCCATGTCGCTTCGGCCGAGGCTGCGCGGCGGTTTGTCGAATGGTCGGATCACGCGGAAACCCTTTCCAATGCCTTTTGGCCCGGCCCGCTGACACTGGTTCTGCCTTTGCGCGACGGGCACGGGATTTCTTCACTGGTCACGGCGGGGCTGGACACGCTGGCGGTGCGGGTGCCCGCGCATCAAACCGCCCGCGATCTGCTGACCGCCTTTGACGGGCCGGTCGCGGCCCCGTCGGCGAACCCCTCAGGTCAAATCAGTCCGACGACTGCCCAGCATGTGCGTGCAGGCCTTGGAGGCCGGATCGCAGCCATTCTGGATGATGGCCCTTGTGGCGTGGGTCTGGAATCCACAATCGTGGGGCTGGCCGGAGAGCCGACCTTGCTGCGCCCCGGAGGTGTGGCGCTGGAAGCGGTCGAGACCGCCCTCAACACCCGCCTGCACCTGCACCAATCCGGCGACCTGCTGACCGCGCCCGGGCAATTACAGTCACATTATGCCCCGGATGCGCCCGTGCGCCTGAACGCGCAGAGCAGGCAAGGCGATGAGGTTCTTTTGGGCTTTGGCCCTGTCGATTGCGATCTGAACCTGTCTGAAGCCGGAAACTTGCCCGAGGCCGCCGCCAACCTGTTTGCGGCACTGCACAGCTTGAATGAAACGGGCCGGCCGATTGCCGTGTCTCCGATCCCGGACCATGATCTTGGGGCTGCGATCAATGACCGCCTGCGCCGGGCCGCGGCCCCACGCGACAGCTGATCAGGCGCGGCCCGCGCTGGCCGACAGGGTCAGGGGATCGACGCCCAGCGTGGCCAAGGCGGCCTCCCACTTTTCGTCGTCGGGCACATCAAACACGAGTTTCGAGCTCGCCTCGGTCGTCAGCCAGCCATTCATTGCGATCTCATCTTCCAATTGCCCCGGCCCCCAGCCGGAATAGCCCAGTGCGAGCACAGAATTCAGCGGCCCCCGGCCCGAGGCCAGATCCTCCAGCACATCCAGCGTCGCGGTCATGCTGAAATCATCCGAGATTTGCATGGAATGCAGGTTGGCCTCGTAATCTGCGCTGTGCAGGACAAAGCCGCGCGACATCTCGACCGGGCCACCGAAATGCACAAGCCGCTCGCCCACAATCGGGATACTGCAGGCGATGTTCAACTGCCCCAGCAGGGCCTTGATCCGCAGGTCCGAGGGTTTGTTCACGATCAGACCCATCGCGCCATCGTCGCCATGACTGCACATATAGACAACCGAGTGGTCGAATCGCGGATCGCCCATGCCGGGCATCGCAATCAACAGTTTTCCGGTCAGGTCCATTGGGTGGCTTCTCTTTTTCAACTCAGCTTCACAATGACCCTGCGGCGCAGGGATTGGCAAGTCGGCAGCGGGGTTTTCCGCAGATTTCAGTCAGGTGACCCGAACGTGACTTGGATTTTCGTGCCGCACCGCGCATGTATAGGCAATGAACACGCTGATGAAATCCCTTGCCGCCACCATCGCGGCCTGTTTTTGCATGATCTTTCCGGCCACCGCGCAGGGGCTGGACGGAGTTGTCAGGCTGGACATTCTGGATGGTGGCCGCACCGCCAATGGGACCTATATGGGGGCCTTGCGCCTGACTTTGAAGGACGGGTGGAAGACCTATTGGCGCGCACCGGGCGATGCGGGCATTCCGCCGCAATTCGACTGGAACGGGTCGCGCAACGTGGGCGATGTGTCAATCACATGGCCCGCGCCCGATGTGTTTGACCAGAACGGCCTGCAATCTATCGGATACGAGGATCAACTGGTTCTGCCGGTCGAGATCACGCCGAAGAACCCGGCCAAGCCCGTGCGTCTGCGCGGTGAGATGGATTTGGGCGTCTGCAAGGATGTCTGCATCCCCGAACGGCTGGATTTCGACCACACGCTGGATGCCGAAGCGGGCCGCAACCCTGCCATCGCCGCAGCACTGGCCCAGCGCCCGTTTTCCGCGCGTGAGGCCAACGTATCCGCTGCGCGGTGTAGTTTGACCCCAACGGCGGACGGCATGCAGATCGAGGCACGTGTGACCATGCCTTCGGCGGGTGGGCAAGAGATCGCGGTGATAGAACCCGGCAATCCGGTGCTGTGGGCTTCGCAGCCCAAAACCGTCCGGCAAGGTGGCACGCTGATCGCAACTGCCGAGGTCATCAATGCCTCTGGCGCGCCTTTTGCGCTGGACCGGTCCGAGATTCGGATCACGGTATTGGGCGCTAACCACGCCGTGGACATTCAGGGCTGCACCGCTGGGTGATCGCATGACCCAAACCCCGAAGATCGGCGCGCTGGCGGTTGTGCTGCATCAGGATCAGGTTCTGCTGGTGCAACGCAGCAAACAGCCTGACCGGGGATTGTGGGGCTTTCCCGGCGGTCACCTGGAATGGGGTGAAACCGTTTTGGAGGCTGCGCAGCGAGAGCTATTCGAGGAAACCTCGGTCACTGCGCAGCCAACACATTATCTGGACAATCTGGACATGCTGCGGCGGGATGAGGCGGGCCTTGTGATCTCCCACTACCTGCTGGTCGGCGTGGCCTGCCGCTATCAATCCGGCGCGCCGGTCGCAGGCGATGATGCACTGGATGCGCGCTGGTTTCCGATTGAGCAAATACGGCAGGGCGATCTGCCGATGAGCGCACGGGTTCGTCAACTTCTGGAATATGCTCTGCGCGAAGGCTAAGGGCCAACATGATCTTTCAGCCTCGCGTAAAGCATCCCAGAGGCTATAAAGCTGAGGACGACAATCGGGATCGCCCCAACCAGAAATGCGCCCAGACCCATGTTCAGAACGGCCACCCCTTCATCACCCGAATAGAGGGCGGACAGGGCACCGACCGGAGCGCCTGTCAACGCTGGCCAGACCATTGTCACGGCAAACCAGAACAATAGCGCCGCGCCCGTGGCGGCAACTGCCCCCTGCATCACCCGATCCGGGGCGCGGACAGCTCGGCGCATGGCTGTCATCGGACGCGATACGTCGTTCAGGATCGCCAGCAGGGCCGGAACCAGCACCAGAACCAGCAACATGCCAAAGCCCAACCCGTAGACCAGAGTGATCACCGTGGGCTTCAGGAACTGCGCCTGCTGAGAGCCTTCATACAGCAAAGGCGTCAGCCCCAGCACCGTCGTCAGCGTGGTCAGCATCACAGGGCGCAACCGGTCCGCTGTGCCTTCGACGATAGACGGCACCAATCCGCGTTCCTGCTGGTGGCCATCGATGGTCGTCACCAGCACAATCGAGTCGTTGATGATGATCCCGGTCATGCCCAGCAGACCCACAACCGTGAACATGCTCAGCGGTACGTCCCAGATGTAATGCCCCCAGATCGCGCCCACCAAGCCAAACGGGATGATTGCCATCACCACTAAGGGCCGCGACCAGCTGGCAAAGACCCAGGCCAGTACCAGATAGATCCCGGTCAGACACAGGATCAGGCCTGTGCGCGCCTCGGACAGGAACTCATCCTCTTGTTCGCTGAGGCCCGCCATGCGCCATTCGACCTGACGTTCGGCGGCGATATTGGGCAGAATCTCTTCGTTCAGCGCGCGTTCGATCTCGGCCGCGCGGGTCGGATCGTCCTCGGATATGTCGCCATTGACCGAAATCACCCGCAGCCCGTTTTCACGCCGTACGGTCGAGAAGCCCGACTTGCGTTCGACCGAGACGATATCGGCCAGCGGCACATAGACCCCGTCCGGGGTGCGCATCAGCGTGCGTTCAAGAAAATCGGCGGTCAGTTCGCCCTCGGGCAATTCCACACGGATCTCAGCACTGCGGGGACCATCGGGGAAGGTCGCAGCCTCGATCCCGTTGAGCCTGTTGCGCAGAACCCGACCCAAGGTTTCGATCCGGAAGCCCAGCGCCTGACCTTGCGCAGTCAGGTCCAGAATGAATTCTTCCTTGTCATAAGCCAGATTATCCTCAAGCGCCGAGACCTCGGGGAATTTCGACAATTCGGTCTGCAAATCCTCTGACGCCGCCTTGAGAGTATTCACATCCGAGCCATAGAACTGCACATCGATGGCATCACCGCCGGGGCCGGATCGCCAGCCGCGGAAACTGATCAATTCGACCTTGGGGTGGCGGGGTACGAATTCCTGCAACTCGCCCACAAACTCAAAGCTCGAATAAGGGCGCAGGTCGGCGTCGATCAGTTCGATCGAAATACCACCCAGCAAATCGTCGTCCTTGCCCTCGGCGGCGGACAGACCAAACCCGGCACTGCCGCCAACCTCGGCCAGAACATAGTCGATGGGGTTGCGGCCATGGCGTTCCTCGTAAATCTGTCCCAGCTCATCGGTGGCCTGCTGCAACTGGCGCATCATTTCAAGCGTATCGGCGCGGGTGGCGCCTTCGGCCATGATGAAGTTGCCGGTGACCGAGCCACGCTCGGGCGCATTGAAGAACCGCCAGTTCACGTCGCCTCGGATGAACAGGGCAATCTGGCTGGCCAGAATAACGATCATCAGGGCGACGACCACATACCGCGCCCAGATGACCCAGGCGATGAAGGGCCGGAACAGATGATCCCGCACCCAGCGGAACCCCCGGTTCACGACCCGATTGGGCAGGTCGTACCAATGTTCCTTGGCCGAATGCGCGATGGCATGGGCCATGTGGTTGGGCAGGATCAGGAAGCATTCGATCAGTGAGGCCGCCAGAACGGCGATCACGGTAAAGGGAATATCTCGGATCAACTCTCCGAACCGACCACCGACAAGGGTCAGGCCGAAAAAGGCGATTACCGTGGTGATCGTGGCCGCAAAGACCGGCATGGCCATGCGCCGGGCGGCGCGCTCGGCGGCAACCATGGGCGGTTCGCCCAATCGGCGGGCACGGAAATCGGCGTGTTCGCCCACCACAATCGCGTCATCGACGACGATGCCCAGCGTGATGATCAGGCCGAACAAGGACACCATATTCAGCGACAAACCGCCCAGATACATCAGCGCAATCGCCGCTGACATCGCGACCGGGATTCCTGCCGCCACCCAAAAGGCGATCCGGGCGTTGAGGAACAAAAACAGCAGGCAGACGACCAACCCAAGCCCGACAAGGCCGTTGTCGATCAGAATATCCAGCCGATCCGTGATCGCCTGCGCGCGGGTGCGGATCAGTTCAACCGTGACACCTTCGGGCAGGCTGGCCTGCATTTCGGCGACGACATCTTCGACCGAATGCTGGATACCGATGGCGTCACCCAGATTCGAGCGGTCCACCCGGATGGACATGGCCGGGTTCTCACCCACAAAGTAGCTGCGGTTGCGATTGACCCCTTCGACCCGGATCGTCGCCACATCACCCACGAGCAGTTTGGACCCATCCGCAAAGTTGCGCAGCGTGATGCCTTCGATCTCTTCCGGTGTGCGTTTCTCGGCCCCCGTCCGAATGCGGGCATTGGCACCGCTGACATCACCGGCGGGGCTGGCATTGACCTCGGCCGCGATGGCTGTCGCGATATCGGCCAGAGCGATATCGTTGGCGATCAGCTGAGCGGTCGGCACCTCGACCACAACGCGCGGAGCCGCCAGTCCCCGGATCGTGGTGCGGGTAACACCGACCGCAAATAGCCGGTTGATCAATTCATCGGTGAACTTCGCCAACTGGTCAGGCGCAACCGGACCCGTGACAACCACATCCGTAACGCGATCCCGCCACGCGCCGCGCCGGATTGAAGGTTCTTCGGCGTCCACCGGCAGGTTAGTGACGCTGTCCACGGCGGTGCGGACTTCTTCGATGGCGCGGGCCATGTCCCAGTTGGGCTCGAACTCCAACCGGATGCTGGCCGAACCTTCGCGTGAGGTAGCCGTTGTGCTGGTGACACCTTCAACCGCCAGCAACTCGGGTTCCAGCAGTTGAACGATACCATTGTCGACATCCTCGGGGCCTGCACCGTCCCATTCAACCGCCACATCGACCCGTTCCAGAATGACATCCGGAAAGAACTGCGCGCGCATGTTCGGGATCGCTGCGGCCCCCAGCACCAGCATGACCAGCAGCAGCAAATTGGCGACCGTCCGGTGCCGGGTGAAATAGCTGAGGATACCACCGGCCGCGCTTGGGATCTCGCGCATCATGGCGCTTAGCCCCCGGCCCGGTTTTCAATACGCCGGACAAGCGAGGCGGGGACCTGCGCCGCCTCCAACTGACCCAACATGCGGGATTTGACGTCCTGCGGCATGCCTTCGCTGGCTTCCACCTGCGCCATGAGTTGTGCACGCTGCGTATCCGTCAGTTCGACCATATCCGCGTCGGCATTTGCCTCGACCCGCAAGGGGCGGACACGAACGCCCGAGCCCAACAGAGGCGTCCGGCCAATCACGACCTCGCGGCCTTCCAGACCTTCGCCGCGCAACAGCACCTCATCGCCTTGCCTCCGGATCAACTGCACCGGCAGCGCCTCTAACCGGTCATCTGCGCCCAGAACCAGAACCGTTCCAGCCGCATCCAGAACCGAGGATGGCAAACGCACCACCGCATCCAAAGGTTGTTCCTGCACGGTCACGGTCACGAAATCCCCCGGCTTGAAGCCCGAGGCGGTGTCCAGCCGGGCAAAGATCAGACGTCCGGTCTGCCCTTCCCCGGCTGATCCGCTATCCCGACTGATCCGGCCTTGGGCGGTCAGGTCGGTCCCTGTTACCTCAAGTGAGACAGTCACCGGCGCGTCGATCAGTGCGCCCGTGTCATCCAGCAATCGCACAAACTGCGCCGTAGAAACTCTGAACGCCACCTCCAGCGCATTTGGGTCCACCAGCTCGGCCAGCTTTTCATTGGCCGACACCAATCGCCCCTCGACTAAGGTGACATCGGTCAGCGTACCGCCAAACCGGGCGCGGATGGTCATATCATCCAGATCGCGTTCCGCCGCTTCCAGCGCAATCCGTGCCCGCGCAAACAGCGTGGTTGCCTGATCCACACGCGACTCGGCCTGCGCCAAGGCAATGCGGCGCGCCAGAACCGATTGCTGGGCGGCGGCGGCGGACAATTCGGCCTCTTCCACGCTGGCCGTAGCCCCCACACCGCGGGATTCCAGATCGCGTTGCCGTTGCAGGGCGCGGTCTCGCAGGTCCGCCTGGGCTTCTGCCGATTTCAACTCATCCTGTGCCAGCAGTAACGAGCGTTCGGCGTCGCGTTCTTCGAACTGGGCATCCAGCAAATCCGATTTGGCGCGATCCAAGGCAGATTGCGCATCCGCCGGGTCCAGCTCAACCAGCACCTCGCCCGCTATGACGGTGCCGCCATCCTCAAAATCATCAGCCAGAGCAACCACGCGCCCGCCCAGTGCCGCGCGTAGCTCCAGCCTGCGGCGGCTTTGCACCTCACCAAACGCTTCCAGATAGGGGGTGACGGTCTCAAGCTCGGCCTGTCGGACGGTTACCGCAAAGACCCGCTCGCGCGCCTGAGGTTGTTCGTTCTCGCGCGTCAGTACGTCCTGCACCGCGCCAGAGATGATTTGCGCGGCCACAAACAGCAAAGCCAGCGTCAGCGACGCCAGAAAGACACCGACAAGACTTTGCCTTAGAAAACGCATTCTCACTTACCCCGGGTTGCAATGGGCTGCCTTGTGCAAAATGTAGCCGGACCGCCAAATATGCCAAGCCACAAAGCGGTTATAAGGTCTTGAACGTAGGACCAGTCTACTTCCGTCGCAGATGTTCGTCCAATCGGGGCATTATTTCCACGAAATTGCAGGGGCGGTGGCGGTAATCGAGTTGTTTTTCCAATATCCCGTCCCACGCATCCTTACAGGCTCCGGGGCTGCCGGGCAGCGCAAACAGATAGGTTCCTCCGGCGACCCCGCCAGTGGCGCGGGACTGTACGGCCGAGGTGCCGATTTTCTCCATCGATATGATGGTGAATACGGTACTGAACGCCTCGATCTCTTTTTCATAAACATCGCGATGCGCCTCGACCGTCACATCGCGCCCGGTCAGTCCGGTGCCGCCGGTCGAGATCACGACGTCTATTTCGGGGTCGCCGATCCACAGCCGCAGCTGCGCCGCTATTTCGGCGCGCTCGTCTTGGATGATCTTACGATCAGCCAGCACATGCCCTGCCCGCTCGATCCGGTCCACCAATGTCTGGCCCGAGCGGTCTTCGTCCAGCGAACGCGTGTCCGACACGGTCAACACCGCAATGCGGACCGGGATAAACTCCATACTCTCATCGATGCGCGACATGCAGCGTCAGGCCCTTTCCATGATTGCCAGCCGGGCCGCCAAAGTGATGAATATCCCTCCGGTGACCCAACCCATGATGCGCGAGGCGCGCGGGTTCGAAATCAGAAGCTTGCCCGCTCCGCCGGCGAACACACCGACCAGCCCGTTCACCACAAACCCGCCCAGCGCGATGATGACCCCAAAGATCAGGAACTGCGCAAGGATCGACCCCGAGTTGGGATCAACGAATTGCGGGATGAAGGCCAGAACAAACAGGATCACCTTCGGGTTGGTCAGGTTCACCACCAAACCATCCCGAAAGGCCATGCGGGTCGGCCTGACCGACCCCTCTGCTGAAACCGCACCGTTCCGGATCGCGCCCCACGCAAGATACAGCAGATAGGCAACGCCCATCCAGCGGATGACATCGAACAGCCACGGCATTGAAGACACCAATGCCCCAAGGCCCAGCCCGGCCAGCAGCACATGCACCATCAGCCCCAGCGAAACCCCGGCACTGGCCACAAGCGCCGGTTTTGCGCCGGAACGCAGCCCCTGCCCGAAACAGAACATCATATCCGCGCCAGGGGTAAAATTCAGAACCATGGCCGCCGGGATAAAGGCCAGCAGCGTGACGGTGTCGATCATGAGGGTACCTCGAACCAGTTTGCCTTTGGCCCCAGATTGGCGATCTGCGACCGCCCCAATGTGCCGCGATAGCCCCAGCTGTCGTGGATATGGCCGCAAAACACCAGACCGGGCTGCAGTCTTTCCACCGCATCGCGCACCGAGACCGAACCGACCGAGATGCCCTGCGACGTGGTATCGCCATAACCTTTGGGCGGCGAATGCACGATCAGAACATCCGCGCCGTCGCAGCGATCCAGCAATTCCGTCGCTTCGGCCTCGGTCATGTCACAAGACCAGGCGCCAAAGGGCGTCACCGGCACGCCATAGCCCAGACCGAACAGGCGCACCCCATCGACGGTCATGCCAGTACCGTGCAGCACATGCACGCCTTCGGGGGCGGCGTCGATCAACTCACCCGCGCTTTCGGCGTTGCCGGGAACCAGAACCAATGGTGCTGAAATACCCGAAAGCATCTGCATCGCTTCATCCAGCCCCTGCCGCATATTGCAATAGTCCCCGGCCCCGATCACCAGATCAGCTTCGGCACTGGCCGCAACCAGCTCGGCGGCGCGGTTGCGCGCCATATGCAGGTCCGAGAAGGCCAGAATCCGCATCACCCTGCCCCCAGCCGTGCTTTCAACTCCAGCAGATCTGCCCAGGCCTGCCGCTTCATCTGTGGCTGGCGCAACAGGTAGGCGGGGTGGAACATCGGGATCACCGGCAGGTCCAGCGCCTGATCCCAATTGCCGCGCAGCCGCGTGATGCCGCGTTTGCCCAGCACCGCCTGACAGCTGATATTGCCCATCACCACCAACACCTCGGGCCTGGCCAGCGCCACATGGCGTTCCAGAAACGGCTTCATCATGCCGATCTCTTCCGGCTTGGGATCCCGGTTTTGCGGCGGCCGCCAGGGCAGCACATTGGTGATATAGACGTTCTCGCGCCGATCCAGATCAATCGCCGCCAGCATCCGATCCAGCAATTGCCCTGCGCGACCGACAAAAGGCTTGCCCTCGCGATCTTCATCCCGGCCCGGTGCCTCACCGATGATCATCACCCGCGCGCCCGGCGTGCCATCGGCAAACACCAACTGGCGCGCACCGCGTTTCAACTCGCAATGGTCGAACGCCTCCATCGCTGCGCGCAACTGGTCCAGTGACCCTGCATTCTGCGCGGCGGATTTCGCAATCGCGACCGGATCGACCTGCTTGGGCTTAGCCGGTGCCGCCTGCGGGGTGGCAGGTTTCTTCGGTTTGGGCGCGGTATCGGGCAACGCGTAACGGTCCACCGGCGCGTCCCCGATGGCTTCGGTCACGCCCAGTTCGATCTGCCAGTCCAGCAGCGCCCGCGCAGTATGATAGTCCAAGCCCGATTCCATGCCTCTCAATCTAACCAGCTTTTGACTGAGGGAAAGCGAATAGACCTTGTCACGGCGCAGGGTCGCACCGACCATGACGCCAACCATGTTGTCGATCCTGCGATTCCTTTTGATTTTCTTTCTGTTGGTCCCCCTCTCCGGCCCGGCCTCGGCGCAGCTTTTCGACCGTGGCACGCAATGCCGGGGCGGACAGTTTCAATGCGGCAGCCGATGCTGCTCGGCGGGGCAGAGGTGCAGCTTTGACGGGCACTGCATCCCGTTGGGCGGCACCTATTGCGGTGGCGGTCGATCCTGCGGCCCGTTTGAACGCTGTGTTCCGGGCAGCACCCGCTGTGCGCCAAAGGCCGCGAACGCCTGCAATTCAAGCCTGGATTGCCGCAGTGGCAACCGCTGCAACGGGCGTGGTGAGTGCGAGCCGATCCAGCCCGATCTCCACCTGAACCTGCCGCAACCCTGCGCCGATGGCCGGATTTGTGCGCGCGGATCGTTCTGCCTGCCGCAAGGTGGCTGTTCCCGCGCCGGATGGTTCCTGTGCGAAAAAACCGGGTCGCAATGCCGACCGGGCTTCAAATGCTCGCGAAATCAGGGCTGTGTCCCGGTCAAGGCGGTCGATTGCGGCTATGGCAAATGGTGCAAACCCGGCGAGCGGTGCCTGCCCGAAGGCGGGTGCGAGATATTGCCCGAAGGGTCCGATCCTTAGGTTGCCTTGGCCCGCGCGGCTTTCTATAAGCGGTCCGATTGTCAGACAGGAGCCCGCCCAATGCGTTTCGCCCATCGTCACCTTCTTGGCATCGAGCATCTGTCGCAATCCGATATTACCGCCATCCTCGATCTGGCCGAAAAATATGTCGATCTGAACCGGCAATCCGCCAAACACTCGGACGTGTTGTCGGGGCTGACCCAGATCAACATGTTCTTCGAGAATTCGACCCGAACGCAGGCCAGTTTCGAGATTGCGGGCAAGCGGCTGGGCGCGGATGTGATGAATATGGCGATGCAGGCCAGTTCGATCAAAAAGGGTGAAACGCTGATCGATACAGCGATGACGCTGAACGCAATGCACCCTGATCTGCTGGTGGTGCGGCATCCGCATTCCGGCGCGGTGGACCTGCTGGCGCAAAAGGTGAACTGCGCCGTGCTGAACGCCGGGGATGGCAAACATGAACATCCCACGCAGGCTCTGCTGGATGCGCTGACCATCCGCCGGGCCAAGGGCCGCCTGCACCGTCTGAACATCGCCATTTGCGGGGATGTGGCGCATTCGCGCGTGGCACGCTCGAACCTGATCCTGCTGGGCAAGATGGAAAACCGCATCCGCCTGATCGGCCCTCCGACGCTGGTGCCCGCGCAATTCGCCGAATTCGGGGCCGAGATTTATGACGATATGGCCGAGGGTCTGCGGGAGGTCGACGTGGTCATGATGCTGCGCCTTCAGAAAGAGCGGATGGATGGCGGCTTTATCCCCTCGGAACGCGAATATTATCACCGCTACGGTCTGGACGCCGCCAAACTGGCGCTGGCCAAACCCGACGCCATCGTCATGCATCCCGGCCCGATGAACCGGGGTGTCGAGATCGACGGAACCTTGGCGGATGACATCAACCGATCCGTCATTCAGGAACAGGTCGAGATGGGCGTCGCCGTCCGAATGGCCGCCATGGAACTGCTGGCCCGCAATCTTCGCGAGGCCGCATGAGCGATCTGACCATCGCCCCCCATGAACACGGCGTGATCCGCCTGTTCACGCTGGACATGCGCCCCGAAGAGGCGAAGTTCCTGCGCGAGCCGGGTGCGGCGGATCAGGTTCTGGGGGTCGACGGGCTGGACCCGGATCAGATCGACGTCTTTCCGGTCTCCGACCTCGAAGACCTCGGGCTATATGGCTATCTGAACGACGGTTGTGGCGTGTCCGAGGATCAATTGGACCGCACGACGCTGGACGCGGTCGAGGGCTGGGTCATGGTCCTGCGCAGCGCCGCGTTCCACGGGCGCCCCGCGACGCTGACCCCCGATCCCCGCCTAAAGCTGATCGGCCTGTTCACGGAAGAGGCGACAAACTGGACCGGCGGCGCAATCGAAACGGACAGCGCCAAACCCTTCTCGGCCCCGCAACATGCGGGCGATGGGGGCAAGGCGTCGCGCCGTATGGGATCGGCTTTTCTGGCCCTTGTCCTGTTGTTGGCCGTCGGAGGTGCCCTGTGGCTGATCCTGTGATCTTCGCGCCCGACAAGGGGGCCTATATCCGCACCAACGCATGGCTCGCCGCCGCAGCCATGGCTAGCGCGATGATCATTCTGTGGCTGATCGGCAACCCCTATGTCTGGACCGGAGCCCCCGCTGGCCTCGCCGCAATCGGGTTGCGCGCGTGGTATCTGGCCTCCGAGGAACTGACCGCCGCGTGGGAAATGACTGAAACCATGCTCACCGGCCCCGGCTCGCGCAAAGTTGCGCTGAACCAGATCGAGGCTGTGAACACCATGGGCAGCTTTGTCCAGCTTGTGACCAAGGGCGGCGACAAGCATCTGATCAAGTACCAGGCGGACCCCGCCGCCACCAAAGCCGCCATCGAAAGGGCCCTGCCATGAGCACCGTTCTGTTTACCAACGCCCGCCTGATCGACCCGGAAAGCGGCACAGACTCGATCGGGTGGCTGCATGTTGCGGATGGGCGCATTGTGGCAAAGGGCGACGGCGAGGCCCCCACCATCGACGGGCAGGTCATCGATTGCCAGGGCAAATGCCTTGCCCCCGGCATCGTCGATATTGGCGTCAAAGTGTGCGAGCCGGGCGAGCGGCACAAGGAAAGTTATAAATCCGCCGGGCAGGCAGCGGCGGCAGGTGGGGTGACCACGATGGTCACGCGACCCGACACCTCACCCGCGATCGACACGCCCGAAACTTTGGAATTTGTAACCCGCCGCGCGCAGGCCGACACTCCGGTCAATGTGCTGCCCATGGCCGCGCTGACCAAGGGCCGTGAAGGCCGCGAAATGACCGAGATCGGGTTCCTGATGGACGCGGGCGCGGTGGCCTTTACCGATTGCGACCATGTCGTCACCAACACCAAGGTCTTTTCGCGCGCGCTGACCTATGCGCGGTCTTGCGGCGCGCTGGTGATTGCGCATCCTCAGGAACCGGGCCTCAGCGCCGGGGCGGCGGCAACCAGCGGCAAGTTTGCAGCCTTGCGCGGGTTGCCTGCGGTTTCGCCCATGGCCGAGCGTATGGGGCTGGACCGCGACATTGCATTGCTGGAAATGACCGGGGCAAAATATCACGCCGACCAGATCACCACCGGCCGTGCCCTGCCCGCGCTGGAGCGCGCCAAGCGCAACGGGCTGGATATCACCGCCGGGACCTCGATCCACCATCTGACGCTGAACGAACTGGACGTGGCCGACTATCGCACCTTCTTCAAGGTCAAGCCGCCGCTGCGGTCCGAGGATGACCGGCAGGCAGTGATCGAGGCGGTGCGAACCGGCCTGATCGACACGATCAGCTCGATGCACACGCCGCAGGATGAAGAAAGCAAACGCCTGCCGTTTGAAGAGGCCGCATCCGGAGCCGTCGCGCTGGAGACGCTGCTGCCTGCGGCCCTGCGCCTGTATCATTCGGGTCAGCTGGACCTGCCGACCCTGTTCCGGGCAATGACGCTGAACCCGGCGAAACGGCTGGGTCTGGAGAGTGGCAGTTTGTCCACAGGTGCGCCTGCCGATCTGGTGGTGTTCGATCCGGATATTCCCTTTGTGCTGGACCGGTTTACACTCAGGTCAAAATCACAGAACACGCCGTTTGACGGGCAGAGGATGCAGGGTAAGGTCATTGCAACCTATGTTGCCGGCAAAGAAGTCTACCGGAGAGCCTGATGCCCTTGATTGACAGTACGACAACCCAGCTCATCCTGTGGGCGGCTATGGGCTATTTGCTGGGGTCGATCCCGTTTGGGCTGATCCTGGCTAAGGTGATGGGGCTGGGCAATCTGCGGCAGATCGGGTCGGGCAATATCGGCGCGACCAACGTTCTGCGTACGGGCAACAAGGCTGCGGCTGCGCTGACGCTGCTGTTCGATGCCGGAAAAGGCGCGGCGGCGGTTCTGCTGGCGCGGGCCTTTGCGGGGGAAGACGCCGTGCAGATGGCCGCCTTGATGGCGTTTCTGGGGCATTGCTTCCCCGTCTGGCTGGGCTTCAAGGGCGGCAAGGGCGTGGCAACCTTTCTGGGTCTGTGGCTGGCGCTGGACTGGCGGGTCGGGGTGGCCTGCTGCCTGACCTGGCTTGTGGCGGCTGCCATCTGGCGCATTTCATCCGTTGGCGCGCTGGCTGCTGCGGCCTTGTCCACCACATGGGTCGTGGTTCTGACCGATGGATCGAGCTTTGTGCTGGGGATCATCCTGACGCTGCTGGTCTATTGGCGTCACAACGCCAACGTGGCCCGGATCAAAGCCGGGACCGAGCCCAAAATCGGAAAGCCGTGACCGCCACAGACGCGTTTCTTGCCGCGTTTTTTGCGTTGCCGCTGGGCACGTTCACCGGCCACGCGCAAGGCGGGCGGTACGTTGTTTCGCGTCAGGAAATGGCGGGCGGCAAGTCGCATAAACTGGTCGCGCATCAGTTGGACGGCACCGATTACATCAGCCTGAACCTGTACCAGACCCGCAACAGCGGCGCGTTGCTGCGCCCGTGCGAAATGCCCGCCGAGAAGGTGGTCGCCTTTGTTCTGGCACTTTGCCCCGATGCATGAGTCGGCTGCATTTTCGAACAGACCCTCTTCATCCTCGCACAATCACAATTGATTGTTTTGAACGTGAACAACCCGCTTCCCACCTGAGATTTCGTGACGGTCAATTACCGGCCGCACAGGACAAAATCCCGGGTGTGCATATCACAATTGCAGTGAGAACGCGCAGCCCATTTCACGAAAGGTGAAGCTATGAACACGTTTAAATCTCTGATCGGTGGCGTTGCCCTGTCTGTTGCTCTGGCAACTTCGACCCTGGCCGCAGGCGTTGAAATCAACGCAAGCTCGACCGGACTGGCGATGCAGGGCTATGACCCGGTTGCCTATTTCACCGAAGGCGAGGCCACCAAGGGCGACTACCGCATCACCACGCTGCACGATGACGCGCTGTACCGCTTCTCGTCGGAAGAAAACAAAGCCGCGTTCGAAGCCAACCCCGAGGCTTACCTGCCCGCATATGGCGGCTACTGCGCGTTTGGCGCGGCCATGGGCTTCAAGTTCGACGGTGACCCGAACCACTGGAAAATCGTCGACAACACGCTGTACCTGAACCTGTCGAAAGACATTCAGGAACGTTGGGAAGGCGACATCCCGGGCTTCATCGAACAGGCCAGCGCAAACTGGGAAGACATCGCGGACAAAGCGCCTGCAGAACTGCAGCAATAATCCGCTTAAAAACCAACGCATGTCGGCGGCAGAGTGATCTGCCGCCGACATGTCATTTGAAGCCCTTGGCACGCACCCTATCTTTTTTGACAGACAGACCCGGATTTAACGGGCGCAGGCCGGTCAGATCGACCGACATTCAGTACGGAAAATGTAGCAAACGATGATCCGGCCCCGGCTTCGGATCGTAACAGCTTGTACACAGGCGCAACCTCAGGCCTCTGGCCGCTGCGCTCATTTTGCGAATGAAAGGATCAAAAGATGACTGGGAAATTGGCGCTCATCGCAGCTGTATCCACTTTGACGGCAGGGTCGGCCATGGCGCAATCCTCGGGCGACTGGACCGGGTTCTACGGCGGCTTGCAGCTTGGTTATATTGACGTTGACACAAGCCTTTCGGGCGTGGACGGAGACAGCGCGCTCGGTGGTATCGTTCTGGGCTACGACTATGATCTGGGCGACTGGGTCGTGGGTGGCGGGTTCGACTATGACTGGGCGGATGTCGATCTGTCTGGCGCGGCCACGGTCGAGGATGTCTGGCGCATCAAGGCACGCGCCGGGTACAAAGTGACCCCTCAGGGGCTGCTGTATGGTGTCGGTGGTTATGCAGAAGCCGGAACCGACAATCTGGGCAGCGACAGTGGCTGGTTCATCGGCGCGGGCTATGAACAGATCGTTGCGCCCAATGTCAGCATCGGGGGCGAGTTGCTGTATCACGAGTTTGACGATTTCAACTCGACCGGCGTGGATGTGGACGCCACCACGTTGCAATTCCGGGCGACCTATCGGTTCTGACCGCCGCGACATAGAAAACGGGACCCGGCGTCATTCGCCGGGTCTTTGCGTTCAGATATCCAGGATCGTACTGCCCGTGGTCTGACGTGCCTCAAGCGCGCGGTGCGCATCGGCGATCTGGTCCAGTGGAAAGCGCTGGTCTATGTGGATTTTGACCTCTCCACCTTCGACCTTGCCGAACAGCCGCCGCGCCATGGCCTGACACACCGTATGATCCCCGATATGGGTGAACAGGGTCGGTCTGGTGATCTTGAGCGATCCCTTTTGCCCCAGAATCCCGATATCCACCGGCGGCACGGGCCCCGAGGCATTGCCGAATGAAATCATCATGCCCAGCGGCTTGAGGCAATCCAGCGACCCCTCGAACGTGTCCGCCCCGACCGAATCCATCACCACATCGACGCCTTTGCCATTGGTGATCTCGGCCACCCGCTCGACAAAATTCTCGGTGCGGTAGTTGATGCAATGCGCCGCGCCGTTGAACTGAGCCAATGAACATTTCTCATCGGTTCCGGCGGTGCCGATCAAAGTAATCCCCTCGGACTTGGCCCATTGGCAGGCGATCAGGCCGACGCCCCCGGCAGCCGCGTGAAACAACACCGTATCGCCGCGCCGCAAAGGCGTGGTGCGGTGAAACAGGTATTCGACCGTCATACCCTTCAGCATCATTGCAGCGGCGGCTTCGAAGGTGATGCCGTCAGGCAGCGGACAGACCTGCGCGGCTGGCATTACCCGCGCCTCGCAATAGGCGCCGGGCGGGGCTGCGGCATAGGCAGCGCGCTGGCCGGGTTCCAGATGGGTTACACCCTCGCCCACCGCTTCGATCACACCTGCGGCCTCCATGCCCAACGCATGGGGCAACTCCAACGGATACAGGCCTGTGCGCTGGTAGACGTCTATGAAGTTCAGACCGCAGGCATGATGGCGGATGCGAACCTCGCCGGGGCCGGGATCGCCCAACGATCTGTCTTCGATCTGCAAAACCTCGGGTCCGCCAAATTCCTGGATGACGACTGTGCGGGCGGTGTGCTGCATTCTGACCTCCTTCTGCCTGTGCCCAAGCTATCACGCCTGCGCGACAGGGCAATCGGCGCGAAACGCATCCTCGTGATTCGCGGTTATCGAAAACTGTGCTATAGTTGCATCAGGCGTTGCCGGCTGGTCCGGCCACGGGCAACCCAAAGCCGGATCCATTCCGCGGCGCATCTTCGCCAAGGAAAGGGAACAAGATGGCAAAAACAATCGGTAATCCGATCAGCTGGGCAGCCCAAAGCCTTGGAGCGACCAGCGATCACGTTACGGAAAGCGTCTCGCGCATTGGTAGTTCGGATGTCCGCCACCTGCCGATGGTCCAAACACTTACGATTCAGGACCTCAAAGCCTGTCTGAGGGCCGGATATAACGATTTCCTGGAAACCCGGGCGGACGCGATCTTTATCGTGCTGATCTATCCGATCGCCGGGCTGCTGATGTTCGGCTTTGCGATGAACCTGAACCTTGTGCCGCTGCTCGCCCCGCTGGTTGCAGGATTTGCGCTGATCGGACCGGTCGCCGCTGTTGGCCTGTATGAGATCAGCCGCAAGCGCGAAGAAGGCGGCGAAGTCCATTGGCTGGACGCGTTCGGCGTCTTCCGATCACCATCCTTCGGGGCCATTCTGGCGCTGGGTTTCTATCTGGTCATGCTGCTGCTGGTCTGGCTGATGGTCGCGCAGAGCATCTACGTGCAGACCCTCGGCCCGGAACCCCCAACCTCATTCGGGGCGTTCGTAAGCGAAGTTCTGACCACAGGGGCCGGATGGACGATGATCATCTTCGGAACCGCTGTCGGGTTTGTCTTTGCCCTGTGCGCGCTGGCCGTCAGCGTTGTCAGCTTCCCGCTGTTGCTGGATCGCAAGGTGGGTCTGCCGGTCGCGGTCGTCACCTCGGTCCGCGTTTTGCGTCACAATCCGGGCGTTGTCCTGTGCTGGGGCTTCATCGTGGCCGCGTTGTTGGTTTTGGGCGCAATCCCGATGCTGCTGGGCCTGATCGTGGTGATGCCCGTTCTGGGCCACGCAACCTGGCACCTGTATCGGCGCGCGGTTGCGTGACCTGATTTGGGGCGCGCGGGTCAGCCCGCGACGTTCAGAACGATCTTGCCAATATGTTGCGAGCTTTCCATGTGCGCATGGGCCGCCGCAGCCTCGGCCAATGGAAATTCACTGTCCATAACTGGCGCAACCTTGCCTGCGGCCAGCAAGGGCCAAACGGCTTCGCGCAGATCCTGCGCGATCCTCGCCTTGGCTAGATCGCTTTGCGGGCGCAAGGTGCTGCCGGTCAGCGTCAGTCGTTTCACCATCATCAGGGCAAAGTTCAACTCGGCCACCGGACCTTGCAGAAAGGCGATCTGGACCAGCCGCCCATCTTCGGCCAGAGCCTTCACATTGCGCGGGATATAGTCGCCGCCCACCATGTCGAGGATCAGGTTCGCCCCGCCCTCGGCCCGCATGACGCCGACAAAGTCTTCATCCCGGTAATTGATCGCCTTCTCGGCCCCCAGTTTCAGGCAAGCCTCGCATTTCTCAGCGGACCCGGCGGTTGCGAAGACCCGCGCACCAAAGGCATTGGCCAGTTGGATCGCAGTGGTTCCAATCCCGCTGGAGCCGCCATGGACCAAAAACCGCTCTCCCGCTTTCACGCCACCGCGCGTGAACACGTTGGACCAGACGGTAAAGAAGGTCTCGGGCAGGCAGGCGGCCTGTTTCATGTCCATCCCGTCCGGCACCGGCAGACAATGCGCGGCAGGGGTGGCGACATATTCGGCATATCCCCCACCGGGCAACAGCGCGCACACCTTGTCACCCAGCGACAAGCCTTCGACACCTGACCCGACGGCCACCACCTCACCCGACGCTTCCAGCCCCGGCAAGTCGCTGGCTCCGGGTGGAGGATCGTACGCCCCGGCGCGCTGCAAAGCGTCCGGGCGGTTCACCCCGGCATAGGCAACCTTTAGAACAACCTGCCCCGCCTCGGCTGTGGGGATCGGGCGTTCGGTCAGCTTCAGAACGTCGGGGCCGCCGGGCTGGCTGATTTCGACAGCGCGCATCATCTGGGTCATGGGCAAATCTCCTTTGCCCAATGCCTAGCTGTCATCCGGCCAAAGGCCAAGCGTTGACTACTTGCGAGGGTTCAACAGACCCGGCAGATCGGCCCGCATCTTTACCGGAGCCTTCACATGACCGGCCAGCCAGTTCGGCACCGCCAGAAACGGCTTGAACAGCGGATTACTGTTCACCTGCGCCTTGAGCTTTTCGAACTGCATCACGTCGCCAATGCGTCGGTCCAGAAACTCCCACGTTTTATGGTGATCGGGCGAATCGTCCCCCAGCCAGAACAGCAGGGTCGAGGAATAGACCCCCGACAGCGTCGCCCGCTTGGTGTACCAGTTCACGTCATCCGATGTATCGCCCAGCGCATCCCATATCAGATCGCAGGTCTGCCAGACCGCCTTGGCCCCCTCGCCCGCATGTATCGGCAGCGAAAATAGCGTCATGCCCCGGCGGACCAGTTCCTTATCCTCGACCGCTTCCAGCCGGAACCGAACGGCAGCGGCGACCTTTTCGCGGAACTTAAGCGCGCTGAGGTCTTCGGACTTGATCCGGTCCAGCATCATCTGATCGCCGCGCGCATGATAGGCCAGCGCCAGATCAACCGCGCCGCGCGGGCAGATCGCCCGGGCCAGACCGTCATCCAGATCGCAATCGGCGATCGCCGCGCGAAAGCTGGTTTCGGACCAGCCGTCAAACGGCACGTGGATCAGCATCGCGTCCAGAAGTTGCTGTTTTGCGTCTTCATAAGTCACTGTCATGGCGGTTCTCCGGTGTTCGGGGCCAGTACTAGACAAGTTAGAACGGCTTTGCTATACGGCCAACTCCTGCAATTTCCTTGCAACTCTATCTAGAAAGGTGGTGACAACCACATGCAGGTTAGTGTTCGCGACAATAACGTCGATCAGGCGCTTCGTGCCCTGAAGAAAAAGCTGCAGCGCGAAGGCGTGTTCCGTGAAATGAAGCTGAAGCAACATTTCGAGAAACCGTCCGAGAAAAAAGCGCGCGAGAAGGCTGAAGCGATCCGCCGTGCCCGTAAACTGGCACGTAAGAAAGCACAGCGCGAAGGTTTGCTCTAAAACCTTTGGTCTCGTCCAGCTTTGGATGACACTATTTGACGACCCCCGAGGCATCGCCCGGGGGTTTGTCGTTTTCAGGACCGGTCTCATTTCGCCGACTCGAACATGGCGGCTGTGCGGCAAGCTGCCATTTCGCCCCCGGCAGGATTTTGCCCGGCATTTTGCAGCGCAACGAATCCCGCATCGGTAGCGCGGGCCTGCCCAAATTCGCCTGATTGCTCAGCGCCGCTATCGGCCGCGTTGCGGGTCTTTGTATCAGCCTCCCGTCACCCAAGACGACACATCAAAAAACGGAGGCTACAATGTCGACTGCAAGCAATATCGAGCGAGAAATGCTCGCGCTGATCAATCAAGAGCGCACATCCCGCGGACTGAATCCGCTGCAATTGGAAACGCGGCTGAACGCATCATCCGAGGATCACAGCGAATGGATGCTGGATCGCGATATCTTCAGCCATACCGGTTCGGGCGGGTCCAGCGCGACACAGCGGATGGAGGATGCCGGATTCGATCTGTCGGGTAGCTGGCGCACGGGCGAGAACATCGCCTGGCAATCGGAACGTGGTGCGCCGGGGATCAGTGACGATGTCGCACAGCTGCATCAGAATCTGATGAACAGCCCCGGCCACCGCGCCAACATCCTGAATCCGGATTTCGAATATATCGGGATCGGTATCGAGACCGGGGACATGCAAGGCTTTGACGCCGTGATGGTCACACAGAACTTTGCCACCACGGATGGCACGGTTGTGCTGGACACGGGCTCGGCCCCGACCCCGCCACCTGTCATCCCGGATGTCCCGGACGCACCGGATACGCCCGACGCGCCTGATACGCCAGATCTACCAGATACTCCTGACGTGGCTGATACACCCGACACACCCGACACACCGGACGTGGTTGATACGCCAGACGTGACCGACGACCCGGACACGCCGGTCGAGCCTGAAACACCTGATGTGGCGGAAGACCCCGACGCGCCGGTCGCGCCCGAGGACCCCGACGTTGCCGAGCAACCCGATACGCCCGAGCCCACGGATGAATACACCTTTGACGTCGAAGCGTTCCTTGCTGTGATCGAGCAATTCGTGAACGAAGTTCTGGCTTTGATCGACGACTTTGACTGGATCGACATCGAACTGCCGGACACACAGACCGTAGACGCCGGAACGGACAACGACCTGCTGCTGATGCCCGACCCAAGCACCGACAACACACCTTCGGACCCCATGGCGGACTTGGGCGATGACGATGACATGCTGGTGTTCACGCCCTTTGAACCGGGCTGCATGATGGACGCTGCCTGATCGCGAAAAAATGATGTGGCGGGGCCCAACACGCCCCGCTTCTGCGCGAGTTTCTGCACAGACCCCGACAATGGCTGGTAACAATTCGCTCAGCCGGCGGAACAGCCCGACCTGCGGCTTTATTTCGCCAAAGTCTCGCCACTAATGTCCCCACAAAATTACACAATCAACCGGAGGCAGAATCATGTCCAGCGCCAGCAATCTTGAACGTCAGATGCTCAGGCTTATCAACGAAGAACGCACGAAACGTGGCCTTAATCCTCTGCAACTTGAACTGCAGCTGAATGAGTCTGCCGAGGACCACAGCGAGTGGATGCTTCAAAGGGATATCTTCAGTCACACCGGTGCTGGCGGATCCAGCGCCACACAACGGATGCGAGACGCAGGGTTTGACTTCACAGGCAACTGGCGATCCGGCGAAAACATCGCGTGGCAATCCGAGCGTGGCGCCAGCGGGGCCGCTGATGATGTCGCGCAATTGCACCAAAGCCTGATGGACAGCCCTGGCCACCGCGCCAACATCCTGAATCCCGATTTCGAATATATCGGGATCGGGATCGAGATCGGGAATTTCCAGGGCTGGGACGCTGTCATTGTCACCCAGAACTTCGCGCGCACATCCGCTCCGGTGCAGTTGGACACCGGCAGCACGCCCGGTCCTGTTACGCCCAAGCCTAGCACTGTCTCGCCGGGGACTGTCGGGGATAGTCAAGACGATATCTTTGTCTTGGCAGCAGGAACTGCGGGGCGACTTGAAGGTAAAGGCGGCAATGACACTTTGACCGGCCAAAACGGAAGGGACGTCCTCGTCGGCGGGTCCGGCCATGACAACCTGACAGGCCAAGGCGGCAACGACAGAGTATACGGCAACTCTGGCGATGACACGCTACGCGGAAACAATGGCGCAGACCTCCTTGACGGTGGGCATGGCAATGACAGAATTTTCGGCGGGTATCAGAACGACCGATTGTTTGGAAGTTTCGGATCTGATACTCTGGATGGTGGACGAGGGTCGGACACACTGGATGGCGGAAATGGTAACGACGTACTGAAAGGTGGAACCGGTTCGGATATTCTCAGGGGCGGACAGGGCAATGACACGCTGGTCGGAGGCGGCGGTAACGATATTTTGGCCGGTAACGTCGGCAATGACATCATGACTGGCGGGGGTGGCGCGGACAGTTTCGTGTTCAGGCCAGGCACTGACCGGATCACCGACTTTCAAGACGTCGATAGGATCGTCCTTAAGTTTGCCGACCCGATAACCGGCTACTCTGACCTCAGGAACAACCACATGACCCAATCCGGCGACGACGTTGTGATCAATGACGGTTTGGGCAACAGGCTGATACTTGAGGATACACTGTTGGCCGATCTCGGCCGGGATGATTTTATCTTCTGATCACCCCCAACACCCAAACAAGAAACGCCCCAAACATGGGGCGTTTCGTTTCAATAGATTTTGGGAACGTGAAGCTCGTCCGGCAGGACGCGGCGTTCGTAGTCGGGGTTGTAGCGGCGATCCGGCAGGTTGACCTTTTCCTGCGGCACATCCGTGTAGGGGATCTTAGTCAGCAGATGCTCGATACAGTTCAACCGCTCGCGTTTCTTGTCGTTGCCTTCAACGATGTACCACGGCGCCTCAGAGATGTTGGTGCGGAAGAACATATCCTCTTTGGCCTTGGTGTAGGCCTCCCAGCGGATGCGGGATTCCAGATCCATAGGGGACAGTTTCCACTGTTTCATCGGGTCGTGGATGCGCATGAGGAATCGCAACTGCTGTTCCTCATCCGTGATCGAGAACCAGTATTTCAGCAGGATGATCCCCGACCGCACCAGCATCCGTTCGAATTCGGGAACGTCCTGAAAGAACTGTTCCACCTGATCTTCGGTGGCAAAGCCCATGACCCGCTCGACACCCGCGCGGTTGTACCATGAGCGGTCGAAGAACACGATCTCTCCGGCGGCGGGCAAATGCGGGACGTAGCGCTGGAAATACCACTGGCTCTGCTCGCGGCGGCTGGGTGCAGGCAGGGCAACCACGCGCGCAACACGGGGATTCAGACGCTGGGTGATCCGTTTGATCACGCCCCCCTTGCCCGCGCTGTCGCGGCCTTCGAACAGAATGCAGACCTTGGCGCCGGTATGCTGCACCCAATCCTGAACCTTGATCAGCTCGGCCTGAAGGCGCAGCAGGTTGCGGAAATAGACCTTGCGGTCCAGCATATCCGGATGCTGATCCTTGTAGATCTTGCGGACTTCCATCGACAGCATCGGCTCGCTGAATTCGATCTCGAAATCTTCGTCCAGCGTGTCTTCCAGTTCGGCTTCCAGCCAGTCTTTGGGGGCGTCATCGTTTTCATATGCCAAAGTCTGTTCCTTTTTGGTCATCGGGTGCGGACCGTATCGGTTGTGTGTAACCGCCTGATGTCATCGGACAAATTGATGACATGATGCGCCTGCCCGAACCTGCACCGGGTCCAGGCGGCTTTGCGACCCTTTGCACAAGTTTGACCCGCGCGGGCCGGGGATACAAGCGTCAGAATTGCCGCAATCTGAACAGGTTGACCCAAAAAACAGGTCGGAAATCTTGAGTCGGTCCTGCATTGCTGTACATCACTGAGGTCGTTGACATGAAGAGATAGAATTGGCGTACGTTTTTTCCATTCTTCCCGCGATCTGGCCCTGGCTGATCCTGATTGCAGCGCTGGTCACAGCGCTGTCGGGGCGCATGAGCGTTGGTTTGGCGTTGTTGGTATTGTTTGCCAGCGTCGCCTCGGTCACAGACCTGATGACACCGCTGGCGGTTGCAGTTGTCGCACTGGGGCTGATCGGCGCGTCCGTCCTGCCCCGCCTGACGGGATGGGGTGCGGTTGTCGGGCACGTGTTGCTGATCCTGTGGTGTCTGGCCCTGGGGGCGCATTTGATACCCGGCTTCAACAACCTGCGCGTTCTGGATGCCGTTCATGCCGGAGCAAACAGCGCCGCATTCACGATGCATCTGAACCTCGACAAACCGATGGTGGTGTTCGCGGTCCTGCTGGCCTGGCCGGGGATGCTTGGGGTCGCACGTAAAACCAATGTCGCGCTGCTTGCCGCCGGGTGTGCTTTGCTGCCGTTGCTGATAGCGGCTGCTGTAGTCTCTGGCGCGGTTCAGCCGGAAATGGGCCTGCCGCCGTGGTGGTTGCTCTTCGCGCTTTCAAACCTGTTCCTGACCTGCATCGCGGAAGAGGCGTTTTTTCGCGGCTACCTGCAATCCATCCTGAGTTCCAAACTGGGAACAGCCGGAGGGATAGCTTCGGCGAGCCTGCTGTTCGGGCTGGTCCATTCCGGCGGCGGTCCGGCCCTGGTGGTCTTTGCGACGCTACTTGGTGTGGGCGTGGGCTGCGCCTATGCCGCTACGGGTCGGCTGTGGGTTCCGATTGCGATGCATTTTGCGTTCAATTTCGTGCATCTGGCGTTTTTCACCTATCCGGGTCCGGCCTGAGACCTAAACCGGCAGGGCCGTGGTTTTGAAAACGGTCCGCAGGGCAAACGAGCTTTGCATCTGCGCCACACCCGGAAGACGGGACAGATATTGGCGGTGGATGCGCGCAAAATCCTCGGTGTTTTCGGCCACAACTTTCAACAGGTAATCCGCCGTCCCGGCCATCAGGTGGCATTCCAGCACATCCGGAATGCGGGCCACGGCCTTTTCGAACGCGTTCAGAACCTCTTCGGCCTGACCCTGCAATGTGATCTCGACAAACACGGTCGTCGGCACATTCATCTTCCGGGCGTTCAGCAACGCAACGTAATTTCGAATGTACCCTTCAAGTTCCAATCGCTGTACGCGACGATGGCAAGCTGACGGCGACAGATTCACCATCTCGGACAGGCCCGCATTCGAAAGGCGGCCGTTCTTTTGCAGAGCAGCAAGAATCTTACGATCAGTCGTATCCAAGCTCATTCACGCACATCCATTGCAAGGTTTTGCCCTATTGCAGGAGATTCTTTCGAAAGAAAATCCATTGGCGGGCATTGTTTCACAAAAATTGCGTAACGTAATGCACATAATTTGAGCAGCTTATGAACGGAGAGCCAAAATGAAAATCGGTTGCCCCAAGGAAATCAAACCTCAGGAATTTCGTGTCGGCATGACACCCAACGCCGCACAGGAAGCCATCGCGCGCGGCCATGAGGTCATCATCGAAACCGGCGCGGGTCTGGGATCCGGCTTTGCCAATGAAGATTACGTGGCAGCAGGTGCCAGCATCGTTGACACCGCAGCCGAGGTGTTTGCGACAGCGGACATGATCGTCAAGGTCAAGGAACCGCAGGCGGTCGAGCGCAAGATGCTGCGCGAAGGTCAGTTGCTGTTCACCTATCTGCACCTGGCCCCCGATCCGGATCAGACCCGTGACCTGCTGGAGTCGGGCTGCACCGCGATTGCCTATGAAACCGTGACCGACCGCAATGGCGGCCTGCCCCTGCTGGCCCCGATGTCCGAGGTTGCCGGTCGTCTGGCCCCGCAGGTCGGCTCGTGGACGCTGCAAAAGGCCAATGGTGGCCGCGGCGTTCTGATGGGCGGCGTTCCCGGCGTTGGCCCGGCCAAGGTTGTGGTGATCGGTGGTGGTGTTGTTGGCACGCACGCAGCCAAGATCGCAGCAGGCATGGGCGCGGATGTCACCATCCTGGACCGTTCGCTGCCGCGTCTGCGTTATCTGGACGACGTTTTTGGCCGCACCTTCAAGAACCAGTACTCTACCGCTGGCGCGACGGCTGAACTGATCCAGACCGCCGACATGGTTATCGGCGCGGTTCTGATCCCCGGCGCCGAAGCGCCCAAGCTGGTATCGCGCGCGCAACTGTCGACCATGAAGCCCGGCGCAGTTCTGGTGGACGTGGCCATCGACCAGGGCGGCTGCTTTGAAACCTCGAAGGCGACCACCCATGCTGACCCGATCTACGACGTGGATGGCATCATGCACTATTGCGTTGCCAACATGCCAGGCGCGGTTGCGCGGACCTCTACCATCGCGCTGGGGAACGCAACGATGCCGTTCATGCTGGCACTGGCCGACAAGGGCTGGAAGCAAGCGTGTCAGGACGATCCGCACCTGCTGAACGGTCTGAACGTACACGCCGGTCAACTGACCTATTATGCGGTTGGCAAAGCTCTGGGCATTGATGTCGTCTCTCCCAACGTTGTCATCAAGTCCTGAGTTCTCCCGCCGCTGAAAGCGCCCGCTGATGCGGGCGAGTTCCAGCGTTGGGCCAGGCCGCGCCTTCGGGCGCGGCTTTTGCGTTTTTGGCGTATCGTTCCGCACAACAGAAAAGGCGCCGCACGAAGGTGCGGCGCCGGGCCCAACGGGAGGAGGGCATTTTGAATGCCCGAACGACGGGCGGGAGGCCTTAGCCCTGTTTCTGGATCTCCACCGAATGCGGATAGGGGATCGACACGCCCTTGGCGTCGAAGGCTTCCTTGATCGTCTTGGTCAGTTCGAACTTCACATCCCAATAATCCGCTGCCGCGCACCACAGGCGCGCCGTCAGGTCAACCGAGCTGTCACCCAGATTGGTCACACGCACCCAGGGTTCCGGGTCCTTGTGAATGCGCTCATCCGCGTTCGCAACGTCCAGAATGATCTTCATCGCCTCATCGGCGCTGTCACCATAATCAATCCCAAAGACCAGATCGACGCGACGCGTGTCATGGGCCGAGTAGTTGGTGATGACCGAGCCCCAGGCCTGCCCGTTTGGCACAATGATCTGCACATTGTCCGGCGTCACCAGCTCGGTCGTGAACAGGTTCAGGTCTTTGACCGTCCCGGCTGTTCCGCCAATATCCACGTATTGGCCCAGCTTATAGGGCCGGAACACAACCAGCATCACGCCTGCGGCCAGATCGCTGAGTGTCCCTTGCAGCGCCAGACCAATCGCCAGCGATGCAGCACCCAGAATGGCGACGATGCTTGTGGCTTCGATCCCGAAAATCCCCAGCACAGCCACCAGGACCATCGCCAGAATGGCCCATTTGACCAGGCTGGCCATGAAATTGCCAAGCGTCGGGTCAATATGCGGGGTCGCGTTGATCCGACGCCGCACGACGCCAGCAATCATACCCGCAACAATCCAACCGATGATCAGAACGATCAGTGCCTTCACCGCGTTCATGATCACAGGCGCAAATGCACCCACCTGTGTTACGACCTCATCCACGCGCATCTCCTTTGTCCAACAAGAAACCCGCGTCTTATGCGCGGGATTGGCCAAATTGTGAGGCAAAACCGCGTTTTGGTCTAGGTGCGAGTTGCGCGGGATTTCCCCGTTGTTCACCAGCAAACAGGCGCTGACCGGCTTTGCACACTGGCAGGGGCTTTCAAGATCGCGCTGTGCTGCCTAGGTTTGACGATATCCAAAACAGGAGCCCCCTCAATGCTGGATGCCGAAACACACCCGATCATGACCCGTTGGCCTGCGCAGTTCCCTGACAGAATCCAACTCTATTCCTTCCCCACACCAAACGGCGTCAAGGCGTCGATCATGCTGGAAGAAACCGGCCTGCCTTATGAGGCGCACAAGGTCACTCTGGCCGATGCCGACGTGAAAAGCCCCGCGTTCCTGTCGCTGAACCCCAACAACAAGATCCCTGCGATCATCGACCCCAACGGCCCCGATGGCGAACCTTTAGGTCTGTTCGAAAGCGGCGCGATCCTGCTGTATCTGGCCGAGAAAACCGGCCAGTTCATCGGACAAACCGCAGCGGACAAGCATCGCGTCACCCAATGGCTGATGTTCCAGATGGGCGGCATCGGCCCGATGTTTGGACAGCTTGGATATTTCTACAAATTTGCTGGCAGCGAGATCGAAGACCCCCGCCCGCGCGAGCGTTATGTGAACGAAGCCAAGCGCCTGCTGAATGTGCTGAACACGCAGCTGGACGGGCAGGACTGGATTGCCGGTGAGTACTCGATTGCCGATATCGCCATCGCACCCTGGCTGCGCGGGTTGGATTTCTATGGCGCCAAAGACCTGCTGGGATGGGATGACCACGCCCATCTTGCGCCCTACCTGGATCGGTTTCTGGACCGACCTGCGGTGCAAAAAGGACTGGTTACGCCTGCCCGTGACTAAGTGAACGCAACTGGTGGATGCCCGTCGCAGGCTTCCACCAGTTGTTTCACCTTAGCCCGGCAGCTTGCCGGTCAGGACATACCGCAGGATCTCCACCACCTGTCGGGGGTCTTCCGCAACCGCCAGGGCGGCGGCATCGACCTCTTTCAGGGCATGTTGGTGATCGGGGCCGTGCAGCACGATCAGTGACTTGCCCAGCGCGGCGGCATAGCCCGCGTCAAAGGCCGCGTTCCACTGTTTGTACTTGTCGCCAAACCGCACCACGACCACATCGGCATCCGCGATGCCCTTACGGGTGCGGATGGCGTTGACCATTGCGCCCTTGTGGTCGTGCCAATACTTGTTCGGCTCGGCCCCAAGGATGGCGACCCCGCAATCATCGCTGGCGGCATGATCGGTGACCGGGCTGTTGAACGTGACATCCAGCCCCTGCGCCCCTTCAATGATTTGCTCACGCCAATCGGTGTGGATTTCTCCGGAAAGATAGACATTCAGGCCCATGGGTGCCTCCTTTGATTTCTTGCTGCGACCCTAGTTCGAAAGGGCGCGCAACCCAAGGGGTCGCTCAGAACGACAAGCGCCAGAATACCGGCTGATCGTTCCGAGCCACCCTGCGGGCCGCACTGCGTTGCTTGCTGCCCAAAAAGGGTGGCGTTTCGCGCGTCGGTTCGAACCCGAAACTGCGGGGCAGTTTGGTGTAGATCGACCGCGGCGGCATCCGGCCCCAGGTGATCGCCTTCAGCTTTGCGCCCGGACCGGGCTGATGCATCCAGACGGTGCGCACGGCAAATTCCTCGCGCAGCAGCATCAGAACCGCCAGCATCATCACCTCAGCCCAGATTTTCGCGTATTTCCGCCGCAGCGCCTGTTCATATTCCGAGGTCAGCCGCAATTCGCGCGAGCGTGGCGCGCGGTTTTCCAACCGTTGCCGCGCACGACCGACAAAGCGCAACCAGTCCGATTGAACCTCTTCAATCAGGCAATGGCCGCTGGTCAGATCGACGTCCAGACGGCACCAGGCAAGGGTCGGACGACCTTCGGTCCGGACCGGGTGCCAGCAGCTTTGATATGCACCAACAGCGCAGCGCTGTTCGTATTTCCACAGCAGCTCGGCATGTTCGGTCGGGAACCCCAATTGCACGACAAGGTTATGCGCCTTTCGGGTTGTTTGCTCGCCAGACCAGCAGTCGAAGCTGAGGCAGAAATCCATCCACTGGGATTGATAGGCAACCTCCAGCCCCGACAGCGCAGCCGGGCTCAGCCCGTCAAACCGCATCGCACGGTCCGCATGGGCCACCGCCAGCACATCATGCCGCCGCAGGACACCACCGCACTGCGCAACCATCGGTGCCAGCAGCGGGCGTGACAGCAAACGGGACAGTCCCGATTGCTTTAAGGTCGAGACCGGGGCCTCAGCATCCATGACCTGGCCAAGCAACCATGGGCTCTGCCGGTCGGGATAGTAAGGAAAGGGCATCTCTTGCGGCAGAATCTGCCGGATCATCGAGATGTCTTGGCGTTTCATGACAGCTCTCCAACGGGAAACACACCCGCCGAAGACCCGGCGGGCAATCACATATGGGGTATCGCTTGCGCGGGACTGGGATCTGGCATCTGGCAGACTCCGAGGTTTGATTGCGTCAGGGGGCCGGATGTAGGGGCCGAGGGTGATTCTGCTCAACCCTTTGTTTCGAGGCGCTTTCAGGTGTTGCTGTTTCGCCACAATAAAAAAGCGCGCCGGGTGGCGCGCTTTTGTCGGGTCATGTCGGGGGCGGTCAGCCGCGCAGAACGCCGCCTGTGGCCTTGGTGACCTTGGCGATGATCTTTTCAGCCACCGCTTCGATGTCTTTCTCCTTCAGCGTCGCATCCGTCGGTTGCAAACGCACGGTGATGGCCAGTGATTTCTTGCCCTCACCCAAACTGCCGCCGATGAACTCATCAAAAACGCGCACCTCCTCGATCAGCGCCTTTTCCGCACCTGCTGCGGCGTTCACCAGCGTCAGCGCCTCGACGCCCTCATCCACGACAAAGGCAAAGTCGCGCTCGACCGCTTGCAGGTCACGCAGTTCCAATGCGGCCCGGGTGGCACCGGATTTGCGCGGCAAGGGCACCTCATCCGGCCAGATGGTAAAGGCCATCGCCGGGCCCTTGATGTCCATCGCCTGCAACACCCGCGGGTGCAGTTCACCAAACACGCCCAGCACCTTTTTCGGCCCCAGACAGATCTTGCCATGACGGCCCGGATGCCACCAGGCATCGCCGTCACGCAGAACCTGCACCTTGGCGGGCGCGCCAATAGCGGCCAGAACCGCCTCGGCATCGGCCTTGGCGTCGAACACATCGACCGGGCGCGAGGCTCCGTGCACGTCCTTGGGCCCGCTCCGACCGACCAGCAGACCGGTGATCTGGGTTTTCTGATCGCCGGGCTCTCCGTCATGGAAAACCGGACCGACCTCGAACAGGGCCACATCTGCGTAACCACGCGCCTGATTGCGGGCGGCGGCCTGCAACAGACCGGGTAGCAGATCGGGGCGCATATGGCTCATCTCGGACGAAATCGGGTTTTCCAACCGCGTCGCATCATCGCCACCACCAAACAGCGCCGCCGAGGCCTGATCGATGAACGTGTACGAGACGCATTCGTTATAGCCCAGCGCCGCACAGGTCCGCCGCGCCATCGACTGGCGACGCTGTCCCGGGGTCATCACCGGCTTGGGGATACCATCCGTCACACGCGGCAGCGGCTTGCCCTGCAGTTTGGTCAGGGATGCGATCCGCGCGACCTCTTCCACCAGATCGGCCTCGCCCATGATATCGGGCCGCCAGCTTGGCACATGCGCCATCTCGCCTTCCAGACGGAAGCCCAGACGGGTCAGGGTCTGGCGCTGCTCGCTCTCGGCGATGTCCATCCCTACCAGAGACTGCACCCGCGCCGCATCCAGCTTATAGGCCCGCGCGTGGTTCGGCGCTTTGCCCGCCTGAACCACGTTTGACGCCTCGCCCCCGCAGATATCCAGAATCATCTGCGTCGCGTGTTCCAAGCCTTCCAGCGTGTATTCCGGGTCTACCCCACGCTCGAACCGATACCGCGCATCCGAATTGATCTTGAGCGCCCGCCCGGTCAGAGCGATCTGCACATGATCCCAGAACGCGCTTTCCAGAAAGACATTCACGGTCTCTTCGGTACAGCCGGTTTCCTCGCCGCCCATGATACCGGCAATCGATTCCGGGCCTTTATCGTCCGAGATCACCATCATGCCCGGGTGCAGCGTGTATTCTTTCTCATCCAGCGCCACCAGCTTTTCGCCACCTTTGGCGCGATGCACCCGCAGGTTGCCCTGCACCTTGTCGGCGTCGAACACGTGCAGCGGGCGGTTGTGGTCGAAAGTCATGTAGTTGGTGATATCCACCAGGGCCGAGATCGGACGCAGGCCGATTGCCTTCAACTGATCCTGCAACCACTGCGGGCTGGGGCCGTTCTTGACGCCACGGATCAGACGCCCGGTAAAATGCGGCGCACCATCCAGCGTGTCGTCGTCAATCGTCACCTTGATCGGGCTGTCGAAATCGCCGGGCACCGGCGTGTAGTCCCGCTGTTTCAGCGTCCCTATCCCACGCGCGGCCAGATCGCGGGCAATCCCCTCGACCCCCAGCGCATCAGGGCGGTTCGGGGTGATCGCGATCTCGATCATCGGATCGACCTTGGACGGCTCATTCTCGGCCAACCAGTCGACAAACCGGTCGCCAACCGCGCCCGAGGGCAGCTCGATGATGCCGTCATGCTCGTCCGACAGCTCCAGCTCACGCTCGGATGCCATCATGCCAAAGCTCTCGACACCACGGATTTTGCCGACGCTGATGGTCAGGTCCAGACCGGGGATATACATGCCCGGTTTGCAGACCACGACGGTGATGCCTTCGCGCGCGTTGGGGGCACCGCAGATGATCTGCAACTCACCCTCATCCGTGTCCACCTTGCAGACGCGCAGCTTGTCGGCGTCGGGGTGTTTTTCGGCATGTTTCACATAGCCCAGCGTAAAGCCCGCCAGCCGATCCGCCGGGTTCACGATCTCTTCGACCTCAAGGCCAAGATCGGTCAGCGCCTCGGCGATCTCATCAACCGAAGCGTCAGTGTCGAGGTGGTCTTTCAGCCAGGACAGAGTGAATTTCATTGCTCAGGGCCTTTTTTTGGCAGATATCCAGTCGGCACAGGCAATGGCAAAGAATGCGCCGGGGTGCAAGCGCTGCGCGTCACGGATAGCTGGGGGTGCGGCCCAAAATCTCATCCAACTGCCGCCCGATCCAGCCATGCGGGATGAAATGGCCGCCGGGATGGGTGTCCAGCACCACATGGCCTTTCGCGCAATCGGTCCATTCCACGCGGCTGAGCGTCAGGATCGGCACCACGCTCCAATCCCCGGTCGGAGTGGCGGTGTCACAGCCGTATTTCTGCCGCCACAGCGCCACCGGATAGGTGGTGTCGCCGCCCGGCCCAAACGGGAAATCCATCACCGTGTCACCCGTCCCATGCACATGGCGCACCTGGCGCGGGGCCTGCGGGCAGTCTTCGGTCTGACGGATGGTTCCGGCCACCCCCAGCAGCGCGGCGATGTCGTCACCCGACTGGCAGGCAAAACGCCACGCCATCGCGCCGCCAAAGGAATAGCCCGAGACATAGATGCGTTCGGGATCAACCGGATAGCGTTTGGCGACGTCCTGAAGCACCCGGTCGGCAAAGGGTACGTCGTCGGTGTCCGAGGTCCAGAAATCCCAGCTTTTACCCAACCCGTTGGGCGCAACCAGCAACACGCCGCGCAGCTTGGTCGCCCCGGCGATGCGTTGATGGTTCACCACCACGGTTCCCTGCCGCGCCCAGCCGTGGAAATGCAGCAGCACCGGCAGAGGCGTTTCGCCATCCCACCCGTCCGGCTCCAGCACATGATACGAGCGATCGCCGACCTGACAGGCGATATCGCCATGGCAGGCCTCCACAGCAGCGGCTTGGGTGGCGGTCAGCAACAGAAGGCAGAGTAGTCGATAGATCATGCGCCCGACCCTACCCGGCCCGCGCGCCATGTCACGTCACAACCCCGTGCGAGCCTGTAACAAGCCGCGCCATCGCCAGACCGCGGGATGGCGATCCAACGGTTATGTTGGGCAGTTTATGTTGGCCAAATCCGTGCGTCGTTCAAATGGAGCGCTGACGGAGACAAATCGCCAGCCCGTGCGGGCGGTCTGGCGATGGCGCGGCGGCCTATCGGCCTTTACGCCGCGCAACATCACTCAGAAACCCATGTTTCCATTTATCCTGTGCCAATAGGTTACAAGTTCAACCCAAACAGGCGGCACAATAAGACTTAACGAAAAGGTTAGTATCGCAGCACCGAGAAAATAAGTGGCGTAGGTGTGTAGTCGCTCAACATGCCCGATGAACCCAGTGATCTTTTTCTCCCATTGGCTCAATTCGAGTTTTTCAAATCGCCCATCAACCGTCACATCCATGTGCTTCATCGAAAGCAAGTAGAGCCAGATCGCAATCAAAAGTGTAGAAAGCCCAACCAATAGGCCGGGTGCAAAAAGATCACTGCTTTTGAGCATCCCCAATCCGGTGATCTTTTCAGCCAAACCAACCAAACTTGCAGCCCCAAGGAGCCCAGACGCGACCGCCAAACCTCTTTGTGATCGAGCTTGTACATTTCCAAGAATCTGCAACGAGCGGTCAACTCGGTTTACTTCCCAAGTACATTTGCTCTCGGCAGAACATAGCGGGCAATTTGTCGTATAACCATCAGAACTATCGCAAAACGACCCATGCTCCCGGCACAAGTACCTTCCGCGATTGACGCTCAGAAAGTGACAGATCACCGCGACAAACCACCATGCAGGTTCGGCATATCCAGCGCCGCAAACCCGTAGTGCCGCAGCCAGCGCAGATCGCTGTCAAAGAACGCCCGCAAATCCGGGATGCCGTATTTCAGCATCGCCAGACGGTCGATCCCGATGCCGAACGCAAAGCCCTGATAGACCTCCGGATCAATCCCACCCGCAGCGATCACCTTGGGGTGGACCATGCCGGAACCCAGAATCTCCATCCAGTCGTCGCCCTCGCCGATCTTCAGCTGGCCGTTATCCCAGGAACAGCGGATATCGACCTCGGCCGACGGCTCGGTGAAGGGGAAGTGCGAGGCGCGGAAGCGCAGTTCGACATCGTCGACCTCGAAGAAGGCCTTCACGAACTCTTCCAGAACCCATTTCAGGTTCGCCATCGAGATGTCTTTATCAATCGCCAGCCCCTCGACCTGATGGAACATCGGCGTGTGGGTCTGGTCATAGTCGGCGCGGTACACGCCGCCCGGACAGATCACGCGGATCGGCGCGCCCTGCTTCTCCATCGAGCGGATCTGCACCGGCGAGGTATGGGTGCGCAGCACATGCGGCGGGCGATTGTCACCCTCGGCGCGGTGCATGTAGAACGTATCCATCTCGGCCCGCGCGGGGTGGTGGCCGGGGATGTTCAGGGCGTCGAAATTATACCAGTCGGTCTCGATCCGCGGCCCTTCGGCCACCGAGAAACCCAGCTCGGCAAAGATCGCGGTCAGTTCCTCGGTCGCCTGGCTGATCGGGTGGATCGAGCCCTGACGGCGCGCGCGGGTCGGCAGGGTGACGTCCAGCCATTCGGTGCGCAGACGTTCATCCAGCGCGGCATCGGCAAGTGCTGCTTTCTTGGCGGAGAGCGCCGAGTTGATCTCATCCTTCAGCGCATTCAGCGCGGGGCCTGCGACCTGACGTTCCTCGGGGGTCATCTTGCCCAGTTCGCGCATCTTCAGCGCGACCTCGCCCTTTTTGCCGACGGCGGCGACGCGGATCGACTCGAGCGTGTTCTCGTCGCCTGCTTCGGCGATCTGACCCAGATATTTTGCCTTGAGATCGTCCATGACGCTTCCTGACCTTGGCCCCTGACTGCTGTTCAGGCTCTGCTATCACAGCGGACCGTGAAAGCAAGAGGGGCCGGGCAATCAGGCGCAGCGCAACAAAGCGGTGGTTCTGTCCTGCCGCACCGGGCGCGCGGTCTCGCCATAGGTTTCGGGGTGATGGCGCAATTCGGGGAACAGGGTCAGGATCTCATCCGTGGCGTCGCTGCCCAGACCATCCAACCCCTCTTGCCCGGGAAAAAGCTTTCGGACACCAGACCGCTTGTGGTCACCAATTGGTGGCGGTCGAACATCATATGGATGTAGCGCACGATATCGCAGGGCACGGCGGTCACGGTCGCGCCATGACCTCATTGGTGCTTGTGTTGGTCAATGCGACCGCTTCGAAGATCGTATCGTTCACCGGAACAGGCGCATCGGGGTCGGTCAGCAGGAAGGTGAAGTTATCCGCCGAGATGACAAAGACCTGCTCATTGTTGTCCGGGTCGGTTGTCACTACGACGCCGGGATCGGTCAGCGCGATCTCTAACCCGACGGTGCCGTCGCTGTTGTAAAGCGAAACGGTGAAATCTGCCGGATCTTCCGACGCGCCCAGCGCAACTTCGACAAACTCATTCACGCCGGAGGAAACGACAAACGGGTCGGCGTAGTGCAATTCGCTGATGCGGGGCATTCAGGGCATCCTTTGGGGAAAGGTCGTCGCAATTACTAGGACGCTTGTATTCACGAACGATGAACGCCTTCAATCCACAGGCGATCACAATTTGCGTTACCACACGGCAGCTTACGACGCGCACGCCACCTCACCAAAGGGGTAAGGTGGGCTGCTCGGCGTGTTAGGTCGGTGTCAGTAGCTGTACTGCGGGAACACCCGCGTCAGATCGCCGTTCCAGTCGCCGTTATAGTGATCCAGCAATTCATCTGCCGGAACCTTGCCGGTTTCGATACTGTCTTTCAGCGCATTCAGGAAATGGGTTTCGTCCGGCACCAGACCGCCTGCGCCGGGGAAGGCGCGGGATTTCAGCCCGGATTCCGAGATCGCCACGACCTCGCGCGCCAGATCGTGCATGTTGATATTGCCGACCTGCGCCTGCAACCCGTCTTTGGCGGCCTCAACACGCAGCGCTTCGCGGGTTTCGGCATCCCAGCCCTTGACCAGATCCCAGGCTGCATCCAGCGCGCCCTGATCGTAGGTCAGACCAACCCAAAAGGCAGGCAGCGCACAAAGCCTGCGCCACGGGCCGCCATCAGCGCCGCGCATCTCCATGAATTTCTTGATCCGCGCTTCGGGGAAGGCGGTGGTCAGATGGTCGGCCCAATCGGACAGGGTCGGTGTTTCGCCCGGCAATGCGGGCAGCTTGCCTTGCAGGAAATCACGGAAGCACATGCCCAAAGCATTCACATACTGACCGTCGCGATAGACAAAATACATCGGCACATCGAGCGCATATTGCACGTAGCGCTCGAACCCGAACCCGTCTTCGAACACGAAGGGCAACATGCCCGTGCGCGCATCATCGAGATGCCGCCAGATATAGCTGCGCCAGCTTTTCTGGCCGTTGGGCTTGCCCTCGAAGAACGGAGAGTTGGCGAACAGCGCCGTTGCCACCGGCTGCAACGCCAGCGCCACGCGCAGTTTCTGCACCATGTCGGCCTCGGACCCGAAGTCGATATTGACCTGAACGGTGCAGGTGCGCCGCATCATGGCGCGGCCCATGGTGCCGACCTTCTCCATATAGTCGTTCATCAGCCGATAGCGGCCCTTTGGCATCAGCGGCATTTCCTCGTGGGTCCAGATCGGGGCTGCGCCCAGACCGATGAAGCCCACGCCGATCTCGTCAGCGATGTCCTTTACCTCGCGCAGGTGGGTGTTCACCTCGTCGCAGGTCTCGTGGATCGTTTCCAGCGGTGCCCCCGACAGCTCCAGCGCGCCACCGGGTTCGAGGCTGACATTCGCCCCGTCTTTCTCCAGACCGATCAGCTTGCCGCCTTCGCGCACCTCGGCCCAGCCGTGCCGATCCCGCAGACCCTCCAGCACCGCCACGATAGACCGAGTGCCTTCGAATGGCAGCGGTTTCAGGGTGTCCTTGCAATAGCCGAACTTTTCATGCTCGGTGCCGATGCGCCAATCCTGCTTGGGCTTGCAGCCCGATTCCAGGTATTCGGCCAGTTGCTCATGACGTTCGATCGGTCCGCCGCCGGACTGGGGGATGGACATGAATCGCGCTCCGATCCTGATGTGTCTGTCTGGTTGGTCAGTCGTGGGGGCAAACCGCGCCGGTGTCAATGCAGCCTGAGATGCGCGGGCCGTAAGGGTGTGCGTTCCCAGATCACCACCGGATGGCTCGCGCCACCGTTCAACTCCGCCAGCATTTGTTCGGTTTTCAATCCCGGCAGGGCCGAGAAGACATCGAACAGCGCCTCGGCCCCTTCGGCATTCACAGGAATGTGAAGCAGAGGCTGGCCCGGTTGTTCCAGCACCCAATGCGCCGGGGTCGAGGTCGGGTCGAGCGCCAGCCGCTCAATCTCGCGCGTGGCGACCATGCCACCGTCCAGCGGGCCAAAATAGTTGATCTGACCTTCGTCGATGGTGACAACACCCTGCCCGCCCGACCCGGTCCGGAACCGCCCGCGCTGCACCCCGATCACCGCCAGCGCCACTGCGACGGCCACAAGCACCCAGCCGAGCCAACCCAGCAATCCACCGGGCCCGCTGATCCAACTGAGGCCGAGAATCAGGACAAACCCGGCCACCAACACTTCGCGCCAGCGCCACAGGGCCTGTTTTGCTTCGGGTCGGATAAAGCTCATGACTGCACTCCTGTGGAAACACCCGGATAGGGTGCTTTGATGGCCTCGAACTGCATGGAGGAGAAATCATGTATCAACCGGCGGTTTTCAAGCCTGCCAGCATGGCCAAGCCTCGCTTGCCAAAGCGAACCGTTTTCGGCCCATTGCAAGTCATCCCCCCAACAATCAGCCCATTCCCATGCTGGGCAATCCACCACCTTTTGACCACCCGATGAAACGATCACATACCTGCCAGAGATGAGGGCGCGGTTTTTCTGTCCTAGCAGGAAGGTCTGGCTAAGGCTAAGTTCAGGCGACACATCACGCCTCAGACCCACTTGATATCTTTCACCATTGGCCACGTACCAGCCACGTGACTCGAGGCGTGAGACGACCAGGTCTCCCATGTGAAAGCCGTCGGTAGAATGTGGGAAGGCCCCAACATCGGCAGCTTTCAGGCCATCCGGCAGGTTTTCAGGTACAGAGGCCCCATTCAGCCAGAGCTTCCCGTCAGCGGTAAAAGCGCCTCCACCCATCCAGCTGTCGGATTGCGGCCAATAGGCGACCGCCGTCAGCCAGGGCGCTTTGGACAACGCTGTCCAACAACGCCCACCCCGACAGGCGAAATACACCAAATGATCCCCCGACGGCGACAAATCACAGCGATGTTCATGGATACGCGCGTTGAGCCATTGACCCATCTCCACCGTTCCGCGGTTACGATCCCACAGCAAAACTGCAACCTGATCAGTAGGCCCCCTACGCAACACGACTGCGCGTTCCGAGGCAACACTGGTTAATACATGCAAGCGCGGAGGCGGTGTCACGCCCAATCCCCCAACGCCTGCTGCCACATGGTCAGCGCCGCAACCGCCGCTGTATCCGCGCGCAGGATACGGGGGCCAAGGCTGACCACATGCGCAAAGGGCAGCGCCGTCAGGCGCGCGCGTTCGTTGTCCGAGAATCCACCCTCTGGACCTACCAGAATGGCCCAGGGCTGACCCTTTTCGTTGGCCGCCAACCGCAGAGCCGAGCCCACCTCGGCCTCATTGCAGAACATCAACTGACGCCCCTCGGGCCACGCGTCCAGAACACGATCCAGTCGCTGCAGATCAGCGACCTCGGGCACAAAAGTACCGCCACACTGTTCGGCAGCCTCGACCGCATGGGCCTGCAAACGGTCCTGTCGGATGCGTTCGGAATTTGTGAACTCGGTCTGCACGGGCACAATCCGCGCCGCGCCCATTTCCGCTGCTTTTTCAACGATGAAATCCGTGCGGGCCTTTTTGATCGGCGCGAACAGAAACCACAGATCGGGCGGCAATTGCAGCGGTTTGGTCTGCCGCTGACAGGTCAGAACACCACCGCGCTTCCCAGCCTCGGTAACCTCAGCAAGCCACTCGCCGTCCTTGCCATTGAACAGGGCAACGTGGCCTCCCACCGACAGGCGCATGACGCCGAACAGGTAATGCGCCTGCTCGCGCGTCAATTCAACCGATTGCCCCTGACCCAAGGGCTGCTCTACATACAGTCTGATCTTCGCACTCATGAGACCTTACATATGCAAGGCAATGCCCCAACACCAGACGGTCAGGTCGCCGATGCCGTAACCGGCAACTGGGTCGACACCTATGCCCCCGCCTTCGCGCGCCCCTACCTGCGCCTCAGCCGTGCGGACCGGCCCATCGGAACATGGCTTTTGCTGATTCCCTGCTGGTGGGGTCTGGCGCTGGCCATCCTGCATGACGGGCAAGCCCGGTTGGAGGATCTGTGGATCGCCATCGGATGCGCGCTGGGCGCGTTCCTGATGCGCGGGGCGGGGTGCACCTGGAACGACATCACCGACCGAGAGTTCGACGCGCAGGTCGAACGCACGCGGTCGCGCCCGCTGCCCGCAGGTCAGGTCACGGTTCGGCAGGCGATGGGCTGGATGATCCTGCAATGTCTGCTGGCGTTGGGCATCCTGCTCAGCTTCAATCAGGCGGCAATTGCGATGGGAGTGCTGTCGCTGCTGCCGGTGGCGATCTACCCGTTTGCCAAGCGCTTTACATGGTGGCCGCAGGTGTTTCTGGGGCTGGCCTTTAACTGGGGCGCGCTGCTGGCCTGGGCTGCGCATACCGGATCAGTGGGCTGGCCCGCAATCACCCTGTATCTGGCGGGCATCGCGTGGACGCTGTTTTATGACACCATCTATGCCCATCAGGACGCCGAGGATGACGAACTGATCGGCATCAAATCCACCGCGCGGCTGTTCGGGACCGATACGGCAAAATGGCTCAAGTATTTTCTGGCCGCCACCGTTTCGCTGATGGGGCTGGCGATCATCGACGCGCTGGTTCCCGGCGGGTCGATTCTGGTGCTGGTTATCGCCCTTGGCGGTCCATGGGCGATGGGCTGGCACATGATGTGGCAATTGCGCGGTCTGGATCTAGAAAACAATGCCAAGCTGCTGCAATTGTTCCAGTCGAACCGGGACACCGGCCTTATTCCGCTGATCTTCCTCTGCGTCGCGCTGCTGCTCTGATTGCACCTGCGGGCCGGGGTCTGTAAGAGTCCGCCCAAACGCCTGAGGAGTCACTAGCCCGCACATGCGTCTGCCGTATTTTCTGTCCGTGTCCCTGATCTTTCTTGTATCCGCAGGGGTGTCACTGCTGGCGGCCGGTTTTGCCGTCACCAAGATCGAGGAAAGCTCGGAATTTGCTGTGCGGCGAGCCTTGGACCTGAAAGGCCATGACTGGGCCGAAGTCCAGTCAGACGGGCTGCGCGTGGTGCTGACCGGCATCGCACCGGACGAGGCCACACGGTTCAATGCCCTGACCGCTGCGGGAACCGAGGTCGATACCTCGCGCGTCATCGACGAGATGGAGGTCACCGCAACCACCGCGCTGGCCGCGCCGCGCTTTTCGGTCGAGATTCTGCGCAATGACAGCGGTATCTCGGTCATTGGCCTGTTCCCGGCCAGCGAAAGCCGCGACGACCTTGTCGACAGGCTTAGCGATCTGGATCGCGCGGCCCCTGTTGCGGATCTGATGGAAACTGCCGACTACCCGAAACCCGATGGCTGGGATGAGGCGATTGCTTATGCGGTCAGCGCCCTGTCGCGCCTGCCGCGTGCAAAGATCTCGGCAAGTCCGGGACTGGTGAAAGTAACCGCCATCGCCGACAGCCAGGCCGAGAAGGAACAGCTGGAACAGGACCTGACCCGCGCCGCGCCGCCCAGCCTGCGCATCGGCCTGTCGATCTCGGCCCCGCGCCCGGTTATCACGCCTTTCACCCTGCGTTACCTGATCGGCGCGGATGGTGGCCAGTTTGACGCCTGCTCGGCCCAGGATGAAGAGGCGCGGGATCAGATCATTGCCGCCGCGCAGCAGGCCGGTCTGAGCACGACGTATACCTGCACCATCGGTCTGGGTGTGCCGTCGCCCCGTTGGGCAGACGCGGCAACCCTTGGCATCAAGGCGCTGGCCGAGATTGGGCAGGGATCGATCACCCTGTCCGATGCAGATATCACCCTGATTGCCGCGCAAGGAACCAATCCCGCCCTGTTCGACCGTGTGGTGGGCGAACTGGAAAACGCCCTGCCCGAGGTCTTCGCCCTGCACGCCGTACTGCCCGAGCCCGAGGACGAAGAACCCACAGGTCCGATTGAGTTTTCAGCCACGCGCAGCCCCGAAGGACTGGTGCAATTGCGCGGGCGCGTAGGCGATGAAACCCTGCGGGACATGGCCGACAGCTATGCTCGCGCTGCCTTTGGGTCGGAACAGGTTTATACAGCCACCCGCGTCGTCACTGATCTGCCCGCAGACTGGCCTGTCCGTGTTCTGGCGGGGCTTGAGGCGCTGTCCCTTCTGCAAAACGGCGCTTTGACCGTGACACCGGAATCAGTGGACCTGAGCGGCAACAGCCATGACGAAGACGCCAAGGCCCGCATCGCCGGGATGTTGTCCGAGAAATTGGGCGAAGCGCAGGATTTCACCCTGTCCATCACCTATGTACCGCCGCCGGAACCCGAGGACGCTCTGCCCGATCCCGAGCTGTGCGAGGAACGGATTGCCGAGGTACAGAAAGCCAGCAAAATTGCGTTCGAGCCCGGCTCGGCAACAATCGCAGCGGACTCGCGCGATACGGTGAACCAGATCGCCGATATCCTACGCGAATGCGGCCCGATCCGGTTGGAAATCCAGGGCCATACCGACAGTCAGGGCCGCGAAGAGATGAACCAGCAACTCAGCCAGGCGCGTGCGCAATCCATCCTGAACGAATTGCGCGGGCGGCGGATTCCGACCTCAAGCTATACCGCCATCGGGTATGGGGAAACGCAGCCCATCGCCGACAATGACAGCGAAGCGGGCCGCGAGGAAAACCGCCGGATCGAGTTCCGCCTGATCCGCCCGGAACCGGTCGAAAACACCGAAACCGGGCTGGAAGCGCTGGAAACCGGCGCGACCGAGCCGGACCAGACCGACACGACCGCACCGGATGCGGATGCAGAGGATCAATAGAGTGAACAGAACCGAATTCATCTTCGCCACCGCCGTCATCCTGTTCGCGGCCTTCTGCATGGGCTGGTTCGCCAACTGGCTGGCCCACCGCCTGTCCCGCGTGCGTCAAAGCGACGTGGCCGATCTGGACCGGATGAGCCAGGAGCTGCACGAGGCCGAAGAAACCCGCGATCAGGCGATCACCTACCTGCAACAGCGCGAAGCCGAACTGACCAACCAGCTGACCCAGACCGAAGCGGAACTCGCCGCCGCCATGGACGGCCTGCGCGCCGCCCGGCAAGAGGCCGAAGAACTGCGCGGACGCATCAACAACGCGGATTAGGAGTTTCCTCAGAATTGAGACCTTCGCGCTTGCCAGCTGTTGACCGTCACACGAACCTGACTCAACCGTAATAGTTGGATCAATAGCAAGGCGAGCGCTCAACATCAGAGATGTGCGCCAGTCAAACATCCTTGGAGCAAAGAGATTAGGTACAGGAGTACTGATCTGTACGGCGCTCTTTAGGAAGTGTCGGCTATAAGCCCTAGGTGTCAGATGCTGCGGCAACAACGAACGTCGGTTTTTCGCGCTATGATCAAAAACCAGAGCTGGTCTCGAACAACATTGCACGCAGAAATACAGTAGCGCGACTTACTCACCTGTATCGAGTGGTTGATGACGGCCTCACTGGCTTAGGATAAAGTGAACCTATGAAATGTGGTCAATGTGAACGGCCAGCGCTCTACGAATACGATAACGGGCTGTATCTGTGCCTGTCCTGCAATGCGATCCTGCAAGAAAACAATTACCGTGGCTTCCTGATGAACGCTGCTATGATGAACCATGCCATGGATGAAATGGACATGGTGACGGGCATTCCTCTGGGAGGTGGTAGAATCCCGGTTAGCGCGCTATCCCAAGCAATGAGCCGCCCCATGACAAACAACCATATCACCATCTCAAATTCATCCGTGGGCGTTTTGAACACTGGTGACCTAGCGAAGATCAATGCAGTTATAACGATCACGGAAGGAAGTGACGCTGAGGAGCTGGGTCACACCATCAAAGACTTCGCGCAAGCTGTGGTCGATTCCGATGAGATCACGAAAGAGGAAAAGCACGAGGTAGGCGAACTGCTCGGGACCCTGTCGGAGCAGATCGCCGGAAAGCGTTCTAAACCTGTGATCGGAAGCGTTCTCAAAGGAATCGAGGAGCGGATAAAGTCCGTGAATGTGTTGTGGGGCTTCGCTGAGAAAATTGGTAAGCTACTAGCAGACCTTGGAATTACAGCTTGACGTTCTGGCACGTGGCGCAGGTCAAGACCCCTCTACCGTGCCTCTCGACGCTCCTGTTTGTCCTTCGCCCTAGCCAGTACCTCACCAATCGCGAGAAGCCCCGTCCGACGGCACTGGCGGCTTCTTCTGACGCTCGGCCACCACTCCCGCTCGTTGATCCGCAACACTGCTATTTCCGAGTGTTTCGTGACCAGCACATTCTTGAAGCTGACATTGGCGCGTGTGGGTTTAACGACAACTTGGTCCCGCACTGCCGACACTGGATCAGCAATACACGGTGTTCGGGCCAATGCTACGTGTCGGGTCACGCTGCATTGATTCAGAAATTTCGCATCAAGACTCAGAGAGTTGCGACGTTCCATCCCAACGGGTCAGCGCGTCTTCGTCCTCATCCTTGGCGGCGACCCATTCCGCGCCGGAGTGGGTGATTTCCTTCTTCCAGAACGGCGCGCGGGATTTGAGGTAGTCCATCAGAAACTCAGCCGCCTCGAACGCATCCTTGCGGTGCCGCGCGGCGGTGGCGACCATCATGATGCGATCGCCCGGAGCAAGCCGTCCGTGGCGGTGAATCACCAGCACATCGCCCAATGACCAGCGCGCGCGCGCCTCTTCCGCGATCTTGGTCAGGGCGCGTTCGGTCATGCCCGGATAATGCTCAATCTCCATCACATCCAGATCGCCCGAGGCCAGATCGCGCACCACCCCAGTAAAGGTCACAATGGCGCCGTTGGCGTCGTCACCGGCAGCAAAAGCATTGGCCTCGGCCCCCAGATCAAATGGCGCTTCCTGAACCGCGATCCGCATCTCAGCCACCGGTCATGGGCGGGAAAAACGCCACCTCGCGCACCCCGGCCAAGGGGGCGTCGAAGTCGGACAATTCCTGATCCAGCGCCACGCGCAGAGCCGAGATATCGGCAAAGGCGGCGGCATACCGATCTTCGCGTGCGCTAAGCTCGGCGACCAGCTCGGACACGGTCGCAGCCTCGGTCGCGACCTTTTCTTTCGGCAGGCCGATGCGTTCGCGCACCCAGGCGAAATACAGCACGTCCATCGCTTAGCTCTCCTTCAGATGGGGCATGGCTTTACGTAGGTAGTCGTAGCCGGTGATCAATGTCAGAGTCGCGGCGATCCAAAGCAGCCACAACCCGATCTGACCCGACCAATACATGCCCTCCAACGTCCAGGCGATGTTGTTTACATCCTCGATCTGGCCGGTCAAAACCTGATCGATGGTCGGCGCGTCCATGCCGAACGTAGCCATCACAAAGTAGTGTTCAAAGATCCCCTGCGAAAACAGAATTGCAATGGCGAACATCTGCGCCGTGGTCTTCCATTTCGCCAGCTTTGTTACCTTGAGCGTCCCGGCAACATCCCCCAGATATTCGCGCAGGCCCGAGACAAAGACCTCACGAAACAGGATCACGGTGGCGGGCAGCACCAGCCACGGAGTCCAGTGCTCGGTCGAGTATCCCACAAGGATCATCAGCGCGATCACCACCATGGCCTTGTCGGCAATCGGGTCCAGCATCGCTCCGATCTTGGTTTCCTGCTTCCACGCGCGGGCCAGATAGCCATCGAACCAGTCCGTAATCGCCGCCGACATGAACAGGATCAGGGCAAACCAGTCTGCGTAGGGGCGGGTGAAATACAGAAACATCACGGCCAGACCGGGTGCCGCCAGCAGGCGCAGCAGGGTCAGAATATTGGGCAAGTTCCACTTCATGCGCAGACCCTACATCGCCGGGTCAGGACAGAAAAGACGAACGCGCAAAAAACTGCACCAATCACAGGCGGTTGTTCAAAGCGCTGCGGGTTTGGTGCGGGGCCGCATTGCCTCTTGGCCCCAGGTCGGAATGGCGTCAGATTGCGGGTGACTTGGCCAAGGGCGACATATGACCCCGAATATTCAAACCGATGCGCGTGCGAACCTGACGGGCAGCGCGTGGATGATCGGCGCGATGGCGTGTTTCGCGCTTGAGGACGCGCTGTTGAAGGCTGCCGCCCAGACGCTGCCGATCTGGCAGATCCTGGTCCTGTTCGGTGCGGGCGGTGCGGTGATCTTTGCCAGTGTCGCGTTTGCGCGTGGCACTCGGTTATGGCAGCCCGACGTGCTGTCGCCCGCGATGAAAATCCGCGCCGTGTTCGAGATATTGGGACGCCTGTTTTACATACTGGCCTTCACGCTGACCCCCTTGTCCTCGGCCACCGTGATCCTGCAGGCCACCCCGCTGGTCGTCGTCGCCTGCGCCGCGCTGTTGTTTGGCGAAACCGTCGGCTGGCGACGGTGGAGCGCCATTCTCGTCGGTTTGCTCGGCGTTGTGATCATCATCCAACCAACCGGCGAGAGTTTCACGCTGCTGTCTCTGCTGGCCGTGTTTGGCATGTTAGGATTTGCCGGGCGCGATCTGGCCAGCCGTGCGGCGCCGGCCAGTCTGGGCACCGAAGTACTGGGCTTTTATGGCTTTGCCTGCGTAGTCATCGCCGGGTTTGCCTACAGCTTTTGGGAACAGGCCCCGGTCGCAGCGCTGAATTTGAACACAGGCCTGCATGTTGCCGGAGCCGTGGGTTTCGGAACAATCGCCTATGCATCGCTGATGAAAGCCATGCGCACCGGAGAGGTCGCAGCCGTCACGCCGTTCCGCTATTCTCGCCTGCTGTTCGGTGTGGCGTTGGGCGTGGTGATGTTCGGAGAACGTCTGGACCAGACCATGTGGATCGGTTCCGCACTGATCGTCGCCTCGGGGCTGTATATCCTGTGGCGCGGGCGGCGGACTTAGCCCTTGTCGTGGAAGAAATCATAAACCTTCTGCGCCAACCCGGCTGAGATCCCCTCAACCGCTTTCAGATCCGCCAGATTGGCCCGGCTGACCGCCTTGGCGCTGCCGAAATGCGCCAGCAGGGCACGTTTGCGCGCCGCCCCCACGCCGGGGATTTCGTCCAGCGGGGTCGCGCCCACAGCCTTGGCCCGTTTGGCGCGATGGGTGCCGATGGCGAACCGGTGCGCCTCGTCCCGCAGGCGTTGAATGAAATACAGCACCGGGTCGTTGCGTTTCAGCGCAAAGGGGCGCTGGCCGATGCGGTGAAATTCTTCCTTGCCGTGGTCACGGTCGATACCTTTGGCGACGCCAACCATCGGAATATCCTCGACGCCATGTTCGACCATGATCTCATGCACGGCGCTCACCTGCCCCGCGCCGCCGTCGATCAGCAGCAGATCGGGCCATAACCCTTTGTCGCGGTCGGGGTCTTCCTTTTGCAGGCGGGTGAAACGGCGGGTCAGAACCTCTTTCATCATGCCAAAGTCATCGCCGGGGGTCAGGTCGTCGCCGCGGATGTTGAACTTGCGATAGGCGTTTTTCATGTAACCTTCGGGGCCAGCCACGATCATGCCGCCCACCGCGTTGGTGCCCTGAATGTGAGAGTTGTCGTAAACCTCGATCCGCGCCGGAGGCCCGTCCAGATCAAACGCCTCGGCCACGCCGCGCAACAGCTTGGCCTGCGTGGCGCTTTCCGACATGCGCCGGGCCAGTGATTCACGCGCGTTGCGCAGGGCACCGGCGACCAGTTCCTGTTTCTCACCCCGCTGAGGCACCAGAATCTCTACCTTGCGGCCCGCCTTCTCGGTCAGCGCCTGCTGCATCAGATCGGCGTTTTCGATCCCGTCCGACAGGATCAATTGCCGGGGTGGCTCCTTGTTGTCGTAGAACTGGCCAAGGAAGGCCTCCATCACCTCAGCAGGCGACACATCAGCCCCCACGCGCGGATAGAAATCCTTGTTGCCCCAGTTCTGGTTGGCCCGGATGAAGAACACCTGCACACAGGCCTGCCCGCTGTCCATATAGAGGCCGATCACATCCGCCTCGGCCACGCCGCGCGGGTTGATGCCCTGAGACGTCTGCACCTGCGTCAAAGCCCGGATACGGTCGCGCAGACCGGCGGCGCGTTCGAACTCCATCGCCTCGGACGCGGCCATCATCTGTTCGGCCAGTTCCTCTTGCACCTTGGTCGAACGCCCCGACAGGAAGCGTTCCGCATCCCTGACGCTTTCGCGGTAGTCGGCCTCGCTGATCAGGTCCACGCACGGCCCAGAACAGCGCTTGATCTGATACAGCAAACAGGGCCGCGTGCGGCTGTCGAACATGGAATCCGAGCAGTTGCGCAACAGAAATGCCTTTTGCAGTTGGTTCAGAGTCCGGTTCACTGCGCCTGCACTGGCAAACGGCCCGAAATAGGCACCCTTCTCTTTCTTCGCGCCGCGATGTTTCTTGATCTGCGGAAAGGCATGATCCTTGGCGACCAGAATATTCGGGAAACTTTTGTCATCCCGCAGCAGCACGTTGTACTTGGGCTTGAGCTGCTTGATCAGGTTCTGTTCCAGCAGCAGCGCCTCGGTTTCGGTCCGTGTGGTCAGGAACATCATCGAGGCGGTCGCGGCGATCATCTTCTCGATCCGGCCCGAATGCCCGGGGCGCGTGTAATTCGACACCCGCGCCTTGAGATTCCGCGCCTTGCCCACATAGAGAACCCGACTATCCCCATCCAGCATCCGATACACACCGGGCGAGCTATCCAGCGTTTTCACGTAACGCTGAATGCAGGCATAGCCGGTTGGCTGAGTGTCCGAAGTTGATTCGCTGTGGGAGGTCATGGCCCTGAGATATGATTCCCTGACAATGGCTGCAATCTTGTGCGTCTCAGTTCAAGAGAAAACAAATCCACGGTTTCTGTGGATAAGTGTGAAGATAAGTTTCCGTTAGGCTGGATTTTTCCTTGTTTCCTTGCTGTTTCGTCAAGTTGCACAAAAAATAGGCAATGCCATATCATATTGTTTTTAAATGTTATTTTTTTGAACACTTAGCAAGTGCATGAAAAAAAAGACATTTTTGTAACGGACAGGTAACACGAATGAGAGCGGTGCAAAACTTGCACGGGAATTGCTTATTCTACCCCCAGCACATCCGGCGTCTGCCACCCAAGATGCTGCCCGCCATCCACGCACAAAAGCTGTCCTGTGACCGCATGCGCATCCAGGAAATAACCCAAAGCTGCCGTGATATCCGAAGGATTCGCCCCGCGCTCCAACACGGTGTTGGCGCGCTGCGCCTGAAAATGCGCCTCGGACTGGCGGTGGCCTTGCATGGTTGGCCCCGGCCCGATGGCATTGACGCGGATCGAAGGCGTCAGCGCCTGCGCCGCCGTCCGGGTCAATGCCCACAGGCCCATCTTGGCGATGGTGTAGGTCATGAACTCGGGCGTCAGCTTGCGCACCCGCATATCGACCATGTTGACGATCAGCCCGGTCGCTACAGGCTCACCCTGCGCATCAGTCTCGGGCTGCAATTCCTGCTCGGCCATCGCCTGTGTCAGAACAAAGGGCGCGCGCAGGTTGCTGTCGAGGTGCCGGTCCCAGCTTTGGCGCGTTGCGGTTTTGATATTGTCGTATTCAAAGATCGAGGCATTGTTCACCAGACAGGTGATCGGCCCGCCCAGCGCCTCGGCCGCGCGTGGCAGCAGGGCGGTGACCTGAGTCTCACCCAGCAGATCAGCCTGCAGCGCAACGGCTTTCCGGCCAAGGGCCTCAACCTGCGCAACGGTCTCTGACGCCGGTCCTTCGGACGTCGCGTAATGCACAGCCACATCATACCCGCGCCCGGCCAGATACAGCGCCATGGCGCGGCCCAGACGGATACCGGCTCCGGTCACTAACGCTCGGGTCATGGGCTACCTCTTTCTGTCAGGTCACATCAGCAATGTGGTGACATAAAGCGCATAAAGGAAAGTCAACACCAGACCCCAGATCCGGGAAATGTCCTGTTTGAAGAACACAAACGGGATCAACAGCAGCGATGCGCCCAGCATGACCCACAGATCGAACTCAAGGAATTCCGGGTCGACGGGGATGTTGCCGAACCATGTGGCGATGCCGACGATGGCCAGCAGGTTGAACATGTTCGACCCGATCACATTGCCCAGCGCCACATCCGCCTGACGCCGCAGCGCCGCCATAACGGTTGTGGCCAGTTCGGGCAGAGACGTTCCGACTGCAACCAGCGTCAACCCGATCACCGTCTCGCTGATCCCGTACATCCGCGCGATGACGGTGGCATTGTCCACAAGCAAGTGCGCGCCCATGGGCAGGCCGATCAGACCCAGGATCAGGTAGATCGAGATCTTCCAGTACGGCATGTCCGGGTCGGCCTCTTCCAGACCGTCCAGTTCTTCGTCCTCGGCGCATCCGTTCTCGGCATCAGCGCAGGCTTTGCGGTGGGCTTTGGCTTCGCGGAACGCATTCCACAGAACAAGGCCAAGCGCGGCCAGCAAAATGGCACCGCTGACCAGATTGAAGACCCCGCAAAACGCCAGACCGATGAACAACACACTGGCCAGCAGCATGAACACATAGTTCTTACGACTGTCACACTCGCTGGTGTGCAGGGTCGCCAGCAAGGCAGGAACACCCAGCACCAGCAGAATATTGGCGGTATTGGACCCGACCACGTTACCCAAAGCGATCCCCGGCGCGTTTTCCTTCAACGCACTGATCGCAATCAGCAACTCGGGGGCCGAGGTGCCAAAGGCCACAATCGTCAGGCTGACGATCAGCGCTGGTACACCCAGCCGCAAGCTCAGGTTCACCGCACCGCGCACCAACGCATCGCCGGCCAGCAGCAGGATCACCAACCCAAGGCCGGAGAGCAGCCATGCCGTCATGTCCGGCCTCCTTTTTCGCAGGCGCACGGGCCCTTGCCGATCCGAAACCGGCCACAGCGCTGGCATTTTGCGGAACTCAACCGCTTTTGCCCCGGAAAGCGCAGCTTGCCGAACATCGCCAAAACACCCATGGCGACCAGAAACAAAGTGACAATCTTGATGATCACGTCACAAACCGAAACGCGCGTAGGCCGCCCGCTCCTCTAACCCTGCAATGGCGTCTTGCGCCAGCGAGGCCCCAATGCGCGACCAGATGGGTTTGCGCAGACCGTAGCGACGGAATTTGACCTTCTCGCCGAACCGTTCCTGCATCTTGGGTTTCAGATGGGCGATGCCTTCGATCAGACCCAATTCCTGCGCGCGTTTGGCCAGCCAGACCTCGCCCGTGAACAGATCGGCGTTTTCGTCCAACTTGTCGCCCCGGCGGGCTTTGACATGGGCAATGAAGTTTTCATGGATGTCGCCCAGCAGGCCTTGCAGGCGCTTCACATCCTCTTTCTTTTCCGGCCGGAAAGGATCAAGCATCGATTTCGACTTGCCTGCCGTATGCACGCGCCGCTCAAACCCCTGCTTTGCCAGAAACTCATGCGCCCCAAACCCGGCCGAGATCACCCCGATTGATCCCAGAACCGAGCTGTCGTCGGCCCAGATTTCATCCGCCGCCGCGGCCAGCCAATACCCGCCCGAGGCAGCAACATCCTCGACAAACGCGATCACGGGGATCTTCAGTTCGTCTGACAACCGCCGAATCCGCGCCCCGATCAGCGAGCTTTGCACCGGCGATCCACCGGGCGAATTGACCTCAAGCGCGACGGCAACCGGTTTGCCCTTGCGAAACGCCTTCTCCAGCACGGGCGCCAGAGAGGTATCGTTCAACGCCCCGCGCCCGGCCATACCAATGGCTCCGGACAGGCGCACGACGGCCACAACGGGGTGCTTTTTGACAAACGGCAGGCTGAGTTTCATGCGTGCCGATGTAGAGTGCCCCCAACGTCTAAACAAGGGACTCTCAGATCGCAAAACGTGACGTGAGACAATTTCCTGACACCAATGGGCAAAAATGCAACGCCCGCCAGTGGCCTAGCTGCGGATGCGCCAACCGGTTTTGAAGATCCATCCGATGACGCCAAGACAGATCCCGGTGAAGGCCACAATCGCCAGCAGGCTGAACACAATCGGCACATCTGCAAGCCCGTAAAACGACCACCGAAAGCCCGAGATCAGGTACACAACCGGGTTGAACAGGGTGATGGTCTGCCACAGCGGCGGCAGCATCGAGATCGAATAGAACGTCCCGCCCAGAAAGATCAGCGGGGTCACGACAAGCTGCGGGACCAGCGACATCTGCTCGAAATTGCTGGCCCAGATGCCGATGATGAAGCCCAGCAAGGAAAAGCTGAGACAGGACAGGATCAGAAACGCGGTCATGGCAAAGGGATGTTCGATGCGGATATCCACAAAAAAGGTCGCCGTGATCAGGATCACGATTCCCACAAACAACGCCTTGGTCGCCGCCGCCCCGACATAGCCGATGACGATCTCGATAAAGTTCACGGGGGCGGATAGCAGTTCGTAAATCGTACCCAGAAACTTGGGAAAATAGATACCGAAAGAGGCGTTCGAGATCGACAGCATCACCACCGACAACATGATCAGCCCCGGCACGATGAAGGCCCCGTAGGAGACGCCCTCGACCTCTTGAATCCGGCTGCCGATGGCGGTGCCGAAAACGACGAAATACAAAGACGTGGACAGGACAGGCGACAGAAAGCTCTGCGCCAGGGTGCGGAAAAACCGCGCCATTTCAAATCGATAAATGGCGGCAACGGCTGACCAGTTCATGCAGGCTCTCCCGACACCAGATTGACAAAAATCTCTTCCAGGCTGGATTGCCGCGTCTGAACGTCCCGCAAGACAAGCCCGGCCTGCGCCACATCATTCAACAGCGTGGTGATCCCGGTTCGGTCGGCATGGGTGTCATAGGTATAAACCAGCGCGTCGCCATTGCCGTTCAGAACCAGATTATGCGCCGCCAGAGCGTCGGGAATGTCCGTTATGGGCTCGGTCAGCATGACCTCGATCTGCTTCTTGCCCATCTGCGCCATCAGCGTGTCCTTATCCTGCACCAGCAGCAACTCACCCTTGTCGATGACCCCGACGCGGTCGGCAATGGCTTCGGCCTCTTCGATGTAATGGGTGGTCAGGATGATGGTGACACCGGCCCGTTTCAATTCGGCCACGATCTCCCACATATCCTTGCGCAGCTCGACATCGACCCCGGCGGTTGGCTCGTCCAGAAATAACACACGTGGCTCATGCGCCAGCGCCTTGGCGATCAACACCCGGCGCTTCATCCCACCGGACAATTCCTTGATCGCATTCTTGCGTTTGTCCCACAGCGACAGTTTGCGCAGAATTTCCTCGATCCGCGCACTGTCATGGCCGTGGCCAAACAAGCCGCGCGAAAACCGCACTGTGTTATAGACCTTCTCGAACGGCTCCAGCGCGATCTCCTGCGGCACAAGCCCGATCATCTTGCGGGCGGCGCGAAACTCGGTCTGAATGTCATGCCCACCAACGGTGACCGACCCTGAACTAAGGGTGGTGATACCACAAACTGTCGAGATCAAGGTGGTCTTGCCCGCCCCGTTTGGCCCCAGCAGCGCCAGAATCTCACCCTCTTCGATATCCAGCGACACGCCTTTCAGCGCTTCAAACCCGTCAGCATAGGATTTGCGCAAATCCTTTATGGACAAAATGGCGGTCATGCACGGTCCCCGTTTTGGCCGACCATATCCCGCGATCCGCACGCGGAACAGGTCACTTCCGCACAGTGTTCTGAGCATTTTTGCCGAAAGGTCAATCAGAGTGCGACGCACACCGCCCCGATCGCCCACTGCGCTGCGGCCAGAAACGCATTGATCCCCTGCCCGCCTGCCGATACCCCGAAGGCCGCACCATGGAGGAACCGAATGCTTAACGGACTACGTGTTATCGAAATCGAAGGGCTGGGGCCCGCGCCGTTTGCCGCCATGTTGCTGGCCGATTTGGGTGCGGATGTGATCACCATCCACCGCAAATCCGGCAACCCCACGCCCGGCATGCCGGACCAGTCGGTGCTGGACCGGGGCAAACGGTCGATTGCGCTGGACCTCAAGGACCCCGACGATCTTCAAACGGCCAAACGCCTGATCGATACCGCCGACGCCCTGATCGAAGGGTTTCGCCCCGGCGTGATGGAAAAACTCGGCCTTGGACCCGACGTCTGTTTTGCACGCAATCCCAGGCTGGTCTTCGGGCGGATGACCGGCTGGGGGCAGGACAGCCCGCTGGCGCAAACCGCCGGGCATGATCTGAATTACATCTCCCTATCGGGCGCACTCTGGTACGGCTCAACACCCGACACGCCGCCCCAAACCCCCGCCACACTGGTCGGCGACATCGGCGGTGGCGCGCTCTATCTGGTGTCGGGCCTGCTGGCGGGTCTGATCAATGCGCAACGTACCAGGCAAGGCACCGTCGTCGACGCCGCCATCTATGATGGCTCGGCCCATATGATGAACCTGCTGATGACCATGCGGCAAACCGGCAACCTGTCCGACACCCGGGGCCAAAGCATGCTGGACGGCCCGCATTGGAGCCGCACCTACACCTGTGCAGACGGGCGCTATGTCACGGTGCAATGCCTCGAACCCAAGTTTTACACTCAATTCCTGCACCTCATGGGCCTGACCGACGATCCCGACTTCGCCCAACAATTCAACCCGGCCCTCTGGCCCGATCAAACCCGACGCCTCGCCGCGCTGTTCTGCAAACACCCGCGCGATCACTGGGCCGCGCTGTTTCAGGGCACCGATGCCTGCGTCGCCCCGGTGCTCAGCCCGACCGAAGCCCTGACACACCCGATGAACAAAAGCCGCCAAACCTGGCAGACGGTGGATGGCACCCTGCAGGCCGCCGCCGCCCCACGATTCTCGAACCATCCGTGGACTGCCAAACCCAGCCCTACCCGCGGCGAACACAGCGAGGACATCAGAGCCGAGCTAGACATGCAGCGCGGATCCGCCCCTTCATCTGGCTAAAAATATCTCGGGGGATGAATTGGCCGCAGGCCAAGAAGGGGGCTGGCCCCCTTCCCCTTTACCGCCCGCGCACCGCGTCGATCATCAACTGAACATTCTCGGGATCCGCGTCCGGTGTAATCCCATGCCCAAGGTTGAAGATATGCGGCCCTTTCGAGAACGCCTCGACAATGCGCCGCGTTTCATCCACCAGCGCCTGCCCGCCGGTCACCATATGGGACGAGGCCAGATTGCCCTGCACGCAGCCATCCACCTGAACATGCTCTGCCGCCCAATCCGGCGCGACCGAGTTGTCCAGCGCCACGCAATCCACGCCGGTCTTCTGTGCAAACCCGATATAACCGTCACCAGCCTCACGCGGGAAGCCGATAACCGGGATGCCGGGATGCCGGTCCTTGATCGCCTGAGTGATCACCCGGCACGGCTCGACCGCATATTTTCGGAAGGCTTCACCTTTCAACGATCCGGCCCAACTGTCGAAGATCTTGACCACTTCGGCCCCGGCCTCGATCTGGGCCGAGAGGTATTCGATCGTCGCCAGCGTAATCCGCTCCAGCAGCGCCTCAAACAATACGGTGTTCTCTTCCCGCAGCGCATGGGCAGGCCCCTGATCCGGCGTGCCGCGCCCCGCGATCATGTAGGTCGCCACCGTCCAGGGTGCACCTGCGAATCCGATCAGCGTGGTCTCGGACGGCAGTTCCCGCGACAGGATGCGAACCGTCTCGTAGACCGGCGACAGGGTCTCGTGAATATCCTCAACCGGTCTAAGCGCATCAAATTCCGACTGCTGCGTGATCGTCGACAGACGAGGCCCCTCGCCTGTCACAAACCACAAATCCGCACCCAGCGCCTGCGGCACCAAAAGAATATCGGCAAAAAGGATCGCCGCGTCGAACCCATAGCGGCGAATGGGCTGCAATGTGACCTCGGCCGCCAGTTCCGGGTTATAGCAAAGCGACAGGAAATCCCCCGCCTGCGCCCGGGTCGCGCGGTATTCGGGCAAATACCGACCGGCCTGACGCATCATCCAGATCGGCGGCACATCCTGTACTTCACCCGCCAGTGCCCGCAGCAGTTTTTTCGTCTCGGCCATTGTCATCCCCAGAAATCAGGTTTTGGCAACGGGTCGGCGCTCAGTGGCAATTTGTCAAGCTCTGCCCCCATTGTCAGGGCAATGTGACGCGACTAAAGCTGTGCGTATGACTTTGACCCTGCCCACCCCCGCATCACCTCTCAGAATTGGGACCCGAGGCTCGCCGCTGGCTCTGGCTCAGGCCTACGAGACGCGCCAAAGGCTGCGTGACGCGTTTGATCTGACCGATGACGCGTTCGAAATCGTTGTGATCAAGACCACCGGCGACAACCGCGCGATGATCGACGCGGACCGTCCCCTGAAAGAGATCGGCAACAAGGGCCTGTTCACCAAGGAAATCGAAGAGGCGATGCTGCGCGAAGACATCGACATCGCCGTACATTCCACCAAGGACATGCCGGTGGCACAGCCCGACGGGCTGGTGCTGGACACGTTCCTGCCGCGCGAGGATGTGCGGGATGCGTTCATCTCGCCGCATCTGCAATCGATTCACGACCTGCCCGAGGGCGCGGTGGTCGGCACCTCGTCTCTGCGCCGCCGGGCGCAGCTTTTGAACCGCCGCCCGGATCTGAACGTCGTCGAGTTTCGCGGTAACGTTCAGACCCGGCTGAAAAAGCTGGCCGATGGCGTGGCGGATTGCACCTTTCTGGCGATGGCGGGCATTCGGCGGCTGGATATGGATGAGGTTCCGGCAACCGCAATCTCGCCAGACGATATGCTGCCCGCGATTGCACAAGGCACGATCGGGATCGAGCGGCGCAGCAATGACGCCCGCGCGGCCGCTCTGCTGGAGGCCATTCACCACGCTGAAACCAGCCAGCGCCTCAGCGCTGAACGGTCCCTGCTGGCAGCGCTGGACGGATCCTGCGAAACCCCCATCGCCGGTCTGGCCGAGATTCAGGAGGGCCAACTCCGCCTGCGCGGTGAAGTTCTGCGCCCCGATGGATCAGAAGCGATTTCCGAAGATACCGTTGGGTCCATCGAGGATGGGGCCGAGATGGGACGCGCAATGGCCGAAATCCTGTTGAAAAACGCAGGCCCCGGTTTCTTCGATTGGAGAAACTCCTGATAATTTTAACCAATGTGAACTAGTTCACTGTTCCACGTCTCAGATTGCGGCAAGACTGTGATCATACCGGCTGAAAAGTTGGATCAGTCTCGAAATGTATCGAAGAGTTTCAGATAGTTGGTGTTTTAATAAGTATTCGAGGGGGCGAGGCTGAGCCCGACATTCAGAAGGTGCAGGGTCGCTGTTGGAAACAACAGCGACCCGACTATTTTCTAGCCCTGCATGGTCTCGCTGAGCGCTGCGACCGCATGATGAATGGCGTTCTGCGTCTGCTCCAGATCGGCCTCGGTAATCGCCAGTGACGGGTATAGCTTGCCTGGTGATTTGAACACGCCATGGGTTCGCAGAACCTCATTGAACACGACATTATGCTTGGGGTCATCATGTTTGGCGCTGCGATAGTCTCGGCAGGCATTGTCGGTGAAGTAAACGTCGAACAGGGTCACGTCCCCGCAAATCTGATGCGCGATGCCGGCCTGATCCAAAGCGCCCGTCAGCATCTGCTGCAACCGGGTACCGATGTCACGCAAACGGTCGTAGGTCCCCTCGCGGCGCAGAATCTCCATCGTTTTCAGACCGGCAACCGACGCAACGGGATTGCCGGACAGGGTTCCAAGCTGCATCAGCCATCCCTCCTGACCGACTTGCGCCTTGTCGAAATGCTTCATGATCTCGGCACTTGCGCCCAACGCTGCCAAAGGAAAGCCGCCGCCGGTGATTTTGCCCAGGGTGCAGATATCGGGCGTAACCCCATACCGCTCCTGCGCCCCGCCATAGTCCAGCCTGAAGCCGGTGACGATTTCATCGAAGATCAGCAGCACGTTATGCTTGTCGCACAATTTGCGCAGCCCTTGCAGATAACCGGGCATCGGCGGGATGATCCGCTGCAACGGTTCGGCCATGACGGCGGCAATGTCGTCATGTTCATCCAGCAGCGCCGCCACCGCCTCAAGATCGTTGTAAGGCGCAATCAGCATCTGATCGGCCACGCCTTGCGGAATTCCGGCGCTGTCGGGCACGGCTTGCGGGAAATTGACCTGGCGGCTGGGGGCCAGGCTCATCTGCGCCTCGGCGCTCATGCCGTGATAGCCGCCTTCGAATTTCAGGATCTTGTCGCGCCCGGTATAGGCCCGCGCCAGCCGGATCGCATACATATCCGCCTCGCCGCCCGAAGCGACAAAGCGCACCTGTTCGCAGCAGGGCACCGCGTCGATGATGGCCTCGGCCAGTTCGATACCTTTGGTGTTGTTGGCAAAGAAGGTCATGCCTTTGGGCAATTGCTCCAGCACGGCCTCCATCACCTCGGGGTGGCCATGGCCCAGCAGCATCGGCCCCGATCCGATCAGGTAGTCGATATATTCGTTTCCATCTTCATCCCAGACGCGGCTGCCCTCGCCGTGCGAGATGATGATGCCCGGATCGAAATTCCCAAACCCGCCTGCGGGCAAAACAGCCTTCGCGCGGTCGATCCATTCGGATTGAGTGTTGATCTTCAGCATGTCACGCGATCTCCATATTCAATAAAATCAGTGTCTATTCGTAAACGGCAACCGGATCGCCCAGCGCGTCTTCATCCGGGTGTACGCCAAGGCCGGGGGTCTCGGGCAGGTGCAGGTGACCGTCGACATTGCGGGGGCCGCGACCGCCTGCAATGTCAACGGTCAGCATGTCCTGACAGGACCAGACGGCATGGCAATTGTCATCCGGGATGGTGGCTGCCAGATGCAGCGCTTCGGTATCAGCCAGCACGCTGCCACCCGTGGCCATCACGAACATGTCGATGCCATGGGCCAGCGCAATATCCCGCATCCGCGCGGCTTTGGTCAGGCCGCCGACGCGGTTCAGCTTGATCCCGAATATCTCGGCGATCCCGTCACGCGCGATGCGGGCAGCGTCCTGCAGGGTCACAAGGCTTTCATCCACCGACACGGGCGAAGCGTGCTGGCCCGAGAGTGCGGCGATATCGTCCAGCGTTTCACCGGGTTGTTCGAACATCACGTTCAGGTCTTCGCAGGCGCTCAGGACCCGCAGGGCCTGTTGCCGGGTCCAGCCGCGATTGACGTCATAGAGGACAATCTCACCCGGTCGCCGGATGCTTTCGACGTCGCGGACCCGGGCAATATCACGTTCGACATTGCCGCCGATCTTCACCGAATGGGCGATGTAGCCCCGGCTGCGATAGCGTTCCATCACTTCGCGGGTTTCCTCGACCGTTTTGGCCCCGACCGAGGACGCAATCGGGCGCGGTGTCCTGGACCCACCGCCCATCAGATCAGCAATCGGAAGCCCAGCCGCCTGTCCGGCAATATCCCAGCACGCCATGTCGATGGGGCTTTTGGCATAGAGATGCCCCGGCAAGGCCAGATCCATCGCCCGTTCCACATCCAGAACTTTGCGTGGATCAAGGCCCAGGATGAAAGGCGCCATCGTTTCAATCCCGGCGCGAATGCCCGGCCCGTGCGCAGGCACATAGGTGTGGCCCCACGGGGTACCCTCACCCCAGCCAGTCAGGTCGGCATCGGTTTCGATCTTCACCAGCGTCGCGTCCAGCATTTCGAACTTCAACCGCCCACCGGACAGCCAGTAGGGATGCTCCAAAGGCAGATCGACGTGATAGACCGAAAGTCGGGAGATCTTCATTTCAATTCCACTTCCACGAAGGACATCGGGGCATCCCCGGCATTGATGACATTATGTTCGACCCCTTCATCGCGGCGATAAGCGGTTCCGGCGGGCACGGTCACCTCGTTGACCGTTCCGTCCGGCAGATCCAAACGCATGTGGCAATCGGTAATCGCCGTGATGACGTAATCCATCGCATGGCGATGCCATCCGGTTTCCGCACCGGGCGCAAAGTCAAACCGCGTCACGCGCACGCGTGCGTCGTCGATCATCTGAGTGGCAACGGCCTGTGGTCTCATAACGCGTACTCCGCCACAGGCGCGCCGAGGCTTTCGAAATCCGGTTTGACGCCAAGACCGGGCGTGTCGGGCGCGTATAGCTTGCCGTCACGGGCAGTCGGGCCGCCGATGCCGGTGGATCGGGTGTTATAGTTCATAAGGTCAGTTGTGTTCTGCAGGTACTCTGGCGGGGTTGAGGCGGCGAAATGGGCCACAACCGAGGATGTGATCTCGCCGCCCCAGGTATCCTCGCTGACAACCGGGATGCGGTTGTCGACCAGATAATCCCGCACCCGCCGCGCCTTGCTGATCCCGCCGAGGTTCGAGATTTTCAGGCAACAGATCTCGGCCCCGCGATCCGCGACGATGCGCTGCGCCGCGTGGATACCTGTAACGCATTCATCCAGCTTCATCGGCTGTTCGGCAACGCGGCGCACCTGTTGGCATTCCTCATAGGTGCGGCAGGGCTGTTCCAGAATGAAATCCAGATCGCGCGTGGCGCGGGCCACCCGGATCGCATTGTCCACGCGCCAGCCCTGATTGGCATCGGCCATCGCCTTCTCGCCCGGTTTCAGCAATGGAACCGTGGTGCGGATACGGTCAATGTCGGTGGCCCAGTCACTGCCCACCTTGACCTGAAACTGCCGGTAACCCTGATCGCGGTAACGATCCATCTCGGCCACGGTTTCATCCACCGCCTTCTGCGGCGCGACCCGGTACATCGGCGCCCCATCGGTCAACTTGCCGCCCAGCAGCATCCAGACCGGCTGATCGCAGGCCTGCCCCAGAACATCCCAGCAGGCCGCATCAAAGGGGGCCTTGGCATAGCCGTGGCCCTGCACCAGATGATCCATCAACTGCTCGATCCGCGCCACCTGACGCGGGTCTTCGCCCAGAAGGTGCGGAGCCACCAGCCGCGCCAGCGCACCCACGCCTTCGGAATGGGCAACCATGTAGTTTTCACCGCAGGGCGTGAACTCGCCACAGCCTTGCAGCCCGGCATCGGTGTCGATGACCACGACCGAGGCGGTGGCGGTTTCGATGGCGTTGCCAGCCCCCCAGGCATATGCCCCGCCGACATACGGAAGCCCGGTCTGATAGACGCGTATCCGAGTGATTTTCATGCCGCATCCATTCTGGGCAGATCACCCATCCCCTCTCCGCGCCACAGCACAAAGGTCAGGATCGGTTGATCGGTTGTAACCATCGCATGGCTTTGCCAACTGGTATGCAGGCGGGTCTGATCTGTCCCGACAACACCCGTATCCTCGGTGGTTTTGAATTCGGCACCGCCTGCAAGGGTCAGATAGATTTCCTCGGCCTGATGGCTGTGCCAGTCGTAATTCAGCCCCGGCCCCCAATAGGCGATGTAGCCGCGCAATTGGGTCGAGTGGAAATGACCCGTCGGCCCGAACAACTCGTAATACCCATAGCGTCGCAGGAAATCCGCGCCGACCTCGTCTTCGGTATAGGTCTGTTTCCACTGCGCCAGATGCGTTGTGGCAGAGATGGCGGAAATAAGCGGCTGGGTCAGATCGCTGCCAGCGATTTCAAAGTCCTTCACCAGATCAGCCGCCGGAATATGGTTGGCCGTCAACGGGTAAGGCGACAAATCCGTGGGCCACGAACCAAACGCAGACAGGTCGGGATGCGCCTGATGCAGTTGCCGCGCGGCTTCGAGCACATCATCCAGTGTCATGGGATCACCACGATATTGCCAGTGTGTTGTTTGGCGATGAACGCGGCCTGCGCGTCCCGCAATTCCTCCAGCGGATAGGTGGCGGCGAGGGCCGGTTTGATCGCAGCCGCTTCGATGTATTTCACGAGGTTCTGCATCACCTGCGGGTCAATCACGGTCGAGCCTGTGAAGGTCAGATCGCGCAAGTAGAAGGTGCGCAGATCAAACTCGACCATCGGGCCAGCGATGGCCCCAGAGCAGGTATAGCGCCCGCCGCGTTCCAGAATGTCGATCAGTTGCGGCCAGTACGGCCCGCCCACCACATCGGCGACAACGGTAATTTTCTCAGCCCCGAGAGCTGCGCGCAGATTGTCAGGTCCGCGGGGCAGGATCATGTCGGGGCCCAGCTTGGCTACGTCCTCGTGCTTGGCCTCGGACGCCATCGCGATGACACGCGCGCCCCGGCGTTTGGCCAGTTGCACCAGCGCGCCGCCAACTCCGCCGGACGCACCCGGCACCAGAACCGTGTCCGCGCTGGTCACATTGGCCCGGGTCAGCATCCCTTCGGCCGTTGAATACGAGCAGGAGAATGTGGCGAGTTCCGCATCCGACAGGTCCGACGTGATCGGCACCGCATTCACCGCAAGCGTTGTGGCATATTCAGCAAAGCCGCCATCCCGCTCGGACCCGTAGTATCCGGCCTTGTCCATGTTTTGCGGATCGTCGGGATCGCGCAACCAGCCGTCTGTTATCACCCGCTGTCCGATACGCGCGCTGTCCACACCCTCGCCTACGGCAACGATATGACCGCAGATATCGGCCCCCTGAATGCGCGGAAAGGTGATGGGCGCGCCGCCCCAGGTGGGATCGTCTTCACCCACTTCCTCGAACGCGCCGCCGGTCGTGGCATCAGTCACGGTCTTCGAGTACCAGCCGGATCGCGTGTTCACATCCGTATTGTTCAGCCCGCAGGCGGCGACGCGGATCAGCACTTCGCCCGCCGCGGGTTCGGGGCGCGGCCAATCCTTATGCAGCACCATTTGCTCAAGACCGCCGTGACCCATGGTCACCATGGCTTTCATTGTGTCGGGCAGACTCATCCTTTAGTCTCCTGAGTTGGGCCACAGGTCGATGCGCGTTTCCCGGCCTGCGATTCTGCTCGACAGGCTAATTTCACAACTGTACCATCGTCAATCATGAATGACACAAATGTATCATCTATCGTCCTGGATCGCCTGACCGAGGAATGGGATGCCCTGACGCCCGAGGCCCAGAAAGCCGCGCGCTATGTGCTGGAAAACCCCACAGATGTGGGCGTGTCCACCGTGCGCGAGATTGCCGAGGCCGCCAACGTCAAACCCAACACGTTTGTCCGCATGGCACGGCAGGTCGGCTTCGAAGGCTACGAGGATTTTCGTGCCCCGTTCCGGCAGGCCATCCGGCAGGGGACGGTTTCGTTTCCCGACCGCGCCCGCTGGTTGCAGGAAATAGGCAAATCCGGTGAGATGGGTGGCCTTTACGCCGACATGATCGGTGCCACGATCCGTAATATTGAAGAGACATTTGCCGGTATCGATGCCGACCGGCTGCGCGCTGCGGCCGAAGATATTTGGAACTGTCGTCAGATTTTCACGCTGGGCGTCGGCGTCAACAATTCAAACGCGCGGAACTTTACCTATCTGGCCTCGACCGGGATGAAGCAGTTTCACGCCATTCCCCGCTCGGGCTCGACCCCGGTGGACGATCTGGCCTGGGCCGATGAACAGGACGTGCTGATTGCGATCACCTGCCATCCCTACCGGACCGAGGTGATCGATGCGATCAAACTTGCCCGCCAGCAGGGGCTGACGGTTGTCGGTATCTCGGACAGCCCTGCCAGCCCGGTGATCCTGAACGCGCAGCACGGATTTGTCGTGGCAGCCGACACGCCGCAATATTTCCCGTCCTCTGTGTCGACCATCGCCTTGCTGGAAACGCTTCTGTCCTTCGTGATCGCGGTATCCAGCGATGAAATCGTCGAACGGGTTGAGCGGTTTCATCAGCGCAGGCACCAGCTTGGGCTATACGCGGCGGAACCGGAATAAGGTGCCGGGCACCCTGAACGCCTGAGCCATGCCACTCACCTGCGTTTCAGCGCCATAAAGGCCGGGTAGACCGCGTTGACACAAGGTCATGAACAATCCTTACGAGAATTCCGCACAGGTTGTTGCCTGCCTTGCGAGAGTGATCTATCGATACCGGAATGAGATCTGGTTTTGCCATTGTTTCAGCGTTTTTCTTATGCGCCTTTGCCCCTGCTAACGCGCAGGAAACCACGCTTTCCCGACCGGATTTGAGCGCGTCGGGGCAAGACTATCTGAAAGCCGTTCGGTATCGCGGAATTGACACGGACGTTGTCTATTTCGACCCCACGCAACCCGCGCCGCCACTGGACACAAATGCAACGCCGCAACCCGACCGGTCTGTCGAGCTGTCCGTTGACAACCGCTGGATCGTCGGCGGGCTGTCTGCGGTCATACTGATTTTCCTGACCTTATTCATTTACAACACTGCCGGGAACACTTCGGTCTCGTTCCGCAAATCCGTGGGCAATGCGCGGCGCAAACGCGGGCGGGACGACCCAGAGTTATCGGACACCGGGCAGAACATTCCCGATCTTGACGCGCTTCTGAAATTGAAAGATCGCGATCTGGCGGTCACCGGGTTGGCACAACTGGCGCTGAGCCATTGCCTGTCCAAAAACGAGGTGCTGTTCAAACGCAGCTGGACCCATCGCGAGGCCCTGCGCAGCATGCCGCAAACCCTTTGGTACATCCCCGACCTGCGCGCCCTGGTTCTGGCCAGTGAACGCGTCAATTTCGGCCATCACTCGATCACCGAGGGCGATTTTGAGGCCCTTCTGAACCGGATCAGGCCCGTCCTGCGCGAGGTCACCGCATGAGCGATGCGACCAGCTTGCCCACGACCGATCGCATCCGGCTGGATTGGGTCATCGTGGGCGTTGTGGTCGCGGTTTGCGTCGGGATTTTTCTGTATGTCATGGCCGGGCGGCAATACGCGTTGCGCGAGTCGGCCAGCGGGTTTGACGGTCTGGATCGCTGGCTGAACAGCCAGTCCCACACGACACATAGCTTTACCGGAGGCTGGCCTCTGGACCGCAGCACCGTGGGTCTGCTGGTGCAGCCGGTCTATGACACGCGTCTGGACACAGATCGCAACGCGGCCAGAACCAAAGAAGAACTGCTGTTTCAGGCGGATGAGTTCGATCAGGAGATCGACGTGATCCGCGACAAGGTGCAATCCGTGCCCAGCCTGGTGATCCTGCCCAAATGGCGCAGCGGAATGCGCCTGACCGGGTTCGGGCATCCGTTTCTGATGTCTCCGCGCGCAGAGATTCAGACCATCCTGCACCAGATTGCCGGTCCTGATGTCGGGCCGATGGTTTTGGCGCGCCGTCCGTTTTCCGACTACGCACTGGCCGCTGACCCGCAACTGAAGGCCCGTATCTACGCCGCCCAAACCTTTGCCGGGCGCGGATGTGAGCCCATCGTCGGACGGGCCGGAGAGATGCTGCTGGGCGCGTGCCCTCTGTCGGGGTCCGAGGACGGCCAGAAGGTCTATATCTTGTCCGACCCCGATCTGCTGAACAATCACGGGCTGACGCTGGGCGACAATGCATGGATCGCGGCGCAGGTTCTGCCCGAAATCGCGGGCGATCAGCGCATCATCATTGATTACAGCGATCAGAACTGGCTGACCGCGCCGGAACTCGTTGAGGCCCGCGAACGAACGTGGGACGACCTCAAGCGTTTGTTTGAACCACCGTTCCGCGCGCTTTGGATCGGCGCGGGGCTGTTGCTGGCCTTAGCGATCTGGCGGGGCGGGGTGCGCAGTGGCCCGGTGATCGATATCGCCCCAACGCTGGGCACCGGCAAACGCATGGCCAACCGCGCAAGGGCACGGCTGATGCGTATGACAGACCAGGACGGTGCAATGCTGTCCGATTATGTTGATACCCGCCTGCGCGCCCGCGCGGCGGCGGTGTTCGGCAGCACTTACAAGACCATGGGCACACCGGAAGAGGCCTATCTGAAATATGTCCGAGCCCGAAAACCTGACCTCGCGGCCCGACTGGACGCGCTGATCCAAACCATTCGCGCCCTGCCCCCGCATCTGGCGGCGGAAGACGCCATTTCCCGCATTGACCAATTCGAACTGATACTGGAGCACCTTGCCGATGAATCTTGAAGACCTGTTCGCCCGCGCCGAGGCCCTGCGGGCCGAGATCGGCAAAGTTGTGCAAGGCCAGCAAGAGGCCGTCGATCTGCTGCTGACAGCCTTGTTTGCACGCGGGCATGTGCTGCTCGAAGGCCCTCCGGGCACCGCCAAAACGCTGTTGGCGCGCAGCTTTGCCGGGGCGCTGAACCTGCAATTCGGGCGCATTCAGTTCACCCCCGATCTGATGCCGGGCGACGTGCTGGGCACCTCGATCTACAACTTCCAGACCAGCGAGTTTGTTCTGACCAAAGGTCCGGTCTTCAGCCAGATCCTGCTGGCGGACGAGATCAACCGCGCACCGCCCAAAACGCAGGCCGCGCTGCTACAGGCGATGAATGAGAGGATGGTGACGATTGACGGCACCGACCACCTTCTGGGTTCGGAATTCATCGTGGTCGCCACCCAGAACCCGATTGAACAGCAAGGCACCTATCCCCTGCCCGAGGCGCAGTTGGACCGGTTTCTGTTCAAGGTGAACCTGACCTTCCCGCCCGAGGATGTGGAACTGTCGATCCTGCGCCAGCACGCCAATGAGCCGCTGGATTTCCTGAGCGCGACGCAAACCGTACAGCCCCTGCTGGACGCGCCCACCATGGCGGCGGCGCGGCAGTTGATCGACGGGATCGTGCTGGATGACGACATTCTAGCCTATATCCTGCGGCTGGTCCGCGCGACCCGCGAAAGCGCTGATATCGCCTTTGGCGCCTCGACCCGCGCCGCTGATGCGATTGCCGGGGCAACGCGCGCCACGGCGGCCCTGAACGGGCGCGACTTTGCCATCCCCGACGACGTCAAAACCCTGATCATCCATGCGCTGCAACACCGGATCGTGCTGTCCCCTTCGGCCGAGATCGAAGGACGCGGCGCGCGGCACGTGCTGGAGAACATCCTCAACCAGATCGAGGCCCCACGCTGATCCGGCCATCCCGCATATTGCTGATCGCAGCCTGCGCAGCGCTGTGCCTGACGCTGCTGGCGATCGTCCTGGGCGACGCAACGCGTCCCATCGCCGGTTTGCCGTGGCTTGTGCTGTGCGGTCTGGCGATCCTCGACCTGTTGCTGTCCTGGCCCCGCCGCCGGTCTGTCTCGGTCGAGCCGATATCGGATATCTTTGTGGGCGAAGAGGGGCAAATTGATCTGTCCGTCTCCCCCGCCGCGCCGGGGATGCGGGGAAAACTGGACTGGCCCGCCGGACTGGACGGACCGTCGGTGTTTGATCTGTCGGGCGGAACCGCACAGATCCCGTTTCGCGCCAGCCAGCGGGGCACATGGGCGCTGTCCAACCTGTGGCTGTCCTGGCCATCAAGGCTGAAAATGTTCGAACTTGTCCCAAAGCTGGCCTTTGGCTTGTCGGTGGCGGTTGTTCCCAATATCCGCCGCGTCATGTCGGGTGAGATTTCGACGACCGTGCAATCGCGCCTGTTCGGCGTAAAAGAAAATCGCGCCATCGGCGAAGGCACCGAGTTCCACCAACTGCGCGATTTCGTGCGTGGGATGGATGCCAGTTCGATCGACTGGAAACGCTCGGCCCGGTATCGCTCGCTGGTCGCCAAAGAGGTGCGGGCCGAGCGCAACCACCATGTGATCATCGCGCTGGATAACGGTTATCAGATGCGAGAGCAGGTCGCAGGCCTGCCCAAGATCGACCACGCCATCACCGCCGCGCTGGCCACCGCCTGGGCCGCAGCCATTGGGGGCGATCTGGTCGGGCTGTATGCCTATGACGCCAAGCCGCGTATGTTCCTGCCCCCGGAACCGGGGCGCACCGCGTTCAACCGGCTGCGCAGCCGCACCGCCGAACTTAGCTATGAAAGCGTCGAGACCAACCACACCTTGGCAATGACCGAGTTGAACGGGCGCACCCCGAAACGCAGCCTGATCATCGTGTTTTCGGATTTCGTCGATACGACCACGGCCGAGTTGATGGTCGAAAACGTCAGCGTTCTGGCCAAGCGGCATCTGATTGTCTTTGTTACCCTGCGCGATCCGATCCTTGAAACGCAGGTCAATCAGGCCGCCGAGGATATGGATGGCGCGGCCGAGACGATCTCGACCGGGCAATTGCTACGCGAGCGCCGCCTTGTGCTGGAACGGTTGCACCAGTTGGGTGTGACGGTGATTGACGCGGAGCCGGGCGAGGTGTCGGCCCGTTTGATCTCGACCTATCTGGAAATCAAAGCGCGAGAGATGATCTGATGGCTGACAGCGACCTGATCCGCTCGGCCCGGTTTCGGCGGGAACGCGAAGGCGACTGGCTCAGATTGTCCGATCTGGTGGATAAGGCTGAAAATCAGGGCCTGCATCGCATGAGTTTCCAAGAGGCCCGCGATCTGGCCGATCTGTACCGTCAGGCCACCACGTCCCTGTCCATCGCACGTGAGATTTCGCTGGATCGGGGTCTGCTGGAATATCTCGAAGCCCTGACCAGCCGCGCTTACCTCAGCGTCTACGCCCCGCAGCAACGGTTGGGCGGGACCATCCGCAGGTTCCTGACCAGTGGCGGCCCTCGGGCGATGCGCGCCTCGTGGCGGGTGACGCTGCTGGGGTTTTTGTGCATGGCGGCAGGGGCGCTTGCCGGGTATTTCTTCTATTTCGACAACCCCGAATGGTTTTATGTTTTCATGCCTTCTGAACTGGCCGGGGGACGCGGACCGGATGCCAGCACCGACTATCTGCGGGCGGCCATTTACGGCGAAGATGACACCTCGGGCCTTGGGGCCTTTGCGGCATATCTGTTTTCGCACAACACCCGTATCGCCATCTTTGTCTTCGGGCTGGGCGCGTTTCTGTGTGCGCCGACGGTCATGCTGGTGTTCTATAACGGTTTGATATTGGGCGTCTTCTACGCCCTGCATATCGACCGGGGGCTGGGCTGGGACATGTTCGGGTGGCTGTCCATCCATGGTGTGACCGAGCTGTCGGCGATCTGTATCGCAGCCGCAGGCGGGTTGAAGCTGGGCCTCGCCGTGCTGTTTCCCGGCCATCACACGCGGCGCGCAGCATTACGCGCGGCGGGCCATGATGCGGTCAAACTGGCCGTGATTGCGGCCTTGATGCTGGTGGTTGCGGCGCTGCTGGAAGGGTTCGGGCGGCAGTTGGTTCAGGATCGATCAACCCGAATTGCAGTCGGCTGGGGCGTCGGCGCGCTGTGGCTTGCGTGGTTTGTGCTGGGTGGAAGGAAGCGGTCATGACCCAACCCGCGCTGGACCGTCTGTTGCCGCCCGAAGGTGTGCCCCTGTTCTTTCGGGTCGCGGGCGTTGGCGTGCGAACCGCAGCGCAGCTCACCGATCTGCTGATCACCGTCGCTGCGGCCGTGGCCCTGTTCCTGCTTGTCGCTGCCTTCGATCTGGTGAAACCCAGCACCGCAATGGCCATTGGCGCGATGCTGTTCTTTATCACCCGCATCCCCTACTACGCCGCGTCCGAACTGATCTGGAACGGCCAGACGCTGGGCAAGAGGCTGATGAAAATCAAAGTGGTCGCGGCGGATGGCCAGGCCCTGACCACACAGTCTCTGGTCGTGCGCAACCTGATGAAAGAGGCCGAGATCTTTCTGCCCGGCACGCTGGTTCTGACGCTGACGACCGAGGCGCTTGTGCCATCGCTTTTGTCGCTGGCCTGGGTGCTGGGCGTTCTGGCCGTGCCCCTGTTCAACAAACGCCGCCAGCGTCTTGGGGACATCATCGCCGGAACCTATGTCATCCACCTGCCGAAACCCATTCTGTTGCAGGACATGTCCAACGCCATGCGGCCCCGGACCAATGCGCAATCGACCTACAGGTTCCTCTCGCATCAGTTGGAACATTACGGAGCCTTTGAATTGCAGACGCTGGAATCTGTTTTGCGCAATGCCAATCGCGCAAGCGGGCCCGAGGCTTACAGGCGTCAAAAGGAAACCCTGGCCGCGATTTTCGCGCAGGTACGCCGCAAGATCGACTATGCCGATCCGGTGCCGGAACAGGATCATCAAGCCTTTCTTGAAGCCTTTTACAAAGCCCAGCGCGCGTTTCTGGAACAGCGCCAGTTGTTTGGTGACAAACGCAAGGACAAACACCACACCTTGAAAAACGAAGACGCCTAGGCGCCCCTGTTGCCGTTTTACCCAAGGGCGAAGCTTTAGTCGCGACTTCCTCTTGCGGATGACCGGTGGCGCGCGGCTTTATTGGCCCGGAACCCAAAGATCTTTGTTCAGGAATTGACGATGGCCGACACAACAAATCAGCACATTCACATCCCCTTTGGCGTTGGCACTGTGATCAGTGACACGTTTTCGATTTTCTTCCGCAAGATACATATCGTTCTGCTGCTGGGCTTCATTCCCGCGCTTGTCGATGTGGTCCTCAGCCTGTGGCTGTTTGACAGCTCGTTCGAAACGACGCCGGCCGCCGATATTGACTGGGCCGCGTTCTGGCCCGCTTTTGCCGGGCTGGTTCTGGTGTCGATGGTTGCCGTTGCCTTTACCTCGGCGATGGTGATCCAGTTTGCCTATGACACCAAGCTCAACCGCCCGGCTCAGATCGGGCGGTATTTCGCCTCGGCGTTCAACAACCTGCCCGCGATTGCAATCCTGTCGATTATCACCGGTATCCTGACCATCATCGGCTGGGTGATGCTGGTGGTACCGGGCATTTGGCTTTACGCGGTTTTCTCGGTCGTGGTTCCCGCCATCGTCATTGATCGGGCCGGGTTTGGCGCCATCGGGCGCAGCGCGGAACTGACCAAAAACTACCGCTGGCCCATTGTCGGCGTATTGATCCTGATTGTTCTGTGCATCTTCGTGTTTGCCGCCGCCATCGGGTTCATCTTTGGCCTGGCGTTGCTGTCCTTCGAGTCGCAAGGGGCGGAAATCATCTCGGAAAGCATCGGATCAGCAATTGGGTACGGGTGGACCGGTGTTGCCATCGCGATGATCTTCGCCCGCCTGAAGGAGATCAAAGAGGGCGTCAGCGTATCCGATCTGGCGGATGTCTTCCGGTAGTCGACGAAAATGGCCCGGTGGTCGCCAAGGCCACCGGGTGCCTTATCCCCGGTCGACCTTGCAAAAACAGCCGTCACTGCCCTGCGGCGCGGTGGCTGAACAACACCTGGTTTGACTGCACATCCGACCTGAAATCCGCCGCCCGCCCGGGAAGCGCGTCATAGAACGCGCTTAGTCCCGGCTCGATGTCCGCTGCAATGCTGGCACAGTCCTGACACCTCGCCCGGACCAGATCGTGCGATGCACCGTCCCGAATGGACGCGATCAGGGACTTGTGCGTCTCGGCCAAGGACTGAAACGCCGCGCTTTGAAGAACCGATTTGTCACCGACCAGAATGTAAACCGGTTCCAGTTCGGCCTTGCCTTTCAGTTCCACAAACCCGGCCTCAAGCACCGCAAGCTCGGTTCGTGTGTCATCAACAACCGCGCGCGAGATCACGATGTCATAGTTGACATGGCGGCAGCTTTGTTCCAGCCGGGCGGCGACATTCACCACATCCCCGATCACGGTATAGTTGAACCGCCGCCGCGAGCCGATGTTGCCGACGCAGGCCCGTCCCGTTGCGCATCCGGTTGCCAAGGCAATCGGGGGCCGCCCGCGCATGACCCCGGACGCATTGAACGCCACCAAAGCCTGCCGCATCAACAGCGCAGCCTGGGCCGCCCGTGTTGGATGATCCGCAACCGGAAGCGGCGCGTTCCAGAACGCCATCACGGCGTCGCCGATGAACTTGTCGATGGTGCCCTGCTGCGCCAGAATCTGATCCCCGACCTGCGAAAACAGCTCGTTCAATATGGCCACAAGATCGGTCGCGGACACGGATTCCGACAGGGGCGTGAAGCCGCGGATGTCCGAGAACATTACGGTGATGTCCTGTGTCTCGCCCCCCAGTTGCAGCGCATGGCCCGAGCCTTCAAGCTCGTGCAGAATTTCCGGTGATACGTAGCGCGAGAAGATGCGGCGGATCACCCGCTTCTCGCGTTCGGTCGAAACGAACAGATACCCGGCCAGAACTCCGAAATTGGCCATGCCCCCAAGAAGCGGGAAAGTGACATCGAACAGCAGCAGATGGTTTCGAAAGGCCAGCCAGCTGATCCCCAGAACCACAGCCGCCGAGATCCCTCCGGCCACGAATGAGGCCACCGCGCCTCGGCGGGTCATGACAACGATGACGACAAGGCCCAGCAACGCGAAGGCCAGTAATTCCAGCGCGGCGTTTACGTCCGACCGGCTGATCATCTCGTCGGTCAGGATCTGCTCAAGCAGTTGCGCGTGGATCGACACGCCCGGAACGGATTCACCCAGCGCCGTCAGGTGCATGTCGAACAGGCCAGCCGCAGAGGTGCCCACCAGAATGATCCGACCTTCGATCTGGGCGCGCATTTCCGGGTCGTCCCCGGATTGCATGATCCTGTTGGCCGGAAGATAAAGCGCCGGGTTCTCGTGGCGGTATCTGATCCAGACCTCGCCGTTTTCGGTGGTGGGCAGGATAAACGCGCCAATCTCGACACCCAGCATAATGCCTGTCTCGTCCTGCGCGCCTTCGGCCAGAATGACCGGCTCGTCCATCGCAACCCGCAGCGCCTCGATCCCCAGCGCAGGCAGCGCGCCGTCGGGGCCGCCCCACAGCACCGGCACCCGGCGCACGACGCCGGTATCACCCATGGGCGAAACATTGACGCCGCCGATACCTGTCGCGTCCTGATCCAGTGGCGGGGCCAGCGGGGTCCATTGCGGCACGGACACCAGCCCCTCGGTCGGTTGGTCCCCGATTTCGATGATCCCGGCCTTGGCAAAAACGGGATGGTCTTCGCCGGACAGCCGCGCAGCAACCCCAAGCACGACCGGCCAATTGGCCATCTCGGCCCCGAACAGAACATCATTGTCCAAATCCGCCGCCGCGCGATCCACGGACAGCACGCCGGACAATGCCGGATCGTTCAACAGGCGCGCGGGGGAATACCGGTCCGGCTCGGCAAATAGCATGTCGAAGGCGATCGCGGCAGCGCCATATTCCCCCAGATGCTCGACCATCTGCGCCAGCAAAGTGCGTGGCCAGGGCCATTGACCCCATGCCTCAAGCGCGGCCTCATCGATATCCACCACGCGCACAGGCAGATCAGGATTGAACGGGCGCGGCGACAGGCGTTGCAGAATATCGAAATACACCAGACGCGACATCCGAACGGGATACGGGTCCAGCACCCGGATGAAACAGCCAAACAGGATCAGCCCCAGCCCCACGATCCGAAAAACGCGCCATCGACCGTTCTTTTCCTGCGGTTTTTTGGTCACATCAACCTCGCTGGACAAGCGAAAGGGTCAAGGTCCGGCCCTATTCGGATTCGCGTTCTGGCTGACCGGTTGGGTTGCCCTGACCAGCTCCGGAAGGCGCGGCGGGCGAAGATTCACCGCCGCCGCCCTCTGGTCCGGGCGTTCCGGGGTCGGTTGTCGAAGGGGGATCGGGCGTTGGGTCCGGTTCGGGCCGCGAAGGCCGCGAGGGCTCGAGTTCGCGCGCCCGCGCTTCGCGCCGTTCCGGGCCATCAGGTTTCTCGGGCCGCACCGGAGCAGCCTCGCGCGCGCAGCCTTCAATATTGACCCGCAACGGGACAAGCAGCCGTTCCTGCGCCTGTATGAACGGGAAGCCGCTTTGGATCGCTTTGTCATATTGCTCCTGATCGATCGGACGCCCGACACGGCCACGCTGGCTGGTGGCATACAGGCTGCATTGCCGACCTGTGGACCGGCACCCGCCATTCAGACCACACATCTGAACCGTGCCCTGCAACACCAGCATCGAGCTTTGATTGCCCGGCGCGATCCAAATGTCAAAAATCGTGCCCCGCACGGCCATGGTCGCCGTCGGCGTGCGGACGGAATACGCCCGTTTCCTGCTTTTTCCGGATATGAACCTGAAACTGCCGCCGAGCGCCTGCACCGCAAAGCTTTTGGCCTTGCGATTTCCCCTCAGCATCTTGACGTCCAGCACCATGCTGGCATTGGGTCCGATGGCGATCTTCGTCTCGTCCACGAAAATCAACTGCACCACACCGCTGCGATCCGTCGAGATCGCGTCGCCCGAGGCGACCTCCATCCCCATCTTCAACGGCTGCCGGTTTCCGTCACGCGTGATCTCGGCCCCCGGTTTGACCGCCACGACCGTTCCGATATTCGCCAGCACCTGAGATGGAATGATCAGCAGGCAAACCGCAACACAAAACACTTTTAACCAGGCCAACAGTCTTTCCTTCCCCCAAAGGTAATGTCCGAGCGTTCAACGCCCGCTGCCCGGTTTTTTGCCCCCTGCATAAAGTCTTTGCGCTATCATTTATTTGTTAAATACAGACAAATATGCCGTAAACATCGCATTCTTTGCAAGTATTTCGAAAAACGCCCCTCCCAGACAGTGTTGTGCGGGCCTTGGTGCAAGGACTTCCGTGCTAACCAAACGTCCAACCAACCACTTAGACGCAGCGCTTCGGGGTCGAGCGTTTCGGATTGGAGATGTGAGCTCAGAAAAATGACATGAGGCTAAGAATCGACCTTGTATCTCGGTGACATGCACGGATATACCCGTCGGCGGAGACGTGGCCGAGTGGTCGAAGGCGCTCCCCTGCTAAGGGAGTAGGCGGGAAACCGTCTCGAGGGTTCGAATCCCTTCGTCTCCGCCACTACATCAAGCCCATTGTCTTGGTTTGGCTGAACCGCCGGTAGTACGACCTTACCCAATATCCAAAAACACCTGAAACGTTGACAGGGGTCGCGTTCGATCGTCATTTAGGGAAGCATGGCACCAAGCTTCGACCAATCGACTTAACCCTCAACGCTTCGCGGTGCGAAAGGGTCGCGAGAAGGGAGAACGTTATGCGACTTCCGAACGTTGACGTCATTCTGGATGATATCGGCCCGATCCCGGAGGCACATGCGCGTTACCTTGCGTGGATCACGGCCAATCTCGGTCAGAACCGGGCCGAGAACAGCCATATGTCGCCATTCCCAACCGGCCGGGCGACCGTTCACGCGTGCGAATGCGACTACCTGATTGCGTATCAGAACGGCTCGGCTTTGGCGTTGCAACGTCTGCGGGAGCGCCTGCCCGAAGTTATGCACAAACTCTATGGCCAAAGCATCGAACTGCCTGAAGTTTTCGTCTTTGTAGGCGAGGCGCGCAATGGGTTTTCCGTGCTTGAACGCAATGGCTGCCATGCGGTGAAGATTGATTTTCGCACGGCTATGACCCTGACTCTGACCCAATTTCTGCTTGGTGTTTCCGGGGGTAACCCTCAGCTCAGGCAACTGGCGACATGGCTGATCCTGTCGGTCGTTCTATCGAAGAACCGTGTGTTTGACCCGGTCCTGATGCAGCTTGCTCATGAGGCCCGGGCGATGGACCAGCGCGTTTTTGAGGACCTGGTGGGCAGCGTCGCCAATCTGATCCTTCTGCACGAGATCGGCCATGTGCTGTTCGACCAACTGCCAAAGGGTTTTGCGCAGGTGGTCTATCAATTCGTCGACATTCCCGGTGCGGATCAAGGCCAAAGAATTGGTGCGGCGTCAGCAGCAATTGGGGCACCACCCACTGAAAGAACGCAGCCGGTGGGCGCGCACGCGCGTTTGATCCTGCCCCCGGAACTGGCGCGCTGGAACCCGGAAATCACCGCCGATTGCTTCAGCGTTTTCGGGCATTTCGCATGTCTGCTTGAGGTCTATAACGGTCAGCCTCGGATTGCCATCGAGGCTATCTGCGATTCATTCCTGGGCTGGAACCTGACCTTCTTTGGCCTTTGGTCGATGCAGCAAGTACAATCCGAGGCGATGGGGCTTGGACCGGGGACAACCCCCGAAACGGCCAGCCATCCGGATGGGCTGACCCGCTGCGATATCATGCTGTTCTACATCAATCATATTATGGCGCGGGTTGTTCCCGACTATCGCAGCCCGGCTTTGGGGCGGTCCGTGCGCGCCTATCAAAACCTTTGGTCCGCCGATATGCATCAATCGCTAAGGGCCCTGCGCACCTATCTGCTGGTCACACCCGAGGCGTTTGAAACCTTCCGGGACGGTCTGTTGCGAACCGTTTTATCCGGGTGCCTCTATGATGAATTCAAGCAGGTCGGCAGCGCCCAGCGATTGACCAACAACCTACGTGAAATCGAAGGGAAATGGACCGCCTTTCACACGGCCAACCACCTGAACGGGCAGCCGGTCTTTCTTGACCTCGCGCAGCAGTTTGGCGCGCTTGACCTGAAATTCATTTCGGAGGACCGCGTATGAGTTACGATCCAACACTTGTATCCGCAATTGCCCAAGCGGATCAGGGCGGAGATCTGGACGATGTCAGGGCCTTGCTTGATCCTGACCGCCCCAATGAAGAAGAGAACTTTCTGGGCGGGCTCACGCCGGATCTGGCCGCGATCCTTGCGTTTTGTGTCGCCGTCGGGACCATCAGCGGTGCCGCCAAAAGTATTGCCGACATGATCGGGCTGGCCAACAAGGCCGCAAAATGGGCAAAATCCTTGCGCGGCGAGAAACCGGTAAAGGCCGAACTGACGCTTCGGGAACGCACGCTTGCATTGCTGTTTGAGGCCACAACAAACCGGCGCGAGGGGCTGTCTGCCAAAACACTGCAAACCATTCTTGGATGCTCACACGCGGATCTGGACGAAGCCCTGACCGCGCTTGAACACAGCGGCGTTGCCCGCAAGTCCCTGCAAGGCAACTGGAAGTTTTCGTCCCGCTGATGTCCCGGACCGGCGGCGCCGGACAACGCCGCCGTCAGAACCCCGCGAACCGATTGGATCTCTGTCATGCCAGAATATCTTGCCCCCGGTGTTTTCGTTGAAGAAGTCAGCCGGGGCCAAAGGCCCGTCGAAGGTGTTGAAACCAGTACCACGGCCATGATCGGTGAAACCGAACGCGGACCGCTGAGGCCGCCCCTGATCACGTCGTACCGGGAGTACCTGCGTGTGTTTGGCGATGTGTTCGCCGAAGACCGCTTTGTACCATTCAGCGTCAAAGCGTTTTTCGACAATGGCGGGCAGCGTTGCGTGGTCTGCCGGGTCGTCGGAGATGGCGCGGAAACGGCCCATATCGACGCGGCCGGATACCGTCTGAGCGCAAGCGGCCCCGGTCAATTCGGCAACGCCATCTGGGTCCGCATCCTGCCGTCGAGCGCACAGAAGCGCGGTGCAGACGGGCCAGTGCCCATCGGCTTTCGGCTGCAGGTCGCATATTTCGGACACGGGTTTTCCGGCGACCTATTCGATCCGTTCGACGACTCCAAACGCAAACCCCGGCCCGTTCTGGTCGAAGACTTCGATGACCTGTCGCTGGATACGAACAGCGATGATTTCTGGCGCAAGAAACTCTCGGAAAACCCATCTGCGCTGATCACGCTCGATCTGTCCGATCAGGCTGAAATACCTGCCGGTCTGGTGTTCAGCGGCGCTTTGAAAGGGGGGCAGGAGGGTAAAAGACCAACCGCCGCGCAGTTCGCAGGCAGGACCGACGCGGCAGGTGCAATGATCACGGACCCGGCCAACTATCGCGGCCTCGCGGCGCTGGAGCGCGATGCATATCCGTCTGTCGCGATTGTCCATGCGCCGGGTATCGGAAACGACACGCTGCCCGAGATTGCGATACAGGATGAAGTCATCGCACATTGCGAACGCAATCGTTTTCGGTTTGCAGTACTCGATACGCCGCGCGGCGTGAAAGATTTGCGGTCCGACGCGCTGTCTCCGCGCAATCGGCGCGCGTCTGACGATGCAGCGATCTATTATCCCTGGATTGCTGCGGCACACCCGCAGACGGGCGACAAGGTTCTTGTCCCTCCGGGCGGGGCCGTCTGTGGCGTTTACGCGCGCGTGGACTCGGCGCGCGGCGTCTGGAAAGCACCGGCGGGTGTGGCGATCAACGGGGCCGTCGATGTCGAGTTCAATCTGAACGCCAACCAACAGGACGTTCTGAACCAGGCCGGCGTCAATTGCATTCGTCAGTTTCCCGGGCGCGGGATTTGCGTCTGGGGCGCACGTACACTGTCGTCGGACCCGGAGTGGAAATACGTGCCTGTCCGCCGGTTCTTTATCTTTCTTGAAGCATCCATTTCCCGCTCGCTCCAATGGGTTGTGTTCGAGCCGAATGACGAAAAGCTCTGGTCCAGTGTCGCGCAGGCGGTGGGAAATTTCCTAAGCACCCAATGGCGCGCGGGGGCTTTGGCGGGCGCAAAGGAATCCGAAGCGTATTTCGTATCCGTTGGACGGGACACGATGACCGAGGCGGATATTGCAAACGGTCGGTTGGTGATGCTGATCGGAGTGGCTGCACTGCGCCCGGCCGAGTTCGTGATCATCCGTATATCGCTGAAAACCAGTGACGCGCTTGATTAAGCGTTGCGCTGGCCAGTCGGCAGCAAAACCCAAGGCCGGAATTCAAGTTTCAAGTGGTGTTCGAAGAAACCAGCAAAGCGGGGATATCCGTCAACATGACGTTCAAACGCGGGGTTCTCGGCGACGCGTGTCTCGACACATGGCAAGCAAACCATTCATGGTTGACTTAACGGCAGGCTGTATACAGAACGGTGTTCAACTGTGTTCGACATATGACGAGGCGAAAATGCACAAATTGCATGGCGGTAAAACGGTGTTCGGGGCCAATCTGGGCATCCTGATGCTGGAAACTCAGTTTCCGCGCATTCCGGGCGATATCGGCAACGCGACCACATGGCCTTTTCCCGTGCAATACCGCGTCGTCCGCAGCGCAACGCCGGACAAGGTTGTCCGCAATGACGCCCGCGAACTGGTCGGGCTGTTCATTGATGCCGCGAAAGAGCTGGTTGCCACCGGCTGCGACGGCATCACCACCAATTGCGGTTTCCTGTCCATCGTACAGGATCAACTGGCCGAGGCGGTGCCGGTTCCGGTCGCCACCTCATCGCTGATGCAGACCCCGATGGTGCAGGCCATGTTGCCGCCCGGCAAACGTCCGGGGATTTTGACAATCTCGAAGGAAACGCTGACACCCGCGCATCTGCAGGCCGCGAATGTCCCGCTGGATACGCCGATTGTCGGAACCGAGGGCGGTCGGGTCTTTACCCGCGACATTCTGGGCGACGCGCCCGAGATCGATTTTGCCGCCTGCCGCGAGGACATGCGCGACGCTGCGCGGCAATTGGTGACCGAGCATCAGGATATCGGCGCGATCATTCTGGAATGCACCAACATGACGCCCTATGCAGCGGATGTACGCAAACTGACCGGCCTGCCCGTGTTTTCAATCTACAGCTTCGTTCGGTGGTTCCATCAGGCACTGGTGCCGGATCGCTTTCCGGTCGATCTGGACGATCCGCTGCTCGGGCTGGCAGGTCAGTCCTGATCTATAGTCACAAAAGACCCCCCGGCCTGGAACAAAGCCGGGGGGTCTGTGTTGAAAGGATCGGGCGCGAGCGCCCGACCGAAGGCATCAATAGAAATGCGGCAGGTTCTTTGCCCGCGCCGCGCGCACCCAGTTGGGGACAAACGGAACGATCTTGTCCTGCGACGGAACCATCATCTCGATGAAGTTTGCGCCGGGGTTGGCGATGGCCTCGGACAGGATCGGCTCGATATCGTCTTCGGATTTGATCCGGGCAGTCTTGAAGCCAAAGCCTTCAGCCACTTTGCAATAATCGACACGACCGAAATCCGTCGACCAAGGCTCATCCACGTCGTCCAGCAGAATGGCCTCGCCCCGGATCCAGCCGAACGTGTCGTTGCGGGTCAGAATGACGGTGATGTTCCTGCCGCTGCGTTTCAGCGTTTCCATGTCACCGATGACAAACCCAAACGACCCGTCGCCGGTGAACGAAATAACCGGCCCGTCATTGGCATAGATCGCGCCCAGCCCCGCAGGCACCGAATAGCCCAGCGCACCCATCGAGTAGTTGGTGATATAACGCCGCCCCGGCTTGCGGAAGGTCAGCAGGGCCGAGGGGTAGATTGCGCTGACGCCTGGCTCGGACGTGACCACCGCGTTGTCCGGCATGATCCGGTCCAGTACCTGAGACAGCTTGACCGGAGAAATCGTGCCCTCGGGCATCGGAATGTTCGAGTTGAACACCTTGTCCAGCGCCGTTTTCTTGATCGGGTTCAGGTCGATCTTCGGGCGGTTCAGGTTGGGATGATCGGCTTTGATCAGAACATTCATGTATTCCAGCGTCGCGCGGGCATCGCCGACCAGACCGACTTTGACGGGGAAGTTGTTGCCAACATGCGCCTCGGCAATGTCCAGATGCAGGAAGGTTTTGGCCTTGGGATCGCCATACAGCTTCCAGTGATCGGTGGCGGCGCTGTCCGTGTTCGAGCCGATGAAGAAGATCGTATCGGCGTCGTGCACATATTGGTTGGAATACTCCATGCCGCCACGCCCGCCGATCACGCGCAGGGCAAGCGGGTGATCCTCGGGGATGGTACCCTTGCCGGGTGTGGTGGTCCCGACCGGGATTTGCAGCAGTTCAGCCAGTTCCAGGATCGCCTCGGACGCCTTTGAAATCAGCCCGCCCTGCCCCACAACAATCGCCGGTTTCTCGGCTGCCAGCAGCACATCGATCGCCGCGCGGATTTTCGAGTGATCGGCCACGGGGCGATGCGCCGGATAGGTGCTGTATTCGGGTTCGGCATAAAGATCGTTGATCTCGGCCTCTTCCCCGAAGATGTTGATCGGAACGCGGATATGCACCGGCGCCGGACGCCCCGAGGTCGCCACGCGGAAGGCCCGGCGCATCAGGAACGGGATTTCCCTGGCATTGGTCAGAACAAAGCTTTCCTTGCAGATGCTGTCATACAGCTTGGTCTGATCGACCCCGGTCAGCCCGTGCTTTTTGTCCTGATTGATCGGGATGTCCGAGCTGAAATAGATCACCGGAACCGAGCTCAGATACGCCTCGGTAATACCCGGCGTACAGTGAGTTACACCGGGGCTTGGCGCTTCCAGCACGCAAGGACGTCCGGTGATCTTGGCATAGGATTCGGCCGCGTAGGATGCGGTACGTTCGTCGCGGGTCAGCACAAATTCGATATTCGAGTGTTCGCGCCACTCTTTGTACCACCCGATTGTGGTTTCCCCGGGCAGGCCGAATACGTGGCTTACACCGTGCAGTTCGAGCATCTTGAGAATGATCTGAGCGCCGTTCATGCGCTGGGTGTCAGCATCGGTCATTGGTTTGAACCTTTCTCAGCCGGATTTTTGCGCACAGGACTGTATACAATAAATCCGCAGTTTTTTAGTTACGTCAGTGTTTCGGCGACGGCGTATTTCGCCAGTTTTTCAGGATCGACCGCAACGCCCAGCCCCGGCCCGTCCGGCACGTGAACGCGCCCGTGCTTGACAGGGAAAGGCTGGGTCAGGATGTCGTCAGCGGCATAGTAGGTGGCCATGTAAAACTCGCATTGCAGCACCAGATCGGGCACCGCGGCCATCAGATGCGCACCGGCTGCATGGGCCAGACCGGTTTCGAACATGCAGCCGCCATAGATTTCGATCCCGGCGGCACGGGCAATTGCAGCCACCTCAAGCGCGCGGCGAATGCCGCCCGATTTCATGATCTTCAGCGAGAAGATATCGGCAATCCGGTTCTGCGCACCATAGAGCGCACCTTTGGGGTCAAACACACTTTCATCCGCCATGATCGGCGTGTCGATGGCATGGGTGATATGGGCCAGCGCCTCACGCTCGTGCATCTTGACGGGCTGTTCGACAAAGGTCGGGCGGAAGGCTTCCAGATCGCGGATGCAACGCACCGCGTCATAGGCCAGCAGACCCTGATTGTAGTCGATGCGGATATCGACTTCATCGCCGTAAATCTCGCGAAGTTTCTCGACGCGCATTACATCGAACTTGTGATCGGCAAAGCCGGTCTTGAACTTGAAGATGCGCACGCCGTCGTCCCACATCGCGGCAATGTCATCCAGATCGGCGTCGAAATCCGGGTTGGCGACCGAAAAGCTCATCCCCATACTGTCGCGCATCTTGCCGCCGACCAGTTCGCAGACCGACAGGCCGGTGATCTGGCCGGTGATGTCCAGCAGCGCCATTTCCAGCGCCGCCTTGGCCTCGGGGTGGCCGACCAGCACCTTTTCGGCCATGTTCATGTGTTTCTCGACCTGCACCGGGTCCTGACCGATCAGATGCGGGCGCAAATGCACGTGCAGCGCGGCGGCGTTGCCTTCGGCTGTGCCGGTAAACACGGGCCAGGGCGAGGCCTCGCCCCATCCGGTGATCCCCGTGTCCGTGACAAGTTCCAGAATGGCCACGTTGATACCCGCAACATCGCCCGAGCCGTGGGAATGCACGGCCTTGGCAGGGATCAGAATGCGGTGAACCCGCAGGGCTTCGATTTTGTGATCGCTCACGGTCGTCTCCGTGTGAGAGTTTTTGGGTTATTCGTGTCTTAGCGCGGGCGCACGACCATCACGCTGCACCCGGCATAGCGGGCGACGCGGGCTGCGTTCGGACCGATCAGCAGATCAGTGACCGACGGTTTGCTGGCACCGATCACCACAAAACCGGCGGACAGCGTGTCGGCATGTTCGATCAGTTTTTCATAGACAACACCGCGCAGCACCTGACTGTCATGGACCACGCCCTGCCAGTCAAAACCGGCGGCATAGGCCTGAAGATCGCGCACGGCGTCATCGACAACCTGTTGATGCATATCCGCCGGGATATAGTTCTGCGCATAAGAGTTTTCCTGATCCGGGATCACGAAAACAACCTCGACCGCATGATCATGGGCCTTGGCCAGCAGGATCGCCTCGTGGATCACTGCGGCGTCGCTGTCCTTGTGGACAAGGTCCACGGCAGCCAGAATTTTTGGTTTCGTCATGGTTTGGCACCTCTTGGGTGGCTATCGGTAAATCGGGGGGCGGGCCGATTATCGGCCCGCTGAACTCACCATGCTGTCCGGCAGATAGGTCGCCAGTTCCGGGAAGCCGATCATGATGAAGACCATCACGACCATGATCAGGAACAGCGGCAACGCGGTCTTGGCGATATAGCCCATCTCGTGCCGGGTGATCCCCTGCATCACGAACAGGTTGAAGCCAATCGGCGGCGTGATCTGCGCCATTTCAACGACAATCACGATGAAGATGCCGAACCAGATCAGATCGATACCCGCGCCTTCGACCATCGGCTGCACAATCGCCATGGTCAGCACCACCGAAGAGATACCGTCCAGGAACATGCCCAACACGATGTAGAACAGCATCAGGGCGATCAGCAGTGAGAACCGCGACAACTCCAGCCCTTCGATGAACTCGGCCAGGGCGCGCGGCAGGCCGGTGAACCCCATGGCCAGCGTCAGGGCGATGGCGCCCATCAGGATGAAGGCAATCATGGCCGAGGTGCGCGTGGCCCCCAGTAGGCTTTCGATAAAGGCCTGTTTGGTCAGGGATCCCTGCATTGCGGCCAGTGCAAATGCGCCCAGCACACCGATAGCCGCAGCCTCGGTCGCGGTGGCAAAGCCGCCATACATCGACCCGATGACCACCAGGATCAGCAGGATGATCGGGATCAGGAACCGGCTTTCATTCAGCTTCTGCCCAAATGTCATGCGGTCGGCAATCTCGGGCACTTCGGACCGGCGCACAAAGGACCAGCCGGCGACATAGGCCATGAACAGACCGGCCAGAACGATGCCCGGCAGGATACCCGCCATGAACAGCTTCGAAATCGACTGTTCGACCGCCACGCCATAAACGATCAGCGTCAGCGAGGGCGGGATCATCAGGCCCAGCGTGGCCGCACCGGTCAGCGTGCCGATGATCATGTATTCGGGATAGCCGCGTTTGCGCAGTTCCGGGATCGACATTTTACCAACTGTGGTCAGCGTCGCAGCGGACGACCCCGACACGGCGGCGAAGATGGTGCAGCCGACGATGTTCACATGGACCAGACCGCCCGGCATCCGCTGCATCCAGGGGCTGAGGCCGCGGAACATGTCCTGCGACAATCGACTTCGAAACAGGATTTCACCCATCCAGATGAACAGCGGTAGCGCCGTCAGGGTCCAGCTGGACGAGCCGGTCCAGATCCGCGTCAGCATCGCATCGCCAGCCGGGCGCGAGGTGAACATTTCAAGCCCCAGATAGGCCACGCCAAACAGCGCCAGCGCCACCCAGACCCCGGTTCCCAGCAACAGGAACAGGGCGAACAGGAAAATGGTAACGAGATAGACTTCTTCCATCAGGCTTACTCCGCGTGTGCGTCGACCGCAGAGGATCGCATGTTGTCTTCCCCGGTCACGAGGATGGTGATCAGGTTGTCGATCGCGCAGATCGCCAGCAGAACGGTTCCAATGACCATGGACATCTGCGGAATCCAGATGGGCCAGGCGTCCTGCCCCTGGCTGATGTCATTGAAGCGGTAGCTTTCGTAGGTCAGCTTGATCGCGTAACGCGCAAACAGAAAGGTAAGATAGCTGGCAATGGCCCAGCACCAGATCTCGCCCAGCTTGCGGAACCGGCCCAGCGCATTCAGCAACAGGCTGACGCGGATATGGGCGCCACCATTCAGCGCATAAGGCAGTGCAAGGAACGAGGCCGCCGCCATGCAATAGCCGGTAAAGTCCGGCGCGCCGGTGATGATTTCTCCACCCCAACGAGACACCATCTGCAGGGTTACGAAGAATAGGATCAGTATCAGAAAGCACGCGGCAAGATAGCCTGCAAAGCGATAGATCACATCCAGCGTTTTGCGCAGTGTTGAGAAGATCGCCATAGCGGGTCCCCCGTTAGGCAGGCATGGCGATCAGGTCGACCATGCCGGTCGTAAGATACCCCCGGCGGCCACGGCCGCCGGGAAAGAACGCACGGTTGTTTTTATTGTGCAGCTTTAAAATCGTTGACGATTTTCTGACCAGGCTCACCAGCAGCTTCCAGCCATTCTGCGGTCATGGTTTCACCAATCGCACGCAGTTCGGCGGCCAGTTCTTCGCTTGCCGGGCCTGTGGTCATGCCGTTTTTGCCCAGCTCGTTCACCGTGAATTCGGTGTACTGGATCGAGCGCCAGTCGCCCGCGTACTCGGCCGCCACGGCGCAGCCGTTCATAACAGCCTTGGTAGCGTCATCCAAACCGTTCCAGGCGTCCAGATTGACCAGCATGTAGTTGCGGGGCATCCAGGCGTCGACGCCATAATAGTGCGACAGGCTTTCCCAGACCTTGCGGTCGTAGCCGGTCGAACCAGACGATACCATCCCCTGCGCCACACCGGTGGCAAAGGCCTGGCTGATTTCAGCCGCCTCGATCTGCACCGGCAGCATACCGGCCAATTCCGCCATACGGGCCGAAGCCGAGTTATAGGCGCGGAACTTCAGACCTTCCGCATCTGCCAGAGTGTTGACCTCACGGTCGAAATACAGGCCCTGCCCCGGCCACGGTACCGAATACAGCAGGTGCAGATTCTGTTCTGCCAGCAACTCGGACAGCGGTTCTTTGGCGAACTCCCACAGCTTCTCCGAGTCCTCGAAAGACGTCGCCAGGAAGGGTACCGAGTCAAAGCCAAACAGCGCGTTTTCGTTCTGGTGCCCAGACAGCAGACGCTCACCAATATTGACCTGACCGGTCTGGATCGCACGCTTGATCTCGGCCCCGGCATAGAGCGAACCGCCCGGATGGGTTTGAATAGTTAACGCGCCACTGGTGCCTTGGGTCACGCATTCTGCAAAAACCGCGCCGGTTACCGAATGGAAGTTCGTGGCCGAATAGGCCATCGGCAGGTCCCAGGTTTCCGCCGACACTGCCGCCGCAGAGGCCGTGATAACGCCGATGCTGGCAGCCAGTTTGGTAAGTGTTTTTGACATTTTTTTCTCCCTTGTTGACTTTTGTGCCCCTTCAGGGGGCGTCGTTGAATTTTGGTTCAGAACCGCATTGGATCGTACACGCCCAGATCGATATTGGTACGGTCTTTTGTGATCAGCCCCGCAAGTATCCGCCCGGTCTTGGGTCCGGCGGTGAGGCCGATGTGATGATGTCCGAACCCGGCCAGCACGCCGGTTTTGCCGATCTCACCGATCAGCGGCAGGCTGTCCGACGACGCGGGCCGGTGGCCCAGCCAGGTCTTTTCGCTTTCGAATGTGAGGTTCGGAAAGCTTTCCCGAACCTTGCGTTTCAACAGGGCGATTGGGGCTTCGGATGGTCCGGCCTCAAGCCCGCCAAACTCGACAATACCGGCACAGCGCAACCGGCCTTCCATCGGGGTCGCAACAAACTTGCCGGTTGTTACCATCAGCGGGGTCGACGGGCCGTTTTCCGGCAGTACAAACTCCATATGATAGCCGCGCTCGGTTTCCAGCGGCACGGACAGGCCCAGTTTGCGGGCCAGGGGTTTTGACCAGACGCCCGTCGCCAGAACCACCTTGCTGCAGGGCAATGTGCCGTCCTTGGTGACGACCGCCGACACGGACCCATCGGTCAGTTCGAAATCGACAACTTCGGCCTGACGGAAAACAGCGCCCAGCTTTTCCGCCTCGGCCGCCAGCGCGGCGATATAGGCACCGGGATCGCGGCTGTAGCCATGGTCGCGCATGACGGCCAGCAGGTTCAGATCCTTGGACAGGTTCGGCTCGAACTCGTGAACCGCGCCGCCTTCCAGCACCTCGGGCTCGAACCCGGCCACCTTGCGCAGCGCCCAGGTATAGCTGTCGGCCTCGAACGCCGCACGGGTCGGATAGACAAAGCTGTAATCCGAGGTCTGCACCCAATCCGCCGCACCGGTATCGCTGGTCAGCGCCTGATGCTGTTCGACCGAGTCGCTGGTCAATGGTGTCAGGCCTGCCGCGATCCGCCGGGTGTCACTGTCATTGGCATGCGACATGTATTTCAGCAACCACGGCATCAGCTTGGGCAGATAGGACCAGCGCAGAAACAGGGGAAAGTTCGGGGCCAACGCCATCTTGGGGCCCTTGCGCATCAGCCCCGGTGCGGTCACCGGTGCAACGGAACACGCAGCCAACACCCCGGCATTCCCATAAGATGTCGCGTTTGGATCACCCGGCGGGTTGCGATCAACAACCGTGACCTCAACACCTTTGCGTCGCAGCCAGATCGCGGTCGAGACACCAACAATGCCCGCCCCAACAACTACAACCTGTTCTTCCTTGGTCGTCATGTGCCCTCAACTTGCCGGGAATCGCTTGAAATAGGCGATATGCCGATCTGTATACAGGATTGTAGATTTCTGTGAAGTCTAATGTTTATTATGGGGCAGTCTTTGGTAAAAGACGTCCAACCGAATGGCAGGAGATCCATGTCCAAATCCGAAGGCAATGTCGAACGCGCCTACCAGGCCCTGCGCCGGATGGCAGTCAACTTCGAGTTCAAGCCGGGTGAACGGCTGAACGAAACGTCGCTGACCAAGCGGCTGGACATCAGCCGGACGCCCTTGCGCGAGGCGCTCAACAGGCTGGTGGCCGAAGGGTTCCTGACCTTTTCGCTGGGCAAGGGGTTTTTCTGCCGCCCGCTGACACCAGAGAAAGTGCTGGAACTGTACCAACTGCGCTGCGCGCTTGAGACCGAGGCGCTGCTGCGCACCATCGGCGGGGCCGAGGATCAGCAGATCGACGCGGTCATTGCCTATCTGGACGAGGTCGAAAAATCCTATTCCGTCTGCCACGATCTGGATGAGCTTCTGCGCATGGATGAAGAGTTCCACATCAAGCTGGCAGCGCTTTCCGGCAACCAAGAGTTGCTGAAGCTGCTGCACAACGTCAATGAGCGCATCCGCTATGTCCGCATCGTCAACCTGCGGCTGCTGCGGGACCGGCGCGAGAACGCCGAGACGGACCAGACCTCGATGTCGGCGCATCGGATTATTCTGGATGCGGTAAAGGCGCGCGACGTGGATCGGGCGGTGTCTGCCCTGCGCGGCCATATCGAGCGGCGCAGTGAACAAACGGTCGAACTGGTGCGGGTCGCCTATTCCCAACTCTACGTGCCGGATTTCTGATCGCGTGGGGTGTTGTGGCGATAACCCGATAGCCTTTTCGAGGAGACCCGCCGCGCTAACTACGCCGTCATGACAGCGCGTTTCATCGGCTCGGAAATCTATCGCCACTCAACTTATGGCACATGGCATCCGCTCAGGATCCCTCGGGTCTCGACCGTCATGGACCTGTCGCGTGCCCTGGGCTGGTTGCCGGACGCGCAGTATATCCGCTCGCCCCGGGCTAAACCCTGGGCGCTTACGGCGTGGCATGACCCGGACTATATCGAGGCCCTGCAACAGGCTGAGCATCTGCAAGCCGTCACCCCGGACCAAAAAACCCGGTTCAACATCGGGACAATCTCGAACCCGATATTCACCGAGATGTTCCGCCGTCCTGCCACAGCCGCCGGAGGCTCGATCCTGGCTGGCGAACTGTTGGCAAACGGTGGCGTGATCTACAATCCCGCGGGTGGAACCCATCACGGGATGCCGGATCGGGCCAATGGGTTCTGCTATCTCAACGACCCGGTGCTTGCGATGCTCAGCCTGCGCGCGCATGGGGTGCGGCGGCTGGCCTATGTCGATATCGACGCACATCATCCCGATGGGGTCGAGGTCGGCTTTGGCGGCGATCCCGATTGCCTGATGATCTCGGTCCACGAACAGAACCTGTGGCCCAAGACCGGCAAGTTGGAGGATGACGCAGGCGGCAACGCCCTGAATCTTCCCGTGCCGCGCGGCTTCCATGATGACGAAATGGCACTGGTGCGCGCCCGGTTGATCCTGCCTGCTGTTGCCGCGTTCCGCCCCGATGCGATCATCCTGCAATGCGGCGCGGACGCGGTCGAGGATGACCCGCTGGCGCATCTGTCGCTGTCCAACAACGCCCATTGGGATGTTCTGCGCGGCCTTACCGGGCTGGCACCACGCCTGTTGGTGCTGGGCGGAGGCGGCTACAACCCGTGGACCGTCGGCCGCCTTTGGACAGGTGTATGGGGCATTCTGGCCGGGCACGACATACCCGATCATCTGCCTGACGCAGCCCAGGCCGTGCTGCGTCAGCTCAGCTTTCGCGGCAGGACACGCAAGCAGGTCCCCAAGGCAGAATGGCTTACGACCTTGCAAGACGCACCGCGCAACGGAGTGATCTCGGATACCGTCCGAGAAAGGGTCGATTTTCTGGCAAGTCGTTTGCGGGCTTGGGTGTAAGTCGGCGGCCATTTGCCCAAACCCCTTGGGCCTTTCGCAGGAAAACAACAGATTTCTAGATTCTGGATCCAATATCCAGTATGAATGCCGGGAATCCAACTGACCCACCGCCATTGAAAGATACCCTGCGATGACCAAATCCATCTTCTCGGGCACCATGCCCGCCCTGATGACCCCCTGCACAGCGGACCGGACACCCGACTACGACGCCCTTGTGCGCAAGGGGAAAGAGATGATCTCGGCAGGCATGTCCGCCGTGGTCTATTGCGGCTCGATGGGCGATTGGCCCCTGCTGACCGATGCCGAGCGTATGGAAGGGGTCGAACGGCTGGCCTCTGCCGATATCCCGGTTGTTGTGGGCACCGGCGCGATCAATTCGAAATCCGCGGTTGCCCACGCCGCCCACGCGCAGAAAGTGGGGGCCGTTGGCCTGATGGTGATCCCGCGTGTGCTGTCGCGGGGGTCCTCCATGGCTGCGCAGAAAAACCACTTCAAGGCGATCCTCAGCGCCGCGCCGGATGTGCCCGCGATCATCTACAACAGCCCGGTCTACGGTTTTGCCACCAAGGCTGATCTGTTCTTTGCCCTACGCGCCGAACACCCCAACCTCGTCGGGTTCAAAGAGTTCGGAGGCAAGGACGATCTGCGCTATGCCGCCGAGCACATCACCTCACAAGACGATCAGGTGACCCTGATGGTGGGCGTCGATACCGAGGTCTATCATGGTTTCGTCAACTGCGGTGCGACCGGGGCCATCACCGGCATCGGTACCGCCCTGCCGAAAGAGGCGTTGCTGCTGGCGGCCCTGGCTCAGAAAGCCGCCGAAGGTCATGCCGAAGCCCGGATGCGCGCGCGTGAGTTGGAAGAGGCATTTGGCGTTCTGGCCAGCTTTGATGAGGGCACCGATCTGGTGCTCTATTACAAGCACCTGTTGGTGTTAAACGGTGAAGAGGAATACCGCCTGCATTTCAATGAAACTGACGCGCTGACGGACGCACAGCGAAACTATTGCGAACAGCAATATGACCTGTTCCGCAACTGGTTCGCCGATTGGTCAAAGCAGGGCGGGGTTATCGCTGAATGCATGTGATCGACAGCCATACCGGCGGGATGCCCACGCGGGTGATCCTCGACAACGCGCCGGATCTGGGCACCGGTCCGCTGGCCGAGCGCGCGCAGCGGCTGGCGACCGAGCATGAGGCGTTTTACAAATCCGTCCTGCTGGAACCGCGGGGACAGCCCGGCATGGTTGCGGCCCTTCTGGTACCGCCGGTCGATCCCGCCTGTGTCACCGGCGTCATCTATTTCGATGCAGACGCGGTGTTGGGCATGTGCGGGCACGGCACCATCGGGCTGGGCGTCACTCTGGCCCATCTGGGCCGGATCACACCCGGCACAAGCAAGATCGAGACCCCTGCGGGCGTCATTACAATCGACCTCCACGATGCCAACACCGTGAGCGTGACCAATGTCGAAAGCCGTAGGGTGCGCAAATCGGTCACCGTGGAGACCGCCCAATACGGACCAGTCACCGGCGATGTCGCCTATGGCGGCAATTGGTTCTTCATCGTCGACCCAAGCCCGATCCCCGTCGCCCCCGAAAATATCCGCGCGCTGACAGATATGACGATCGCCATTCGCGAGGCCTGCATCGCGCAATCCGTGGGCGGTGAGGGCGGAGAGCCCGTGGATCATGTCATCTTTCAGGATGCCGCAGCTACGCCCGGCGTTCACAGCCGGAACTTCGTTCTATGCCCGGATGACAACTATGACCGTTCGCCCTGTGGCACCGGCAGTTCCGCGCGTCTGGCCTGCCTAGCCGCCGATGGCCTGCTGGCCCCCGGTGCCGAGATTGTGCAGCACAGCGTCATCGGCAGCCCCTACCGCCTGTCCTATCAGCCCGGCCCAAATGGCGGCGTCATCCCCACTCTGACCGGGCAGGCCCATATCATGGCAGACAGCACGCTCGTCTTCGCCGAAAATGACCCCTTCAAACAGGGTATTCCGATCTGAAACGCCTGAAACGGACAGCACAAATGCAGCCTGAAGACCCAAATGACATCGTCATCGTCGGAGCCGGGATCATCGGCATCAGCATAGCGCTGGAACTGCAACGGCGCGGGCGGGATGTTCTTGTGCTGGACCGTGAAGGAGTCGCTGCCGGGGCGTCGCAAGGCAATGCCGGGGCCTTCGCCTTTGCCGAGATCGAACCCTTGGCCAAGCCCGGCATCATGCACGAGGCACCAAAATGGCTGCTCGATCCCCTTGGGCCGCTTTCGGTGCCCCCATTGTACGCGCCGCAGATTGCGCCTTGGATGCTGCGATTTTGGCGGTCCAGCTGGAAGGATCGCTATCGCGCCTCGCTTGCGGCGCAGGGGGATTTGATGAAGCATTGCCGCCTGGCAACCGAACGCCAAATTGCCGAGGTCGATGGCGAAGCCATGATACAGCGCGACGGTCAGTTGCAACTTTATGAAGGGGTCGCGCAATTCCGCGCCAGTCAATCGGCCTGGACCCTGCGGCGCGATCATGGGGTGGATTTCGATCTGCTCCACAGCCCCGAGGCAATTGCCGAGATACAACCCGGTCTGAACCGCCGCTTCACCCATGCCGGGTTCACGCCGCATTGGATGAACACAAACGACCCGAAAGCCTGGACCGAACATCTCGCCGCGCAGTTTCAGGCACGCGGCGCGCGAATTGATGTGCAGCCCGTGTCATCCGTGACGCAGCAAGGGGAACGGGTCGTTCTGGAAACCCCATCGGGGCAAGTTCACGCCCGACATCTGGTGATCTCGGCAGGCGCGTGGTCTCATATTCTGGCCCGGCAGCTGGGGGACATAATCCCGCTGGAAACCGAGCGGGGTTATAACACGACCCTGCCGCAGGGTGCCTTCGATCTGCGCACGCATCTGACCTTCAGCGCCCATGGGTTTGTGGCGACGCGCATAAATGGCGGCGTGCGCGTGGGCGGTGCGGTCGAGCTGGGCGGATTGTCCCTGAAACCGAATTTCAAGCGGGCCGACACCCTGTTGGCAAAAGCTGGCCAGTTCCTGCCCGACCTCGATATCAGTGGCGGCACGCAATGGATGGGGTTCCGCCCCTCATTGCCGGACAGCCTGCCGGTCATCGACCGCGCGCCCAAGGCCCCGCGCATTCACTATGCGTTTGGCCATGGCCATCTCGGGCTGACCCAATCCGCCGGAACGGCCGAGCTTGTGGCGGATCTGGTGATGGATGCCAAACCCGCAATCGACCTGTCCCCCTTTTCTGCAACGCGGTTCTGACCCCGGAGGCCCTTGATGCGCAGCACAAAAACGATCCATGTGATCTCTGCCCATGCCGAGGGTGAGGTTGGCGACGTCATTGTCGGAGGCGTCGCACCACCGCCCGGAGAAACCCTTTGGGACCAACGCACATTCATCGCGCAGGATCAGACGCTCAGGAATTTTGTCCTGAACGAACCGCGTGGCGGAGTGTTTCGTCACGTGAACCTGCTGGTGCCCCCGAAACACCCCGACGCCGATGCCGCCTTTATCATCATGGAGCCCGAGGACACGCCCCCCATGTCCGGATCGAACTCGATCTGCGTGGCAACGGTTTTGCTGGATTCGGGTATCCTGCCGATGCAGGAACCGGAAACCCACCTGACGCTCGAAGCGCCAGGTGGTCTGGTGCAGGTCCGGGCGGAATGCCGGGATGGGAAAGCACAGCGCATCTTCGTGCAGAACCTGCCCAGCTTTGCCGATCAGATCGCAGTTTCGCTCGATGTTCCGGGTGTTGGCACGATAACCGTCGATACAGCCTATGGCGGTGACAGTTTTGTCGTCGTTGACGCGCAGGATCTTGGATTTGAGATCATCGAAAGCGAAGCCAAGACGCTTGCCCAATTGGGCGTCAGGATCACCAACGCAGCCAATGAACAGCTTGGGTTCAGCCATCCTGACAACCCGGATTGGACCCATATATCCTTTTGCGCCTTCTGTGGCCCGTTAAGCGAAACGGAAGCCGGTTTGGCGGGAAAATCCGCCGTCGCCATCCAACCGGGCAAGATCGACCGGTCCCCCACAGGCACAGCAGTCTCGGCCCGCATGGCCCTGATGCTGGCGAAAGGTCAGATGAAACCGGGCCAGACATTCGACGCGCAATCCATCATCGGGTCGCGCTTTACCGGCAGAATACTTGGCACCACCAAGGTTGCAGGGCGCAACGCAGTTCTCCCCGAGATCAGCGGGCGCGGCTGGATCACCGGAGTTCACCAACACATGCTCGACCCCGATGACCCGTGGCCGGGCGGCTATCGACTGTCAGATACGTGGGGCGCGTGACGATGCTGTCGATTGCCACCAACACTAATCAATAAAGGACCTGACATGCCGGGGACCCGCGCAATCACCAAGAAAAGCCTGCCGGACATCATCACGGATGACCTGCGGGAACGCATTCTGAACGGCGAACTGGCCGAGGGTGAAACCATCCGGCAAGAGGCTTTGGCCGAAGAATACGACGTTTCACGCATGCCCATCCGCGAGGCCCTGAAACGGCTGAACGCCGAGGGGCTGGTGAAATGGTCCACCAATCGCGGTGGTTCTGTCATCAAGCATTCTTTGACGGAAATTGGTGAGATATTCGACCTGCGCACCCTGATCGAAGTGGACCTGTTCCGTCGCTCCATTCCAAATATGACCCAAATGGATTTCGCGCGCTGCGCCGAGATATTGGACCGGATGGACGCCTCCTTCGATCAGAATGACGTCGGCAAATGGGGTATTCTGAACCACCAATACCACTCGGCCCTATATGCAGGCGCCGACAGGCAATTGACGCGCGACATGCTCGACCGGATCAACACGCAAGCGGACCGTTACGTCCGCATGCATTTGAGCGTGATGAAGCAAAGGGAACCCGCAAAAATCGAGCATCACCAGCTTCTGTCTATGGCCCGGTCCGGCGACGTGGAGGCGGCTTGTGAGCTGTTGAAAACCCATATTCAGCGAACCAGGGATCAAATTCTGGAACTCATTGCTTTAAAGCGGAAGCGTTCCCTCTGACCTTTCAGACACACGGTTTGCGGATTACCGCCTTGCGGCCTTCAAACTGTCCAGATAGGCGCGCTTTGCCGCCGCCACGTCTTCGTCGGTCATGGTTGATCGGTTCAGTTCCAGAAAATACTCTGCCGCTCCATCAGGCTGAACATTCAGGTTGTTGACGGGTAACAGATCATCGGACCTGACATTCAGCATCGACAGCGCCTTGGTCACGGGAAAAAGGCGATCATCAAGCCCGGACACGTTGAGGCGCACGACGTCCGCACGGGGTGATACAGCCTCCTCTACCCGGTTCACCACGCCGTCAAGATCCGCAGCTTGTCGCAGACGCTCGCTATATTCCACAAGGTCTTGCTGAATCCTGTCCGCGCGGATGTTCTGCCAATAGACACTGCGCACCCAGTCGCTGGCATTTCTGGTCGTGAAGAACAGGGTGATACGCGCAGTACCATCTGAAAACCGGTCGATTTCATCGACCAGAGTTTCTGCCAGAACGTGAGTCTGAGAATAGGACCACACATCCTTGCGCCCCGGAATCATCCCGGCAAACTCCTCGCTGCTGATAAGCAGAGGTGTGTCTGTCCGCCCGTCGAAAGGCTCAAGAGCATGCCGAACCTTTTGGCGGAATTTCCTGAGGACTTGGTCCTTTTGAACAAGGGAATAGCGCCGCGCAGAAAACCCTGCTCCCTTTAGATCGCGGGGGATTAGAACGTTCAGTCGATCCTCCAACAGGGACCGGTTCCTGAACAACATCGTTTGCAGGGTTCTGGTGCCTGTTTTGTGAAACCCCTGATGGATCACGACCTTCAAAACACGACTTTCAGTTTGCTTCGGTTACGCGTGCAATATTCCGCGAACAACGCTGATTTGTCGAATGCAATGCGTGTCGATATGGAACCGAGCGTTCCTTGGAAAGCGCGGGTGCGCCGGAACAACACAGCCTTCATTGGCATTCGGTTTTACTGCTGAGGGATTTTTGATCGTATTCGAGAGAAGTTGGGCTTTTACTAGGTTTGGCGGTGACCTACTCTCCCGGGGCTTAAGCCCAAGTACCATTGGCGCGGCAGTGCTTAACTTCCGGGTTCGGT
>NZ_JBQFNZ010000008.1:0-205658 GCF_056532945.1 Ruegeria sp. H7
CGGCGTGGCCGGGGCAGTCAACGTGCGCATAGTGGCGGTTGTCGGTCTCGTATTCCACGTGGGCGGTCGAGATGGTGATGCCGCGCGCTTTCTCTTCCGGCGCGCCGTCGATCTGGTCATACGCTTTGAAGTCACCGAAATACTTGGTGATTGCTGCGGTCAGCGTGGTCTTTCCGTGGTCAACGTGGCCAATCGTGCCGATGTTGACGTGCGGTTTTGTACGCTCAAACTTTTCCTTTGCCATTCCTCAGGCGCCCTTTTGCGATTTGGGGGACCCTTGGTCCCGTGGTTACATCTGCGCGCGCGAGATATTTGGTTCACGGGGGAAAATCAAGCACATCCTTGGGGAAATGCGCCGATCACGCCGGATTTTGCGTAACCTCGGTGGATTCGAGCGGTCGGATCAGGTCTGGGCGCTTGTCGAACCAGCCATTGTCCTTGTGTTCTTCTGCCAGCCATTCCTCGACCCGGTCGGCCACTTTCAGGGCCAGACCGCTCATTTGTTCTTCTTTGGTCCGCTCATTGCCGGACCCTTTCAGCGCGCTGCCTCCGGTCGTGTCTTCCAGAACCTGGAACTGCTTGGCCTTGGCCAGAAATTCTTTCTTGTTCACATCGTAGACATTGACCAGCACAATCGCCGTGCTTTTGGGGTTGTAGATGACCGGAATGCCCGGAGGGGCCAGCATGTAGCCTTCGAGGCTGATACCGATGTCGTAATCCTGCGCGCCCTCATAGCGACCCAGCCGGATATCCACGGCGTTCTGAATCGCAGCTTCCCATTCCTGCGGCGTCGCATCGCGCGAGACTGGGCCTTGTTTGGCTTTCTCGGCAAACGCGTAATTCACCCGCAGCTTGAACTCGCCCAGCGACTCGGGTTCTTCATAGACCTGCGTCTGGGTGCACGCGCCCATCAGGGCCAGTCCGGTGATCAGGGTCAGAATGCGCAACATGATTGTGTCTCGATAGGCCTGTTTTCTTTGATCTAGCGCACCGATACGGGTTGTGCCAAGCCGTATCGGCAGAAATCCACCCGAGACCTGTTCAGATCACGAGAACTTATAGTCGCGCGGGAACCCGTAAGGCGGCTTTTTCCCGACGCTGGCGCGTTTTGCCAGCCATTGGGACATATCGGCCTCGTGCCGTGTCTTGTCGCCGCCCATGGACCATTTCAGGCCCTCTTCCCAGTTGAAGGTGGTGATGTCCGACAGGCCGCCATCTAGTTCCAGCGTTCCCTGCCGGCCACGTGCCATATTGTATCTCTGCAGGCGCACGCCCTTGCCGCGGGTCATCTCGGGCAGTTCCTCTGCCGGGAAGACCAGGAACTTGCCGTTCTGAGATACCACGGCCACGTGGTCGCCCGCGACCGGCTTGCAGATCATCGCTGTTTCGTCACCTTTGACGTTCAGCACCTGTTTGCCGTTCCGTGTCTGCGCCAGCACCTCATCCTCGGACACCATAAAGCCGTTCCCCGCATCCGAGGCCACCAGCAGCTTGCGCCCCGGCTTGTGGATCAGAATGTCGATGATCTGCGCCTCGTTCGGCAGATCAACCATCAGGCGCAGCGGTTCGCCCGTGCCCCGCCCGCCGGGCAGGTTGGCCGCGCTGACCGTATAGAACCGTCCGTTTGAGGCAAAGACCAGCAGGCGGTCGGTTGTTTCCGCATGGAAGATGAAACGCGGGCCGTCGCCGTCTTTGAACTTCAACTCGCGCTTCAGGTCGATATGGCCGGTCATGGCGCGAATCCAGCCCATCTGAGAGCAGACGACCGTGATCGGTTCGCGGTCGATCATCGCCTCAAGCGGCACTTCCTCGACCTGTCCGGCCTCAGCAAACTGAGTGCGCCGCGCGCCGCCTTCGTAGTCTTTACCGAAGGTCTTTTTGGTCTCTTTCAACTGCTCGGCGATTTTGGCCCATTGCAGGGTGGGATCGGCCAGCAGGTCTTCGAGGTTGGCGCGCTCCAGCATCAATTCGTCACGCTCACGCACCAGCTCCATCTCTTCCAGACGGCGCAAACTGCGCAGACGCATGTTGAGGATCGCGTCGACCTGAACCTCGGACAGTTCCCCCTCGCCCGGTTTGGGCGTGACGTAATCAGACTCGTCGGTGGCGCGAACATGATCAATGCCCCAATCCTCGCGCATCAGCGCGGCCTTGGGGTCATCGTCATAGCGGATGATGTCGATCACACGATCAAGGTTCAGGAAGGCGACGATAAAGCCCTCCAACACCTCTAACCGATGGTCGATCTTGCCCAGACGGTGACGCGAGCGGCGGATCAGCACCTCTTGCCGGTGATCGAGGAAGGCCCGCAGCACTTCCTTCATCGAGCAGACCTTGGGCGTTACCCCGTCGATCAGCACGTTCATGTTCAGGCTGAACCGCACCTCGAGGTCCGAGTTGCGGTAGAGCATCCCCATCAGCACCTCGGGGTCCACGTTTTTCGAACGCGGCTCAAGGATCAGGCGGATGTCGTCGGCGGATTCGTCGCGCACATCGGCGAGGATCGGGATTTTCTTGGTCTGGATCAGTTCCGCGATCTTTTCGATCAGCTTGGATTTCTGAACTTGATAGGGAATCTCGGTGACAACGATCTGCCATTGACCGCGGCCGAGGTCTTCGACCTCGAACTTACAACGCAGGCGGAAAGATCCACGCCCGGTGCGATAGGCCTGCGCGATATTCTCGGGCGGTTCGACAATAACGCCGCCGGTCGGGAAATCCGGGCCGGGCACGTAGTTCAACAGCGTGTCGTCACGGGCATCCGGCGTCTTGATCAGATGCAGACAGGCATCGCAGAGTTCCGAGATATTATGCGGCGGAATATTCGTTGCCATACCCACCGCGATACCGCTGGCCCCGTTGGCCAGCAGGTTCGGGAACTGCGCAGGCAACACAACCGGCTCGGTCAGCGTCCCATCATAGTTGTCGCGGAAATCAACAGCGTCCTCGTTCAGACCCTCAAGCAGCGCCTCGGCCACGATGGTCATCCGTGCCTCGGTGTAGCGCGAGGCCGCCGGGTTGTCGCCGTCGATATTGCCGAAGTTCCCCTGCCCGTCGACCAGCGGGTAACGCACGTTGAAATCCTGCGCCAGACGCGCCATCGCGTCATAGATCGCGGCGTCCCCATGCGGGTGATAGTTGCCCATCACATCGCCGGAAATCTTGGCCGACTTCCTGAAACCTCCGGTTGCACTGAGTCGCAGCTCTCTCATCGCATAGAGGATTCGCCGATGAACCGGCTTCAACCCGTCCCGCGCATCCGGCAAGGCGCGGTGCATGATGGTGGACAGCGCATAAGTCAGATAGCGCTCACCAATCGCGCGGCGCAGGGGTTCGGCTACCTCACCCCCGTTATCGGGGGCCTCCATATTGGGGTCGTCGATCGTGTCATTCATACATGATGTGATACGACGCTAGGCCGTCTGGGTAAAGCAAGCAGAGTGCATTTTGCTGGGGACAAGTCGCGCTTTTTGCAACAGGGGGAGACAAGCTGGTGTTTTCCCCGAATTTTCGACTCGGCCACTCAATTATGGTACCATCCCAACAATTGAATGATTGCTGCCAAATTTTTGTTCTGTTGTTGTAACGATTGACCTTGGGGGATGCGCCATGACGCGCCTGATACTGATTACTTTTGCCGCACTCGGCTGGGCCTTTTACGTGATGAGCGACGGTCCTGATTTCGAACCGCGTGGATTGCGGGCCGATAATCCGCAACGCATGGCGGCGGCCTTCCAGCCAACCCCCGAACCCAAGGCCCCGGCCCCGGCCCCAGTCGAAGATCTGGTAACGCAGGTCAGCTTTGCACCTGAACCGGCTGTGGAACCCGCGCCTGCGCTTGATGCGCTGGCTCAGCCTGAACCGGCACTTACCGAGGATGAGACCAAAGCCCTGTTGGCGCAGGTTGCTGCGGGGCTGCAGGCCAATCCGTCGCTGTTTGAAGACCAGACCGTGACGCTGGCACTGGCGTCTTTGGAAGACGGCATAACCTCGTTGCAACAAGTCGCAACTGACGCCGACCCCGAGGTCGTAGAGGTGCCGGCGCTGCCTGAACCCGAGAAGGACATCCGGGAAATCTCGGGTACGCGCGTCAATATGCGTGACGGGCCGGGAACGATCTATCCGATCATTGGCAAGGCCCGGATCGGCCAAAAGGTCGAAGTGCTGAGCGAGTCCGGAACCGGCTGGTTGCGACTGCGCGTGTTGCCCGGGCAACAGATCGGATGGATTTCCGCATCTCTTGTTCAAAAAACCCAAGACTAAGGTTGCCCGTCATTGTCCTGCCCCAATGCCCGCCATAGCTATTGGTGACATTCTGGGGCGGGATTCTCATGCAGAAATCGATTCTCATTACCGGGTGCTCATCCGGCATCGGCCTTGACGCGGCACACGGTATGCGTGCGCGCGGCTGGCGGGTTTTTGCCTCGTGCCGTCAGCAACGCGATTGCGACCGGCTGCGCGCCCAGGGGTTCGAAAGCCCCAGAATTGACTATCAGGACGCCGACAGCATCAAGGCCGGTCTGGCCGAGGTTCTTGCAGCCACCGGCGGCACGCTGGACGCGCTGTTCAACAACGGCGCGCACGGGCTGCCCGGCGCGGTCGAAGACGTCCCGACAGATGGTTTGCGCCATATCTTTGAAGCGAATGTATTTGGCTGGCACGAGCTGACACGCCAGGTGATTCCCGTCATGCGGGAACAGGGGCATGGCCGGATAGTGCAATGCTCGTCGGTGTTGGGACTGGTCGCGTTTCCGTGGCGCGGGGCTTATGTCGCGACCAAATACGCGATTGAAGGCCTCAGCGATACGCTGCGCCTTGAATTGCGGGGCACCGGTATCCGGGTGATCCTGATCGAACCGGGTCCCATCACCTCGAAGCTGCGGGAAAAAGCCATCCCGGTCTTTGAACGGTTCATCGACTGGGAAAACTCGGCGCTGCGCGAGAAATATGAAGAAACGCTGCTCAAGCGGCTGTACGAAAGCTCGGGTCCAGATAGGTTCGAACTTCCGGCATCAGCCGTAACGGCCAAACTCGCGCACGCAGTTGAAGCGCGCAGACCAAAGCCCCGGTACTACGTGACCACACCCACCTACATCGCCGGGTACCTGCGTCGGATTCTGCCGACCGCAGCGATTGACCGGATTCTGTCCCGCATCTGAGACGAAATTACTGGTTCGCTTTTTGATCCTGTGGGGCTAGATCAGGTCCAACGAAACTAAAACGCAGACGGTGATACCTGATGGACCTATTGATGGTCGTTTTGCTTCTGGCCATGGCGGCGGTGGTCGTCGTGCTGACCCTTGGCATCGCGAATTTCGGCAAAGGCGGCATGGCGGCTGCAAAGAAAAGCAACAAGATGATGCGGCTGCGTATCCTGTTTCAGTTCATTGCCGTCGTTTTGATCCTTCTCTACGTCTATCTCAGCGGACAGGGAGCGCAGTAAATGGTCGTACTCAACAAAATCTACACCCGCACAGGCGATGACGGTAAGACTGCGCTGGGGAACGGAGAACGTGTCGCCAAATACTCTGGGCGTGTGGCGGCCTATGGCACCGTGGACGAGTTGAATTCCTTTGTCGGCGTGGCGCGGACCGAGGCTGATGGTCCAACCGATGCCGCACTGGCCCGAATCCAGAACGATCTGTTCGATCTGGGCGCGGATTTCTGTCGCCCCGATATGGAAAAGGATGCCGAGGCCAATTACCCGCCCTTGCGCATCGCCCCGGCCCAGATCGACCGGCTGGAGGCCGAGATCGACGCGATGAATGCCGATCTGGAACCCTTGCGCAGCTTCATTCTGCCGGGCGGATCGCGTCTGGCGGCCCAATTGCATGTGTGCCGCACCGTGTCACGCCGGGCCGAGCGGCTTGCCGTTGAACTGACAAACATGGAGCCGGTGAACGCGGTGGCCGTCAAATACCTCAATCGCCTGAGCGACTGGTTCTTTGTCGCCGCACGGTGCGCCAACAACAACGGCAAAGACGACGTCTTGTGGGTTCCGGGCGCGAACCGCTGAAAGCGGCGAAACGTCCAGTGGACGTTCTGGCGGCCGGAAGGGCAAAGCCTAGGGCTCAATCCCCGCAGGCACGAACGAGCGTTGCCCCGTAACAGGCTGAGACCCAGTTGTTTGACGCCACGACATGCCTGATCCCGCATGCTCAAAAATCGGCCCCACCCCGCACTGTTATTTTCCGCCGTGGCGTCAAAAATTACGAAACGCGACGTCCCGAGCCCCTGACGTGACGATTTTGCCCTGTTGCACCGTGAATTGAGACGCTATTCAGTCGTCCGAGAGCATTGGTGGAGTCGCGTTGCGACTTACCGTTTTTGTGAGGAGAAAGCGCAAAATGAAGGTACTCGTGCCTGTCAAGCGCGTGATTGACTATAATGTGAAGGTCCGCGTGAAAGCGGACGGTAGCGGTGTTGATCTCGCCAATGTCAAAATGTCGATGAACCCGTTCGACGAGATTGCCGTGGAAGAGGCGATCCGCCTGAAAGAAGCGGGCAAGGCTGACGAAGTGGTTGCCGTTTCGATCGGCGTCAAGCAGGCGCAGGAAACCCTGCGGACCGCGCTGGCCATGGGTGCGGACCGCGCCATTCTGGTTGTTGCCGCCGATGACGTCCATCAGGACATCGAGCCGCTGGCCGTCGCCAAGATCCTGGCCAAAGTGGTCGAGGAAGAGCAGCCCGGCATCGTTCTGGCGGGCAAGCAGGCGATCGACAACGACATGAACGCCACCGGCCAGATGCTGTCGGCCCTGCTGGGCTGGTCGCAAGGCACCTTCGCGTCCGAACTGGACATCGAAGGCGACACCGCCAAGATCACCCGCGAGGTTGACGGCGGCCTGCAGACCATCAGCGTCAAGATGCCGACCATCGTGACCGTTGACCTGCGCCTGAACGAGCCGCGCTATGCGTCACTGCCCAACATCATGAAGGCGAAGAAAAAGCCGCTGGACGAGAAAACCGCCGCAGATTACGGCGTCGACGTCACGCCGCGTCTGGAAATCGTCAAGACCGAAGAGCCGCCGGCACGTGCCGCAGGCATCATCGTGGGCTCGGTTGACGAGCTGGTCGGGAAACTCAAAGAAGCGGGGGCTGTGTAATGGCTGTTCTTCTTCTGGCTGAAGTCAACAATGGCGAGCTGTCGCTGGACGCCACCGCCAAGGCCGTAGCCGCCGTCAAGTCGCTGGGCGACATCACCGTTCTGGCCGCTGGCGGTTCCGCTGCCGCAGCTGGTGAGGTTGCTGCAAAGATCGAAGGTGTCTCGAAAGTTCTGGTTGCCGAAGACGCATCGCTGGGCCACCGCCTGGCGGAATCGACCGCAGCCCTGATCGTTTCGCTGGCCGATGGGTATGAGCACATCGTTGCCCCTGCGACCACCGACGCCAAGAACGTGATGCCGCGCGTTGCCGCGCTGCTGGACGTGATGGTGATCTCGGATGCGTCCGGCGTGGTTGACGGCTCGACCTTCGAGCGTCCGATCTATGCGGGCAACGCGATCCAGACCGTGAAATCGAACGACGCCAAGAAAGTTGTCACCATCCGCACCGCGTCCTTTGACGCAGCGGGCGAAGGCGGCGCGGCATCGGTTGAAACCGTTGCGGTTCCCGGCTCCGAAGGACTGTCGTCCTGGGTTGAGGACAAGGTGGCCGAGAGCGACCGTCCGGAACTGACCTCGGCTGGCGTTGTTGTTTCGGGCGGCCGTGGTGTCGGCTCGGAAGAGGACTTCAAACTGATCGAAACGCTGGCCGACAAGCTGGGCGCGGCGGTTGGTGCCTCGCGCGCGGCGGTAGACTCGGGCTATGCGCCGAACGACTGGCAGGTGGGTCAGACCGGTAAGGTTGTTGCTCCCGATCTGTATGTTGCCGTCGGCATCTCGGGCGCGATCCAGCACCTTGCTGGTATGAAAGACTCGAAGGTCATCGTTGCGATCAACAAGGACGAAGAAGCGCCGATCTTCCAGGTCGCCGACTTCGGACTAGTCGCTGACCTGTTCCAGGCCGTGCCGGAACTGACCGAGAAGCTCGGCTGAGCAAAGACCCCAGGTCTTTGAAAGTGATGTTAGCAAAGGCCCGCCATTGGCGGGCCTTATGCGTTCAGGTCCCTCAGGACCGGCACAACCGCCTCGGCAATCTGCCTGTGCGCGGCCGGGCCAAGCATGTGTTCTGCTATCGGCTGTTGTAGCGTCCCGAACAACATATCCTCAAGCGTGTCCGACGCGCCGGACACGGCGACAGAGCACGTGACTACCCGCGCGGCCTGCGGCCTCAACGCCTCGACCATGCCGGCGTTCACCGGGATGGGGTCGTCCTCGATCGTATGAACCCGCTGAATCTGCAGATGCAGCAGCACCGTCTGCGGGTCCAGCTGCTCCAGAAACGTGCCAAGGGACCGCAACCAACCCTGACGCAGTTCATGTGCGATCACTTCGAACCGCGCATCATGTCTTGCCTGCAGACGCTTTAGTAAGTGGCGCACAAAATGCACCTCGGTAAAGTCGATATCGGGATACAAATCCAGCAGGTCCTGCGTTGGTTCTAGAAACCGGTCATTGCGGCGGGGATGCACGCGGTAAAACCGGTTCGACTGGCCATGAACCTGAGGCAGTTGGATCACGCATCTCTGCGCCCGGTTTGCCAACCTCAGCAGACCTTGATCGCGCGTCAGCGCCTCGACACCCGCGAACAGGCTGCCAAAATTGGCGCAGGTTTTGCCCAGTTGCTTCTGTACTGCATCCGGAAACGGAGAATCGACAAAGCGCCCGAAGGTTTCATCCCCGCCGATGCAGGCGATAAACGGAAGGTCCAGCGTGCAGGGCGGCCCCCTAAACCACAATCTGGTTCCGTCATACTGGCATACGTCATTCTCGGCCATGCCCGAGCCTGTCTGATGATAGCTCATCTCACTCACCCAATTTTCACCCGGTTGCCATCTTGCCGCCCCGGATGTTGAGATTCCCCTAATGTGCGCATTTGAAGCGAATTCGAGCGACCTCAGCCCCTTGCCGCAAGCCCCGAACTGTCGATACTGTCGCCGTAACGCGCAAGGCAAAGGCAGCTGAATATGGATGTGAAATCGGTCGGAGTGATTGGCGCAGGTCAGATGGGCAACGGGATCGCCCATGTGCTGGCATTGGCGGACTATGACGTTTTGCTGAATGATGTCAGTCAGGAGGCCCTGGATCGCGCCTTGACGACGATTGAGGGCAACATGGCCCGGCAGGCGTCACGCGGGAAGATCAGCGATGACGCGATGCAGGCCGCCTTGAAACGGATCACAACGACGCTGGAGCTGCCGCAACTGGGGCAAACCGATCTGGTGATCGAAGCCGCGACCGAACGCGAGACCATCAAACAGGCGATTTTCGAGGATTTGCAGCCGCATCTTCAGCCGCATACGATTCTGACCTCGAACACCTCCTCAATTTCCATCACCCGACTGGCCAGCCGCACGGACAGGCCCGAACGGTTCATGGGGTTCCACTTCATGAACCCGGTGCCGGTCATGCAGCTTGTCGAGTTGATCCGGGGGATTGCCACGGATGAACCAACGTTCAAAGCCTGCAAGGCAGTGGTGGACCGTCTGGGCAAGACAGCCGCAAGCGCCGAGGATTTCCCGGCCTTCATCGTCAACCGCATTCTGATGCCGATGATCAATGAGGCCGTCTACACCCTGTATGAAGGCGTTGGGAATGTGCAATCCATCGACCAGTCCATGAAGCTGGGCGCAAACCACCCGATGGGGCCCCTGGAGCTGGCCGATTTCATCGGGTTGGACACTTGCCTGGCAATCATGAACGTGTTGCATGATGGCTTGGCGGACACCAAGTATCGCCCCTGCCCGCTGCTGACGAAATATGTCGAGGCCGGTTGGCTGGGCCGCAAGACCGAACGCGGGTTTTATGACTATCGGGGCGAAGTGCCTGTTCCGACGCGGTAAGAGGGGGCCAGCCCCCTCGCCCGGATTTCATCCGGGCTCACCCCCGGGATATTTCTGGCCAGATGAAGGGCGGATTAGGGTTTGTCTGATGTGCCCAGCGACATGGTGCGGTTTCTGAGCCACGCCATGAAGCCGCGCGGATCGCGTTCCAGCAACTGCATGTCGTCGTCATTGATCGGTTCGCCGATAACCGGAGATTGCGGTTTTTTGCAGGACCGGACGATTTCGTGCAGCAGCAGACCCTGCCGCAGGATCGGCGACAGTTTGTTGGCGATCTGATACCAACGCGAGTTGCTGCCGGGGAAGAAGATCGGCAGCACTTGCGCACCCGAGCGTCGGATCATCTTGGCGGTGAAGACGTTCCATTCCCGCTCGATCGCCGGGCCGAACCAGTCGTCCGAGGACATAACAACGCCCGAGGGGAACAGGGCCACAACGCCGCCGTTTTTCAGATGCTCCATGGCCTTGCCGCGCATTTCAAGCATCTTGGCCTGTGCTTCGGGGTCGTGCGGAAAGGGAACCGGAATCATGAATGAGGTCGCAGCCTCGTCCAGCCCGGTCAGCACGGACCGGGTCAGGATGCGATAATCGCTGCGCACGCGCCCGATCAGTTCGGCCAGGATCATGCCGTCCACCATGCCGTGCGGATGGTTGGCCACGACAACAACCGGGCCTGTCTTGGGGATGCGGGCGATCTGTTCCTCGGGTGTGGTCAGGTCGATGCCCATGGTTGCCAGAGCACCGCCCCAAAACCTTTGACCTCGATAATATTCGTTCTTTTTCTCGAACTTGTTGACCATCCGCAAAATGGTCAGTTTGCCGGTACACCATTCGATGGCGCGAATGGCGGTCGAGGTCCAGGCATCGTCGAACGAGTTCGCGTAGGTCAGGGTTCTACGGTCGTAGATTTCGCCCTGGTCTTCGGTCCCATCAACCACCGGGCCTGTCTTGGTCTCGTGCGTTGTTTCCGCCAATTCCTGGTCTTCCCGTTCTTTCTGTCCCGCGGGGCAGCCTTAGAACCCCTCTCCGAACTTGTCATTCACAAGCGTTTCCAGAGCTTCTGCCAATGCCTCAGCATCCGGCCCGGACGTCTCGACGTCAATAGTCGTTCCGCGCGAGGCTGCCAACATCAAAAGGCCCATAATGCTGTCTCCGGATGCAGAAAGGCCGTCCTTGGACACTTCGGCACTGGCGTCAAAGCCTTCCACAACCTCGACCAGCTTGGCGGACGCGCGGGCGTGCAGGCCCTTTTCGTTAATGATTTTCAAGCTTCGGTTGGTCATTTCAATGAGTCCGGTCTTAATCCAATGTCACATTTTGCGCATTGATGTACTTGCGTCCAGCCTCCATTGCCTGCCGCACGGCATCAGGGACCGGCAGGTGGCGGCTTTTGGCCAATTTGATCAGCATGGGCAGGTTGGCCCCATAAAGGATTCGGCGATCCTGAGGGGCACAGGCCCGCAGGCTGAGATTCGAGGGGCTGCCGCCGAACAGATCCGTGACGATCACAACGCCGTCGCCAAGGTCCACTTCATCCGCGGCGCGACAGATTTCAGCCTGTTTTTCGTCACGGTCATGATCGGCCTCGATCGCAATGGCTTTCAGGCCGGGCTGCGGCCCGACCACATGCTGCATGGCGGCCAGATACTCCTGAGCCAAGCCCCCATGCGCTACGATCACAATCCCGATCAATCCGGCCTCACATTCAACGATCGACGTTCCATCTCGCGGTGCCTAATTGCCACCTGCTGCCCCCCTTCCGCAAGGGCCTTTGCAACCGCTTCCGCCATCGCCACCGATCTGTGCTGGCCACCGGTGCAACCGAAGGCCACAGACAGGTGCGCTTTGCCTTCGGCGCGGAAGGCTGGCAGCAGCAGGTTCAGCAGATCTATGACGCGGTCAAAGAACGGCGCGTAATTAGCATCTGACTGGACATAGCGCGCCACATCCGGGTTTCGACCATCCTCGGACCGCAATTCGGGCCGCCAATAGGGGTTGGCGAGAAATCGGCAGTCAAAGACCATATCCAACCCGCGTGGCAGGCCGCGTTTATACGAGAAGGATTCGATTGATACCGCCAGATGCCGCCCGCCCTGGGGGGCAAACCAGCGCTCGACCTCTTCGCGCAGCTGATGCACGTTCAGGGTGCTGGTGTCGATCAGGGTGTCGGCAATCTCGCGGATGGGGGCCAGCAGCTCTTTCTCGCGCCGCACACCGGTTTCCGGCCCTGCATCCTGGGCGACGGGGTGACGCCTGCGGGTTTCCGAAAAGCGGCGCAGCAGGACTTCGTCGCTGCAATCAAGGTACAGAACCGTCAGATCCACCTGCGTCATCCGGCCCAGCTTTGCGGCCAGTTCGATAAATCCTATGGTCGAGAAATCGCGGTTGCGCGCGTCGATACCCAGCGCCATGGGCCGGTCAGGCTCGGCGCCTTCAAGCAGACGCGCCAGCAGGCCCATGGGCAGGTTGTCAATCGCTTCGAACCCCAGATCTTCCAGCACGTGAATGGCGGTCGAGCGGCCCGCGCCCGATGGTCCGGTCACCAGAACGATTCGCTTTTGCGCTGTCATTTGTTCGGCCATTCCGGGTCTACGCGTCCCATTCTAAGAAGTTGCATCAGGGCTGGTGCCAAATTGGGCACGCCCGCGCCGCGAAGCAAGGGAACAGTTTGCCTCAGCAACGGGGTCGTGACGGGTTCTGGCAGGCGTGCGGGTTCGGATTGGTCAAGGTCGAGGACAAAGCGCAGCGGCACAGGCTCCGTAGGTTGCGCACGAAGCAGGCCAATCCCGCGTGCCTCGATCAGACCCGCGATTTCGGGGACTGCGGAGGCAATGATTTGATCGTCGCGCATCGCCAGATCAATGCGATCATCGCCGACTAGCACCGCGCCCAGAGCCATCATCTGCAACGCCAGCGACGACTTTCCGGCCCCTGATGCGCCCACAATCAGCAGGCCGTGGCCACCTGAGGCGACGCAACTGGCGTGAACGCGGGCGCTGTCCCGGTTCACCGCATTTGTCAGGGACGGAATAGTCATGACCTCAGACAGGCAGCCCCACCACAAAACGGGCGCCCAGCGGGTCCGAGGTGACGTCCGCTTCGGTCGGGCGGATGTTTTCGGCCCAGATCACACCGCCATGCGCCTCGACAATCTGTTTCGAGATCGCCAGCCCAAGGCCCGAGTTGTTGCCGAAATGCTCAGCCGGGCGTTGCGAATAGAACCGTTTGAAGATTTTGGTCAGGGCCTGTTCCGGGATGCCGGGGCCGGTATCTTCGACCACCACAAGCACGCGATTGTCGCGCTGGCGGACCCAGACCCGGATGGCGTCGCTTTCTTCGCAGAAGGAAATCGCATTGGTGATCAAGTTGACGAAGACCTGTGCCAATCGCGCCTCAAGCCCGTTGATCACAATCGGATCCGACGGCAGGTCAGTGATATAGTCGATCCCCTTCGCGCGGGCATCCTCACCCAGAAACTGCCCGATATTGCCCAGCAGCTTGAGCAGGTCAAAAGGTTGTTCTTCTTCCTTGACCAGTTCCGCATCCAAACGCGAAGCATTCGAGATGTCGCTGACCAGCCGATCCAGCCGCTTCACATCATGCTCGATCACACCAAGCAATTTTTCGCGCTGATCATCGCGTTTGACCATGCGTAGTGTGCCGACAGCAGATTGCAGACTGGCCAGAGGGTTCTTGATCTCATGCGCGACATCGGCGGCAAATTGTTCGTTCGCATCGATCCGGTTGTAGAGCGCAGTGACCATCCCACGCAACGCACGGCTGAGCCGACCGATTTCATCCGGGCGCGCGCTGAGGTCCGGGATGCGGATACGCCCCGGATTGACGCCCGTACCCCGATCCTTGCCCATTTCCGCCGCCGAGGCGAGGTCGGCCAGCGGGTTGGCAATGGTCGAAGCCAGAACAAGGCTCAGACCGACTGAGACCAGCAGGGCGACGACAAACATCTGCAAAATGCGCTCCTGCTCGCGCCTAGCCAGCGCGTCAATCTCACCGGCAGGGCCGGATATTGCGACAGCACCGGCCGGGATGCCTTCGTAGAGAATAGGTGCCGCGGCCACGATCACAGTGTCGCCCGCGTCATCCTGCACTGCCTTTACCTGATTTTGACCCGCCAAAGCTTGTGGGACTATGGCCTGAACCTGCTGCGCCAGCGTCGGTGCTTCGGAGTCGGACGACCAGTTGAAAACCCGCGACAGACCCGTCCAGACCGCGTTGAGTGCATCGCTGATGACGGTGCCTCCGGTCTGCATATCCGCGTCCGATCGCAACAGGATGGGCATGTCAGATGCCTGTGGCGCGCCGCGGGTCCAGCCGATCAGGGTACCGCGGGAGTCGTAGACAAACACCTCTCCCCCTTCGGGCAGGCGAAGGCCGGACAGCGTGTCTTTCACATCAAGCTGGGCCGCATCGCGTGATGATTGCACCGCGCCCTGCCGCAGCTGCGTCTCGAACACGTTGCTGACAAGATGCGCGTCTCCGATCAGGTTGCGCGCGGTCTGCTGCACCTGCTCGGATCGCGAGTCATCCAGGTAAAGCAGCCCCGTGACAAGGATCACAAGGGCAATCAGATTGAACGTGATGATCTTGCGGGCCAGAGGCGAGCCGCGCAGTGAAAACAGGTTTCTGCGGGATCGTTTTGCGCTTAGCTCTGCAGAATCGGGGTCTTGCGGGATGACCCAGTCATCCCCAAGAACGACATCACCGTCGCGCAATTCATTGGCTTGTTCGGTGTCGCGCACGGAACCCCATTACCCCTTGTAGATGGCCGCGCCTATTCTTCGTTGTATCTGTACCCGATACCATAAAGGGTTTCGATAGCCGAAAACTCGGGATCAGCAGCACGCATCTTCTTGCGCAGCCGCTTGATGTGGCTGTCGATGGTGCGGTCGTCCACATAGACCTGATCGTCATAGGCCACATCCATCAACTGATCCCGGCTTTTGACAAAACCCGGACGTTGCGCCAGCGCCTGCAGCAACAGGAACTCGGTCACGGTCAGGGACACATCCGTCCCCTTCCAGGTGACCGCATGGCGCAGCGGATCCATCCGCAGGTCGCCGCGTTCCATCACTTTGGTATCGCCGGTGTTGGCGGCCGAAGCGTCACCGCTGGTTGCCTCTTGCCGCCGCAGCAACGCGCGAATGCGCTCGACCAGCAGACGCTGCGAGAACGGCTTTTTCACGTAGTCGTCCGCACCCATACGCAGACCCAGAACCTCGTCAATCTCATCGTCTTTCGAGGTCAGGAAGATCACCGGCATCTGCGTCTTTTGGCGCAGGCGCTGCAACAGATCCATGCCATCCATGCGCGGCATCTTGATATCTAGTACGGCCATGTCCGGCAGCTTTTTGTTAAACGCGTCCAGCGCGGCCTGACCGTCATTGTAAGTTTCAACCTCGAACCCTTCGGCCTCGAGCGTCATGGATACGGACGTCAGAATGTTTCTATCGTCATCCACCAGTGCAATCTTTGACATCGGGCTTACCCCTATTCCTGCTCACTTACGCAATAATACGCTTTTTTGTAAGGCATTGTTGGCGTTTTTGATGCGCCGAATCAATGCGTAACTGCGAATCGTGCCATTGTTGCGGCAGCTATGAGGCAAAAATGCCTTGCTGCCCGCAAAATGCTGCCCGGTTTTCCGACAGGAAATCTTTGGTGGCGCTAAACTTTAACTTGGTTGCGCTAACTGCGCCAAACCGTCCTGTTCATGCCCCAAACGACCGTGATAAGACCCGCCCATCGGCCGGTATGTCCCGGCAAAATGCCCCAAGAGCGCACCCGGCCAACCGCCGCCGCGCCGCACAGGAGAAGATACGCATGACATCTGGACGGGTTAACCCGCAATTCCGCCTCGAAGATCAGGGCATCGAGGGTCTGGGCAATGTCTATTACAACTTCATGGAACCGGCGCTGCTCGAAGAGGCCCTAAAGCGGGGCGAAGGCACCCTTGGCAATGGCGGGGCCTTCCTGGTCACCACCGGTAAATTCACCGGCCGTTCGCCCAAGGACAAACACGTCGTCAAGACCGACAGTGTGGCCGACAGCATCTGGTGGGAAAACAACGCGGCGATGAGCCCGGAAGGTTTCGACGCCCTTTATGACGACATGGTCGAGCATATGAAGGGTCGTGACTATTTCGTGCAGGATCTCGTCGGCGGGGCCGATCCGGCCTATTCGATCAATGTGCGCATGGTGACCGAACTGGCCTGGCACAACCTGTTCATCCGCCACCTGCTGCGTCGCCCGGATCGTGAGGATCTGGACGAGTTCATCGCAGATTTCACTGTCATCAACTGCCCCAGCTTCCAGGCCGACCCGGCCAAGCACGACTGCCGCAGCGATACCGTGATTGCAATGAACTTCGACCGCAAGCTGATCCTGATCGGTGGCACGGAATATGCAGGCGAGAACAAGAAATCCGTCTTCACCCTGCTGAACTACATGCTGCCGGAAAAAGGCGTGATGCCGATGCACTGCTCGGCCAACCACGCGGTTGGCAACCCGGTGGATACTGCCGTGTTCTTCGGCCTGTCGGGCACCGGCAAGACAACTCTGTCGGCAGACCCGTCGCGGATCCTGATCGGGGATGACGAACACGGCTGGTCGGATCGCGGCACGTTCAACTTCGAAGGTGGCTGCTATGCCAAGACCATCAACCTCAGCGCCGAGGCCGAGCCGGAAATCTACGCGACGACCAGCAAGTTCGGCACCGTCATCGAGAATATGGTCTTCGATCCCGAAACCAAAGAGCTGGATTTCGACGACGATTCGCTGACCGCGAACATGCGCTGCGCCTATCCGCTGGAATACATCTCGAACGCGTCGAAAACCGCGCTGGGCGGGCATCCGAAGAACATCATCATGCTGACATGCGATGCCTTCGGCGTTCTGCCTCCGATCGCGCGGCTGACACCGGCGCAGGCGATGTATCACTTCCTCTCGGGCTTCACCTCGAAGGTGGCGGGCACCGAACGTGGCGTGACCGAGCCGCAGCCGACCTTCTCGACTTGTTTCGGCGCGCCCTTCATGCCGCGCCGCCCCGAGGCCTATGGCAACCTGCTGCGCGACAAGATCGCCCAGCATGGCGCGACCTGCTGGCTGGTGAATACCGGCTGGACCGGTGGGGCCTATGGCGTTGGCAGCCGGATGCCGATCCGCGCGACCCGCGCGCTGTTGACCGCGGCTCTGGAAGGCTCGCTGCGCGACGCCGAGTTCCGCAAGGATGCCAACTTTGGCTTTGACGTCCCGGTCACAGTGCCCGGCGTCGCTGAGGTTCTGCTGGATCCGCGCCGCACCTGGGATGATCAGGAAGCGTTCGACAAGCAGGCCGCAAAGCTGGTGCAGATGTTTGCCGAAAACTTCGAACAATATGTCCCCTTCATCGACGAGGACATCAAAGCCGTCGCAATCGGCTGATCCGGATTAAGGGGCGTCCGCGCCCCTTTTTTCTGCGCTTGCGAATCCACTGATGATCAACCCAAAGTTGCATCTGACGCACCTCACGAACAAATTTATTGTTCTGAATGCCTGGTTGGGATAGGGATTTGGGTCATTAAACCGAAAAGACCCGGCGCATTTGCACCGGGCCGAAACTTAAAAGACCTTTGGGTTGCCTAAGCCAGCACACTCACCTCGGCAAATTGGGCAACCTAATCAGACTGGTAGTCTACTGGCATGGGGATGAGTGTCAATATGGGACTTGCTGACATATCTCGCGATCAGCGTGTTCTGAACCGTCGTGACTGGACGGCGTTTGGCACGGACAAAGACAGGTAAGAATTATGACCGAAATCTCGAAACTGACCGAACTGCGCAAGCTGATGCAAAGCATGGAGCGAACGCTGGGGCTGGAAAAGCTATCCCCGGTTGAGCGTGACATCTACTACGCCGCCGAGGAACTTTCCAAGGCCGATCAGGAGGTTCGCACCTTTGGTCTGATCGAACACACATTGGTTCAGAGCGTCTCGCGCCCGACATTTTTCCGCGCGCTGAAATCTCTGGTCGAAAAAGGCTATCTGTCGCAAAGCGGCAATGCCAACCGGGGACGTTATATCGTACATGCGCCCAGATAAGCTGGGCCTTGGGCGCATCGGTGGCTAGTTCCGGTGCGCAAGTGGGCCTCTGAAACCTTCTTTGCCTCTTTGGCCTATGTGGTCGCGTCGTTCCTCACCTTCGAGGTTCTGATGCCGCTTCAGAACATGTTCTTTCCGGAATACCCAAGCCGGGCCAGCCTGCTGTTCCTGCCCCATGGCGTGCGCGTGCTTTCCGCCTGGCTGTTGGGCTGGCGCGCGATCTTTGCTCTGCTGCCCGGCGTTTTTCTGGTCTTCGCCTTTCTGGGGGGAACGGATGTTTTCCTGCCCAGCCGCCTGATGGCGATGGCAATCGCTGTCACGACCGTTCCGTTCGTCTTCTACCTGCTGAAATGGGCCGGATGGGACCTGTTCCCACGCTCCGACAAAAAGCCCTGCTGGATTTGCGTGATGGGCGTTGGGATCGTCACATCTTTTTTGGTCTCGGGCCTGACCAATCTGGCCTTTGGCAGCGCGACGGTCGAGTATATCGCCTTTTTGATCGGCGACATCTCGGGCCTGTTCTTCCTGATGCTCGGGCTCTATTTCGCCTTTCGCTTTGCCGACAAACGGCGCTGAGGCGCTGCCATCGCCAGACGGTTGACGCCTCGGGCCTGCGACAAATACCCCCAATTTGACCCCGGCCCGGCCCTGTGGAAATCAACGGATTTGCCGCTAATTCCCCAAATGGACCCATTCTGCACTGCAAAACGATCGGGAAATTTTCGAACTTTATCGCCACGTAATACGTATTTTTGTTGCGCTGCATGTGCAAAATGATATGACCAGACGACCCAGAAAAGGACACGATTCATGGCCCATGACGGACAGGATATGACCCAGATGACCACACACGCGATTTTGCCCGATCTTCTGACCTTGACCCGGCAGGCCGTCCCGGCTGTCGAAGCCGTTTTCGAGAAGGCGCGCAATTCGGTTCGCGAGATGGTGACATCCGACGGTCGCGTGTCTGGCGCCCTGATCGAAGCCAACCAGACCGCCGCCCATGGGCTGGCCTGGCTGGCCACCTACTACCAGTCGTTGAAGCAGATGCAGCGCTGGGCCGAAGCGTTGGACGCAAACGGCAAGTTCGGCGAAATCGAGCAATTGCTGCACCAGATCGCCTTTGGGGAATACCTGCATCAGGTCGCGGGCGGCATCCCAATGAACCAGAGCGAGCTTGTGCGCCTGCAGGATCTGGGCCTTGGCTGGGACGCGCTGTCCAGCTTCCAAAGTTCCGAAATTCAAACTCTGATGGCGCAGGCCAACTCGCAAGCCGCTCGGACGCGGCTGGTCGAGCTGATGGAGGCGCAAGCCGGTTCTGCCATGTTCGGAGCTTCGGGCCTTGATGAAGAGCTTGAAATGATCCGCGACCAGTTCCGCCGCTACGCGGTCGAAAAGGTCGAGCCGAACGCCCATGACTGGCACCTCAAGGACGAATTGATCCCGATGGAAATCATCGAGGAACTGGCCGAAATGGGCGTGTTCGGCCTGACCATCCCCGAAGAGTTCGGCGGCTTCGGTCTGTCCAAAGCGTCGATGTGCGTCGTGTCCGAGGAACTGTCGCGCGGCTATATCGGCGTCGGCTCGTTGGGTACCCGGTCCGAGATCGCGGCCGAGTTGATCCTGGCGGGCGGTACGGATGAGCAAAAGGCCAACTGGCTGCCCAAACTGGCCAGCGCCGAGATTCTGCCCACCGCCGTCTTCACGGAACCCAATACCGGCTCGGACCTTGGCAGCTTGCGCACCCGCGCGGTCAAGAATGCCGAAGGTGATTATGAGATCACCGGCAACAAGACCTGGATCACCCATGCGGCCCGCACCCATGTCATGACCCTGCTGGCGCGCACCGATCCTGACACCACCGATCACCGTGGCCTGTCCATGTTCCTGGCCGAGAAAACCCCCGGCACGGATGACACCCCCTTCCCCACCCCCGGCATGACCGGCGGCGAGATCGAGGTGCTGGGCTATCGCGGCATGAAGGAATACGAGCTGGGCTTTGACGGCTTCAAGGTCAAGGGTGAAAACCTGCTGGGCGGCGAAGAGGGCAAAGGCTTCAAACAGCTGATGGAGACGTTTGAATCCGCCCGCATCCAGACTGCTGCCCGCGCCATTGGCGTCGCCCAAAGCGCTCTGGATATCGCCATGCAATACGCACAGGACCGCAAGCAGTTTGGCAAGTCGCTGATCAATTTCCCGCGCGTGTCGGGCAAGCTGGCGATGATGGCGGTCGAGATCATGATCGCGCGCCAGTTGACCTATTTCTCGGCATGGGAAAAGGATCATGGTCACCGCTGCGATCTTGAGGCGGGCATGGCCAAGCTGCTGGGCGCGCGTGTCGCCTGGGCTGCTGCCGACAATGGGTTGCAAATCCACGGCGGCAACGGCTTTGCACTGGAATACAAGATCAGCCGCGTCCTATGCGACGCACGCATTCTGAATATTTTCGAGGGAGCCGCCGAAATTCAGGCACAGGTCATCGCACGACGTCTGCTCGGCTGACCGAATTCGGCACTCCTGTTTCCCCAACTGACCCGGCCTTTGCGCCGGGTCTTTTTCTTTCGTTGACCGTTTTGCCTGAATCCAGGGTACCGCACCAATGGGAAATGGATGTGATCCGCCGATGTCAGAACTTCCCCTTTGAACTTGGCCCAAAACCCGGTTAGAGCGCCCCGACGACCCTCAAGACGGTTTACAGGCACCCGAAATGACCAGACGACTTTTTTTGCTTTTGGCCACCTTGGCATCCTTTGCCTTGGCGGGGTGCGCAAAGACCGTGCCAATCGCCAGCCAAACCGATGTCGATGCGCTGGCACAGGCCATTCAGTCCCTTGGGCCAAATGTCGATCCGGTCGAGGCGCGTACGGCGGCGCAGATTTCCTACAGCTACTCTCGGCAACTGGCGCAAGAGTGGAACGTCACCGACCCTGCGATCATTCACAACGCAAAGATCATCAACGGGTTTCGCGAAAAGGGCCTGTGCAATGACTGGGCACAGGCAATGACCACACGGTTGCGGCAGGAGAATTTCCGGACGCTGGACCTGCACTGGGCCACATCCCCACCGACAGAGTTTCGGATCATCCACCATTCGGCCCTGATCAGCGCCAAGGGGGATTCGATGTATGACGGCCTGATCCTGGACCCCTGGCGTCAAAGCGGCGCATTGTTCTGGGCGCCCGTCCGAGAGGACACAAGATACAACTGGCGTCCAAGGCTGGAGGTGCGAGAGCAATTGCTGAGCGGCGAACTGGCGTTCTAGCATCGCCCTTCTCGCCTGTCGCACAAGCGCTCGCAACGACTTGACCAGCTGAAACGAAGCGGCCTAAACGCGTATTGCAAAGGCCCGTGACCGAAGGAGGTTGCAATGATCCGCTATGCCTTGATCCTGCCGCTGATGGGGCTGTTTCAATGCCGACAGGACGAAACGGTGGCTGCCTATGGCGCAGACGGTCAGACCTGGAAGCTGCAAGAGATCGATGGTCAGCCCTATTCCGCCAACGCTCTGCTACAGTTCCCGGAAGAGGGGCGGATCGCAGGACAGGCCCCCTGCAACAGCTATCAGGGCAGCCTGAACGCGCCATACCCGTGGTTCGAGGTCCAGGACCTGAGCGCCACACGCGCCGCCTGCCCCGAGCTTGAGCAGGAAGGCATGTACTTTGCCGCCCTGCTGACCATGACCCAATCCGAAGTGTCCGGCGATGTGCTGATCCTGCGCAACGACGACGGGCACGAGATGGTGTTCACAGCCGCCGAGTAAGCTGATCCACAAACCTTGCCCGCGCTTCGGGCAATGGTGTGTGCCCCAAGGCCGGGGCCACGCGGTGGTGCAAGAAATACCCTGTCGTTTTCAAGGCATCGACGATTTCGGTATCCGGTGCGGCCCCCTCGCCGCGCAGGCAAGGCGGCAGCGGCAACAACCGGTCCGCCCAGTCACCCGCCCCTGCCGCGCTAACCGCCCGCCCGGTTTTGGGCGAGACAAAGACCAACCCCTCGGTGGATCCGGTCACAGCACAGGTGGTCAGGTCCAGCCCAAACCCCAACTCCTCAAGCAATGCCACCTCCCACCGCAGATAAGCAAGCGGCCAGATGTCGTCCTGCCCCAGAAGGTCCATAAGCTGTTCGGTCTGCTTGTAGATGGCGGGATGCGGTTCGCGTTCAGGCAGGCAGAAAGACAGCAGGGACACCACCGCATTCAGACCCGCTAATGCCAGCCGCCCCGAAAACGCTGCCGCCGCGCGGGATCGCAGCGGTTCGACCTGAAATGTGCCGATATGCTCTTCCAACCGAGCGCGCCACAGCACGTCCAACTGCGCGCCCGGCTGCAGGATCGGGGCGATCTTGCGGCTGGTGCCGCCCCGCACCACCCCGGCGTGGCGTCCGTGGGCTTCGGTAAAGACCTCAATAATCGCGGCGGTTTCACCGTGGCGGCGAGAGGTCAGAAGTATGCCGTGATCGCGCCAGTCCACGTTTGGCCTCGTTAGGTCATCAGATATGTGCGCAGGAAATCTCAACGCTGTTACAGGTTCAAGATAGAAACGGATCAGGGTGGCTTTGCACGCAGCCAAAAACACGTTGCGTGAAACCTGTTAACGCAGTAATGTTCCCTTATTATTCCCTTTATGTTCTCAACGTAAGGATTCAGCAGATGTCCCTTAACTACGTCATGATCGGCTCAAACGATGTCGAAAAAGCCCGCAGCTATTACGACGCGGTTGTGCCCAAAATCGGCGGCAAGGTCATCGCGGAATATATGCCGCACGCGGTCTGCTATGAACTGCGGGGCGGTGGGTCCATGTGGGTCGCGACGCCATTTGACAAAGAGGCGGCGACAGTCGGAAACGGAAACATGGTTGGTCTGCTGTGCGACAGCAAAGCGGAAGTGGGCGAGGCGCATGCGGCGGCTCTTGCCAATGGGGGATCGAACGAAGGTGATCCGGGTGACCGGCCTCAGTATGGCCCTAACTTCTATGCCGCTTACGCGCGCGACCCGGACGGGAACAAAATGAGCTTTGTCTATTTTGGCGATGCAGGCTGAACGCCCGCCTCAGAAGGTCATACCCGCGTGGATCAGAATGCCGATCACCATCAGAAGGTTCAGCACCATCGAAATCCCGTTGCCCACATAGATGGGCAGTTTGCCGACGACCAACCCATAGGCAAACCACAGAAACGACAGCGCAGCATAAAGGGACCAGGACAACAGGGACTGGCCGGTCGCGTGCTGCGAGTGGGTGAAATAGAGTTTGATTAACTGCGGAAGCGTGGCAAAAGGACCAACGACCCCGATGAAAACCATGAACCCCTCGAACCGCTGCATCCAGTGACCGAGCTCGGATTTTTCCAGTTTCTCCGCAAGCGTTTCAGCCAAGCAAACACCTCATTGTCTTGCGATATTCCAAAATCAGGCCAGTTTTCCCAACCACATCCTGCATCAAAATAGTCGCTTTGAGCGGTGCGTCAAAGACCCAACTGCCAAGCTTATTCCAACCCCTCTTCCCCTAGCAAATGCCGACCCTGCCGATCTTCGACCTCGATCACCCAGAGGTCGGGATCATAGCGGCGTTGGCGTTGGATGGCCTCGTCCACGTCGCTTTCGGGGCCGGTGGACAGCGCAAATCATTTCGGCTGACCGTTCATTGGGTCAGGGTTGGCGCGATAACGGCTTGCCACAAGGCAGAGATGTCCCGAACACGTTTAAACTGCAGAAAACCTACACAACAACATACGAAAATCTGCTCAATACCAATCACAGGTTGGTCCGGCACGTTCAACTTCGTTTACCGCACCTTTTCCAGTTCAAGGATTGTTCTATGAAAGTCATTAGATGCTTTTTCTTCGCAATTGTCGCGTTCTTCTGCCTCGTTGCAGCTACGATAGCTACAATTCGCCACCCTACAGTTTCTGTCGCCTTCGAAGCACCCGACCGGAAAGTCGGAGGAACGTCTGTAAAAGGTTTGACTATTGCAGTGCAGAAGGCCCCGATACCACGTTCACTCAGTTGGAAAAAACACCGTCGGGTGGTGGTCTGTGATGACCCTGTCTTTTGCACCTCAGAATACCTCATCGCTGACTTCTCACGGAAGCTGAATCTTTACCGGCACCAAGACAGTTCAATCGTCCTGACAAACGACATTTGGATGATCGAATTGCAGGCCGGCCCGGAAGTTCGTGTCTTTGACAGCCAGGAAGAAAAGGCCGCTCAATTGAGAGACCCCGGCTGGGATTGCGGCATAATAGGACCATTGGCAGAGGTCGGGTTTCCTGCATCCCTCTATTTTAGAGACATGGAGTTCATTGGTGCGTTCTACATGACTGGAAGCCAGCCGCGGGCAATGGATTGTTTTGTTTATCGTGGGTCAAAATTCTTACCATCTGCGATGCATGGTGAAGATTTGTGCAGCTATCCCAGCAGAGGTTGAAGCGCCGCCCGCTATTCCAACCCCTCTTCCCCGAGCAAATGCCGTCCCTGCCGATCTTCGACCTCGATCACCCAGAGGTCCGGATCAAAGCGGCGTTGGCGTTGGATGGCCTCGTCAACGTCGCTTTCGGGGCCAGAGGAAAGTTCAATCCACTTCCGCTCGCCGCTCATCAGGTCAAAGCTGCGCTGGAACGCGACGGCCTGACCGTCCAGCGTGTTCAGTTTGATCAGTACTGCCCCGGCGGTGTTGTCTCCATGGGCGACGACAAAGGCCGGGATTTCCTGAAAGCGCAGCCGTGCCAAATAGGCGTGGACCCAGAACTCGGCTGTCAGACGGGTCATGCGTTGCCGTCTTTGAAATCCAGACCCATTTCCGAATAGCGCTCGGATTCCTCAAGCCAATTGGGTCGGACTTTGACCTGCAGGAACAGGTGGATTTTGCGGTCGAGGAACTCTTCCAGCTCCGCCCGTGCGGCCTGACTGACGGCCTTGATGGTCTCGCCACGTTTGCCCAGAACAATCCCTTTGTGACCGTCGCGCATGACGTAGATGACCTGATCGATCTTGGCCGAGCCGTCCTTACGCTCTTCCCAGTTCTCGGTCTCGACGGTCAATTGATAGGGCAGTTCCTGATGCAGGCGCAGGGTCAGCTTCTCGCGCGTCATCTCGGCGGCGATCATGCGCAGGGGCAGATCGGCGATCTGATCTTCGGGATACAGCCACGGGCCTTCCGGCAGTTCCGAGGCCAGCCATTTGCGCAGGTCGTCGACCCCGTGACCCTTTTCGGCGGAAATCATGAAGGTTTCGGCAAACGGATAACGCCCGTTCAGATCGCTGGTTAGCGCCAGCAGCTTCTCGGATGGCACCTTGTCGATCTTGTTGATCGCCAGCGCAACAGTGCGTCCCTGCCCGATCTCCTCCAGCCCCTCAAGGATACGCTCGACCCCTTCGGTGATCCCACGATGGGCTTCGACCATCAGCACAACGACATCGGCATCCGCGGCCCCGCCCCACGCAGCGGCGACCATGGCGCGGTCCAGACGGCGGCGGGGTTTGAACAGGCCCGGCGTGTCGACAAAGACCAACTGCGCGTCGCCCTCCATCGCCACGCCGCGAATGCGCGCGCGGGTGGTCTGCACCTTATGCGTCACGATCGAAACCTTGGCCCCGACCATACGGTTCAGGAGGGTGGATTTGCCTGCGTTGGGCTCTCCGATCAGGGCGATAAATCCGGCGCGTGTGGTCATGTCTCTGGCGATCCTGTTTGCAGGTGCGCACCCCTATAGCAGAATGGCGACGCGGGCCAGAGGGATTTGTCGCATTGCGGCCATGCGTTTGCGGTGACACCTTCGGATCACGCCGCGCCAGATCCAGCCAGGCATCCCCATTTTCAAAGAGGCAAGACATGAAACGTCGTGAGTTTCTAATCGGCAGCGCAGCCGCTGCAGGGGCGGCGGGACTGGGTGGTTTCGGGCGCGCGTCAGGTACTGAGGAATTGGTTATTCAACCGGCCAGTTTTACCCTGCGCGATCAGACCACAACCGGCATGGTCAGCGTGTCACCCGATGCGCCGCCCCCGGTGCTATATGGCAAACAGGGTGAGGTGATGCGGCTGTCTGTACGCAACACGCTGCCCGATTACACCGCGATGCACTGGCACGGGTTGCGTATCCCGAACGGGATGGACGGGGTGCCTTATCTGACCCAGATGCCGATTGGGCCGAATGAGGTTTTTGAGTATGAATTCACCCCGCCGGATGCGGGCACATACTGGTACCACCCGCATTGCATGACGATGGAGCAGATGGCCCATGGTCTGACCGGCGTCATGGTGATTGCCGAGGCGGACGATCCGGGTTTTGACAGCGAACAGGTGATCAATCTGCGGGATTTTCGGCTGGATGATGACGATCAGTTTCTGCCGGCTTATACCGCGCGCGGGGCGGCCCGCGCCGGGACGTTCGGAAATGTGCCGACGGCGAACTGGCTGACGGAACCTGTCTACGATCACGTGGCGGGCGGGCTGGTGCGGTTGCGGGTCCTAAATTCCGATACCACCCGTATCTACAAGCTGCACCTGACCGGGGCCGAAGCGCGGATCATTGCCTGGGACGGACATCCGGTTGAGGTCGACCTGCCGATGCCCAGTGCCGAGGAACCCTTGTTGGTTGGTCCGGGTCAGAGGGTCGATTTTGCCGTTTCGATGCCGGATGGTGAGGGGCAGATTGTTGATCTGATGGCAAAACTGCCGGGAAACCCGCCACGCCCCATGGCCAGACTGCGCGCCATCGGCAGATCGGTTGCGCGGGATTTGCGGGACTTGCGCCCCCTGCCCGCCAATCCGCTTGCCAAACCAGATCTGACGCGGGCTGAAGTGCATGAGTTCGTCTTTGGCTGGACGCCCGAGGGTGGGACGCCGAATAACGGGTTCTGCGGATCACTGGGTTACAATTTCTGGTCGATCAACCGAACGCCGTGGTCGGGCGACGCGGCGCAGGATGTGGGGCCTCTGGCCACTTTGGAATTGGGCAAAAGCTATGTACTGCGGCTGCGCAATGAATCGCCCAATCTGCATCCGATCCACCTGCACGGGCTGGCCTTTGTGCCCCTCACGTCGAACCAGCGCAAATTACCGCCTCTGATGACGGACACGATGTTGTTGCTGAAGGATGAGGTGGTCGAGATTGCGCTGGTTGCGGACAATCCCGGCGACTGGGCGTTTCATTGCCATGTGATCGAGCATCAGAAAACCGGGCTGACCGGGTTTATCCGGGTTGTTTGAGGGTCGAATTGGCTGCGCCAATCCGACCGGAAGGGGGCCAGCCCCCTCGCCCGGATTTCATCCGGGCTCACCCCCGAGATATTTTTGGCCAGATGAAGAGCGGATCCGGGTTAGGCCGTTATTTCGGCAGGTCGTTGAGCAGAGCTTTGGCGGCGGCTTGTTCGGCTTGACGTTTTGACCCGGCGGTGGCTTGTGCCTCGGTCCCGTCCTGCAGGCGGGCGGCGATGGTGAAGACCGGCGCGTGATCCGGGCCGCTGCGTTTGATTTCGACATAGGATGGGGGCTTTTGCCCACGTGCCTGAGCCCATTCCTGAAGCGAGGTTTTGGCGTCGCGGGCGTCGGCCTCGACCGTGTGGATACGATCCCCCCAAAGCGCGAGGATCACATCGCGTGCGGCTTCGAAACCGGCGTCGCGGTAGATGGCAGCGATCACCGCCTCCATCGCGTCGCCCAGAAGGGCCTGTTTGCGACGACCACCTGACAGCATTTCGGATCGACCCAGTTTCAGGACCGCGCCCAAATCGATCTGACGGGCGACATCGGCACAGGCCTCTTTGCGGACCAGCGCGTTGAAGCGGGGGGCCAGTTGGCCTTCGGTGGCCTTCTTGTCGGCCTCAAGCAGCGCCGTTGCCATCACAAGACCCAAAACCCGGTCACCGAGGAATTCGAGCCGTTGGTTATCCGGTCGCGTGGCCGAGGAGACCGAGCCATGGGTCAGCGCGCGCAACAGCAGTTCGGGGTTGGTGAATTCGTACCCCAAACGCTGCTGGAACGCCTTTATCTCGGCCGATAGCTTCAATTGACCGCCTTGAAGAAGCGATCGCCGCGCCATGTCCAGAAGAACAGCATGGACCGCCCTGCGGACGAGAACATGATCCGGTCGGCGCGACCGATCAGGTTTTCGTAAGGCACATAACCGACACCACCAGCGGATTGCGGAAGGCGGCTGTCGCTGGAATTGTCGCGGTTGTCACCCATGAAGAAATAGTGACCCTCGGGCACCGTATAGATGCCGGTGTTGTCAGACCCCTGATTGCCGATATTCAGAACGTCGTAGGATACGCCGTTGGGCAGGGTTTCAATCAACCGGGTTTTTTCACAGATGCCGCCGATCCCAACAGGGCCGTTTTCGCAGCGCGGGCGCAGGCGTTGCGGGCCCTGCGGTTCGGCGATTTCGGTGAACACGCCATCGGGCTGCTGCGGAACCGGGGTACCGTTCAGGATGATCTGCCCCTGACGCATCTGGATACGGTCGCCGGGCAGGCCGATCAGACGTTTTATATAGTCACGACCCGTGACCGGGTGGCGGAAGACGATGACATCGCCACGGTCTGGCTCGCCCGCCCAGATGCGGCTGTTGTCGTCGCCTTGCATCCAGCCACAGAGATCCTCGGCATCGATGTTCAGGCCAACGCTTGGGATGATCAGGCTGGGGCAGGACGCATAGGAATAGCCATAGGCCATCTTGTTGACGAACAGGAAATCCCCGATCAGAAGGGTCTGCTTCATCGAGCCGGACGGAATCCAGAAGGGCTGAAAGAACAGGGTGCGGAAGACGCCCGCGATCAGCAGGGCGTAGACGATGGTTTTGATCGTTTCCCACACGGCGTTACCTGATTTGGCTTCCTCGGCCATACTGCTCTCCGGTCTTTTGGATTGTTGGGTGCTACATGCGGGTCGGTTGGGGGTGAGTCAAGGCTGCGTCCGGGTCTGTGACGACACGTGCCTCGATCACCACAAAGGCTTGGGCCCAAGGATGATCATCCGTCAGGGTGACATGGATGATGGCCTCGTGCCCTTCGGGGGTCATTTCCTTGAGGCGCTCGGCCGCCCAGCCGGTCACGTGCATCACAGGCTGGCCGGTTTTCAGATTGGTGACGGCCATATCCTTCCACGCGATCCCCATGCGCAATCCGGTGCCCAACGCCTTGGAGCATGCCTCTTTCGCGGCCCAGCGTTTGGCGTAGGTTCCGGCGGTGTCATGGCGGCGCTCGGCCTTGCGCTGTTCGATCTCGGTGAAGACGCGGTTGCGAAACCGGTCGCCGAAGCGGTCGAGCGTGCCCTGAATGCGGTCGATATTCGCGAGGTCTGTGCCGATGCCGAGGATCATTGGCTTGTCTTTTCCATTTTCAGAAAGGTCGAATATCCTCGCTTAACTCCGAAAACGAAAGCATAGCGGCACAGCAAAAATGAAACGATAATACAAAGCGCCAACTCGGCACCTGCTATCAGGGCCGTGTTGCTCAGAACGTTGATATCTGAAGGGCCATCGAAAACGAGTGCGAAAGTTATCAGCACCGCCACCGCCGCCAAAGTTGTGAGAACCATCTGACGGGCGATGATCCAACTTTTGTAGCTATCGCCAAGAGGCTTGCCGCGAATACCTTTGTCCATTCCGTAGGACGTGGCAGCCAAAAACATCGCCAGTCCCAGTGGAAGGGTTGCGAATGGCCATTCGAATTCGAACCACCACTTTATTAGATACAGTCCAATCAGATCGACGAAGACGAAGCACAAAAAGCCGAGACGGTTCAAGCCAACATCTTCGTGAGATTTGAAGAGCGTTTTCAATGGGCTTGCTGTCTCGTGTAGTTTCATCACGACAACCGTACCGTCAAAATCTTGTAACTCGCCACCCCGAAGAACCCGGCAAAGGCGAAATCAAACCAGCGGCGGGCGCGGCGGTAGGTGCGGACCATACGCTCGGACGAGAACAGGAAGGCGTAGCCGATGAAGATCAGCAGTGAGCCTGCGTAGAGCATAGCGAAATAACCCAACAGCATCGCAAGGCTGGCGTCGTTCGGCGCGACGATGGCGTAGATCGATCCCCAGCTGACGATTGCCTTCGGGTTCGTCAGGTGGATCGCCGCTCCTTTTGCAAAGATCGTCGGCAGAGACCCTGTGACCGGATTGCCCAGCGCCACCTCGTCGGAAGTCATCGCCCGGCGCAGGGCCTTGAGGGCCAGCCAGCCCAGATAGGCAACACCGATATAACGGATCACTTCAAACGCCCAGACATTGGCCAGCATGATCGCCGACAGGCCCAGCGCGGCGGCAATGCCCCAGGCAGCAGAGCCCGCGCAGATGCCCAGCGCAAAGACCAGACCGGCGCGGCGGCCTTCGTTCATGGCGGTTCCGGCGATGCCCATGGTCGCCGGGCCCGGAGAGCCTCCGGCCATCAGCCAGGCCAACCAGATGGCTATGAAGCCAGGCGTGATCACGCCCGCGCCTCGTCCATCAGGCGGCGCATTTCGGTAATAGCAGGAGACAGGCCCAGAAAGATCGACTCGCCGATCAGGAAATGGCCGATATTCAACTCGCGCACCTCGGGGAAGGCCGCGACCGGTTGTACCGTGTCGTAGGTCAGGCCATGGCCCGCGTGAACCTCAAGGCCCAGCGAATGGGCGAAGGTGGACATCTGGCGCAGGGCCTCCAGCTCGCGGGCGGCGTCTTCCATGCGACCTTCGGCATGGGCATCGCAATAGGCGCCGGTGTGCAGTTCGATCACCTCGGCCCCGATGCGGTGAGCAGCCTCGATCTGGCGCTGATCGGCAGCGATGAAGATCGAGACACGGCAGCCGACATCGCGAAGAGGGGCGATGAAATGGGCCAGCTTGTTTTCCTCGCGCGCGACTTCAAGCCCGCCTTCGGTGGTGCGTTCCTCGCGCTTTTCGGGAACGATGCAAACGGCATGAGGTTTGTGGCGCAGGGCGATTTTCTGCATTTCGTCCGTCGCGGCCATTTCGAAATTCAAAGGCACCGACAGAACCTCCATCAGCCCGTCGATATCAGCATCCGAGATATGACGGCGGTCTTCGCGCAAATGGGCGGTGATGCCATCGGCCCCGGCCTCTTCGGCCAGTTTGGCGGCGCGCAGCGGGTCGGGATAGGCCCCGCCACGCGCGTTGCGCACGGTGGCCACGTGGTCGATATTTACACCAAGACGCAAGTGGTTGTCAGACATCACGCGATTCCTTTTTCACGGTTTGACCCGAACCTAGAGCCTTTTGCACGGAAACGTCAGGCTTTGCTTCGGCCAGACGTTTGATTTCTTCAAACTTCGCCTTGATTTTGGCGCGTCGGCGATTCTGATAGCTGCGGATCAGGGGCAGGCTCAGATAGCCACAGATCAGCCCAGCCAGAATGCCGGGCAGGACACCACCGATCATGTAGGGATAGAAAACCTCGCGGTAGAAAACGCTCAGACCGTGCCAGTCGGCAATGCGGTCGGTGAACATCGCGAGGAAATTGTTCTTGAGGTCCCCCATCGCGTCGGCAAATTTGCCCATCAGGCCGCGGGTTTCGCTTTTTTCGAATTCGGTGCCCAGCAGGAAATGCCCCGTCTGCAGGCAGATCACACCGATCGGAACATAGGTTAGCGGGTTGCCGAAGAACGTGCCGCTTAGGGCGGCCAGTATGTTGCCGTTGATCAGCCGGGCACCAATGGCAGCTACGACGAAATGCAGGCCGTAAAACGGTGTGAAGGCTGCAAAAACGCCTGCTGCGATGCCACGTGCAATACGTTCAGGCGAGTCCGGCAGGCGACGGACGCGGTGTTTGACATAGTGAAACGCGCGTGTCCAACCGCCACGCGGATAGACAAATTCCGATGCGATCTGGACAGGCGAGCGTCGATCTCGGCGCTTGAAAACCACTCCTGATCACCCCTTCTCAGCCGGCCGAAACGGGTGATTTGGCCCGGTCCCGGTATCGCTCGACAGCGGCAACGTCGCTTTCAGCCTCAAGCGTCAGCATCAGGGAATGCAACTGTTCCAGATCGCGCAGTTCCACATTGATCAGCAGGCGGTAAAAATCCGGTTTCCGGTCAACGAATTCCAGGTTCGAGATATTGGCCTTTTTCTCGCCGATCAATGTGCAAATGCGCCCCAACACACCGGCGTCATTGCCAATGGTCAGATCCAGCGTCGCGCCATAAACGGCGGGGTGTGTGCCGGAATGCCAGTGCAGATCGACCCAGCGTTCGGGTTCATTTTCAAACTCGCCCAGACGGTCGCAATCAATGGCATGCACGACCACGCCCTTGCCGCGATAGGTAATGCCGACGATGCGTTCACCGGGCAAGGGCTGGCAGCAGGGCGCGCGGTCGAACTTCTGCCCCGGTTCCAGGCCGATCACCGCGCGGCGCAGCGGGATGGCGTCACCTTCGTCCTTGGTCAGTTCGGGGTAAACCGCCTCGACCACGTCATGGGCGGTCAGTTCGGCGCTGCCCAGACGGGCCAGCAATTCGTGGCGATCCTTCAGACGCAGGTGTTTGGCGGCGGTGTCCAGCGCTTTGTCGGTTGCCTTGCGTCCCACATGCTCAAAGCCCGAACGCGCCAGTTCCTTGCCCAGCTTGATAAATCGCTCGCGGTCGACTTCGCGCAGGGCACGCCGGATGGCCGTGCGGGCCTTGCCGGTGACAGCGATCTCAAGCCATGTGACCTGCGGCGTCTGACCGTCAGCCGTGATGATGTCCACCGACTGACCGTTCTTGAGACGGGTCCACAACGGCACGCGGATGCCATCGACCTTGGCCCCCACGCAGGCATGGCCGATGCGGGTGTGGATTGCATAGGCAAAATCGATCGGCGTCGCCCCACGTGGCAGTTTCACCACGTCACCCTTGGGCGTAAAGCAGAACACCTGATCGGAATACATCTCAAGCTTCACAGCCTCGAGGAAATCTTCGTGATCCTCCTCGTTATCGAACTGTTCGGTCAGGTTGGAAATCCACTTGGCCGGGTCAACGGCAAAGGGGTTTTCCGTGCGCACCCCATCGCGATAGGACCAATGCGCTGCAACGCCGGTTTCGGCCACGTCATGCATTTGACGAGTGCGGATCTGTACCTCGACCCGTTTGCCATCGCGGCCCGACACCGTGGTGTGGATCGAGCGGTAGCCGTTCGATTTCGGCTGGCTGATGTAATCCTTGAACCGCCCCGGCACCGCGCGCCAGCGCTGGTGAATTGCGCCGAGGGTGCGATAGCAGTCTTCTTCGCTGGGCGTGATGATGCGGAACCCGTAGATGTCGGACAGGCGGGAAAAGCCCTGATCCTTTTCCTGCATCTTGCGCCAGATCGAATAGGGTTTCTTGGCGCGACCAAACACCTCGGCCTCGATCCCGGCCTTGTCCAGCTCGTGCCGCATGTCACCGGTGATGCGGTGGATCACGTCGCCGGTTTCCCGTTGCAGCGTGATGAAGCGGCGGATGATCGATTGGCGGCCTTCGGGGTTCAGGACACGAAAGGCGAGGTCTTCCAACTCCTCACGCATCCATTGCATCCCCATCCGGCCCGCAAGCGGCGCGTAGATGTCCATCGTCTCGCGCGCCTTGATTACCTGCTTTTCCGGGCGCATCGCCTTGATCGTGCGCATGTTGTGCAGACGGTCGGCCAGCTTGACCAGAATGACCCGCAGATCCTTGGACATGGCCATGAACAGTTTGCGGAAGTTTTCCGCCTGCTTGGTTTCCCGGCTGGACAATTGCAGGTTGGTCAGCTTGGTGACACCATCGACAAGCTCGGCAACCTCATTCCCGAACAGATCGGCCACTTTGCCATAGCTGGCCTTTGTGTCCTCGATCGTGTCGTGCAGCAGGGCCGTGATGATGGTCGCATCATCCAAACGCTGTTCGGTCAGAATAGCGGCAACGGCAACGGGATGGGTGAAATAGGGCTCGCCCGAGTGGCGGAATTGCCCCTCGTGCATCTGCATCCCGAACTCATAGGCCCGGGCGATGCGATCAGCATTAGTCTTGGGGTTGTAGTTGCGGACCAGCGCAATCAGGTCGTCAGCAGAGATCATCCGGTCCGCACCTTCGTGTAGCTTGGGGCTTACCCCTGGCCTTGAGCCTCCATCAGAGCGCGCAGCAGCTTCTCTTCGGACATATCGTCATCCGCAGGCTTGTCGGATTCCGCACCCATCAGCAGCGCCATCTGATCTTCTTCCGGCTCGTCCACCTCGATCTGGGTCTGGTTGGCCTCGATCAGACGCTCGCGCAGTTCGTCCGCGCTTTGGGTCTCATCGGCGATCTCGCGCAGGGAAACGACGGGGTTTTTGTCGTTGTCACGATCCACAGTGATCGGACCGCCGGCAGAAATCTCGCGCGCCCGGTGGGCCGCCAGCATCACCAGTTCGAACCGGTTTGGAACCTTGTCAACGCAATCTTCAACCGTCACGCGGGCCATGGGGCGCTCTCCGTTACTGAATCCATGTCAGGAAGAGGCTTATCTAAGACCGATTGCCCGCCTTGACAAGCACGAAATGCCGCAAAAGCAGGGATCACAGGGGCGTGACGGCCTGAACATCCCCGGCAGGCAAAGCTGCAACCATCTGTGTGACTGTCTGCTGCAACACCGGGTGGCACCAATCCGGCGCAATATCCGCCATTGGAACCAGCACAAACGCCCTGTCCTGTAGGCGGGGATGGGGCAGAATCAACTGATCCGGCACCGCCTTCCGTTGTTCATCCGGGGCCAGATCCAGCCAGTGCGCATAGGTGGCCTTGTCAGGAAGAACCGTATCCGCATAGCACACCAGATCCAGATCAAGCGTCCGCACTCCCCATCGCTGTATACGCTCGCGCCCAAACTCATGCTCGATCGCATGCAGCACGTCCAAAAGCTCTGGCGGCGAAAGGTCAGTGTCGATCGCCGCCGCCGCATTCACGTAATCCGGCCCCGCCCCTGCGGGGAAACAGGGGGTCGCAAAAAACCGGCTGACAGCGCGAATCACCACCCCATGACGTGAAAGCGCGTCAAGGGCGCGTCGAAGTGTCACTTCGGGTCCAAATCCTCTCAAATTGAGATTTGCCCCTAGGGCAACTATAGCATTTCGCGCGGAATCGCTCATGTATCTTCCTATGTTCGGCGCACTGCATACTTGCGATGGCCAACAAAAGCCCTAATTATAGGGTCACTACAGCGCGACATATTTACACTCACACACCAATCACTCAACGCGCTGCATTGTACCGGAAGGAAATATTTATGTTTTATAAAGACGAACGGCTAGCGCTGTTCATCGACGGCTCAAATCTTTATGCCGCCGCCAAAGCACTCGGGTTCGACATCGACTACAAACTTCTGCGGCAGGAATTCATGCGCCGTGGCAAGTTGCTTCGGGCCTTTTACTACACAGCGCTGCTTGAAAATGACGAATATTCGCCGATCCGCCCATTGGTGGACTGGCTGCATTACAATGGCTTCACCATGGTCACGAAACCGGCCAAGGAATACACCGACAGCATGGGGCGTCGGAAAGTCAAAGGGAACATGGATATCGAACTGACCGTCGATGCCATGGAGCTTGCACCACGGGTCGATCATATCGTGCTGTTCTCGGGCGATGGGGATTTCCGCCCGCTGATCGCCAGCCTGCAGCGTCAGGGTGTGCGCGTTTCGGTTGTCTCGACCATCCGCAGCCAGCCGCCGATGATCTCGGACGAGCTGCGCCGCCAGGCGGACAACTTCATCGAACTGGAAGATCTGCGGGACGTCATCGGCCGCCCTCCGCGCGAGATGACCGCTGAACCGCGCAGCGTCGCGGTTGCCTCGGGCGGCTGATCTTTCGGCCCGACATCGATGGAAAAATTTGCGCGGTCAGGATTCACCACCCTGGCCGCGCTTCCTTAACTATGGATTGGTTCTGAAACATCGTCTGGCTAGCACCGATTCATGTCAGATCAATGACGCTGTCCTGTCTGGACCAAGGCCGGGAAAAGACTTACCTGTGCAGTAAGGAGACAGCGACATGACCAAGCCGCCACTGACACTGTATCTGGCCGCCCCGCGCGGCTTTTGCGCAGGCGTAGACCGTGCCATCAAAATCGTCGAGATGGCGCTGCAGAAATGGGGCGCACCCGTCTATGTGCGCCATGAGATCGTGCACAACAAATTCGTTGTCGACGGGCTGCGCGAAAAAGGCGCTGTTTTTGTCAGCGAACTGGACGAATGCCCCGATGACCGCCCGGTGATCTTTTCCGCGCATGGCGTGCCGAAATCGGTACCAGCCGAGGCGTCCCAGCGCGAGATGATCTATGTCGACGCGACCTGCCCGCTGGTATCGAAAGTGCATATCGAGGCGCAGCGCCACTATGAGGCCGGGTTGCAGATGATCATGATCGGCCACAAGGGGCATCCGGAAACCGTCGGCACCATGGGGCAACTGCCTGAAGGCGAGGTGCTGCTTGTCGAAACGGTCGAGGACGTGGCCGAAGTTCAGGTACGCACCCCCGACAAGCTGGCCTTTGTCACCCAGACCACCCTGTCGGTTGACGACACCAAGGACATCATCGCCGCGCTTCAGGCAAGGTTCCCTTCTATCGTCGGCCCCCACAAGGAAGACATCTGTTACGCCACCACCAACCGGCAAGAGGCCGTCAAGGCCGTCGCCCCAAAAGCAGACGCTTTGCTGGTGGTCGGCGCGCCGAACTCGTCAAACTCACGCCGATTGGTCGAGGTCGCATCGCGCGCCGGATGCACCTATGCGCAGCTGGTGCAACGCGCGCCTGACATTGATTGGCGCGCGCTAGAGGGGATCAAAAGCGTCGCGATCACGGCCGGGGCATCGGCCCCCGAAGTGCTGGTGAACGAGGTTATCGACGCATTTCGCGAGCAATACGATGTGACAGTTGAACTGGCCCAAACCGCCAAGGAAAACGTCGAGTTCAAAGTCCCCCGTGTTCTGAGGCAACCCGCGTGAACGGCGTACCCAAGTCGGCACTATATCTGGGTCTGGCGGGTCTGATCCCGTTTATCTGGGGCGCATTGACCTATCTGAACACGGACCTGCAAACCTGGGGCACGCGCGAGATCGGGCCACGTTTTGTTGGCCCCTACGTTCAGTTGTTCTATGGTTCGGTGATCCTCAGCTTCATGTCGGGCGTGCTGTGGGGCTTTGCCACTAAGACCTCGGGCAGCAAGGCAACGGTGGGCTATACGCTGTCCGTCCTTCCAGCGCTTTGGGCGTTTTTCATGACCGGAGGCGGCCCGGTGACCGCCGGCACCAACCTGATGACCGGCTTTGCCGGGCTTTTGGTGCTGGACGCGCTGTTCTGGTACTGGGGTCTGGCCCCGAACTGGTGGATGCGGCTGCGTATTCTGCTGACCGTCATCGTGCTTATGTGTCTTGCCGTTGGAGTTTACCTATGAGCGACCGCGACACCATTTCCGTCTATGACGCGCAGGCCGCGCGCTATGCCGCGCTGACGGATGACGACAATACGGGCGACCCGCAACTGACGCGATTTATTCAGGCCGTGCCCGAAGGCGGCAGAGTTCTGGATCTGGGCTGCGGGCCCGGAACGTCCGCCGCGCTGATGGCGCAAGCCGGGTTGCAGGTCGACGCGACGGATGCATCTGCCGAAATGGTCAGGCTGGCCTCGGCCCATCCCGGTGTTTCGGCGCGCCATGCCAGCTTTGACGCGCTGGAGGCTGACGGGGTCTACGATGGCATCTGGGCCAATTTCAGCCTGCTGCACGCCACGCGCGCCGCCTTCCCCACACATCTCAGCGCCATTCACCGCGCCTTGAAATCTGGCGGTGCGTTCTTCATCGCCATGAAACTGGGTGAAGGCGAAGGCCCCGACCGTTTGGGGCGCTATTACAGTTACTACTCCGAGGACGAATTGAAGACCTATCTGAAAGACGCAGGTTTCACCATCACCGATCAAAGGCTTGGCAGCGGCACCGGGCTGGACGGTTCGGTCTCTGACTTCATTTCGCTGGCCGCGCATGCCTGATCTGTTTGCCTATACGGATGGCGCCTGTTCCGGCAACCCCGGACCGGGCGGCTGGGGCGTGCTGCTGCGCGCAATGGACGGGGAAACCGTTCTGAAAGAACGCGAATTGAAAGGTGGCGAGGCCGAGACCACCAACAACCGGATGGAATTGCTGGCCGCAATCAGCGCGCTTGAAACGCTCGAGCGGCCCTCGACCATCACCATCGTCACCGACAGCGCCTATGTGAAAAACGGTGTGACCGGGTGGATTTTCGGGTGGAAGCGGAACGGGTGGAAAACCTCGAACAAAAAGCCCGTCAAGAATGTGGACCTGTGGCAGAGGCTGGATACCGCGCAAGACCGGCATGACGTGACGTGGGAATGGGTCAAAGGTCATGCGGGCCACCCGGAAAACGAAAAAGCCGATGAGCTTGCCCGTGCAGGCATGGCCCCGTTCAAACCCAAAAAGGCACAGGCGTGAGCGGTCTTGCGCTGCTCGACTATGTCTCGGTTCTGATTTTTGCCCTGACCGGTGCGTTGGTGGCCAGTCGCGCACAGCTTGATCTGGTGGGTTTTGCCTTCATCGCCTGTCTGACTGCCGTGGGCGGCGGCACCGTGCGCGACTTGCTGCTGGATCGGCATCCGGTCTTCTGGGTCGGCCAGCCCGATTACATCCTGATCGCGGTTGCAGCGGCGGTGCTGGTGTTTTTCACCGCGCATCTGGTTGAAAGCAGATACAACTGGCTGGTCTGGCTGGACAGTTTCGCCCTGTCCATTGCCGTTGCGGCGGGCACCGGTGCGGCCCTGTCGCTGGGACAGTCCGGTACCATTGTTGTATTGATGGGCGTGACCACGGGATGTCTGGGCGGATTGATGCGGGATGTGGTCTGCAATGAGGTTCCGTTGGTCCTGAAACAGGGGCAGCTCTATGTGTCCTGCGCTTTTGCGGGGGCTTTGACTGCCGTATTGGCGACAAAGCTGGGATTGGATGGCCTTCTGACGCTGGGCCTGTGCGCCTTGGTCTGCTGGGCGCTGCGGGCTGGCTCGCTGCTGTTCGGCTGGCAATTGCCCGTCTATAAGGCCCGCCCACCCCGCCAATAGCGCCAAGATGGACGGCTCGCCCCTGCGCTGCTACCAAGTGCAAAACCATTCGGAGCGCGGATTCAGATGAAAGCATTGTCGGTTCTGGCGGGATTGTCCCTGTTGGCGGCCTGCGGCGAGTCCTACACGCCAGTAGGTTTCGTCGCCCAAGGCGATCAGATCATCGCCACGGGCACGATCGATCACACCACATTGGATGCGTTCGAAGATGCAATCGAACAGAACCCGCAGGCCTCGACCCTTGTTCTGCAGTACATCGAAGGTTCGGTGGACGATGACGCCAATGTCGTCTTCAGCCGCGTTGTCCATGACGAAGGATTCAACACGGTTGTCCCCTCGGGCGGTCTGGTCGCATCAGGCGGCACCGATCTGTTTCTGGCTGGCCATAAACGCACCTTGCACCCCGGCGCCTGCGTCGGCGTTCACAGTTGGAGCGGGTCGGGAATTGTCGCAACCGAGTTGCCCGAGGATGACCCGGAACACGACCGCTATCTGGACTATTTTCAGGACATCGGCGTGGATGACGAGTTTTACTGGTTCACGCTAGAAGCCGCCCCTGCGGACCAGATGCACTGGATGACCGCTGCCGAGACCGACCGGTTCGACATGACCACGCGCGCAGCACCCCGGCTGGGCTCAGCCTCTGTCTGCGACGAGCGATAGGTTCAGCGCGTCAACAACCTTGCACCGATCTCCTTAACGAATTTCGCGGCCACCATCGCGGTCATGCCATAGGGGTCGCGGTGGGGGTTCAATTCGACGATATCAGCGCCGACCAATTGACCCTCGAACCGGTGGATCAAGTCGATCACCTCGCGTGTGCTCAGCCCGCCGGGTTCGTGGTGGGACACGCCGGGCGCAAAGGCCGGGTCCAGCGCGTCCAGATCCAGCGACAGGTAAACCGGTCCATCGAAAGACAGGTGTAAGTCCGCGCGCCAGTTGCGCATGTCGATAACTTCGACGCCGAACTTGTCGGCCTGTTCGCGTTGATGCGCGTTCATGGTGCGAATGCCGACCTGCACCAGACGGTTGATCTGACAGCTTTCCATCACCCGCGCAAAGGGGCAGCCATGACCCAGCGGACCGATATCCTGCGTGTCATAGAGGTCGGGATGCGCGTCGATATGCAGGATGTTCAGCCCCTCATACCGCTCGGCATGGGCCTTGATCAAAGGGAACGCGACCGAGTGATCGCCGCCCAGCGACAACAACCGCGCCCCGGTTGAAATGCGCTGCGCGGCCCCGGCTTCGATCCGGTTGATGGGCTCCTGCCCGCGCATCTCGAACACGTCCAGATCGCCGGTATCCCTGAAACGTTCGGTTGCGCCAAGGTCGGTGCCACCCTCGGCCGTCAGATTGGCGGCACCCGAATGCAGCGCCTCGCGAATGCGTCCGGGTGCGAAGGCCGGACCTTGCAGAAAGGAAGAGTGCAGGTCCAGCGGAACGCCCATCAGGGCGACGTCACCGGGGTTCAGATCATAGGACATGGGCCACCTGTCATCAGATTTTCTGTGATCTGGCGGGTGATGCCGAGAAAGGTCAAGGCCTAACGGCGGCGGATGACCTGCCACAGCCAGATCACCAGCAAAGCCCCCAGCACCGCGCCGACAAAACCTGACAACCACCCCATCATCGTCGCTAAAGCGCGCAGCAGGAAACCCCCGACCAGAGCGCCCACGATACCGATCAGCATTGTCGTGGGGATATCAGCCTCGATCCGCATCAGGCGGGTGGCCAGAAAACCCGCAGCCGCGCCGATGACGATCAGGGCGATGACGGGCATGTCATCTCCTCCAATGGGTCGGCACGATGATCAGCGCGCCGATTGAGGACAAAACCGCGTTCAGCCCCGGTGGGCCAAAGCTGATACCGAACATGATGCGCACGAAATAGAACAGGAAGGCCCCGCCGACGCAGATGATGATCGATTGCAGATAGCCGTTATGGGTAAAGCCGGTTTTCTCGGACAGGTATCCGACGATCCCGGCGATCACGACTGTACCCATCAAGACCATGAACATTCAGTGTTACTCCGATGTCAGCCGTGTGCCGATCGGGATCGGACAGCCGCGCAGAAAGGTTTCCCGATCCTGCGCACCTTTACCAGCCCTTTGCAAGCGCAGCAGCTCGACCGCGCCCTGCCCGCAAGCCACATGCAGATCATCATTCAGCACCTGCCCCGGCTGGCCCTGCCCGTCTGCGCGGCGCGAGGCCAGCAATTTGATGCGCTCACCGTCCATTTCGGTCCAGGCCCCCGGAAATGGCGACAGGCCACGAATCTGGCGGTCGATCTGTTCCGCCGAGCGCGACCAATCGATCCGCGCCTCGGCCTTGTCGATCTTCGAGGCATAGGTCACACCATCCTCTGGCTGCGGCTCGGGCGTCAGATCGGACAGGCGGCTCAGCGCGTCAACGATCAGATCCGCACCCATAACTGACAGGCGGTCGTGCAGCTGGGCCGTCGTTTCCTCAGACTGAATCGGGGTCGCTTGCCGCAGCAGGACCGGGCCGGTGTCCAGACCGGCCTCCATCTGCATGATACAGACACCGGTTTCCGCATCCCCCGCCATGATCGCGCGATGGATCGGGGCCGCGCCGCGCCAACGCGGCAACAGGCTGGCATGGATGTTCAAACAGCCCTGCGCGGGCGCATCCAGAATGGCTTGTGGCAGGATCAGCCCATAAGCGACGACAACCGCCACATCGGCGTTCAATGCGGCAAAGGCGGCCTGTTCCTCGGGTGATTTCAGCGATACCGGATGGCGGACCATCAGGCCCAGCGCCTCGGCCCGGGCATGAACCGGGGTTTGTCGATCCTTCTTACCGCGACCCGCCGGGCGCGGCGGTTGGCAGTAGACAGCGGCGATCTCATGCCCGGCATCGACCAGCGCATCCAGAACCGGGACCGAGAAATCGGGCGTACCCATGAAAATGACGCGCATGATCGGCTCCAGGTTATGCGGGTGCCGGGCTGAAGCCCGGCCTACGTTGATTTTCGCGCCTTGCGCAGCAGCATGTCGCGTTTGACCTTGCTCAGCCGGTCGAAATACATCCGCCCGTTCAGATGGTCGATCTGATGCTGAACGCTGGTGGCTTCGATGCCCACAAAATCGCGGCGATCGATCATCCCGTTTTCGTTCAGAAATTTGACCGTCACAGCGCGCGGGCGCTTCACTTTGGCCGACACGCCGGGCAGGTTCGGGCTGGCCTCCTCATGTTCGCGCAATTCGATCGAACTGTGCAGGATTTCCGGATTCGCAAGCCGCACGGCCCGGCCCCGCTCGGTCGAGCCATCCACCACGGCCAACCGCAGCATCACCCCGATCTGGGTAGCAGCAAGGCCAACGCCCGGCATCGCCTCCATGGTATCGATCATGTCATCCCAGATTGCGCGGATGTCATCGGTGATTTCAGCCACGTCCGCAGCCTTGGCGCGCAGGCGTTTGTCAGGCCACGGCAGGCAGGTGCGAACCGTCATGTGCGCGCCTTTTCGCGTTTCAGCTTCTGCATCTTGCGCGTGATCATCTGCCGTTTCAGCGGTTTGAGGTAATCGATGAACAACTTGCCGTTCAGATGGTCGATCTCATGCTGTACGCAGGTGGCCCAAAGACCGTCGAACGTCTCGTGCTGGGCGTTACCGTTCTGATCCATCCAGGCCACATCCACGACCTTGGGGCGCGTCACCTCGGCATATTGTTCGGGGATCGACAGGCAACCTTCCTCATACACATTGGTTTCGTCCGAAGACGCAATGATCTCGGGGTTGAACATGACCAGCGGGCGCGGGGCCTCGCCCTCTTCCTTGACGCAATCCAGCACGATCAGCCGATCCAGCACGCCGATCTGCGGTGCGGCCAGACCGATACCGGGCGCGTCATACATCGTCTCCAGCATGTCGTCGGCCAGCTTGCGCAGCTCGTCCGTCAGATCAGCCACGGGCGCGCAGACCTTTTTCAGGCGGGGGTCGGGATGGATCAGGATATTGCGTTTCATGGGGCTGATTTAGGCCATCGCGCCCGCCGCCGCAACGCCCCCCTTGCACATGCCCGATTTGCCGTTAGCTTTCGGCCAGAGAAACGGAGCTGACATGACCTTCAACACCCTGATCGACCGCCGCGGCACCCAGAGTTCAAAATGGGACAAGATGGAGCAACTCTATGGCGTTTCGCCCGAGGACGGGTTGGCCATGTGGACCGCCGATTCCGATTACCAGACAGCCCCCTGCGTGATCGATGCGGTCCGGCGCGCTGCGGATCATGGGGTGTTTGGCTATTCGTGGAAGCACCCCGAGTATCTGGGTGCGGTCCAGTGGTGGATGCAGAACCGGCATGACTGGCAGATCGACACCGATTGGATTCTGACCACGCAAGGGCTGGGCAATGCAATCGCCCTGTGCCTGGACGTCTGGAGCGATCCGGGCGACGGCGTGGTGATCTTCACCCCCGTCTACCATGAGTTCGCGCACAAGGTGAACAAGTCCGGCCGCCGCGTGGTGGAATGCCCGCTGGTCCGAGATGGTGACAGCTATGGGATCGATCTGGAAGACGCGCAGTCGCGGCTGGACGGGTCGGAAAAACTGTTGCTGTGGTGCTCGCCCCAGAACCCCTCGGGGCGCGTTTGGACATCTGATGAACTGAAGGCGGTCGCTGCATTCGCGGAACGTAACGGGCTGATATTGGTATCAGACGAAATCCATCACGATCTGGTTTACCCCGGAGCCAAGTTCGTCCCGATGGATGTTGCAGCGCCCGAGGCGCGCCCTTGGACCGTGACGCTGACGGCAGCATCGAAGACCTTCAACATCGCCGGACAGCGCACCGGCAATATGATCATCCCCGACCCAAAGCTGCGCGCGGCGATGAATCACCGGTTGGTTACGCTGGACTATGACCCCGGCGCACTGGGCGTCGCCATGATCACCGCCGCCTATTCGCCGGAAGGGGCCGAATGGGTCGATGCCCAGGTCGCGCATCTGGACGGCAACCGCCGCCTGTTTGATGCCGCCATCGCGGATATCCCCGGCCTATGGTCGATGCCCCTGCAGGCGACCTATCTGGCGTGGGTCGATTTCTCGGGCACCGGTATGGATCATGCCGAATTTGTCCGACGCCTGCGCGAGGACGCCCGGATTGCCTCGTCTTCCGGCCCCGGATTTGGAAAGGGTGGAGAAACCTTTGAACGGTTCAATCTGGCCACCCAACGCGCACGGGTGGAAGAGGCCTGCGCCCGGTTGAAACAGGCGTTTGGAGACCTGCAATAAGCCTGCTCTCGCCGGGCCGGATTGCTGTAGCGGCACCGACCGACAAAACCCGGCCCGAGAGGTTTCGCCTACTCCTCGTGCCCCAGCAACGCGATTGGGGCATCCGGGGCGCGGTAGAAATCCAGCGGCGCTTTGTCATGGGCGGCGGTGCTGCGCTTGAACTCGTATCGCATTTCGCCACCCTCTTCCTCATCCGCGATGATCAGGCACTGATACAGGTGGTTGGCGCCGTCGTAGATATCGACCAGCCCGCGCAGGCGCGGCGTGGTCTCGGCCTCGACCGTAAAACCGTCTTTCCACAGTTTGAGGATTTTGTAGCGATTGTCGCCAATCTCTACCCGCAAACGGCTGGATTTCTTCAGGGATGCGATTCGCGCAGCGTCTAATTCGGCGCGAATCTCCTTGGAAACATAGGTACTCATCAAAAATATCCCCCTTGAATGCATAATATTGTGAACACCGATACGTAAAAATCCAGTGAACTGCGTCACATAGGCTGAACCAACCGGCAAAATGTTGCGCGGACATCTCAGCGCTGTCTGTGCGCAAGCGCAGGTTGGTTGCGCAAAAGCTGGGATAGGAAGGGCAGCCTCTGCGCCCTATCTTTGCCCTGACACTTGGGATGCGGAGGACGCGCGATGGGCCTGCTGGTCGATGGAAAATGGCACGACACATGGTATGATACCAAATCCACTGGCGGGGCATTCAAACGCAGCGCCGCGCAGTTTCGCAACTGGCTGACCGCCGATGGCAGCGCGGGCCCGTCGGGCAAGGCGGGCTTCAAGGCGGAGCCGGGCCGCTATCACCTCTATGTCTCGCACGCCTGCCCGTGGGCGCATCGCACGCTGATCTTCCGCGAGCTAAAAGGCTTAAGCGATCTAATCCCGGTCTCGGTCGTGCATCCTGACATGATGGACAAGGGCTGGACGTTTGAGACAGACGATCACGGCGCAACAGGCGACGCCCTCTACGGTCTGGATTTCGCCCATCAGATCTATACCAAGGCCGATCCCGGCTATTCCGGGCGCGTTACGGTTCCGATCCTGTGGGACAAGCAGCAACAAACCATCGTGTCGAACGAAAGCTCGGAAATCATCCGCATGTTCAATTCCGCCTTCGACGGGATCACCGGAAACACCGATGATTACTGGCCCGAGGCGATGCGCGACGACATCGAAGAGGTCAACGCCCGCATCTATTCCGACGTCAATAACGGCGTCTACAAATCCGGCTTTGCCACCACGCAAGAAGCTTATGATACCGCCGTTCATCCGCTGTTCGACACGCTGGACTGGCTGGAGGACCGGCTGGGCCACAACCGCTATCTGATGGGGGATCGCGTGACCGAGGCGGACTGGCGCCTGTTCACCACCCTGATCCGCTTTGATCCGGTCTATCACCTGCATTTCAAATGCAACAAAAGGCGGCTGGTCGATTATCCGAACCTCTGGGCTTATACCCGCGAGCTATACCAATGGCCGGGCGTTGCGCAGACGGTGAACATGAACCATATCGTGCGGCACTATCACTACAGCCATGACAGCATCAATCCGCACCGGATCATCCCGGTGAACCCGGCGCTGGACTACATGGAACCGCATGGTCGTGGTCAGCGACCCGCCGCGTAATGTTCAACCATCGCCGCCAGATCCTCTGGCGGCGTTGCACTTTGCACATAGGCACAGGCATTGGGGCTGTGGGCAAAGATGGACCCGTCCGAAAAAAACGTGGTGTTGGTGACAAAGATCACCCGCGCCTCGGGGCGGCGATAACTGGCGAAATCGGCCACGGCCAGCGCACTGCCGCTTTCCAGCACCAGATCCAGCACGATGATGTCAAAGGCCGTGCCATACAGCGCGAGGATCGCAGCCTCTTGCCCGGCGACCAGTTCAACCTCGGCACCTTGTCGTTCCAGATGCCTTTTCCAGACCCGACCAAGGTCGGGGTTACTCTCAACAATCAGAACTTTCATTTGCAACAACCTCGGCACTTGGTATGGTGAGTGGTGCCGACCCCCATGGTCTGTGATCCCGTGATTTCCTTAACAAAGTGTTAACGATGGTGCCGACACGCGCTGTTCACGCGGATTTGCTTGTCAAAACGGCAAAAATCCGCTTGAAGCAGGTCGAATCCGGCGTTTGGGACTTATGGCGCGATGACTGACACCAATTTGAACCCGCGCACCAAACGCGACCACGGCGGCGGGCTGGACGATGCGATCAAGCGGTATGGCGGCACGCGGGACGGATGGATTGATCTGTCCACCGGAATCAACCCGCACCCCTATCAGGTCTCAGACCTGATCGCGTCAGACTGGACGCAACTACCCGATCATGGCGCGTTCGAACGGCTCAGCGAGGCCGCGCGCCGCTTTTGGTCCGTCCCGGACGCCGCCGCGATTCTGCCCGCGCCCGGAGCGTCAGCCGTAATCGCGCGCCTGCCCGCACTTGCCGCGCCCGGTCGGGTTCAGATCACGACGCCAACCTATAACGAACACGCCGCCGCCTTTTCCGCACAAGGCTGGCAGGTGCATGCGGATGCCCCGGCTGAGGCCCGCGTCATCGTGCACCCCAACAACCCGGACGGGCGGCTTTGGCAGGAGGCCGACGCCAACGCCCCCCTGACAGTGATCGACGAAAGCTTTTGCGACGTAATCCCCGAAGCTTCCTTGATCCATTTGGCATCTCGTCCCGGTATCATTGTTCTGAAGAGCTTTGGCAAATTCTGGGGGCTGGCCGGGCTGCGCCTGGGTTTTGCCATTGGTCAACCTGACACAATTGCCAGGTTGAACGATCTGACCGGGCCATGGGCGGTATCCGGCCCCGCCCTGCGCATCGGCACACGCGCCTTGCAGGACGAGGCTTGGGCCGCGCAAACCCGAACCAGACTGGCGCAGGAGGCAGCCCGTCTGGACACAATGCTGACAAGCAAAGGGGCCAAGCTGGTGAGCGGAACGTCCCTGTTCCGTCTCTATAATGTTGATGATGCGCACGTCTGGCAGGACCGTCTGGCTCAGGCTCATATCTGGAGCCGCATCTTCCCCTATTCCAAAACCTATCTGCGCCTCGGCCTGCCCCCCTCGGACGGCTGGTCCCGGCTGGACGCCGCGTTATGAGCGCAGCGCTGCTGCTGGCCTGCGCCCTGTGTCTGGACGCAGCGTTGGGTGAGCCTGATTGGCTGTGGTCGCGCCTGCGTCATCCTGCGGTGCTTATGGGCAATGGGGTCGGCCAACTCGACAAACGCCTGAACCAGGGCGGAAACAAACGCCTCAAGGGCGTGATCGCGCTGGTTCTGCTGGTCGGTATCGCCGGGGCGTTGGGCTGGCTTCTGGCCTTGCTGGGACCGGTGGTCGAGGTCGTGATTTGTGCGATCCTTCTGGCCCAGAACTCGCTGGTTGCCCATGTCCGCGCCGTGGGCGACGGGTTGCTTGACTCGATCACCGAAGGGCGCGCCACAGTCGCCATGATCGTCTCGCGCGATATCTCCGACATGACCGAGGCTCAGGTCGCGCGGTCAGCCATCGAAAGCGCCGCCGAGAACCTGAGCGACGGCGTCATTGCGCCTGCTTTCTGGTTCCTGATCGGGGGGCTGCCGGGGCTGCTGATCTACAAGGCCGTCAACACCGCAGACAGCATGATCGGGTACCGAAACGAAACCTATCGCGACTTCGGCTGGGCCTCGGCCCGGTTTGACGATCTGCTGAATCTGATCCCGGCGCGACTGACCTGCCTGATGATCGTCGCACTTTCGGGCCAATGGTCCCGCTGGACCGAGATCATCGCGGACGCGCGCCGCCATATCTCACCCAATGCCGGATGGCCCGAAGCGGCAATGGCACGCGCGCTGGACATCGCCTTGGCCGGACCCCGCAGCTATCACGGGCAATTGCGCGATCTGGCCTGGGTGAACGGGAATGCAAGGCGCGAGATCGGCGCGGCAGAGGTTTTCCGCGCATGCCGTATGCTGTGGTCCGTCTGGGGGCTTGCACTCGGCCTCGTGTCAGTGTGGGTTGGGGTCACGCTGATTTTCTAAAGGACACCTTATGCGCTTGTTGCCTTCCCTGTTCGCCGCCGCCTTGTTTTCGGCACCCGCTTTTGCCCAATGCGGTGGCGGGTTCAGCCAGTTCGTGGGCGGCCTGAAAACCGAAGCGGTGCAGAAGGGTTTTGATCAGGGCACCGTCGATGCGTTCTTTCAGGGCGTTCAGCAGGACGGCGCTGTGCTGCGGGCTGACCGGGCGCAGGGCGTGTTCCAGATGCCTTTCATTGATTTCTCGCGCCGCCTGATCTCGCAAAACCGGATTGACCGCGGCCAGTCCATGTCGCGCAAATACGAGGCCGTGTTTGACCGGATCGAGCGGGAATACGGTGTCTCGCGCGGCGTGTTGCTGGCCTTCTGGGCGTTCGAAACCGATTACGGCGCGGTGCAGGGCGATTTCAACACCCGTAACGCGCTGGTGACCCTGGCCCATGACTGCCGCCGCCCCGATCTGTTCCGCCCACAGATCTTCGCGGCGATCGAGCTGTTCCGCCAGGGCAATTTCGACCCGCAGCGCACCACCGGAGCCTGGGCCGGCGAGATCGGTATGGTTCAGATGCTGCCGCAGGACATTCTGGACAATGGTGTAGACGGGGATGGGGACGGTCAGGTTTCGCTCAAGACCTCGGCCCCCGATGCGCTGATGTCCGGGGGCAAGATGCTGTCCCATCTGGGCTGGCAACCCGGCCAGCCCTGGTTGCAGGAAGTCACCGTGCCCGCGCAGATGGACTGGTCCCTGTCAGGCCCCGGCAAACCGCGTTCGGTGGCCGAGTGGCAGGCGATGGGCATCGAGGCACGCGGCGGATCTTTGGCCGACCTGCCCGCCTCACTGATCCTGCCGCAGGGCCACAAGGGGCCTGCCTTTCTGGCCTATCCGAATTTCGACGTCTATTTCGAATGGAACCAAAGCTTCGTCTACGTCCTGACCGCCGCCTATTTCGGCACCCGTCTGGAAGGCGGCCAGATATACAACGCGGGCAACCCGACACCGGGCCTGTCGGATGCTCAGATGAAACAGCTACAGACCAAGCTACAGGCGCGCGGGCATGACGTCGGCAAGATCGACGGCATTCTGGGCGCAGGAACGCGGTCAGCCGTTCAGGCGGAACAGGTGCGGCTGGGATTGCCCGCGGATGCTTGGCCGACGGCGGAGTTGTTGGGGAAGTTGTAGCCCATTAATCGCCTTGATCGCTTTCAAAGACAGGTCGCGGTGCACCTGTATCGTCCAAAGCAACAAATACGAAATCCGCGTCGGTTACCTTTTGACCATTGTGGGATTGTCTCGGGCGTGCCCAGACATCCACATGCACACGCATGGATGTGCGACCAATTTTAACCAGCGTTGCGTAAAGCGTCACTTCATCCCCAACCTTGACCGGTTGCAGGAACTGCATTGCTTCGACCGATACCGTCGCTGTTCGTCCCTGTGCCACGCGCGCCGCCATATTGCCCGCAGCCAGATCCATTTGCGACATCAACCACCCACCGAAAATGTCACCCGCCGGGTTGGTGTCAGCGGGCATCGCAATGGTGCGAATGACAAGAACGCCGTCATCCTGCTGGCGACCATGCGATCCTCGTTTTTTTCCAAGTGCGAGCCGTGTGTCGGTGTCTTCAGTCACAGATCAAGTCCTTCGATGGGCAGATGTCAGGCAAGTATCTCGTCAGTCTGACAAGTTTAGCGTTCAAACTAAAGAGACGACCTATTTGCATGGTGGTTAAAGGCTGACCACATTGCCGACTATCACTCCGGCCGCACCGGATACCGATCCCCCTTCTCATCTATCAGAATTAATCGATCTCCACTGCGCACGTACAAATCACACCGGCTGAATCCATTACGATAGGCAATGCAGACGCTGCCATCCTCGGCGATGCTGTAGGTGCCGAAGGCCGATTCTCCGCTGGCATAGGTGTAGGAATACGCCCCGCCCGCCGAAAACTTGGATTGACCGTCATCGTAAAAGGTCAGCGTGCGGCCCGCCAATGCGTCCAGTTCCTCGGGGCTGAGGGGGACGTCGCCGGGTTTGGTTGGCCATTCAGCCGCCGCAAGCGGGCTGGCCAATAGCAGGGCAAGGATCAGAATACGTCTCATGCGCCCAAGTTAGCCCGATATCTTCGCAACGTTCATAACGTTGCGGTGAGCGGTCAGGCGACCATCTGCTCGGCCTTCTTCAGATCGACCGAGACCAGTTGGCTGACGCCCTGTTCCTGCATGGTCACACCGAACAGCCGGTCCATCCGCGCCATCGTTACCGCGTGGTGGGTGATGATCAGGAACCGCGTGTCGGTCTGGCGGCACATCTCGTCCAGCAGGTCGCAGAAGCGGGTGACGTTGGCGTCGTCAAGCGGCGCGTCGACCTCGTCCAGAACGCAGATCGGGGCGGGGTTGGCCAGAAAGACGCCAAAGATCAGCGCCGTCGCGGTCAGGGTCTGTTCGCCACCCGACAGCAGGCTGAGGGTCGAGAGCTTTTTACCCGGCGGCTGGCACATGATCTCAAGCCCCGCATCCAGCGGATCGTCGCTTTCGACCATGACCAGATTGGCCTCGCCACCGCCAAACAGGTGCTTGAACAGCATGGCGAAGTTCGAGTTCACCTGCTCAAACGCGGTCAGCAGCCGTTCGCGGCCTTCGCGGTTGAGGCTGGCGATGCCGCTGCGCAGGGCCTTGATGGCCTCTTCCAGATCGGCCTTTTCGCCGTTCAGGGTGTCGAATTCTTCCTGAACTTCCTTGGCATCCTCTTCGGCGCGCAGGTTCACCGCGCCCATCGCGTCGCGCTGGCGCTTGTGGCGGTTTACCTCGGCCTCAAGTGCGTCGGCGGCGGGCATCTGGTCCGGGTTCACGTCCAACTGGTTCAACAGTTGGTTTGGCGTCAGTTGCTGATCCTCGGCAATCCGCTCTGCTGCGGCGACAACGCTTTCCTTGGCCGCATCGCAACGCGCCTCGGCTGCAGCGCGAGTTTCCCGCGCCTCTGAGGCCAGTCGCTCGGCCTCACGCTCGGCCAGCACAACTTCGCGCTGCTGGGTCTCGGCCTCGGCCAGCTTGTCGGCGGCCTCGGCGCGGCGGGCCTCGGCGGTTTCGATCAGCTCGTTCAGTTCCTCACGCGCCTCGGCGATCTCGCCGGGGGCGGCCATGGCCTCGGTCAGTTCCTCTTCCGAACTTTCCTTGCGTTCGGCCAATTCCGAGATACGCTTTTCGGCGGTCTCCAACCGGTGCTTCCACCCGCTGAGGTCTTTCGTCACCTCCTGACTGCGACGCGTTCGCGCCTCACCCTCACGGCGCAACTCGTCATGGGAGGACCGGTGGGTCAGCATGGTGATCCGCGCCGCTTCGACCGTCTGCTTGATATCTTCAACCTGCGCACGGGCGCTATCGAGGTCACCCAGACCAGTCAGCGCGCCCTCAGCTTCGCGCAGCTGTGCGCGGGCCGACATGGCGTCTTCTTTGTGGCGGTCCACGGCCAGCGTCAGTGTTTCCAGCTTGCCCTGTGCCAGATTGCGGTCGGCCTCGGCCCGGCTGAGCAAGCGGGCGGTTTCGGCCATGCGCTGGTCGGCGGCACGACGGGCTTCGCGTGCGCGGCGGTCGGCCTCTGTCACATCAGCCAGTTGCTGCGACAGCGCCTCATGCGCAGCGCGGGCACCATCGGCCTGCGCCTCGGTCCGGGCCAGTTCCTGTTTCAGCGCCTCCAGCTTGTTGAGCTGTTCCAGCCGCAGGGCCGCCGCACTTGGCGCATCCTCGGCCCAGGCACGGAATCCGTCCCAGCGCCACAGATCGCCCGAGCGCGATACCAGCCGTTGACCCGGCTGCAATGATGCCTGCAACCGCGCACCCTGATCCGCATCAACCAGCCCGATCTGAGCAATCCGGCGGCTGAGACGATCGGGGCCGGATACATGCAGCGCCAGCGGCTCAGCACCTTCCGGCAGTGGTTGGTCTGCGTCATATCCCGCAACCTGCACCCAGCCCGACGGGCCATCTCCATCCACCAACGGAGCACGCAAATCATCGGCCAATGCCGCGCCCAGAGCTTTTTCGTAGCCCGGCTCAACACGCAGCAGGTCCAGCACTTGCCCGCCCTCGGCTGTATCTCGTTCGACCAGTTTGGCCAGCGCCGACGTCTCGGCGCGAATTGCGCCCAGCTCGCCCTCAGCCTCGGACCGTTGCGCACGGGCCTCGGCCTCACGCGCCTGGGTGTCGTTGCGCAACTCATCTGCGGCGGCCAAGGCCTCTTCGGCGGCTTCAGCCGCTTCGCGGGCCTCTTCTTCGCCCTCTTGCGCAGACTCGAACGCCTCGCTGGCCCGAGTCAGGGCCGATTTGGCGTCAGCAACTGCCGAGCGGGCCTTGTCCTCTTCGGCTTCCGACCGGGCCAATGTCTTGCGGCTGTCCTCGACCAGACGCTGCGCGGACTGGTGACGCGCGACAAGGCGGGCCATATCCTCGGTCTGCTGTGACAGGTGATCCTCGCGGTCCTGCAGCACCGATGCGGCCTCGCGCGCAATCTCAGCGGCCTCAGAGACCTTGTCGTCATGCCCCTCGGCGGCCTTGGCCAGTTCGCGGGCTTCCCATTCCAAACGCTCGATCATCTCACCCGCGTCGCGGTTCAGACCGGCCTCGCGCTCGATATCGTTGCCCAGTTGCCTGATCCGGTTGGTCAGCGTCTCGATGGTCTGGCGCGCGCGGGTCTCCTGATCCGAAAGCTGATCGCGCTGCACCTGCTGGCGTTGCAGGACGGCGGCGGCGATGGCTTCTTCCTCGCGCAGGGGTGGCAAGGTCTCTTCGATCTCGGCGCGTTTGGCGGCTGCGGCGCGGGCTTCGGCCTCGGCCCGGGACGCTTCGGTCAGGCGCTCGCGTAGCTTTTCCTCGGCCTGCTGGCGGGCCATGTCGGCCTCTTTCCAGCGGCGATACAGCAACATCCCCTCGGCCTGCCGCAATTGCTCGCCAATTTCACGATACCGCGCGGCCTGACGGGCCTGACGCGCCAGCTGCGCCAGTTGCGCGCCCAACTGTTCCAGCACGTCATCGACACGGGTCAGGTTGGTCTCGGTCCCTTTCAGCTTCAACTCGGCCTCGTGCCGGCGCTGATAAAGGCCGGAGATTCCCGCAGCCTCCTCAAGAATGCGGCGGCGGGCGCGGGGCTTGGCGTTGATCAGTTCGGCAATGCGGTTCTGCCCCACCAGCGCCGGGGAATGCGCCCCGGTCGAGGCGTCGGCGAACAGCATCTGCACGTCACGCGCCCGCACGTCCTTGCCGTTTGTCTTGTAGGCACTGCCCACATCGCGGGTGATGCGGCGCACGATCTCAAGCTGATCGCTGTCGTTGAACCCCGAGGGCGCGAGGCGTTCTGAGTTGTCCATGGTCAGGACCACTTCGGCGAAATTGCGCGCCGGACGCGTGGCGGCACCGGCAAAGATCACATCCTCCATCGCGCCGCCGCGCATGGATTTGGGGCGGTTTTCGCCCATGACCCAGCGCAGAGCCTCAAGCAGGTTGGACTTGCCGCAGCCGTTCGGCCCCACCACACCGGTCAGCCCGTCCGCGATGATCAGATCGGTCGGATCAACAAAGCTTTTGAAGCCGGTCAGTTTGAGTTTGCTAAAGCGCAAAAGCGACGAGTCCCTTGATTCCTGTTGTCAGGAAGTCTGCGCAACGGAGGGGCGAGGTGTCAACGTGATTGCGCAGGATATGGGATATTGGCCCGACTTATCCACAATATCTTGCCGAAATACGCAAATAAGCGCAGTTCTCAATATGGCGTACACTCGAACACTTCGTAGGCATAGCCGCTGGACGCGCCATAGTTGATACATTCGTAATTGGGTCGCGAGATGGCGGTCAGCAGCAACCGCTCCCCCGCCTCGCGGTCGCAACCCAAAACGCCGACCGTCACCGCCGCATCGCCCAGCACATCCAGGATCGGGCAACCCGACACCTGCGCCATGGCCAGCGCTGCACGATCCCGGATTGGGCCAAGGCGTGGGGCGTATTGCGCGTTGACGCGGACCGCCTCGGCCAGTTCGCCGCGCACGCGCACGTCAAACACACTGCCGTTTACGGCAACGCGCGTGGCAGGGACGTTGCGAAAATGGGGCGTGCCAGCCGAACAGGCCGCAAGCAGAAAGAGGGCGAGATACCGGATCATGCCGCAGGGTTGCAGTAAATTGGTTAACAGACCCTTTCCGCGTCAGGCCCGCAGCACGTTGCCCAACCTGCGAATACCTTCGCGGATCGTTGCCTCATCCGAATTGGAAAAGCTCAGCCGGATGGTATTGGCCCCGCTGCCGTCCGGAAAGAACGCCTGACCGGGCACAAACGCCACTTTCTCGGTCGCCAACGCACGCGCCAGCAGGTCGGACCCGTCTGTGCCCACCGGAAGCGTGACCCAGATGAACATGCCGCCCTCGGGCCGGGTCCAGACCACGCCATCCGGCATGTGCTGCTGCAAGGCGGCCAGCATCGCATCGCGCCGCGCCTGATAGGTTGCGCGGACCTTGGGGATATGGGTGTCGAAACACGCCTCGGCCACCTGATGCACGGCCATCTGGTTGATGGTGGCCGAGTGCAGATCAGCGGCCTGTTTCATCAGCACCATCTGCGAGATGACCGGCTTGGCAGCGACCACCCAGCCCATCCGCAATCCCGGCGACAGTGTTTTCGAAAAGCTGCCGCAATAGATCGTGCGGCAGTTTTCAATCGTTCCTTTCTGCGCAAGTTCCAGCGCCAGAACCGGTGGAATAGCCTCGCCATCATAACGCAGGGCCTGATAAGCCCCATCCTCGATCACCGCGCATTCCAGTTCTTCGGCCAGGTCCAGCAGCGCCTCGCGCCCGTGCAAATCAACCGTCTCTCCGGTCGGGTTCGAGAAATCCGGTGACAGATAGGCGAACTTGACCGCCCCGTCCCCGGCCGCCTCACGATATTCCCCAGCACCGCGATTGCCGTTGATGCTGAGCCGGTCAAACCGCGGCTCATAGGCGTTGAAAGCTGCCAAAGCCCCAAGATAGGTCGGCCATCCGACCAGGGCCGTATCGCCCGGCGACAGGAACAGCTTACCAAGATAGTCCAGCGCCTGTTGCGAGCCCGAGGTGATCAGGATGTTGTCGACCTCGCACTCGACCCCGATCTCCCGCATATGGCGGACCAGCCACTCGCGCAGCGGCGCATAGCCTTCGCTGACCGAGTATTGCAGCGCCTGCGCCTGAGTGTCCGGCCCAAGCGCTGCCTGGAACGCCTGCAAAAACGCATCTGCCGGGAACAGGGCCGGATCGGGGATTCCACCAGCGAATGAGATGATGCCGGGCTGGTCCAGCAGTTTCAGCAATTCCCGTATCTCGGACGCTTTCATTCTGGATGTACGGGTGGCGAACAGGGTCTGCGCGGTCATGAGGCTCCTCCGATCTCAATTCGGGCAGCCTATGCAGAACAGTATTAAAGTCAACAATGCTGACCTAATGTTTCAATCAAAGTGAAACTGTCCTTCTTGAACCCGGACCCCCAATGTGGTCATATGTTTTGACCAATTTCGGACGTGTATATGCCCTTTCAAAAAGTTCAGACCGAAAAGCTGTCGATTGCCGTTGTCCGGCAGATCGAATTGCTCATCCTGCGCGGCATCCTGCGCCCCGGCGAGCGTCTGCCGTCGGAGCGGGAACTGGCCGAGCGCATGGGCGTGTCCCGCCCATCTTTGCGGGATGCCATTTCCGATCTGCAGGACCAAGGGTTGCTGACCGCAAAGGCCGGATCCGGGATCTATGTGGCCGAAGTTCTGGGCTCGGCTTTTTCCCCTGCCCTGATCCGGTTGTTCAGCAGCCATGACGAGGCAGTGTTCGACTATCTGTCCTTCCGCCGGGATATGGAGGGGCTGGCCGCCGAGCGCGCAGCGCGGCTTGGGTCCACCAGCGACCTCAAGGTGGTTCAGACCATTTTCGACCGGATGGTCGCCGCCCATGACCGCAACGCCGCCGAAGAAGAAGCCAAGCTGGACGCCGATTTTCATATGGCCATTATTGAGGCCAGCCATAACGTGGTCATGCTGCACATGATGCGGTCGATGTACGATCTGCTGCGGCAGGGCGTGTTCTACAACCGTCAGATGATGTTTCAGCAACGTGCCACGCGTGAGGCCATTCTGGACCAGCACCGCGCGATCAACACAGCCCTGCAAGCTCGGGATCCCGAGGCCACCCGTTTGGCGGTCGAACAGCATCTGGATTTCGTCGAGCGCTGCATGAAGGATCAGCAAAAGGCCGAACGCAACGAGGCGATTGCACAGCAACGCCTGGCGCATGAGACGGGTCAGGCCTAGACGCGCCAACCGCTTTGGGCACCTGAAACAAAAAAACCCGGCGACTGCGCCGGGTTTTCTTAATTCGGGATAGGCAATTGTCAGTGCAGCTTTTCGCCCACGTCAGCAATGGCCGCATCGATCAGCTTGTTCGCCTGAGCAGCGGTCATCTGCTTGGCCAGCACAGCGTTAGCTGCCGAGACAGCAACGGTGATGGCCTGATCGCGCACTTCCTTCACAGCCGAAGCCTCAGCCGACGCGATCTGGTCCTGTGCGGCCGCCAGACGGCGCGCGATGGATTTCTCCAGATCGACCTTGGCTTGCTCTGCTGCCAGCGCCGCGTCATCCTTGGCCGCAGCCACGATGGCATCCGCCTGCGTCTGCACTTCGCGCTGCTTACGCTCGTACGAGGCCAGCAGGCTGCGCGCTTCTTCATGCAGGGCGCGGGCTTCGTCCAGTTCGGACTTGATGCCCTCGGCCCGGTTGTCCAGCGCGCCACCGATCATGCCGGGGACCTTGAAGTAGAACAGGACCGCGATGAAGACGATGAAGCCCAGAGTGACGACAAAGTCTGTATTGCCAAGCGAGAAGAACGGGCCGCTTGCGGCCAGCGCCGGGCTTGCGGCACCGAAGGTCAGGATAAGGGCAAGAGTGTTCCGCATGTCACTTATCCTTTCATCTGCGCGTCAACGGCACCGTCGATGGCTTTGGCATCCGCCTCGCCGCCCAGTGCTGTGACCAGTTCAGCCGCCGTATCCTTGGCAACCACTTGAATGCTTTCCAGCGCACCGGCACGGATGTCGGCAATTGCCTTTTCCGATTCAGCCGCCTTTGCAGCGATTTCCGCATCCGCCTTGGCAATCGCGTCGTCCAGACCAGCCTGGATTTCGGCGCGGGCTTCCGCTGCGATACGCTGTGCCTCAGAACGGGCATCGGCCAGCGCCTTGTTATAGGCCTCTTCAGCCTCGACCGCCTTGGCCTTCAGATCTTCGGCCGCAGCCAGGTCATTTGTAATGGTCCCCTGACGTTCAGCCAGGATTGCCGCGATGCGGGGCAAGGCCACGCGGGACAGGACCAGAAAGATGACGACCAGCGTAATGACCAGCCAGAAAATCTGGTTGGGGAACCAATCGAAGCAGAGCTGCGGCATCCCGATGGCAGAGCCATAGGAGTCGACGCACGAGCCGGCTACCTCTTTAGTAATGGGTTCAGTCGCCATGATATCCTCCGTCGGAAACTTGTCTTTACAACAGGTGGGCCGCTATGGCTTGGGCCCACCTGCGCGTAAGGATCAGGTTCCGCAGATTATACGGCGAACATCAGCAGCAGCGAGACCAGGAATGCGAAGATCCCCAGGGCTTCTGCGAACGCGATACCGATGAACAGGGTTGCGGTCTGCGAAGCAGCCGCCGAAGGGTTGCGCAGGGCGCCGGCCAGGAAGTTGCCTGCAACGTTGCCCACCCCGATTGCGGCTGCGCCGGAACCGATTGCTGCCAGGCCTGCGCCGATGTGTGCGAGATCGCCTTCCATGATGTATCTCCTTACGAATTGGAAGTTTCGATGTTGGGTTATCGTTCCTGCGTAGGATGGGTGATTTCACCCATCTTTAGTGATGCGGATGCAGAGCGTCCTTCAGGTAAACACAGGTCAGAATGGTGAAAACGTAGGCCTGAATGAAGGACACGAGGACCTCAAGGCCATACATTGCGGTGATCGCCAGAACGGACACGGGCGAAATCGCGGCAATCGCGGCAAAGCCTGCGAACACCTTGATAACAGCGTGGCCTGCCATGACGTTACCAGCAAGACGAATGGAGTGGCTGACCGGGCGCACGAAGTACGAGATCAGCTCGATGATCGCCAGAATGGGACGCAGCGCCAGCGGGGCGCTGGACACCCAGAACAGGCTCAGGAAGCCTGCGCCGTTCTTGACAAAGCCCAGCACGGTCACGGTCAGGAAGACCGACAGCGCCAGCGGGATGGTCACGGCGAAATGCGACGTTGTGGTGAAGGACATGGGGATCATGCCCAGGAAGTTCGCGCAGACGATGAACATGAACAGAGTCATCACATAGGGGAAGTACTTGACGCCTTCCTTGCCGCAGATGTCTTCCAGCATCTTGTAGATGAAGCCATAGGCCAGTTCTGCGACCGACTGCATCCGGGTCGGAACAATCGCGCGCTTCGAGGTCGGCACGATCAGCAGCAGAATGATGGCCACGATCGCAAGGAACAGCCACAGCGTCACGTTGGTGATCGTGAACATGCCCACCGCACCGTCACCGAACAACGGCTTAACGATGAACTGATCCATCGGGTGGAAAACCAGGCTGCTGCCTTCTGCTGCGGTGGTCTCAGTTGCCACGTTCAGTCCCTCTCGTCCTTCTCGGCCGCCTCAGCCGCCGCTTGTTTCTCTTGAACCTCTTTCGCGCTGCGGAGCATAACCTTCACGCCCGCGACAAGGCCCAGCAATGTGAACAGCACCAGAAAGATCGGGATCGTCCCGAACAGGCTGTCCAGCCCGTATCCGATGCCAAATCCGATCCCCAGACCGGATACCATTTCGATGACCATCCTCCAGGCAAGCTCGCCCCCGGACACGTCAGCATCCGCACGAGGCTTGGGCTGTTTCGCCTTTTTCGCCGCGTCGATCTTAGCCTCCAGCTGCGCCATACGCTGCTTTTGGTCGTCATCGGTCACGGGCGTTTTCCTCGCACAGTCTTGGGGCTAGGTGCTAAGGGGCGCAGGGCACAGAGTCAACGGTGTTGAGCGCCCGAATTGCCGCAGGATAAACTCCTGTTTTCATTCGGCATTTCTGCTGGGAAGGTGCAGGTAAATCGCAAGTCAAAAGGTGGGCAATACGAAATCACCCTGAATCCACATATTCAACCAAATGGTTGACCAAACTCCGGCGCTGTGGTTCAGCGGGATCATGTCCGACGACCTCGACACCGTATTCGCCGCCTTGGCTGACCCGACCCGGCGCACCATCCTTGCGATGTTGCTTGAGGATGACATGGCCGTCACCGACGTGGCCGAACCGTTCGAGATGTCGCTGGCCGCGATCTCGAAACACCTGGTCATTCTGACCAAGGCCGGGCTGATCTCTCAGGAAAAGCGCGGGCGGGTGAAGTGGTGCAAGCTGGAGCCCGACGCCTTGCGGACGGCCTCAGTCTGGATGCAGGGGTTCGGACAATTCGAACCGGTGAACCTGGACGCGTTCGAGCGGTTTCTTGAGGTCGAACTGCCCGCGACGGATGGCGCGGATGACTCGGCTACCTGACGACAAATACGGACACTTTGGCGTGTTTCGCCAGATACCCGGCATGGCTTGAGAAGATATAGTCCGTGATCCGAGGCGCGTGTGTCCCCACAACGATCAGATCGGCGCCAATCTCTTCGGCTGCACGCGTCAGATCCCCATCAACTTCGACCGCAACATCGACTGAATGGATGTTCTTAGTGCCGACCTCTGCACCGCTTTTGGCCGACAGGTCATCTGCCAAAGCCGCAAGGTCCTTGGCGATAGAGGCGTCCGATGCGGTGACATCACCGGGTTGGGTACCAGTCACGCTGACAAGGGTCACACGTGCGTTTTGCCATTTGGCCATCTCACCCGCCACAGCAACGGCTTTATGCACTTCGGGCGGTAAATGAAGATCAACGGGGATCATGATGTGACTAAACATTTCGTCCTCCTCTTCCTTGTGAAAAGTATAGAAGACATGCCCCGTTTTAGCCTTGATCTGCCTCAACGGAGGGGCTGTTCGCCCTCTTGGCGAACAACACAGCCGAACCGCATTCAGCCGGGTATGACGCTGTAAATGACGCCTGTTGGGTCCGCCGAACACGTCCATGGGCGGCTTTGCCCGGCAACAGTAACCGCTGTAACGGAGCCCCGTGGGTCGGGCTGTGTTTCCAGCGCCTTGACGTCATCAATACGCGTGCCGCTTTCGGCAGAGACCAACGCCTCGCAACTGGCTTGCAGAGATGTCTCGTCGCCGGAGCCCTGCAAGTTGTTTTGCGTACAAGCGCCCAGTGCGATCAAAACTGCGCCCGTCAGAAATGGCTTCATTGCCCTGCCCTCGTTTTCGTTTTGGCCGATAGGATGCTGCCAGAAGCTGATAGGAACACAAGCGTCAATCTGCACTGCGCCGAAGGGATGCCGGTTCGGGGACTTCCTCTTTCAGAAGCAAGAGAAGGGCCAGAACTGTCAGGGCAATGCCCACCACGATCAGCCCGGTCGGCACACCGTTGCCCAACGCAATCTCCCACAGGATAACCCAACTGGGCACCAAATAGGTATACGCCATGACTTTGGCCGAGGGCAGCCTCAGCGCCGCAAACTGGACCAGAACGAAGCTGGCTGCCGTTGCAAAGAAGGACAGGTACAGCAAGCCGATCCAGACGATGCCCGGCAGGCTGGACCAATTGGTGCTGATAATATCCGACCAGCCGAAGGCCGTCAGCAGGACGCACCCGGCCAGCAGGGTGCCAAAGGTGAACACCACTGCCGGTTCGCCCCGGTTCAGCTTGCGGACCATGGGTGTATAGATTGCGTGGGCGACGCAGCCCACGAAATAGATGACCTCACCCACCCCGATCTGGAAAGCCCGGAACAACTGCCAGTCGGCGCGAAAAATCACCCACAATGCGCCGACCGCCCCGACGGACAGGGCCAAAGCCATCCGCGGGGTTGTGACCTGCCGCAGCAACACCCACCCAGCAATGGCCGAGACGACCGGCGTCAGCGTGAACACGGCGGCAGCACTAACCGGCGGAGCGGTCTGCAGACCGTAGAACATCAGGACAAAATAGGTGGCGAACAGACCGCCCAGAACCAAATAGCGCCACGGGGCCTGCGTGGCGGAACGTGGCACACCGGTCGTGGCATAGGCAGCAATCCCAATTACTACCGCCGCAATCGCAAAGCGCACCGCGTTCAACGCAGCTGGGGCGATCTCATTCGCGATCATCGACCCCAGCGAGAAGCTGCCTGCTACCAGCGCCGAAAAGCACAACATGGCCAGATGGCCACGGGCTTGCGGCGTCATGGCAGCCAGGTCCGCGACTGTTCCTTCAGGAAGGACAGGAACGCCTGCACCTTGGTCGTGCGGTGCAGATCGACATGGGTGACCAGCCACAGTTTGCCCGACCATTCGGGCAGGCTGTCCATCACTTCCTCAAGATCCGGGTATCTGGCAGCCTCCCATCGGGCCATGAACCCGATCCCGGCCCCGGCCCGAACGGCCTCGGCCACGGTGAAGTTGTTCGAGCACCTGAATGTCAGCGCCTCGGCCGGGGCGTTGGCCCGCAGCCATTGCGAAAACGGCGCGCGGCTGTTTTCGTCATCATTTCCAACAAAGGCGTGTTTGGGGAAATCCTCGACACTTTGCGGCTTGCCCCGGCGGGCGACGTAATCCTTGCTGGCAAACAAGCCCACGTCCTGTGTCACGAAGGGCTGCACAACATTGTCCGGCTGATCCGGCGCTGACCCGGCGCGAATGGCAACATGCGCCTCGCCATATTCAAGGCGAAACAGGCGGTCCCCGGTCAGATAGCGCACGATCAACCCCGGGTGGGCCTTTTGGAACTCGCTGAGAGTGGGCACAACCAACGGCACCAGCGACGCCAGCGAGGTCACCACCAACTCGCCCGAGACATCGTCGCCCCGGCCCTTCATTCGACCCACAAGCTGGTTGAACTGATCCTCGGTCGCCTGCGCCACGCGCAACAGGTCTTCACCCGCCTCGGTTGGCGTATATCCCCGCGCGTGACGCTGGAACAGTTTCACACCCAACCGCGCCTCGATCGCGTCGATATGGCGGATCACTGTTGCATGGTGCACGCCCAAAACCTCGGCCGCGCCGCTGACTGTCCCCATCCGCGCGACCTGATATGCGGTTCTCACTTCATCCCAATTATCCATGGCAAAGCTATCTTTGTGCAATTTCTAACAGACGCTGTTGATGTATCCGACTTTTGTTCGCCAGCGCAACAATCATATTGAGCCCAGACCACATCACCCCTGATCGAAGGACTGCAGAAATGACCAAAACCATTCTCCACATCGACGCCTCGGCCCGCCGCACCGGATCGGCAACACGTGATCTGTCAGACCGTGTCGTCAAACATCTGGGCGCCGGGCGCATCATTCGCCGTGATCTGGCCTCGCCCCTGCCGCTGCTGACCGAAGACTGGATTGCCGCGAACTTTACCCCGGCAGATCAGCGCGACGCGGTTCAACGGGATCAACTGGCCCTGTCGGACGAGCTTGTGAACGAGCTTCGGCAGGCCGACACAATCGTCATTGGCCTGCCGATCTACAACTTTTCCGTACCCGCCGCGTTCAAGGCGTGGATCGACCTGGTTGCCCGCGTGGGTCTGACCTTTTCCTATACCGAAAACGGCCCCAAGGGGCTGCTGGAAGGCAAACGCGCCGTTCTGGCCATCGCCTCGGGCGGCACCGCCGTGGGGTCCGAGATCGACTACGCGTCTGGCTACGCAAAGCATGTTCTGGGCTTTATCGGAATTCACGATGTGGACGTCGTCGCCGCGGACCAATTGGCCATCGACCCTGACGCATCAGTGCAGAATGCGCATAAGGCCGTATCCGAACTGGCCGCCTAAACCGGCACTGGCCTTCGCGACCAGAAATGTCCAATCTGCAAAACAGGTATTTTGCGGGTTGGACATTCAATCATGAAAAAGATCGGAATTCTGGGCGGAGTCGGCTGGGCCTCGACCGTCGACTACTACAGAGCCATCGCCGAAGGGGCGGGCCGGTATTTTGCCGCGCGCGGCCACGGCTCGCCCCTGCCCGTACCGCCGATGACGATCGAGTCGGTGACGCAAGCCAGAACACGGGCACTGCGCGGCGTGGCCGGAAACGAAGAAAGCTGGGCAGAGTTCGACGCGGTCTTCCGTGACGCGCTGCTGACCCTTGAAAACGCAGGGTGTGATTTCGGCATCATTGCTTCGAACACGCCCCATGCCCGCCTGCACGCGATCCGTCAGGGTGTTTCGATGCCCATCCTCAGCATCTTCGATGCCACTGCCGAAGCAACCGCAAAAACCGGCGCATCACATGCGCTGGTGCTGGGAACAACCGTGACCATGCAAGCGATCAACTATGCCGAAAGGCTGGCGGTCGAAGGCGTCACTGCAAACGACCGACTGCCGGATCCGGACATCGCCGAGATGCAGGCCATGATCGACAGCGATTTCTATGGTGGCGCGTCCGGGACCGCGCACGCCCGTTTGCTGGCCTTCTGCAACCGCCACGCAACGCCCGGCACCGCTATTCTGCTGGCCTGCACCGAACTGCCACTGGCCTTCCCCAACCATCTGGACGACCCGGTATTCGAGGCGGACGGGCATCTGTTCATCAACCCCTCAGCCGCCCATGTGGCCGCCGCCCTGAAACAGGCGCTGCCCGCGGACTAAAGCGCCCACCCCTTCTTCTGTTCAAAAATACCTCCGCCGGAGGCACGTGCGCCTGAAAGGCGCACGTTCAGTCAGGGCAGCCACGTCACCTGACAGCCGATCTTTTCGAAAAACGCCATCAGATCACCCCGCGACATCGCAACCGTCCGGTCATTGACCAGCGGATGCATATAGATCACATCGGCCTGCTGTGCGGCTGCATCCATGAAAAAGCGCAGATCATTCTGCACCCCGTTGATCATGGCCAGCGGGCTGACCGCGCCGGGCCGGATACCAAGGTTCTGCAACAACCGGTCTGCCGAGCCGAACGACAGGTTGCCCACACCCAGCTCTGCCCCCAATGCCTTCAGATCGATCTCGCGGCTTTGTTCCAGCGTCACCAGATAGTTCCGCTTTTTCTTGTCGCGCAGGTACAGGTTCTTAAGGCGCAGCGCGTTCTCTCCGGGCACCATGAACTGATCCTCGACGGCCTTCGACTCTTCGACCGTGCGCAGCGGAGGATGAGTGTGCAGCCGGTAAACCAGCCCCCAATCGTCCAGTTGCGCCAGCAAAGCGTCGGAACTGAGCGGCAGCGTGTCCTGAAAAGCGGATGATGCGTCCATCGTGACCTCCTGTCTGATGCGCTCATCGCGCAACAAAGATGGAAATTCAAGCCACGACAGTGCCGGAATTCAGTGTTAGCGTGCCGCCATGAAAGTGTCGCGCAATACCTCGGACCAATTGATCCTGACATACACGCCCTGGTTCATCGGCATCACGCTGGTCTTCTTCATCCTCGCCTTTGTCGGAGCAGGTCTGTTCATGGTCAGCGAAGGCGGCGAAGGCATTCTGTTCGGTCTTTTCTTTGCACTCTTTGGAGGAGGATTGGGGTTCGGCGCGTTCTGCACCTTCGTCCGGCGCGTTCAGGTCATACTAGACCGCAACCAGGGCAGCCTCGTGATCCGCAGGCAGTCGGTCTTTGGCTATGACGCGGTCGAGCATGCGCTGTCAGACCTGTCCCATGCCGAGATCGAAAGCTCGGTGTCGCGCAGCACCAAAGGATCGTCGACCCTCTACCGCCCGGTCCTGATACTCGACAAGGGTATGAGCGCGGGCCGACATCCCATCGTCGAGGCATTCTCAAGCGGACGCGGGGCGCACGGATTGGTGGATGCGATCAACTATTGGCTGCCCGCTGGCGATCAGAAACCAGATCGGGAACAGGCCTGAGGGTTACACGGCCCGACCATGTTCCAGCCACATCCGCTCAGCCGGGGTGACCATGCCGGCCATCCGGGCGTCATATCGCGCCATCTCGGCCTCGGTCAGCTTACCTTCCCACTTGTTGCTGGTGCCTGACGAGAAAAACTGCGCGAAATCGCGAAAAACGCTGGTAAACCCCGGCGTCTGCGACAGGCGTCTGGCATTGTCTTTCATCGACCCGAAGCTTCCCGCTTGCGAAATCCCGGCCACCATGCGGTCGTCGATGTTCATTCCCATGATCCCGGCCAATCGCCTGACCTGTCCCGGCAAGTCGCGGCTTAGCTCGGCATAGTGCAGGAAATGAATATTGGGCAGGTCGCGATAATCCCAGAAAGACCGGAAGTGATGCACGAACGAGGCCAGCGTCAGATCATCGGTCCCTATGGTCGAGGCCGGGCGGTCCAGAAACATCGCAAACGCTTCGGACAGGTCGTCGGGAAACAGATAGTCCAGCCAGTCTTCGGTCATGTTCTCGACATGGCTACGCAGCGAAAAATGCACATCGACCGGATGACGATGAACCACCAGATACTGGGCATCCGGCGAATAGGTGATGCCATCCAGCGGTGTATGCGTTTTGATGCAGCGCCTGTGGTCCTGAACTTCCAGTGAATTGGCCTGCGCGACCCGGTCGCGAAAAGCGCAATCCAGCCAGGGCGAGACCTTGTTGTCATAGATCGACGGATCGGCCTGTTCGGTAATCAGCATTCGCACCAGTGTCTGCGTCCAGGTGGTTCCGCATTTGGGCGGCGTGCAGACAAACAGATCGTCAGGGCGAATCCGGAAATCGGGCCAGATATCCGTATTTGTCACCGGGCCCACGTAGTCGGTGGTCCGCTGTGGAAATGTACCGCTCACCTTCACCCTCCGACCCTTGCATCCTGCTTGCCGACGCTACACCACAGGGGGTTCCATACAAAGCGCCTGTCTTGACTCGGTGCCTTCAGGCGCGTAGACGACGCGCAAACATCCGGAAGAAACCATCCTTCCGGTCCCTTGAGTCGTTCAGGGATCGCCCCCCACCAGCGAGTTTCGCCCGTGGGGGCAATGCCATTTGGCATTACCCCCACGTATAATTCTGTGGGAGGGGGCGTTTGTGCATTTAACCGGCGCATCCTATTTAGGACACGCCAAGAGACAACCGGCGAAGGAGGCCGAAGGCATGTTTGAAAATCTATCCGAACGCCTCTCTGGCGTCTTTGACCGGCTGACCAAACAGGGCGCCCTGTCCGAGGAAGACGTCAAGACCGCCCTGCGCGAGGTGCGCGTTGCGCTGCTTGAGGCTGACGTCTCGCTGCCGGTGGCCCGCGCCTTCGTCAAGAAGGTGCAGGAACAGGCGACCGGTCAGGCGGTGACTAAGTCGATCACCCCCGGCCAGCAGGTCGTCAAGATCGTGCATGACGCGCTGGTCGATACCCTGCGCGGCGAGGAAGACCCCGGCAAGCTCAAGATCGACAACCCGCCCGCCCCGATCCTGATGGTTGGTCTGCAGGGCTCGGGCAAGACCACCACCACCGGCAAGCTGGCAAAGCGCCTGAAAGAGAAAGAGGGCAAGAAGGTCCTGATGGCCTCGCTCGACGTCTATCGCCCGGCGGCGATGGATCAGCTGGCGGTTCTCGGCACGCAGGTTGGTGTGGATACGCTGCCGATCGTGCCGGGCCAGAAACCCGTCGATATCGCCAAACGGGCAAAGCAGCAGGCGACGCTTGGTGGGTATGACGTCTACATGCTCGACACCGCGGGTCGTCTGCACATTGACGAAGTCCTGATGGACGAGGTCGAGCAGGTCCGCAATGTGGTCGATCCGCGTGAGACTCTGCTGGTCGTCGACGGCCTGACCGGTCAGGTCGCCGTCGAGGTTGCCGAGGAGTTTGACGCCAAGGTCGGTATCTCGGGCGTGGTCCTGACCCGGATGGACGGTGACGGGCGCGGTGGTGCGGCGCTGTCGATGCGCGCGGTCACCGGCAAGCCGATCCGCTTTGTGGGTCTGGGCGAGAAGATGGACGCGCTGGAGACCTTCGAGCCGGACCGGATCGCCGGTCGCATTCTGGGTATGGGCGACATCGTTGCCCTGGTCGAAAAGGCCCAGGAAACGATGGAGATGGAACAGACCGAGCGCATGATGAAGCGCATGGTCAAGGGTCAGTTCAACATGAACGACCTGAAAATGCAGCTGGAACAGATGATCCAGATGGGCGGCATGCAGGGCATGATGGGCATGATGCCGGGCATGGGCAAAATGGCGAAACAGATGGATCAGGCCGGCCTTGACGACAAGATCCTGCGCCAGCAGATCGCGATGATCCAGTCCATGACCAAACGCGAACGCGCCAATCCCCAGCTGCTGCAGGCAAGCCGCAAGAAGCGCATCGCCGCCGGTTCGGGGATGGAGGTCAGCGACCTGAACAAGCTGCTCAAAATGCACCGGCAGATGTCGGACATGATGAAGAAGATGGGCAAGATGGGCAAAGGCAAGATGCTGAAACAGGCCATGAAGGGCATGTTCGGCAAAGGCGGCCCCTCGCCCGAGGATATGGCCGCAGGTATGGACCCGAAGGCGCTGGAACAAGCGGCCAAGGCGATGGGCGGCAAGATGCCCGGCGGTCTGCCCGGACTGGGCGGCGGTATGGGGCTGCCTCAGGGCCTCAGCGGGTTCGGGAAGAAAAAGTAAGTGACACTCGCGCCCACCATATCCACCGCGCGCCTGACATTGCGCCATCACCGGCTTGAGGATTTCGAGCCGATGGCCGCGCTGTTTGCGACGGATTGGGCGAAGTACATGGATGGGCCGTACTCGGCGCAGGACCTGTGGTCGATGCTGGGCTCGGACGTGGCGAGTTGGCAGTTTCTCGGGTTTGGTGCGTGGGCGGTCGATCTGACGGAAACCGGTGAGTTCATTGGGCAGGTCGGGATCAACAAACCTCCGAAATTCCCGGAAACCGAAATCGGCTGGTGTATTTTCCCCGGATTTGAAGGTAAGGGCTATGCATTCGAAGCAGCCTGTGCCGCGCGTGACTGGGCGTTTGAGAATACCGGGCTGACGTCATTGGTCAGCTATATCGATGCGCCGAACACCCGTTCAATTGCGCTGGCCAAGCGGCTTGGGGCAAATGAAGACCCAAGCGCAGCGCGCCCGAACCCCGAGGATGTCGTCTATCGTCACCCTCACCCGGATGAGCGGCAAACCGGATCGGAGGCCTACGCATGACCTTCCGGTTCGAAGCTCCGCCAAATGCTCAAGGGGCTGAATTGGCGTCTCGCGTGGCGGGCGCGATTCCGACGCTCGAAACCGAGCGTCTGGTTTTGCGCGCGCCACAATTGTCGGATTTCGACACCTATGCCCGGATCGTGGCCAGCCCGCGCGCGCGGTACCTGACAGTCATGTCGCGCGAGGATGCGTGGTATGATTTCGCTCAGATGGTCGCCATCTGGTCGCTGCGCGGCCATGGCCTTTGGTCGGTTGAGGCGAAGGCAGGCGGTCAACTGCTGGGCTTTGTCGTTCTCGGCTTCGAGCCGGAAGACCCAGAGCCAGAGCTTGGTTTTGTCTTCACCGAGGAAGGTGAAGGCCACGGCTATGCGTTTGAGGCCGCGAGCGCCGCGCGTGGCTTTGCGTTCGAGCAACTCGGCTGGGACACTTTGGCGAGCTTTATCGTCAAAGGGAATGAACGCTCTCAACGTCTGGCAGACCGGCTTGGCGCTTTTGTGGAACGTGAGATCGTTGAAGAGGAAGGTGTGACCTTGGTGTATCGCCACCTCGCCACCGATGGCGACGGCGGGATGGAGGCCTACGCATGACCTCATTCACCATCCCCACCGTTGAGACAGACCGCCTGATCCTGCGCGCGCCGCATCTGGGCGATCTGCCCGCGATGACCGCGTTCTTCGCGACCGAGCGCAGCCATATGGTTGGCGGCCCCAAGGATGCGCTTGAAAGCTGGAATTCTCTGGCTAACCGTCTGGGGCACTGGGCGCTGAAAGGCTTTGGCCTGTGGCACCTGACCGAAAAGGCCAGCGGCGCATTCGTGGGTTGGGCCGGGATGATCGACGTACCCGGCTGGGCCGAACCCGAGCTGGGCTGGACGCTGATGGCCGAGGCCGAGGGCAAAGGGCTGGGGTTCGAGGCCGCAGCGGCTGCGCGCGATTATGCGGCGCGGCATCAGGGGCTGAACGGCGTGATCAGCTATATCGCCCATGCCAATGACCGCTCGCGCGCGCTGGCCGAACGGCTTGGTGCGACGCTGGAGATTGAAAACGCCGAGCTATTGGGCAAACGCGCCCAGATCTGGCGCCACCCGCAGATTGACTTGACCACCGAAAGGACCGGCCAATGACCAACCCCGTGACACAGGCTGCCACGCTGTTGAAAGAGCATCGCGAAAGCATCGACCGGCTGGACGCGATCCTTGTCTACACGCTGGGCGAGCGGTTCAAGCACACGCAGGCCGTTGGCAAGCTCAAGGCCGAACACGACCTTCCCCCGTCCGATCCCTCGCGCGAGGCAGCGCAGATCGCACGGCTCGAAGACCTGGCGAAAGAGGCCGATCTGGACCCCGACTTCGCCAAGGCTTTTCTGAATTTCATCATTCAGGAAGTCATCCGACACCATAAGAAACATCAAAACTAACCGGCATCTGCGCCGGCTCAACAAAAGACACGCCTTTGGCGTGATGCCATTCAAAGGAGATACCACCATGGCAATGAAAATTCGTCTCGCCCGCGGCGGCTCGAAAAAGCGTCCCTTCTACCGCATCGTGGCTGCCGACAGCCGCATGCCCCGCGATGGCCGTTTCATCGAGAAACTGGGCACCTACAACCCGCTGCTGCCGAAAGACAGCGAAGAGCGCGTGAAAATGAACATGGAGCGCATCCAGTACTGGCTGGATCAGGGCGCACAGCCCACCGACCGTATCGCACGTATGCTGGAAGCAGCCGGCACCCGCGACAAGGCCGAGCGCAACAACCCCAACAAGGGTACCCCTGGCAAGAAAGCTCAGGAACGCGCCGAAGAAAAAGCGGCCAAGGCTGCTGAAGCTGCCGAAGCGGCTGCTGCACCGGCTGAAGAAGCGGCAGCAGAAGAATAAGCAGGCGGGCTCGTGCGGGATCAGACTTTCACCGATGATTTTCGCACGCAGTTCGATCTGTTGATGCGGCTCCGGCGCGATGTGCGCCGGTTCCGCACCGACGCGGTTGACGAGGCAGTGCTGACGCGCTGCCTCGACGCGTTTCGTCTGGCCCCCTCGGTGGGGCTGAGCGAACCCTGGCGCGTGATCCGCGTCGAAAGCCAGGCCGCGCGCAATGCGGCGCTTGAGAATTTCCAAACCGCCAACGCGCAGGCGCTGGGTGGATATTCGGGCGAAAAAGCCCAACTTTATAGCCAGTTGAAACTGTCGGGGATGCAAGAGGCCCCAGTTCAGCTGGCCGTTTTCTGCGACGATTCAACGGACAAAGGGCTTGGGCTGGGTGCCGGTTCTATGCCCGAGATGCGGCGTTATTCCGTCGTGTCTGCCGTCACTTTGTTCTGGCTGGCCTTGCGGGCCGAGGGGCTGGGGCTGGGCTGGGTCTCGATCCTTGATCCCGACCAGATGGTGCGCGATCTGGACGTGCCCGAAGAGTGGCGTCTGATCGGCTATTTCTGTGTCGGCTGGCCGGAAGAATTGTCCGACACGCCAGAACTGGAACGTGTGGGTTGGGAAAGTCGCAACGACGCGCTTCCCATCGAGGTACGATAAGCAATGTTCGGTCTGTTACGCCTTCCCATCCTGCTGCTGATCGCCTTTATTGTCGGCGTGTTCTTTGAACGCAGCAATCAACGCGAGGCCTGCGACGGGCTTGGGCAGTGGAAGAACGGGCTATGTGTAACGACGGGTGTGACCAATGAGTGACCTGATCTGCGTCGGCAGCATTGCAGGATCATACGGCGTGCGCGGCGAAGTGCGGCTGAAAAGCTATTGCGCCGAGCCTGCGGATATCGAGGCTTACGCGCCCCTGACCGACGAATCCGGCAAGAAACGTTATCCGCTGGTCCTGACCCGCACCATCAAGAACGGCTTTGCCGCCCGTTTGGGTGGCGTCGAGACCAAGGAACAGGCTGACGAGTTGAAGGGCCTGCGCCTGTTTGCGCGGCGCGATCAGTTGCCCTCGCTTCCGGATGACGAGTTTTACCACGCCGACCTGATCGGGCTTGAGGTCTATGACACCGGCGGCACCCTGTTGGGTCGGGTGAAATCAGTTCAGAACCACGGTGCTGCGGATCTGCTGGAACTGTATGGTCCGGGCCTGAAATCCACCGTCCTGCTGCCGTTCACGCTTGAGGCCGTGCCAACGGTTGATCTGGACAAAGGCCGCATCGTCGCGGACCCGCCCGAAGGTCTGATCTGATGCGGCGCGTCCTGCTGCATCTTGGCTTGCACAAGACGGGCACCACCGCCGCGCAATCCTTTCTTTACGAAAACCGCTCGCTGATCTGGCCGCATTATTCGTTGCTGCTGCCCTATAAGACACGCAAATCTGGCTTGGCGGCGGCGGCCACGCGGCATTCGGTCTATCGGCTGGACGATACGCTGGCCACGTTCGGCAACCAGTTGAACGCATTTCTGGGCGACATCGATTTCGGAACGCGACGCGGCCTTGTGCTGAGCGACGAAAACTTTGCCGGTCTGCGCCCCAGCAGAAACAGCGCCGAAGGATATGCGGCCACGCCCGAACTTGCGGCCACATTGGTCAGCGCAATTCGCCGCCGGTTGGTGGGGGACAAGGTGGACATCACCGTTTACCTGTCCCTACGCGAAAGAACCGGATGGCTGCGCAGTCTTTGGGCGCATGACCTGCAACGCAGGCGTCTTGTTCAGGATTTCGATGAGTTTTGCAGGTCCCTCGATCACCTTCCCGGGTTGCCAACCGTCGCAGACAGAATTCACGAGCGACTGCCAGAGGTGACCGTTCAGACGCGGTGGCTGGAAGACCTGCAGGACACCCGGTTCGGTCCCGGCACGCCCTTTGCAGACTTTCTGAACCTGCCTCATGACAAGACGTCAAAGCTGGTGCCGCCCACAAAATCCAACGCGGGCCTGCCCCATGACGTGTTGTCCGAATTGCTGACGCTAAACCGATCCCCGCTGGACGACACCGCGCTGATCGCGCAGAAGAAGGCCCTTATTCGCAGCGCACGGACCGCATTGGCTGGCCAGACATGACCGACACACCCAAGAAATCCCACGGCCGCAAGGCCATCCGCCCGACATTGAAACCGCGAGAGCTGATGACGCCCACGCCGGATCTGCACGGCGTATGGAAGGCCAAGATCATCACGCTGTTCCCCTCAGCCTTTCCCGGCGTACTGGGCGAAAGCCTGACCGGGAAAGCCCTGCAAGAAGGGTTGTGGCAGCTGGAAACCGTGGATTTGCGCCAGTTCGGCATTGGCAAGCATCGCAATGTCGATGACACACCTGCGGGCGGTGGCGCGGGCATGGTCCTGCGCGCCGACGTGCTGGGCCCGGCAATCGAGCACACGATGTCAGGCATTCGCGGCAACTGGCCGCTGATCTATCTCAGCCCACGTGGGCGTCGAATGGATCAGCGCATGATGCAGACCTTCGCGCGCTGCGACGGAATGACCCTGCTGTGCGGCCGATTCGAGGGCGTGGATGAGCGTGTGCTAGAGCATTACGGCGTTCAGGAAGTGTCTCTGGGCGATTTCGTGATGACCGGTGGTGAGATTGCCGCGCAGGCCCTGATCGACGCCACCGTGCGCCTGATCCCCGGCGTTCTGGGCAATCAGGCCTCGACGGAAGAGGAAAGCTTTTCCTCTGGCCTGTTGGAGCATCCGCAATACACCCGTCCGTCAGACTGGAATGGCCGTCCGATTCCGGATGTCCTGATGTCCGGCCACCATGGTCGCATCGCGGACTGGCGGCATCAGATGGCGGAACAGATCACCCGCGAAAGACGCCCGGATATCTGGCAGGAATATCTGGACTCGCAGGACAAAGATCGCAGCTAATTTATTAAGGCGTCGCGGCTTTCCACAGCGCCCAGGTCTCGGGCGTTCCGTGAAAGACGTTGATGTCGACCCGGCCCTGAACGCCGGGCACCAGACCCGTGCCCGTATACTGCCAGAAACGCCAGACCGAGCGCGGATAGACCTTGCTGGGATGACCGGCGACGGATCTTAACCAGAACTCGGTCTTTGGCAGGCGGCCGATATTGGTGTCGTCGTAGAAATCCACCGTCGTATAAAGGATGGGTCTGCGGCCATAGTGTCGTTCGAGGATATCCAGAAAGCGCTGCGCCTCGGCCCGAACGGTCGCGCCATCGGGGCGCAGGGTGCAGGTTCTGGAATGTGGCGTCCATTCCATGTCCAGCACATGTGGCAGGTCCGCGCCTTTGGGTACGTTCTTGATGAACCACCGCGCCTGTTCCCGCGCAGAACGGCAGAAGTAGTAATAATGATACGCCCCCCAAGGCACACCCGCCGCCTGCGCGCCACGCCGGTGGTCGTCGAACATTGGGTCGAAGACATCGCCACCCTCGGTTGCCTTCATGAAAACAAAGCTGACACCCGACGCCTTGGCCTGCCTCCAGTCGATAGGGCCTTGCCAGCGCGAGACGTCAAGCCCGTGCACCGGGTACAGCCCGGGATGCCGACCTTCCCAGTCATGGGGATCGGCGTCTCCGAAATCCGGGTAGATCACCGATGGGGCCGTTCGATCCACGCCCGGCGTTGGCTCGACCACCTGCGGGGGCGGCCCTTGCCGCCCGCATGACATCAACGCAACGCCCAATAGTGCCAATAAGACGGAAACCCGCATTACCCTGTCCTGATTTTGTTAAATCTGCTCTTTCAATTGACCTCAGAATGCCCGAACCGTGGGCCAAGGCAACGGCGCAGTTGCAAAGTGGCGAATTCTCACCGGTGACGCCTGCAATTTAGGCTTGATCCCTGCCCCCAAACCCCCTAAAGCAGCGCAATCCGGTGCCGCGAACAGCGACTCCGGTGTTTTGGTTTGCATCCTGACGTGACGCCCGGCTTTCTTCAGCCACGGCGCGACAGGGCGGACCGGACCAAAGGAACATTCGATCTGACCTCTGGCGGGCTGCACAGCAGGACCCGGTGAAGACCAAGAGCTCTCAGGCCGTGCCCAAACTTCGTGGACCAACCACGAGCAGATAGGAGTAACTGCGATGGACCTGATCGCACAGCTTGAGGCGGAACAGATTGCCGCCTTGGGGAAAGACATCCCCGATTTCAAAGCCGGAGACACCATCCGTGTCGGCTTTAAAGTGACCGAAGGGTCGCGTACCCGTGTGCAGAACTACGAAGGCGTCTGCATCGCGCGCAAAGGTGGCAGCGGCATCGCCGGTTCGTTCACCGTTCGCAAAATCTCGTTTGGCGAAGGCGTGGAGCGTGTGTTCCCGCTGCACTCGACCAACATCGACAGCATCACCGTTGTCCGCCGTGGCCGCGTCCGTCGCGCCAAACTGTACTACCTGCGCTCGCGCCGTGGTAAATCCGCGCGTATCGCAGAGGTTACCAACTACAAGCCCAAGGCTGGCGCCGAGGCGTAAGGAGCGGAAAGATGAAAAAAGACATCCATCCCGATTATCACGTCATCAACGTCAAAATGACCGATGGCACCGTGGTTCAGATGAAATCCACCTGGGGCGCCGAAGGCGACCAGCTGGCTCTGGAAATCGACCCTTCTTCGCACCCCGCATGGACCGGCGGCTCGTCGCGCCTGATGGACACCGGTGGCCGCGTGTCGAAGTTCAAGAAGAAATACGAAGGTCTGGGCTTCTAAGCCTTACCTTTACCGAATGCGAAAGGCCGCCCGTTTGGGGCGGCCTTTTTTTGTTTGCGGTGCTTCAAGTCTTTACCCAAAGACATAGAAACATAGTTTATTGCCATCGGGATCGCGCACATAGGCCCCATAAAAGCGATCCGGCACACGCTGGCCCGGTTCACCCTCATCCGTTGCACCCAGGCTGATTGCCTTTTCATACATAGTTGAGACTGCCTCTTTGTTGTCCGCCGGAAAGGACACCATGTTGCCATTGCCCGAGGCGCACTCATTACCATCATAAGGCTCGCACACGGCAAGCATCGGTGCAGTGGGATCGTTGCCGATAAAAGCGATGCGGCCCGCATCGATCAGGACTTGCGCGTCTTTGTCTGCAAACAGCGACGTGTAGAACTGCTTGGCGTTGTCCAGGTTGGAAACACCGATGGTGACGTATCCGATCATATGCGGAACCCTTTTATGTTTGATGGGGAATCTCCGGGCATCGTCTGTCAGGTGACCGAGGTATACAAGTCACGAAACCGAGAACGGCCAGAGCTTACAGCCAATAGGACAAGGCAAGCGGCAGAACGAAGATGGTCGCCAAGGTCGACACCAGAATGAACCCTGCAACGTCCGGCCCGTATTCAGGCACATGCTGGTCAATGAACAGATAGGTCGCCACGGATGACGGCATCAGGCAGCACAGGATCAACGCTCCGCGTTCGGCCCCGGTGAAGCCGAACAGCCAGACCAACGCGCTTGCGATGCCCACGGCCATCACCAGATGCAGACCGGTCAGCAGAACCGCGCGCCCAAGGCTGGTGATCCGCAGGGTTGCCAGCGTGTGACCCAATGTCAGCAGCATCAGCGGGATCGACAGGCCGCCCAGAATATCAAAGGACTTTGCAACCGGCTGCGGCAGGCTGATCCCTGTTGCCATCAGTATCAGCGATGCCGCAACGGCGTAGATAATCGGCGACGTCGCGAGTTTCCTGGGCGAGAATTCTCCGGCAGGGATCCACATGCCGAAGGTGAAGATGCTGATCAGCACCACAACGACGAAAGCCATCGTGTAGGCCATGCCTGCATCCCCCAGCGCCAGCAGAGTGATCGGCAGACCGATATTGCCCACATTCCCGTGCATCAACGGCGTCAGGAATGCCCGCACCGGCAGGCGCAACGCCCTGAGCGCGACAAACCCCAGAACACCAAACCCCGCTACGGCCAGCGCGGCGGCGCTCATCATGTCCAGAAACGTCCCCACATCCAGCTTGGTGCCCGTCAGGTGCGAGATGATCAGCGTCGGGTACCCAACCTTCGAGACGATCCCGCCGATCACCTTGTTGTCAAACGGGGCCTTCGTCAGTGCCAGCCCATAGCCGATCCCGGCGCAAATCAGCACAGGCAAAACCACGTTGAAAACGTTCAGAAACAGGTGCTCCAACCCGCGCTCCTCTTGCCCGGCCTCTAAACAGACAGTGAATCGGGCCGGCGTGTTTGGCAAGCAATCCGACCTAACCCGCGAACAGATCAGTGTTTTCCAAATTAGAGCCTGATAAAGGCCCAAACCACGGCCTGAGGTTCTTTTCTTCCCCGCAGACACAACATATAGTGGCTCTCAACAACGTGTGGACAAACACGGCAAGACTTGGGACGACAAGCATGGCACATATAATCGTTGTCGGAAACGAAAAGGGCGGCGCAGGCAAATCGACCGTGTCGATGCATGTTGCAACGGCGCTGGCACGGCTGGGGCACAAGGTCAGCACATTGGACCTGGACCTTCGCCAGCGCAGCCTTGGCCGCTATTTCGAGAACCGCGGAAACTTTTTGAACGGTGCCGAATTCGCGCTGCCCAGCCCGCGCCATCACGACCTGCCCGAGATCGACGCCAGCACGCTGAAGCCCGGTGAGAATATCTATGACCACCGCCTGTCTGCCGCCGTTGCTGAACTGGAAAGCGACAGCGATTTCATCCTGATCGACTGCCCCGGCTCTCACACCCGCCTCAGCCAGGTGGCGCATTCGCTGGCCGATACGCTGATCACACCGCTGAACGACAGTTTCATCGACTTCGACCTGCTGGCGCGGATCGATTCAAAGGGTGAGAAAATCCTTGGCCCATCGGTCTATTCCGAGATGGTCTGGAACGCGCGACAGTTGCGGGCGCAGGCCGGGTTGAAGCCCATCGACTGGGTGGTCGTGCGCAACCGGGTCGGCACCCAGCGCATGGTCAACAAGGAAAAGATGCAGCGCGCGATCGAGATGCTATCGCAGCGCATCGGCTTTCGCGTCGCCTCGGGCTTTTCCGAACGGGTTATCTTTCGCGAGTTGTTTCCGCGCGGCCTGACGCTGCTGGACCTCAAGGATATCGGGGTGAAACAGCTGAACATCTCGAACATCGCGGCCCGGCAGGAATTGCGCGACATGATGCGCGAATTGAACCTGCCTGGCGTTGAGATCGATTTCTAGAGTCGATGGCTCAACTGCCCAATGGCTTGTGCTTTGCCTTATTCAGCACCGGGTTCGGTTGTCTGGCGTGTTTCAAACCGGAAAAAAACACCCGGGTGAGAACTAAGCCCTCAAAATAGTCGATTACGTAAAATTTCAGTTATTGGATCAGCAATAATAGATACGGCGATTGCACTCATAACACCCAATAAAAAAGCCAGGGTTTTTCCACTGGTGAACACCCAAATTCGCCAAAGTACACGCATATGCCTTCCGAAAGAGCCTTTGATTGCATCTCTACCCCGATCGGTTAAACGAACGACAATCTCTTTAGTACCGCTGTGGCTCGACGTTAAAACTTCAATCAAGTTTCGTTTTCGCAAACCCGAAAGAAGCGGTCCATTTACATTTTTAGCCAATTGCGTTTCGGTGAATCTGCGCTCGCTCAATACGGCGCCTGTCGGGCTCACAAACAAGCGAAACAGCGCTTCGCGATGCATCGGTCGGATCTGCATTTGAACGTCCCGCAATAACCGCTCAGAAGCGCTTTGGATGTTACTCGCATGCGCTTTTATCTCCTCCACTGTCTCTTGGGCTTTAGAAATAGCTGTCTCCATAGCGTCCAGGGTGTCATTTTTTTCTATCTTTCCGACGCACAGGGCCACCCCTAACGCCGCTGTTTTCAGATCACGCTCCATTTCTTCCCGTGAATGCATCAAATCCATCAGAGATTTTTTGCCTTCAAAAGAACCTTTTTCCACTATGCGCTGTGCACTGAGCTTTATCGCACGGTCTATCTGATCGACAGTTTTGACCACTGATGAAATAGGATTTTTGCTGTTTTCGGCCATCTGTCTAAACGTCTCAGCAAATCAGGAAAGTATCCATTGAGAAAGTCGAAAAAGTATCGACAGCTATCCCCTAACCAATATCGCATTAACATTTTGGACGTTTGGGGTTGCTAAACAATACATTACGCGCATGCAAAGCAAGAAATCAACGACACCTATGCATGTCTCCGGCATTCGCGTGCGTTCAGAGTTTCGGGTTCTTATCCTGTGACCAAATCTCAACACATAAAAATGTGTCTCACTTTCATGGCACATAAACCGTGAACAGCTCTTTCGGTTCGTTCACGCCCCGCAGCATGTAGCGCCCGACCGAGATCAGTTCCTGCTGGCAGGACCCCGCCGCGCGGGCGACATCGTCCGAGATCAGGATCCGCTGCCCCAGCGACCTGTGCATTCCGGCGATACGCGCCGCCTGATTGACGGCCGGGCCGATCACCGTAAAATCCAGACGGGTTTCCGAGCCGATATTGCCATAGAGAATCTCTCCGGAATGCAACGCCAGTGTGTAATTCGCCACGGGCAACCCTTCCTCGGCACGGCGCGCCTTCAAATCATCCATCCGCTTTTGCAACAAAGGCACGGCTGACAGCGCCGCACGGGCGTCTTCGTCAATCTCGCCGACATCGAACATCGCCATCAGCCCGTCGCCCATGAACTTCAGAATATTGCCGCCGCAGTCATGCACAACACTGACCGCCACGGCCAGATAGTCGTTCAGCATGTCGATAATCTCGGTTCCCGGCAGGTCCTCGGACAAGGTGGTGAAGCCTTCAAGGTCAAAGTTCCAGATTACCGCATCGATCTGCTGCAGGGACCCGCGCCGGATTTCGCCCGACAAGACCCGCTGACCCGCGTCGCGTCCCAGATAAACACGCAGCAGGTCCCGCGACATCATTTGATTTCTGGCGGATTTCAGCGCCAGCCCTAGATGCGGCAATATCGCGTGAAGATGTTCGATATCCCTGTCTTCGAACCCGGTTGGCGCGTCACTGGTCCAGGACATCAACACGCCATCACTGACCTTCTGCGCCCCGGTGTTCCGCATCTCGGTCTTTTCAAAGGGAATGCCGGTTGCGTAGTAGTCCGTCGCACCCTCTTCCCGCAGATCATTCAGCAACGGGAAACGGCTGGGTTCGTTCTGATCGACCAGCCGAACGCGAATGTCCTCGATATCCTCTTCCAGCAGGGCGTATAAGGGGCTGCGCAGCCATTCTTCGCTGGGGGTATCCGAGTTCTCGAACTTCTCGGATGTGCCGCCCTTGGCGCGATACCAGCTATACCCCATCCCGCCATAGACGGGGTGCAGTGTCGACTGGGCCGCATGAAAGCGCATAAGGGGCAGGCCCTGATCGATCAACCCATTGCAAAACCCTTCAAGCAGTTCTTCCTGTCCGGCCCCTTCAAGGCCCTTTGTGACAAGCCAGTCGATCAATTCGTATGTCGCTGGCGACAGGCGTTCAGAAATGGTCATATGAAAATCCGTGTTAGCTCTGTGCCACAGATGGGGTCGGTCATGCGATAGTACCAGAGGTCAATCCATTCCGGCCAGACGCCTGAGCATTTTACGCAACAGGGCGGTCTCGGCCGCATCGAAGGGGCCGGCCAGCCTGGCATCGTATTCCCGGGCAACACCGCTGAGTTCGCGATATACCGTTTCGCCCATCGGCGTCAGCGTCAGCCATTCCACACGCCTGTCCTGTTCATCCCGCGTCCGTTTCAGATAACGCCGTGCTTCCAGTTTCCCAACGGCGCGGCTGATCTTGGTTTTATGCAGCTTGGCGCGATCCCCGATGTCCTTGGCGGTCAAAGTGCCAAACATTCCCAAGTGAAACAGAACCCGCCATTCGGTGCGCAGCATCCCATACCGACCCTTGTAGATCTTCTGAAAATCCAACGAGGCCTCCTCAGCCGCCTGATTCAACAGGAAGGGCAGGAAATTCTGCAGATCAAAGGCATCTTTTTTGCTGAAATCATCGTTTGTCATTCTTGTTAGTTACAAAATCAACTATTATCCGACAAGCAGCAAACGGAGGAACACGCGATGAATCGTCCGACTGATCCACACCGCCTGACCCAGGCCAGCACGCCGGTTGGCACCCATTCGGGCTATATGCCCGGCTTTGGAAACGACTTTGAGACCGAGGCACTGCCCGACGCGCTGCCCCAGGGCATGAACAGCCCGCAGCGCTGCAATTATGGCCTTTATGGCGAGCAGCTCAGCGGCACCGCCTTCACCGCCAACCCGCCCGAGCGGACGTGGTGCTACCGCATTCGGCCATCGGTCAAACACTCGCACCGGTACGAGAAGATTGACCTGCCGTACTGGAAATCGGCCCCCTGCATCGATCCTGATGTGATCAGCCTGGGCCAGTACCGCTGGGACCCGGTTCCGCATTCTGAACAGGGCCTGACCTGGTTGACCGGGATGCACACGATGACCACCGCCGGGGACGTGAACACTCAGGTCGGCATGGCCAGCCATATCTATCTGGTGACCGAGTCGATGGTGGATGAATATTTCTTCTCGGCTGATTCCGAGCTTTTGGTGGTGCCGCAGGAAGGCCGCCTGCGCTTTGCGACCGAATTGGGGATCATCGATCTGGAGCCCAAGGAAATCGCCATCCTGCCGCGCGGCCTGCTGTACCGGGTCGAGGTTCTGGAGGGCCCGGCACGCGGCTTTGTGTGCGAAAACTATGGGCAGAAGTTCGAATTGCCGGGCCGTGGCCCCATCGGTGCAAACTGCATGGCCAATCCGCGTGACTTCAAGGCTCCGGTCGCTGCGTTCGAAGATCGCGAGGTGCCCTCGACCGTGACCATCAAATGGTGCGGGCAGTTCCACGTCACCAAGATTGGCCACAGCCCGCTGGACGTGGTCGCATGGCACGGCAATTACGCGCCCTACAAATACGATCTGCGCACCTACTGCCCGGTTGGCGCCATCCTGTTCGACCACCCGGACCCGTCGATCTTTACCGTCCTGACTGCACCTTCGGGCCAGCCGGGTACGGCCAATATCGACTTTGTCCTGTTCCGTGAACGCTGGATGGTGGCCGAGGATACGTTCCGCCCGCCCTGGTATCACAAGAACATCATGTCCGAGTTGATGGGCAACATTTACGGCCAGTATGACGCCAAGCCGCAGGGCTTTGTTCCCGGAGGCATGAGCCTGCACAACATGATGATCCCGCATGGACCGGACCGCGAGGCGTTCGACAAAGCCTCGAACGCCAATCTGGGGCCGGACAAGCTGGATCACACCATGTCCTTCATGTTCGAAACACGCTTCCCGCAGCATCTGACCGAGTTTGCAGCCAAAGAGGCCCCATTGCAGGATGATTACATCGACTGCTGGACCTCGCTGGAAAAGAAATTCGACGGAACGCCGGGCAAGAAGTAAGCCGGTTTCGGGTCAGATATTTGGAGACAACATGCCATTGATGAAATCCTGGGTGACTTCGGCCAACGATCCGGCCCACCCGTTTCCGCTGAACAACCTGCCCTATGGGGTGTTTTGGTGCCCAAACGATCCGCAGCACATGCCTGAAACACCGTATTGCGGAGTGGCTATTGGGGACAAGATACTGAACGTTACAGAGCTGGAGGAGGAATACTTCTCATACTCTTCAGATACCGTTTTCAATCATGGCTATTGGAACGAGTTTATGGAGCTAGGACCTGAAGTTTGGCAACAATTTCGGACGAAGCTCATTGAGATGCTTCGAGATGGATCACCCTACCAGCAAGAAATCGAACCATTCCTGTTTGACGCAAGCGATGTTGAACTCTTAATGCCCTTCGCAGTCAGCGAATACACCGATTTCTACGCTGGCCGCCACCACGCCTTCAACGTCGGCACCATGTTCCGGGGGCCGGAAAACGCGCTGCCGCCGAACTGGCTGCACCTGCCCATCGGGTATAATGGCCGTGCCTCATCGGTGGTCGTATCGGGCACGGACATACGCCGCCCGTGGGGTCAGTTGAAATCACCTGATCAGGAGCTGCCTGCCTTCCTGCCGAGCCGCCGCTTTGATATCGAGCTGGAGATGGGCGCCATCGTCGGCACGCCGTCAGACGGCCCAATCTCGGTCCAGCAGGCGGAAGATCATATCTTCGGCTACGTCCTGCTGAACGACTGGTCAGCCCGCGATATTCAGGCGTGGGAGTATCAGCCCCTCGGTCCCTTTCAGGCCAAGGCCACGGCCACCTCGATCAGCCCATGGATTGTCACCAAAGCCGCGCTCGAACCTTTCCGGTGCGACACGCCGGACCGCGAGTTCGAATTGCTGGATCACCTGAAGGACTGCGGCCCGATGCTGTACGATCTGGATCTTGAGGTCACGCTTGCGCCCGAAGGTCAGACCGCAACCACCATCGCGCGGACCAATTACAAGGAAATGTACTATTCCGCCGCGCAACAACTGGCGCATCACACGACCTCGGGCTGCCCGATGAACACGGGCGATCTGCTGGGGTCCGGCACGATCTCGGGCCCCGAAAAGGAAAATCGCGGCTCGCTGCTGGAACTAAGCTGGGGCGGCAAGGAGCCGATGACGCTGGACACCGGAGAAACCCGATCCTTTATCGAAGACGGCGACACGCTGACCCTGAAAGGCAGCGCCAAAGGGGACGGGTTCACAATCGGCTTCGGGGATTGCACCGGCACCGTCCTGCCCGCCCTGGAAACCCCGTATAAAACATGACGCTGCAGGCTTCATCTTTTCAAAAATACTCCCGCCGGAGGCGTCCGACACGCGCCACCGGCACCTCGGCGCGGGCCTTTGCGACACGACCCGGGGCATTCCGCCGCATTTGATCCAGATCGTTTTGCGCCACCAGAATCGATGAGACGATGCCCCCAATACCCGCCAGCAACAGTCACGGCGCGGGTCATCGACAGATCAGGATTGGGGGTTGCCCATGAACAAGATATTCGACTTTCCGCTTTACGCCTATGAGCGCAGTTCGGACCAGGATTCCGCTGTTCCGACCCGTCACAAGGTTATCGTGATCGGGGCGGGTCCGGTCGGGTTGGCCGCCGCCATCGATCTGGCGCAACATGGCGTCGAAGTTGTGGTTCTGGACGAAAACGACAAGGTCAGTTTCGGCAGCCGCGCCATCTGTTTCTCGCAGCGCACCCTGGATATCGCCAACCGGCTGGGATGTGCGCGCCCGATTTTGGACAAGGGCGTGCAATGGGATCAGGGCAAGGTCTTCTTTGACACGCGCGAGGTTTATACCTTCGACGTCCAACCCGAAAAAGGCGCGGCCAACCCCGCCTTTATCAACCTGCAGCAATATTATCTGGAAGAGTTCCTTGTGGCGCGCGTGCGCGACCTGCAGGCCAGCGGCGCGCCGATCGACCTGCGGGGCGGCAACAAGGTCGAGGCCATTGGCACCCATGACGATCACGTCCGGCTGGAAGTCGCAACGCCCGAAGGCCCCTATGTTGTCGAGGCCGACTGGCTGATTGCCTGCGACGGGGCCAAATCTCCGACCCGGCAGATGCTGGGCATCGATTTCGACGGGCGCGTGTTCGAGGATAACTTCCTGATCGCCGATGTGATCATGGAGGCTGATTTCCCGTCCGAGCGTTGGTTCTGGTTTGACCCACCGTTCAACCGGGGCCAATCCGCACTGTTGCACAAGCAGCCAGACAATGTCTGGCGGATCGATCTGCAATTGGGCAACGACATTGATCCCGAAACAGAAAAACGCCCCGAAAACGTGATCCCACGCCTGAAGGCGATGTTGGGGGATGACGTTGAATTTCAGCTTGAATGGGTCTCGATCTACACGTTCCAGTGCCGCCGGATGGAGAGTTTCCGCAAAGATCGGGTTCTGTTTGCCGGTGACAGCGCACATCAGGTCAGCCCGTTTGGCGCGATGGGCGCCAATTCCGGCATTCAGGATATCGACAACCTGTGCTGGAAACTGAAACTTGTGATGGACGGCAAGGCCCCCGAAACCCTGCTGGACAGCTATGTCGGTGAACGGGCGCAGGGCGCTGATGAAAACCTGCGCAAATCCAGCCAGTCCACGGAATTCATCACGCCCAAGTCCGACATGTCCCGCCTGTTGCGCGATGCCGTGCTGGACCTGAGCGAGGTCCATGACTTCGCACGCCCGCTGGTGAATTCAGGCCGATTGAGCCAGCCGTGCACTTATGACGGGTCCGCGCTGAACTCGGCCGATGCGTTGGATGGGCCAGCGCTTACCCGTCCGGGCTCGGCCTGTCCGGATGTGCCGTTGGGCGATGGGTTCTTGCTGCCAAAACTAACCGACGGATTCACCCTGCTGACGATTGATGCCGAAGCGCCCGAGACACTCGAAGTAGACGGGATCGAGGTCACGCGTCTGGCACTGTCGGTCAAAGACGATCCGTCGCTGGCGCTGAAACGCGCCTTTCTGGGCAATGCGACCGGCGCGGTTTATCTGATCCGCCCCGATCAGCACATCGCTGCGCGCCGCGACAGTTTCGAAGAAAACGCATTCCGGCAGGCCATTCGCCGCGCCTGTGGTAAGGAGTAAGCAAGATGACGGATGTAACCCTGGCCCCGAACCTTGACGACCCGGATGCGTTCTATGCCGATCTTCTGGCCGCCCATGACGGTCTGGACAAGGCAGCCAGCGATGCGCTGAATGCACGGCTGGTGTTGGTCTTGGCCAATCATATCGGTGATGGCACAGTGTTGTCGCAGGCAATCCGGGCGGCAACGCTCAAAGGGTCCTGACAAGCCGCTTATTGGGGGATCCGCGTGACTGGCACTGTTCTTTATGACTACTGGCGGTCCTCGGCCAGTTACCGGGTGCGGATCGCCCTGAACCTCGCTGGGATAGCCTACCGCGCCGTTTCGGTTGATCTGACCAGCGCCGAGCAGCGCTCGGACACCCATCTGGCCCGCAACCCGCAAGGGCTTGTACCTGTGCTCGAGATCGATGGCGCACGTCTGACCCAGTCACTGGCCATTATCGAGTATCTGGATCAGACCCGTGGGCTGCGCCTCTTGCCTGACGACCCGGCCGAGCGTGCCAAGGCGCAAGCATTGGCGCACAGCATTGCCATCGATATTCATCCGGTCTGCAACCTGTCCGTGGCACAGTATGCCACGCAACTCAGCGGCGGCATCGACGGTATGCCGGGCGATTGGATGAAACGATTTATCCGGCCTGGTCTGCTGGCGTTTGAGGCTCTGCTGGGCGGGTTCCAGCAAGCCCCCTACTGCACCGGATCCCGGCCCGGGCTGGCCGATCTGTGCCTGATCCCACAGCTATACAACGCGCGCCGCTGGCAGGTGGATCTGTCGGATATGCCACGCCTGCTGGATGTCGAGGCCGCGTGCGCAACCCTTCCGGCTTTTCAGGCCGCGCACCCGGACCAGCACCAGCCCGAAACATAGCGCACATATTCTGTGTGCGCGTACGGGTATCAATCCTCTCGGCGCGCTCATACCTTGACGCAATCCGCCAAGAACGAGGTCCCAATGTCCGAGATCACCGGCTATCACGCGCATGTCTATTTCGACGCGCAGACGCAAGACACCGCCCAGCGCATCTGCGAAGAGGCCGCGCGCCTGTTCCCCGTGCAGAAGGGCCGCATGCACGCCCGCAATGTTGGCCCGCACCCCCGCTGGAGTTGCCAGTTGGGCTTTGCCGCCGACGCATTCGATCAGGTCATCCCGTGGCTGATGCTCAACCGGCAAGGCCTGACCGTATTCACCCATCCCGAAACCGGAGATCACCTGGCCGATCACCGCGACCATGCGTTTTGGATGGGAGAGCTGTTGGAACTGGACCTGTCGATTTTCGACAAAGCCTAACCCAACGTGCGCGCCTGATCCCGCAGTACGAATTTTTGGATCTTGCCGGTGGATGTCTTGGGCAATGCGCCGAACACCACTGTCTTGGGCGCTTTGAAATGGGCCATGTTGTCCCGGCAGAACGCAATCAACTCGGCCTCGGTCGCGGATGTGTCGGGTTTGAGTTCCACAAAGGCACACGGCGTTTCGCCCCATTTGTCATCGGGGCGTGCCACCACGGCGGCCTCCATCACCGCCGGATGCTTATATAGGATGCCCTCCACTTCGACGGACGAGATATTTTCGCCCCCCGAAATGATGATATCCTTGGACCGGTCCTTGATGGCGATATAGCCATCCGGATGCATCACCCCCAAATCGCCTGAGGCAAACCATCCGCCGTTGAAGGCCGCGTCGGTGGCGTCGGGATTTTTCAGATACCCCTTCATCACCACATTCCCCTGCATGAATATCTCACCCATCGTCTCGCCATCAGAAGGCACCGGCTGCAAGGTATCGGGGTCGGCGACCATCAGCCCGGACAGCGCGGTATAGCGCACCCCCTGCCGTACTTTCAGAACAGCGCGTTCCTCGGGGCTTTTGTCATTCCATTCCTCTTTCCACGCACAGACGACCGAGGGGCCGTAGGTTTCCGTCAGGCCGTAGACATGAGTCACCTCGACGCCCATCGCCTCCATCGCTTCGATCACGGCGGCGGGCGGCGGGGCGCCTGCGGTCATCACCTTGATCTGGTGCTCGAAGTCCTTCAGATGATCCGGCGCGTGGGCCAGCATGTTCAGCACAATCGGCGCGCCGCAGAAATGGGTCACTTTCTCGTCCCGGAATGCGGCATAAATCGGCTCGGCCCGGACCGCGCGCAGGCAGACCGAAACACCTGCATTGGCCGCCATTGCCCAGGGGAAGCACCAGCCGTTGCAGTGAAACATCGGCAGAGTCCAAAGATAGACCGAATGCTTGGGCATATCCCAGTCCAGCAGGTCCGACTGCGCGTTCAGCGCCGCCCCCCGGTGATGGTAGACGACGCCTTTCGGGTTGCCCGTCGTGCCCGAGGTGTAGTTCAGCGTGATCGCATCCCATTCATCGGCAGGTAGTGACCAGTCGAACTCCGGGTCACCCTCGGATTGCAGAGTGTCATAGGTCAGATCGCCCAGACGCTCACCGCCCTCGAAACTCGGGTCTTCAATGTCCACGACCAGTAGATCGTGATCGACCTGTTGCAACGCCTCTTTGACCACAGCCGAGAATTCAGGATCGACCAGCAGCACCTTGGCCTCGGCATGGTTTAGGATGAAGGCGATGATGGCCGCATCCAGCCGCGTATTGATCGCGTTCAGAACCGCGCCAGCCATGGGGATGGCAAAATGCGCCTCGTAAAGCTCGGGGATATTGGCCGCGATGATCGACACTGTATCCCCGCGCCCGATCCCCCGCGCGGACAGCGCACCCGCCAGACGGCGGCAGCGTGCGTAGGTTTCGACCCATGTATAGCGGCGTTCGCCATACACGACCGAGGGGTAATCGGGGTAAACCTGCGCGGCGCGTTCGATAAAGCTCAGCGGTGACAAGGGCGTGTAATTCGCTCGGCACTTGTCCAGATGATCGTCATATATGCTGGCTGACATCGGCTATCTCCCCATAAACCGTTTGGGCGACTTGATCACAAAGTCGCCATCCTGACAAATCCGTAAAACTACGACACCGATCCCGTCTGGCAATAAGGTATGATATGATCTGGCCCTATCTCAAACTGGCCATTCGCGGTGATCTAGAGCATCTCAAACAACCGACCGGGCGTGGACGCCTGTGTCCCGCGCGAAGCACTTCATTGAAAGGACATGTCATGGACGGCACGTTCAACGAAAACGATCTCTCCCGCGTCGTCGAAGCCGACCGCGCCCATATCTGGCATCACCTGTTCCAGCATAAGCCACTGGAAACAAGTGATCCACGCATCATTGTCGAGGGCAAAGGCATGCGTGTCTGGGATCAGAAGGGTAAAGAACACTTGGACGCTGTTTCAGGCGGGGTCTGGACAGTCAACGTCGGCTATGGCCGCGAGTCCATCGCGAAAGCGGTTTACGATCAGCTGATGAAGCTGTGCTATTTCGCGAACTCGGCGGGCTCGATTCCCGGGTCGATCTTTGCCGAAAACCTGATCGACAAGATGCCCGGCATGAGCCGCGTATATTACACCAACTCGGGCTCGGAAGCGAACGAGAAAGCCTTCAAGATAGTTCGTCAGATCGCCCACAAGCGTTATGGCGGCAAGAAGACCAAAATCTTGTATCGCGATCGCGACTATCACGGCTCGACCCTGGCAACCATGTCGGCGGGCGGTCAGGACGAACGTACGGCGCAATACGGTCCTTTCGCACCCGATTTCGTGCGTGTGCCCCATTGCATGGAATACCGCAAGCATGAGTTGGATGGCGCGCCCGAAGAGAATTTCGGCGAATGGGCTGCCAATCAGATCGAAGAGGTCATTCTGCGCGAAGGTCCCGACACAGTGGGTGCCCTGTGCCTTGAGCCGGTAACCGCTGGAGGCGGCGTGATCGAAGCGCCCGAGGGCTACTGGCCGCGCGTGCAGGAAATCTGCAAGAAATACGACGTGCTGCTGCATATCGATGAGGTGGTCTGCGGCGTGGGCCGCACCGGCACCTGGTTCGGCTATCAACAATATGGCATCAAGCCGGACTTCGTGACCATGGCAAAGGGTGTCGCCTCAGGCTATGCGGCGATTGCCTGCATGGTCACTACCGAGGAAGTCTTTGATATGTTCAAAGATGATGCCTCGGACCCGATGAACTACTTCCGCGATATCTCGACCTTTGGTGGCTGCACTGCGGGTCCGGCGGCCGCGATCGAGAACATGCGGATCATTCAGGATGAGAACCTGCTGGGCAACTGTTCTGCCATGGGCGACCGGATGATGGGCAACCTTCAGGCACTGATGGAAAAGCACAAAGTCATCGGCGACGTGCGCGGTAAGGGTCTGTTCCTGGGCGCTGAATTGGTCGCGGATCGTGGATCGAAAGAGCCGGTGGACGAGAAGTTAGCTCAGGCCGTTGTAGCCGACTGCATGGCACAGGGAGTGATCATCGGCGTCACCAACCGCTCGATCCCGAGCCGCAACAACACCCTGTGCTTCTCGCCCGCACTGATCGCGACGCCAGACGACATCGACCAGATCACCGACGCCGTTGACGGCGCACTGGGGCGTGTGTTCGGGTAAGATACCGCTGCAAAGCAACGATGAAAACCGGCGCCCACTGCGCCGGTTTTTTTGTTTTGATGGCCGATATGCGGACAAAGTGAGCTTTCGCTGTGGCTACGCCAATGTTTACTATACGCTTTTTAAGCGCTTAAGCCTCAGCTCGGATGGATCAACCGCGCACCGTCAACATAGACCTGTTTCCATTTTATGATCGAATACGATTTCCTGAGACCAGTCGGCCAGAACGGGTCATCATGCACCAGTTGATCGACTTCGTCCTCTGTGCCTGCTTCCACAATCCATAAACCGTCGCGCCCTTGACCTTCGGCGTCGGACAAAGGGCCAGCAGCCTCGATCTTGTCTGCGTTCTGCTCAAGGAAATCGAGGTGCTTAACCATGTGCGTTTTGCGGATATCAGGATCAGCGTCTGGTGCGTCTTCAAACAGGATGATGAACTTCAATTGTTTTCTCCTACAGATTTGTGAAATCATAGTTGCCACATCGAAATCGAAGATTGAGTCAGCAATACTGGAGATTTACTCTGCAAAAATGCAGAGTCATGATTGGAATGATCTAAAGTATCTTTTGGCGCTTCATCGCGAAGGAAAACTGACCGAAGCAGGGCGGACGGTTGGCGTCAGCGATACAACGGTAGCACGCCGAATAAAAACGCTTGAAGAGGCTTTGGCTACGACCCTTTTCTTGCGTAGCGCAAATGGGCGGTTCGAACCGACGGACGCTGCGTTGCGCATTCTGTCACACGCTGAGAAAATCGAGACGAGTCACGCTGCGATAAGCGCAATTTCAGGCGAAAGCACAAACAAGGTTACCGGTTCCGTACGTCTGAGCGCGGTGCCTGTTATCGTGAACCGTTTTCTGGTGCCTCATCTTCCTCTTTTGACCCGCCTCCATCCAGACCTCAGCGTCGAGCTTGTTCCGCGTGCGGACAATCTGAACTTGTCCAAGCGTGAGGCCGATCTATCAGTTCGCTTTGCACGTCCATCTGATGGGGGTCTACGCACCAAAGCGCAAAAGCTGGGCGAGATTTCATTCGTTGCCTGTGCTGCAAGTTTTGTCTCACCGGAGCAATGTGCGAAATTGGGTTGGATCACCTACGACGAGGCACATTCTCGCCTGCCGCAGGCGCGTTGGCTTGAAAGGACCGCGAGGTCAGAACACCTGCGTGCGGGTTTGCGAGTAATGGACGTTGAGACGGCGATTCAGGCCGTAGCGGCGGGAATTGGAAAAACGCTACTTCCAAGAGCAATCGTATTGTCCGATTCAAGATTTCGAGTAATCGAGCCAAAAAACTGCGCCAAGCTTCCGAGAAGGGAAGTTTGGATGTTGTCGCATGCGGATCAGACATCAAGAGCGTCGTTTACAGCAGCCAAAGAGTGGTTGATTGGTCTGAACTGGCAATGACGCACGGTTCAAAAGCGGCCATTCATGCAAGGCGAAGCATGTGTCACGTTGGGCTCGAAACCGACATCCCTCCTACCTAAAACAAAAAAGCCGCCCCAAATGGGACGGCCCTTTTTTCACTGTCTCTTTTCAGAGGATCAGGCAGCCAGAGCGGCCTGTGCTTTGGCAACGATCGCGCCGAACGCTTCCGGTTCGTGCACGGCCAGGTCGGCCAGAACTTTGCGGTCCACTTCGATACCGGCCAGGTTCAGGCCGTTGATGAAGCGGGAATAGGTCAGAGCCTCGTCATGCGAACGCACAGCAGCGTTGATACGCTGGATCCACAGCGCGCGGAAGTTGCGCTTGCGGTTCTTGCGGTCGCGGGTTGCGTACTGGTTGGCCTTGTCGACGGCCTGACGGGCAACCTTGAAGGTGCTCTTGCGGCGGCCATAGTAACCTTTGGCGGCCTTGATGACCTTCTTGTGACGGGCGTGAGTTACGGTTCCACCTTTAACGCGGGACATCTCTTAATCTCCTCTTAGCGGTCGTAGGGCATGTAGCCCTTGACGATCTTGGCGTCGGGGGCGGACAGGGTGGTGTTGCCACGGGCGTCGCGGATGAATTTCTTGGTCCGCTTGATCATGCCGTGCCGTTTGCCGGCCTGGCCAGCAAGGACCTTACCGGTCGCAGTCACCTTGAAGCGCTTTTTGGCGCTCGATTTGGTCTTCATCTTAGGCATTTCCGTCTCCTTTTTCGGGTTCGGTTTCAGACGCGACTCGGCATGCCATCTCGGCCGGTCACGCGATCAGAAGCGCCGTTTACGCAAGTTCGGTCATACTGGCAAGGGGGTTCGGCCCAGAATCTGCGATTTTCGCAGGCTGGCGACGTACCGGGGCGACAAAGGCCGCCCCGGTCTTTGGGTCAGTGTTCGAATTTGCGGATCTCGCCGCTTTTCAAACGTTCCGCGTAGGACGCCAGTTCCTGACGCACCACTTTCATCAGGAAGTACAGCGCAAAGACGTTCACAACCGCCATGGCAAAGATCGCCGCATCCGAGAAGTCGATGACCGGGCCAAGATTGGCCGCCGCACCGATCACCACGAAGATGCAGAAGATGATCTTGAACACCAGTTCCTTGGTGTGGCCTTCGCCGAACAGATAGGTCCAGGCCTTGAGGCCGTAATAGGACCAGCTGATCATGGTCGAGAAGGCAAACAGCACCACAGCAATCGCCAGGATGAACGGGAACCAGCTGAACGCGCTGCCGAAGGCCGCCGAAGTCAGGCTGACGCCCGAGTTGCCGTCGACGGTTGCGATGGCATTGCCTGCCTCGTTCAGCATGTAGTTTCCGGTTGCCGGATCAACGATCAGCTGCTGGGTGATGATGATCACCAGCGCCGTCATGGTACAGATCACAACGGTATCGATGAAAGGCTCAAGCAGCGACACGAAGCCTTCGGTGATCGGTTCCTTGGTCCGCACAGCCGAGTGTGCAATCGCAGCCGAACCAACGCCCGCTTCGTTCGAGAACGCCGCACGGCGGAAGCCCTGAATCAGCGCGCCAACCATGCCGCCGGCAACACCGAGGCCGGTAAAGGCGCCAGCAAAGATCTGGCCAAAGGCCCAGCCGATCTGATCCGCGTGCATGATGATGATGACCAGTGCGGCCAGCACATACATGACACCCATGAAGGGAACGACCTTTTCGGTCACGCGCGCGATGGATTTCAGGCCGCCCACGATCACCGCAAAAACGATGGCCGCAAAGACCAAACCGGTGATCCAGCCCGGATAGTCCCCGACGATGCCTGCAATCTGCTGATGCGCCTGATTGGCCTGGAACATGTTGCCCCCGCCCAGCGCGCCAAGGATACAGAAGATCGAGAACAGAACCGCCAGAATCTTACCACCCGGCAGGCCCAGTTCGGCAAAGCCCTTGGACATATAGTACATCGGGCCACCCGAAACGGTGCCGTCTTCGTATTCGTTGCGGTATTTTACACCCAGCGTACATTCGGTGAATTTCGACGCCATGCCCAAAAGGCCCGCGACGATCATCCAGAAGGTCGCGCCCGGTCCGCCGATCCCAATGGCAACGGCCACACCGGCGATGTTGCCCAGACCGACCGTACCCGACAGGGCTGTGGCCAGAGCCTGAAAGTGGCTGACCTCACCCGCATCGTTTGGGTCGGAATAGTCGCCTTTGACCAGGCTGATAGAGTGTCCGAAGAACCGAAACTGAACAAAAGCAAAATAAAGCGTGAACACGGTCGCCGCGACCACCAGCCAGCCGACGATCCACGGGAACCCGGTTCCCGGGAACGGCGCGAAGATAAAGCTGACAAACGGCCCGGTCGCATCGGCGAAGGCCTGATTGATCTTGTCGTCCAGGCCCGGAGCCTCTTGGGCCGTTGCCGCACCTGCCACCAGCATTGATACGACAAGAAGACTGAGATATTTGAAGGTTTTCATTTTCTACCCCCTTAGTTCACAACGGTGACTGGCACGTCGGCATGCATCACCAGATTCTGCGTGGCGCTGCCAAACAGCCGCTTCTTGATGCCGTCAGCCGAAGCGCGGCCAACCACAATCTGCGATCCGCCGTTTTCGACAGTGATCTTGTTCAGCGTCTCGGCCACGTCTCCGTGCCGCACGACGCCATGCGCCTGGAATCCGGCCGCATTCAACGCGTCCACAGCAGGGGTCACGATGCGGGTTGTTGCCAGCTCGACCTCTTCTTCGCGCCGTTTGTGGCGTTGTGCGTTTTCTTCAGGGGTTTGGAATGTGTACGGGGACCATTCGATCACATAAGCGACCAAAAGCTCGCACGTATTCAGCCGTTCCGCCAGGTCTTTGGCGAAGGCCAATGCGCGCTCTCCGGTTTCTGTCCCGTCCAGTCCTATGACAATTTTCGCTGTCATCTCGTTCCTCCGTTTTCGTTGTTATCCGGGGCCCGTGCCCCCGGCAGAGCAGCCGGAACTTGGAACTTGTGAATTTGACTGCCCTTAGGGTCTTTATCCGAAATTTCCATCAGAAAATGAATTCTATTCTGCAAAATTCGCCCCAAGCGGTCAAATTTCGCTTAAAAATCAGCGATATTCGCGTGGTGAAACAAGCCCGCCCGGCATGATGCGGGGCGGGTTGAGGGGCTGATTTGTATCGGGCTTATTCGGGATCGGTGCTGTAGATCAGCCGTTCGTCACATGGTGCAACCCGCAGAATGTTTGTCGTTCCGGGGACGTTAAAGGGCACACCGGCGGTTACGACGATCTGGTCGCTTTCCGTTGCAAACCCGCCGGCCCGTGCGGCGCGTGCGGCGTTGACCACGGCCCCCTTGAACCGTTGCAACTCGGGCGTCATCACGCAGTTGCAGCCCCAGCTCAGGCACAGCCTGCGCGCCGTGCCCATTTGGGATGTCATGGCAATGATCGGCACACCGGGTCGCTCGCGCGCGGTCAATGAGGCTGTGGTGCCACTTTGGGTAAAGCAGCAGATCGCCTTGATGTCCGTTTTCTCGGCGATTTCGCGGGCAGCTGCGACAATGCCATCCGCAACGGTCGTGCCCTTGGCCGTGCGCGAGGCGGCAATGATCTGCACATAGGTCGGGTCGGCCTCGACCTCGATGGCGACCTTGTTCATGGTCTGAACCGCTTCGATCGGATACGAGCCTGCGGCGGATTCCGCGCTCAGCATGATTGCGTCCGTCCCCTCATAGATCGCGGTCGCCACATCCGAAACCTCGGCGCGGGTGGGCATCGGGCTTTCGATCATGCTTTCCAGCATCTGAGTGGCGACGATGACCGGCTTGGCAGCGCCGCGGCACTTGCGCACCAGACGTTTCTGGATCGGAGGCACCGCCGAGACCGGCAGTTCCACGCCCAGATCGCCACGCGCGACCATGATCCCGTCCGAGGCATCCAGAATATCGTCAAAGGCCTGCACGGCGGCGGGCTTTTCGATCTTCGACAGGATCGCGGCGCGGCCATCCGCCAGCGCGCGCGCCTCGAACACGTCCTTGGCGCGCTGAACAAAGCTGAGCGCCAGCCAGTCGACGCCCAGCTGGCAGACAAATTCCAGATCGTCGCGATCCTTGGCCGACAACGCGGCCAGCGGCAGCACGACATCGGGAACGTTCACACCCTTGCGGTTCGAGATTGTGCCACCAATCTCAACCGTGCAATTGGCATAGTTCTGCCCACAATCATTGACGATCAGGCGAATCTTGCCGTCATTGACCAGCAGCCGCGCGCCGGGTTCGAGGGCGGCAAAAATCTCGGGGTGCGGCAGGCAGACACGGGCCGCATCCCCGGCCTGCGGGTCAAGGTCCAGTCGGAACGCGGCACCCTCTTCCAGTTCCTCGGCATCATTAGCAAATACGCCGACGCGCAGTTTGGGGCCCTGCAAGTCGGCCAGAATCGCAATCGGGCTGTCCAGATCCTTTTCCACCTGACGGATAATGCGATGCCGTTCGCGGATCTCGTCGTGGCTGCCGTGGCTCATGTTCAGGCGAAACACATCCGCCCCAGCCTCGTGCAGGGCACGAATGGTGTCATAGTCGTTGGACGCCGGTCCCAGCGTCGCCACAATTTTCACATTTCTAAGGCGTCGCATTGGTCTTGCTCTCCTCGATCCCACGGTGTTAGGGCAATGTTACCGCAAACATTGCCTTGGCTGCTTATTGCGCAATTCCCTTTCCGAAGCAACTGCCATACACCTGCGGCAAACTTGATGACAGGCTTATGACGTACACTCCGTTCTTTATCCACGGCGAGGATCGCCCGTCCCGCTGGCTGATCACCTGCGACCACGCAACCAATACCGTTCCGCCCGATGTGGGTGACGGCGACCTCGGCCTGCCGCGTGAAGATATGGAGCGTCACATCGCCTATGATGTCGGTGCCTATGAGGTATCGAAACATCTGGGCGAAATCCTGAATGCGCCGGTGATCGCCGCCAATTTCTCGCGACTGGTGATCGATCCGAACCGGGGTGAGGATGACCCGACCCTGCTGATGAAGCTGTACGACGGCTCGATCATCCCGGGCAACCGCCACGCCGATGCGGCCGAGCGCGAGCGTCGCCTGAACATGTGCTACCGCCCGTATCACGAAGCGCTTGGGCGGTTGGCCGCCCTGCCCCATGCGGTTGTCGTGTCGATGCATTCCTTCACCCGCCAACTGCGTGGCCGCGACCCACGACCCTGGCATATTGGCGTACTGCACACCCCGGACGAGCGATTCGCGGGTCCTTTGATTGACCGTTTAAAGGCCGAGGACGACCTGTGCGTCGGCGTGAACGAGCCCTATACCGGGGTCCTGCCCGGTGACGCGATTGACAAGCATTGCACAACCCATGGCCGCCCCAACGCCCTGATCGAACTGCGCAATGATCTGATCGCGGATCACGCCGGGCAACGGGAATGGGCCGAGCGGCTGGCAGTTGTCCTGACGGACGCGCTGGAGGAAAGCGACCTTTAGCCTCAGATCCTCAACGGGTATTCCACTCCTGATCCTGCCTCCCCATATAATGAAGGAAAGGAGGCAGGCATGACTCAAGAGTTCCTGACAAGCTTCTTTGGCTGGATGGCGGCACTGAATATCGCCATTCTGTTGTTCACCACCATGATGATCGTCCTGATGCAGGACTGGATCGCCGGTATTCACGGTCGGATGTTCCAGATGGACCGCGCGGATGTGAAACAGGCGTATTTCCGGTATCTCGCCAATTACAAGATCCTCACCCTGATCTTCTGCATCATCCCGTGGCTGGCCCTGAAACTGGTCTGACATCCTGTTTATTGAAACATCCCCACCGGACCGCTAGGTCAGGTGTGACACGCACCAGAACCACCCGGAGCCAGACTTATGGACAAGCAAACCGAAATCGAACTTCAGGCCGCCGCCTTCCGCCGGTTGCAGCAGCACCTGATGGAAGACCGCACGGACGTACAAAACATCGACATGATGAACCTGGCCGGGTTCTGCCGAAATTGCCTGTCGCGCTGGTATCAGGAAGCGGCCAATGAAAAGGGCATCGAAATGGGCAAGGACGAGGCGCGCGAAATTTTCTACGGCATGACCATGGATGAGTGGAAAGCCAACTATCAGACCGAGGCCAGCCCCGAGAAACAGGCCGCCTTCAAGGTCGCCTTCGAGGAAAACGTCACCAAGAAAGGCTGACGCCCCCAAAACGAATAAGGCCCGCCGGATTGGCGGGCCTTTTCTTTAGATCGCCGCTTTACGGCTTTCGTCCAGATAAATCTCGCGCAGACGCTTTGCGACCGGGCCGGGCGTCCCGTCGCCCAGCGTCACGCCGTCAATCTCGATCACCGGCATGACAAAGGCGCTGGCCGAGGTGGTAAAGGCTTCGTCCGCCTCTTTGGCCTCGTCGATGGTGAACAGACGCTCTTCGATTTCCATCTGCGCCTCAGCCGCCATGCGCAGCACGGCCTTGCGGGTGATGCCGTGCAGGATGTCGTTGGACAGCGGACGGGTGACAATCTTGCCGTTCTTGACGAAAAAGGCGTTGTTGCTGGTGCCTTCGGTCACATAACCATCCTCGATCAGCCATGCATCGTCGCAGCCCGCTTTCTTGGCCATCATCTTGCCCATCGACGGGTAGAGCAGCTGCACGGTCTTGATGTCACGACGACCCCAGCGCAGGTCATCAATCGAGATGATCTTGGCACCTTTCTTGGCCGCCGGGCTATCCGCCAGACCCGGCTTGTTCTGCGTGAACAGAACGAGGCTGGGTTTGGTATCCGCCGACGGGAACACAAAATCACGGTCGCCATCCGAACCCCGGCTGACCTGCAGGTAAACCAGACCTTCCTCGATGCCGTTCAATTCAACCAGCTTGCGGTGAATTTCCAGCAGCTCTTCCTTGGAGCACGGCTCGGCCATCTCCAGCTCATCCAAGGACCGCTTGAGGCGCACGGCGTGGCCTTCGAAATCGATCAGCTTGCCGTCCAGAATGCTGGTCACTTCGTAAACGGCGTCCGCAAACAGATAACCACGGTCAAAGATCGAAACCTTGGCTTCGGTCTCGGGCAGGTATTCGCCATTCACGTAAACGGTGCGAGTCATGTATCTCTCCTTAGCCCCAAAGTGCCGCCATGGGCGGGTGCACTCCGGCATCATCAAATGTCAGCGGTGTCGCGCGGTCTTCGGCCAACAACAGCGGGCCGTCAAGGTCCGTTACCATCGCGCCCTGCGCCAACAAGGTCGCAGGGGCCATCGCCAGTGAACTGCCAACCATGCAGCCAACCATCGCGCGATAACCCTCGGCCAGCGCCGCTTCCCGCAGGGCCAGCGCCTCGGTCAGACCGCCGGTCTTGTCGAGCTTGATGTTGACCACATCATACTTGCCCTTCAGCTTCGGCAGGCTGGTCCGGTCATGGCAGGATTCATCGGCACAGACAGGCACCGGGCGCTCCATGCCGATCAGCGCGTCGTCGTCACCGGCGGGCAGAGGCTGCTCGACCAGCGCCACACCCAGACGCACCAGATGCGGTGCCAGATCGGCGTAAACCTCGGCAGACCAGCCTTCATTCGCATCCACGATGATCTTGGCATCCGGCGCGCCCGCGCGCACGGCTTCCAGCCGGGGCATGTCGTCCGGGGTGCCCAGCTTGATCTTCAACAACGGGCGATGCGCATTCTCGGCCGCCTGCTTCTGCATCGCCTCGGGCGTGTCCAGCGACAGGGTATAAGCGGTGATTTCAGCCCCCGGCACCGGCAATCCGGCCAGATCCCAGGCGCGTTTGCCCGCTCGCTTGGCCTCAAGATCCCACAGCGCGCAATCCACCGCGTTCCGCGCCGCACCCGCAGGCAACAGGTCCATCAGCGCCTGACGTGTGAACTCCGCAGGCAACCCGGCAATCTCGGCCTCAACGGACTCGAGCGTCTCGTCATACCGCGCATAGGGCACACATTCGCCCCAGCCTTCATGCGCCCCATCCGACAGCCGTACCGTCAGCACCTTTGCCTCGGTCCGCGACCCGCGCGAGATGGTGAACACCTGCGCCAGCCGGAAAACATCACGAGAGACGTCAATCTGCACGCGCCCGCTCCTTCTTCTCGTTCAAAATACGGCCGCCGGAGGCGGATCAACACCCGCCTCCGGCGCGCCGTTCAGATCACAGCGCGGCCAGCGCGTCCACCAGTTTGCCAGCACCAAAACGGTACGGGTCAGTGGCGGGCAGGCCCATTTCGGCCTCGACCTTGGCGATATAGGCCTTCGCTTCATCCTCGCTCAGGTGCTGGGTGTTGATCGACACGCCGACCACCTGACAGTCCGGGTTTGCAACCCGTGCCAGCGGCAATGCGGTATCGCGCAGCTGCGGCAGCGTCGGCAGGGAATACTCGGGCAGACCACGCATATGCGTCCGGGTGGGTTCATGGCACAGGATCAGGGCATCCGGCTGACCGCCGTGGATCAGGGCCATGGTGACACCGGAATACGAGACATGGAACAAGGACCCCTGCCCTTCGATGTGATCCCAGTGATCCTCATCATTCTCGGGCGTCAGATATTCCACCGAGCCTGCCATGAAGTCTGCAACGACGGCGTCCAGAGGCACGCCCTGACCGGTGATCAGAATGCCGGTCTGACCAGTGGCGCGGAATGTCGATTTCATACCACGGTTGCGCATTTCCGCGTCCATGGACATGGCGGTATACATCTTACCGGCCGAACAATCGGTTCCGACGGCAAGGCAGCGCTTGCCGCTGCGCTTTTTGCCATTTGCGATCGGGTATCCAACGGTCGGTACACGAACGTCGTGCAATGTGCCGCCGTGGGTCTGCGCCGCTGCGACCAGATCGCCCTCATCCCGCAGCAGGTTGTGCAGGCCCGACGCCAGATCGTAACCCATTTCCAGCGCAGCGATCAGAACCTCTTTCCAGGCCTGGCTGATCACGCCGCCACGGTTCGCAACACCGATCACCAGGGTCTTGGCACCGGCGGCCTTGCCTTCTTCCAGCGTCATGTCAGTCATGCCCAGGTCGGCCTTGCAGCCATCCATCCGCAATTGGCCAACGGCGTTCTCGGGACGCCAGTCCCGGATTCCGATTGCAACTTTGGCGGCCAGTTGGTCGGGCGCATCGCCCAAAAACAGCAGGTACGGTGTCTCGATCATTGCGGTCACTCCTTTGATTCCGACGCAAAGTAGACAAGCGCCAGTACGAGCGCTTCGCGTTTTCACCGACTAACCCCACATAGCACGCGAGGTTTTTGCGCAGTGTTCGCTGACCGCGCAAAAATATTCGAAGTTTTCAAACTGATTAAACTTTAATCACCCTTACTTCGCAGTCGAAACTGCGATTTCTGCACGCGCATTGCCGCAGGCGCACAATCCCGCTTGCGCTGATCCGCGTAATTTAATACCTCAATCGAGAGAAAAATCGCAATTTCCTTACCCACAAGAGGCCCCGATGAGTTTCCGCATTCAACCCGCCGCCCCGGCCCGCCCCAATCGCTGCCAATTGTTCGGCCCCGGATCGAACACCAAGCTGTTCCCCAAGATGGCAGCATCGGCCGCAGACGTGATCAATCTGGACCTCGAGGACTCGGTTGCCCCATCTGACAAGGACGCCGCCCGCGCAAATGTCATCGAAGCGCTGAACACCATCGACTGGGGTGGCAAGTATATGTCGGTGCGGATCAACGGGCTGGACACACCCTATTGGTACCGCGATGTCGTTGACGTTCTGGAACAGGCGGGCGACCGTCTGGACCAGATCATGATCCCCAAGGTCGGTTGCGCGGCAGATGTCTACGCCGTGGACGCGCTGGTCACTGCTATCGAGCGCGCCAAGGGCCGAACCAAGCCGATCTCGTTCGAAGTGATCATCGAATCCGCTGCAGGTATCGCCCATGTCGAAGAAATCGCCGCGTCCTCGCCCCGTATGCAAGCCATGAGCCTTGGTGCTGCGGATTTTGCAGCCTCGATGGGGATGCAGACCACTGGCATCGGCGGAACGCAGGAAAACTATTACATGCTGCGCGAGGGCGAAAAGCACTGGTCCGATCCGTGGCACTGGGCGCAGGCCGCCATCGTTGCCGCCTGCCGCGCGCACGGGGTTCTGCCGGTAGACGGGCCGTTCGGCGATTTCTCGGATGACGAAGGCTATATCGCGCAGGCCAAACGCTCGGCCACGCTGGGTATGGTTGGCAAATGGGCGATCCACCCCAAACAGATCGCTTTGGCCAATCAGGTCTTCACCCCGTCGGATGAGGCTGTCTCGGAAGCGCGCGAGATTCTGGCCGCGATGGAACAGGCCAAGGCCAATGGCGAAGGGGCCACAGTTTACAAAGGCCGTCTTGTCGACATCGCTTCAATCAAACAGGCCGAAGTCATCGTGGCACAGGCCGAGCTGATCGCGGCCAACGGCTGACCAGATTGAAAAAGGCGCCAGATCTGGCGCCTTTTTTACCGGCCAAACACGTTGTTTGGCGTCCAGGTGAACCGATCACCCTGTTTGCCCCATTTCATCATCAGGCAGGATGTGCCGTATTTCTGGAAATACTTGATCTTCAGCGGATACCACCCGGCTTGTGGGACTTCGACCGCTGTTCTTTGGTTGGCCTCACAGCCCTGACGCCCGTTGACATAACCGATCTGTTGCCCGCCAACCCAGGCGTCGATGCCGTCATTCGACCAGGTTTCCAGTTCATATACACCCGGTGAATCGAACCGAATATAGCCCGAAACTTCAGCCGCCACGTTATAGGCTTCGTTGAACGTCAGAACCGGATCGCCTTCGGTGGTATCGCGATAGTCCAATCCCCGCAAAGGTTGACCGGGCTTTGCCTTCTTCAGCAAAAAGTCCACTTTGGACAGGTTCTGGATTTTGCGCGGCGGGTTCCCCTCCCACGCGTATTTGACGTCCAGCCCTGCCTTTGGACTGGGCTGAGGGCTTGCGGGCTGCAGCTTCAGCGGTGCCGCCAGCGCAGCCCCGGCGATCAAAACGGCGGCAGCCGCAATCGCACCTGTACGAAAGAGTTTCATCATCATCTCCCTGTGTGCGCCGCGTTTGTTTGGTATTTTGGTCTACGGCATCATTACCGTCACACTAGGATGTGAATTTTTACCCTGCAAGAGCGTGAATCTTCACAATGTGGCCGCTCAGGCCCGCAAATCCTTGGGCGACCCCATAACCACATAGGACGTGATCGAGGTGACATGGGGCAGCGTTCCCAGCACATCGGTATGGAAGGTCTTATAGGATGGAAGGTCGGCGCATTCGACGCGCAGCAGGTATTCGATCGTGCCGGTGATGTTGTGGCATTCGACCACTTCGGGAGCGCGTTGCAAAGCCCGTTCGAACCCTTCCTGCGCGGCCTTGGTATGTTCGCCCAGCCCAACGCCGATATAGGCCACGAACCCCTTGCCCAGTGCGACCGGGTCCAGAACGGCGCGGTAACCGGTGATCACTCCGGCCCTTTCCAATTCCTGCACCCGGCGCAGACAGGCAGAGGGGGACAGGCCCACGCGATCCGCCAGTTCCAGATTGCTGATCCGCCCATCTGCGGTCAGTTCACGCAATATATAGCGGTTTATCTGATCCATCTTGGTCACTAATTGTGAAAATAAACAAGATGCGCACCAAAACGCAATTTCATTTGCCGCTTTTGGCGCAAAAATTCGCCCCATGACTTACGACATCCTTCTGGCCCTGATTGTGTTTGCCTTCGTATCCTCGATCACTCCGGGGCCGAATAACCTGATGCTGATGGCGTCAGGGGCCAATTTCGGCTTTCGCCGCTCGATCCCGCATATGCTGGGGATCGGGCTTGGCTTTACCTTCATGGTCCTGCTTGTCGGCGCGGGGCTGGTGCAGATGTTCAACCAATACCCGGCCAGCTACACGGTGCTGAAGGTCGCCTCGGTGGCGTATCTGCTGTATCTGGCCTGGAAAGTCGCACATGCCGCGCCCGCCGGTGGGAAGGCCGAAGTCGGCACTCCAATGACGTTCCTGCAGGCCGCCGCGTTTCAGTGGGTCAACCCAAAAGCCTGGGCCATGGCACTGACCGCGACCACGGCTTACGCGCCCGATCAGACACTGAACGTGATCGTTATCGTCGCGCTGGTGTTCGGCGCGGTCAATTTGCCCTCGGTCAGCACCTGGACCCTGCTGGGCCAGCAAATGGCGCGGTTCCTGACGAATCCGCGCCGGTTGTTGGTTTTCAATTGGACCATGGCAGCACTGCTGGTCGCCTCGCTGTATCCGGTCCTGTGGCCAAGCTGATCACTTCAGGGGAAGACAGATCTCGGTCAGCAACTCTTCGGGCGGGGTTTCGCGCGGATCGTTGAGGTAGATTTCATAGCATGGCTGATCCGCAGGCTCTTCGCCGGATTCGGGCAACCAGTTGCCGAACAGGCTGTGATAGGCGGCCTCGATCCCGGAATAAGGGCCTTTGTGGGTCAGCACCGCGGTCTTCCCGCCGGGGATTTGCATGTCCTCCATGCCTTGGGGCGTCTCATCGCCCCGGAATTCAGCCCCGGCATAGCTGCGCAACTGATCCTCGGGCACGTCCTCGGGGCTGTCGAGATACAGCGCCAGAACCGGGCCGATCTGCGGCCAGAGCTGGCGGGATTCGCACAAGGCACCAAAGGCCTCGAAACTCTTGCCGATTTCGGAATAGGCCCCCTTGTGGGGCAGCGCGATCACACGGCGGGCGGGTTCGGTACGGGTTGTCACGGGATGCATCGGGTATCCTCCGGTTCTAAAGTTGGGATGAGCCGGCAGAAACTGCCCCGCCTTGCGAAAGGCACCGGGGCTGCTGCCATAGGCCTCGGTAAAGGCCCGCGCAAATGAGCTTGGGTTGGGATAGCCAACGGTTGCCGCGACCTGGGCCACCGGTGTGTCGGTTCGCACCAACAGCGTCGCCGCGCGGTGCAGCCGCAGGCGGCGTACAGCCTGCGCGCAGGTCTCGCCGGTCAGGGCGCGAAACACGCGGTGCCAGTGAAACCGGGACATGGCGGCGACATCGGCCAGCGCGTCCAGTGACAGATCCACGGCAGGGTTGTCGTGGATATAGCTCAGCACGCGCAGAACCCGGTCTTCGTAGCTGGTTGCCATCGGCATCCTTCCTTCTCATTGCTTTCCTCAGCTTGCATATTCACGGCCCACAAATCTTGCTGAGTTGCATCCGGGGCGACGTCAGGTCATATAGCAGGGAACTTCCGCGTTGAGAGGCGTCATGACCCAGTATCTGGATTTCGAAAAACCACTGGCCGAGATCGAAGGCAAAGCTGAAGAGCTGCGCGCATTGGCCCGTGCCAATGAAGAAATGGACGTGAGCGAAGAAGCCGCCGCGCTGGACGCCAAGGCCGCCAAGCTGCTGGATGAACTGTATGCCGATCTGACCCCGTGGCGGAAATGTCAGGTGGCGCGCCACCCCGAACGGCCCCATTGCCAGGACTATGTCAAAGAGCTGTTCACCGAATTCACGCCGCTGGCGGGCGACCGGAACTTTGCCGACGATCTGGCGGTGATCGGCGGGCTGGCCCGGTTCAACGACCAGCCGGTGATGGTGATCGGCCATGAAAAGGGCAGCGACACCAAATCGCGGATCGAACGGAATTTCGGCATGGCCCGGCCCGAAGGCTATCGCAAGGCCGTGCGCCTGATGGAGATGGCCGGACGGTTTGGTCTGCCAGTGATCACCCTGATCGACACGGCGGGCGCCTATCCCGGCAAAGGCGCCGAGGAACGCGGCCAGTCCGAGGCCATCGCGCGTTCGACCGAAATGTGTCTGAAAATCGGTGTGCCGCTAGTATCGGTCATTATCGGCGAAGGTGGGTCCGGCGGGGCTGTGGCCTTTGCGACCGCCAACCGTGTCGCGATGCTGGAACATTCGGTCTATTCGGTGATCTCACCCGAAGGCTGCGCCTCGATCCTGTGGAAAGACGCCGAGAAGATGCGCGAAGCCGCCGAGGCGCTGCGCCTGACAGCGCAGGACCTGCACAAGCTGGGTGTCTGCGACCGGATCATCCCCGAGCCCAAAGGCGGGGCCCATCGCGGTCGCCCCGAGGCGGTTGAATCGGTGCGCGAAGCCATCGCCGCCATGCTGAAAGAGCTGGACGGCAAAGATGCAGCGGCCCTGATCAAGGACCGCCGTCAGAAATTCCTGGATATCGGGTCGAAAGGGCTGGCGGCGTAAACCGTCAACCGCCCAAACGACGCAGTAGGTCAACCGATGGCTCGCCGGTCACAGGCAGGCCATTGGCGCGTTGATAGCCGCTGATGGCGGATTTGGTGTTGTTCCCGATCACCCCATCCGCGCCCTGCGTGTCATACCCGGCCGAGGTCAGGCGGCGTTGCAGGTCTTTGCGGTCCTCCAGCGTCAGACCCGTGGCATCCGGCCCGAATGAGGCCTGAAACGGCGCGCCTCCGGCGATCCGGTCCGACAGGTGCCCCACGCCAATCGCATAGCTGTCCGAGTTGTTATACCGCTTGATAACATTGAAATTGCGGAACACGGCGATGCGTGGCCCCGGCACTTGCGGTTGCAGCACTGCAACCGGCGTACCCGACACGGTGCCGACCTCGCCACCCCAAGGCTGGCCGCGCACCCAACCGGCACGGGATAAATAGGCCGCTGTCGAGGCCAAAGAATCCGTCGGATCCTCGGACCAGATATCGCGCCGACCGTCGCCGGTGAAATCCACCGCATAGGCCAGATACGAGGTTGGGATGAACTGCGTATGCCCCATCGCCCCGGCCCAGCTGCCGGTCATGTTGGCGGGCGAGGTGTCGCCCTCCTGAATGATCTTCAGGGCTGCGACCAGTTGCTTTTCGAAAAATTCGCCGCGCCGCCCCTCATACGCCAAGGTGGACGTGGCCGAAATCACCGGCACGTCGCCGCGCCGCGCGCCGTATCGGCTTTCCAAACCCCAGACGGCCACGACAACCTTCTTGTCGACACCGTACTGCGCCTCGATCTGCGACAGCGTCCCATTGTACCGCTGCAACATCTGCCGCCCGGTGCTGATGCGTTCGTCCGAGGCGGCGATGGCCAGATAATCCTCAAGCGAGCGCTTGAATTCCACCTGATTGCGGTCGCGCTCGATCACGCCGGGCAAATAGCCCGCACCCTGAAAGGCCCGATTTATGGTCGTCTGGGAAATCCCCTGCGACGCGGCACGCGATTTGAAATTGGCCACCCAGGCATCGTAGCCCGCATTCGGCACCGACTGCATACGCGACGCAGGCGCACGGGATGGCGCACCCCCGTCGCTGCACCCGGCCAATATTGCCGCGCCAAGGCCAATGGAAAAGCTCCGTCGATTGATCATGACTGAAATCTGCTCTTGTTTGTGATTTGCCTCAGCCTAGCGCAGACCGGACGCGCAAACCAGAACGACCGAGAGTGGCTGCCGCCAAATCGACGCTTCGGCGGTTCGCCGCTTAAGCAACCAGCAACCGCAACCCCTGTGTTACGTCGGAGCGCACGGCAAGGCGCAACCCCGGCTCGTCCCCGGCCTTCAGCGCGGCGATGATCAGCTTGTGATAATGCGGCGGCTCGGTGCGCCGAAGCCGCCCGTACAAGGACCGCATGGTGGGGCCAAGTTGCAGCCAGACCGTCTCGGCCATGGCCAACATCGCGGGGGCCTGCGCGCGCAGATACAGCGTCCTGTGAAACTCCAGATTCGACCGGATATATCCAACCGCGTCGCGCTTGGTCACCATTTCGGCGACGGTCATGTTGATGGTCTGCAACCGGTCGATCAGCGCGATATGGGCACGCGGCAGGGCACGGCTGGCCAGTTCCACCTCAAGCAACGCGCGCAATGCAGCCAGTTCCTCGATCCGGTCATTCGTCAGTTCCGGCGTCGAAACCCGCCCCGATGAGGACAGAAACAACGCCCCTTCCGCCGCCAGACGGCGCACCGCCTCGCGCGCAGGCGTCATCGAGACATCGAACTCCTTGCCGATCCCACGCAAGGTCAGCGCCTCGCCGGGGGCGATCTCTCCGTGCAGGATACGGGACCGCAGGGTGCGATACACCCGGTCATGGGTTGCGATATGCGAGTCGGTCGGGCGTGTGGCTAACATGGTCTCATGTGATCACAAAAACCTGCGGGGTCAACTCGGCTACGCGTCAAAGCGGTATCTGTGCAGCATCGCTCCGTTTTCACGCAACCACCGGCGCGGGGCATCATAGGGGCCAAAAATACGTTCGACCTGCGCCCAGAAGGCGGGCGAATGGTTCATCTCGGCCAAATGCGCCACCTCATGCGCGGCGACATAGTGCAGAACATCGGACGGCGCGAGGATCAGGCGCCAGGAAAACATCAACCCGCCATGCGAACTGCACGACCCCCAGCGGGATCGCGTATCCCGCAGCGTCAGACTGGTGTACGAGCGCCCCAGAATGGCGGCGTAATCGTCGCAGGCCCCAGTCAGCCGATCCCGCGCAAGCTCTTTCAAAAACCGGGCCAGTCGCCGCCCCTCGGCCCCGTCAGGCACGGCCACCGCATCTGTGCTCAGCACCACCCGCCGCCCCGGCGCGGGCACGATTCGACGCTCGGTGCCTTCGATCCAGATCACACCGCCCAGACGCACCTGTTCCAGATCGGGCTGCCCTGCCAGATGTTGCCGGATCCATTCCTCTTTGCTGCGCGCGAAACTCAACGCCTCGGCCTCGGGCACGCCTTGCGGATAGGTCAGGGTAACCCGCCCGTCCAATTGGGAAATCCGCAGGCTGATCCGCCGCGCCCGCGGCGATCTGCGCAGGGTCAGCGGCACCGGCGGCGTTCCCGGCAAAGCGTGTTCTCCCATATCCCGACCTCTTCCGCGCAAAGGCTTTGACAGTGCCCGCCGCCTGTGGCAGGTGAACTGAATCTTTTAGACGACTCACCTGATATCAAGGGGATTTGACATGCCCAAGGAAGAATGGGGCGTAAAGCGCGTTTGCCCGACCACCGGTAAGCGATTTTATGACCTGAACAAGGACCCGATCGTCAGCCCCTACACGGGCGAGATCGTGGAGCTTGAAACCGGCAAAAGCCGGATGATTGCTGCCGATGCCGAGGACGCAGCGACCGCGAAAGCACGCGAAAACGCATCCGAGGATGATCTGGTTCTGGATGATGACGACAATGTCGACGTGGATCTGGACGACGATCTGCTGGACGATGATGACGACAACAACGATGACGTCTCGCTGGACGACATCAAGGACATGTCATCAGAAGACGAAAACTGATCTTAAGGCGGCCCTAGGCCGCCTTGGTTCTTTGTGCGGATGGCCACGGAAAGTTTTTGCACAATTCCATTTTTGGACTTGCACTCCCCGCCGTCGTCTCATAAACGTCCGCCCACTGCTTCGGCAGTACCCGGATGGGGCCTTAGCTCAGTTGGGAGAGCGCTTGCATGGCATGCAAGAGGTCAGGGGTTCGACTCCCCTAGGCTCCACCAAATCTACCTGGATTTGCAGTCTAACAAGACCACCCATCAATTCGGCAAGGTTTGCCACTCGTCGACTACAGCGTCGCCGCCTACCGCCAGGATTGTACCGAACTGGTTCAGAACAGCCTCGCTTTGGCTGGGGCGCAGCAGCGCAATGTCGCCGGGTTGGGCGGTGCTTGTGGCTGGTCCTGTCCAAACCTCCTGATTGCTGGAGCGGCCAAAGATCGAGGAGTAGGCGAACCCCTGTGGATGCACCGGGTGTGCGAGGTAGTGACCGCCAAACACGGCGATATCGGTTTTGCGACGGGGCAGAAAATCCAGTCCGGGCAACCCGTTGCCGGGCATGGTTTTGAGAATTGGTGTGCCGATAAACGCCGCTGGCTGAAAGGCACGGGTTGCGCTGTGGTCGAAATCCGAGGGTTTGACCAGAACCGAGCCAAAGGCGACCTCGGTCGCTGAACTGTCCGAGGCATAGGTCTGGAACGTCAGGCTGCCCCCGGTATTCAGGCACAGGTCTGCGCCTTGATCCGGCAGTGCGGCGACCGCGCAGCGAAAGGTCTGGGCCGAGGCGCGGGCCGCTCTGTTTCTCAGAAAGCCTGGCAGTTTCGCCAGATGGGCCTCATAGCCCATCACACCGCTCAGCCGTGCCAAGGGATGCGCTTGGATGCCCTTGGCGACCTCGGCGACCTGCTCGGGCGTCAGACCGCCGCGATGCAGACCGATGTCGAGTTCCAGCGACAGGCGGAGCCGGGACTGGGTCTGATCGGCAAGGGCCAGATACTCACGCAACCGGTCGGGCGTATCGATCAGCCATTGCACCCGCTCCGCCGCGTCAGGACAGGACGCCAGGACACGGGCGGCGGATCGAACCGGCAGAGGCTTTCCGCTCAGGTGATCCGTTCCGCTTTCTGCTTTCAGCAAAGCCGTCAGCATCGGCGCAGAGAACGTCATCAGGCCCGAGGTTGGGATCAGGCCCCTGATATGATCCAAAAGCGGCAGGCAGGGCAGAGATTTGGCCACCAGTCGCCGATCCAGCGCAGCATCCGCGCCAGCATCGGCGGCTGCGCAATTCGCCTCTAACCGGTCCAGATCGACGGCCACAACGGGCTGATCTACGCCATGTTTGTGCAGCGTTTCGGACAATCGTTTTAGATACGGATCGCTCATGGCCGGAACAGCCGCGCCAATGCGGGTGTCAGGAATTTATCCTGCGGGTCCAGCTGCGCGCGCAAGGCGCAGAAGCGGTCGAAATCCGGATAAAGCCCGGACAGGTCCTTGTAGGTCAGGCTGTGCATCTTGCCCCAATGCGGCCTGCCCCCGGCCTCAAGGAACAGCGGTTCCAGCGCATTGAAGTACCGGCTGTGATCTTGATCCGCATCCGTGTGAACCGCGACCGAGATCCGGGGGCCGCCCTGAAATGGAGACAGACACGCAGTATCTCCGGCGGTTTGCCGAACCTCGATCGGGAAATAGATGTCCTTGTGATCCCGTTCCAGCCTGCGAAATACTTCGTTCAGCACGTCACCGGCAGTATCGGGCGGCAGATGATATTCCATTTCCTTGAAACGAATATGTCTGTCGCTGCACAGAACCTTCCAGCTTTCACCAACATAGTCCTCGTCGGACTGCGCCAGCGTCAGCAGTTTCAACAGCGCGGATCGCAGGCCTGCGCTGAAGCGGCCCGCATTCCGGGCAAGTTTCAGCACCTTGACTGCGATCATATCCAGATCGCGCGGCGCCTTGCTTTCCGGACCATCAACAACGGCATGCCTCAGTTCGACCGCCTTGCCGGTGAAGGGGATGTAGAAGAATTCGAAATTACGGTTCTCGGCCCAGTTCTGGTGCATATTGGCCAGACACTCTGACAAATCGGTCAGGGTCACGCGTCGGCGCAGGTTGTATTTGGGCACGACATTGATGCGTGCTTCGGTCAGCACCCCAAGCAGGCCAAGCGATACCTGTATCATTTCCAGCGGCACGTCACCCGTGGTCAAGATCTCTCCGCCTGCGCTGATCAAACGGGCATCGGTGATCTCGGCCGACAAACAGGGCAAGCTGCGCCCGGTGCCGTGGGTCGCGGTTGCGGTTGCACCGGCCAGAGACTGCGCGTTGATGTCACCGAGATTGCGAAAGGCCAGACCCTGTTGACCCAGTGCGGGCGACAGGTCGCGCAGGCGGGCGTTGGCGTTCACCCAGACCTGACCATCCTTAGCGTCGCCGACTGCGGGCAGGTTCAGGTTTGACAGGTCCAGAATTCTGTCGGCCCCGGCCACAATGGGCGTAAACGAATGCCCGGCCCCGACCACACGCAGGCTTTCGGGCGCGGATACCGCCTGCTGCAACTCTGCAAGCGTTTCGGGGCGCGCGACGTTGATCTTGGCGCTTTCGTTCCCTGCCCAGTTTGACCACATGCTCCTGCTCCTCCGTTGCAAGAGGATTGCAGCCAGCAGACTGTAAAACAAGTCAGGGAATCAGCGCGTTACGCTACGTGACCCGCACCTAAGCCGCGTTGGCCCGCTGCGCTGAGACGCGCTTGAACCACTCGGACACGGCGGTCAGGTCCGGGGCCAGCTGCTCGGCCTCGCCATCCGTGAACTCTTGAAACTTTTCGCTGTTCATCCCATTCACACCGACCAGAACCGGGATGTCCTGCGCCAATGCCTCGGCAATCACAGGGCGGAACCCACGGCCATCAGCTTCATGCTTGCCGAACTTGTTGATGATCAATAGCTGCGGCGCATCCGACAGCGAGGCGGTGACATAGCCAACCGCCTGTTCCAGCGCCGCCGGGTCCAGACGACACCCACGGGATTCGGTCCCCAAGGATTGGGAAATCCGGATTGTCTCACCTTCCGGCAACACGCGCACATCCATGTCGCATTTGCTGCTGTCAGCGCATTCCGTGTTGGTCTGGACAACGCCTGCCAGCTTCGCGCCCGATGCCAGCAGGTGCTCTGCCACTGCGCTCAGCAAGCGGTCGGTTGCGCCGCGATCGGTGGTTGTGACATAGGCCAGATTCATCTTTGGACCCCCGTGGGATGAGTTTCAGAGTTTCAAATAGCACGCCGACTGCGGCTCGACCACTCCCGGCGTCAGGGAAGCGGCGACAGACCGGTCACGAGAGGGTGTAGCACAAGCAGCACCGCATAGGCCGCAACCGCGCTCACCCACACCCAAGGCCCGGGCCAAGGGCGGGGCGCGCGCAGCGACAGGCGCGCGGTATTGCGCGACAGGCGCACCCACTCTGGCCCCATTTCTCGGGCCTTGCGGCGATCGATCAGGGCCATTCCCATCAGCGCGAACCCGGCAAACAACCCAAAAAGGATCACATGGGACAGGCTGCCATTGGCGACCAGATGCGCGGCGGCCCACAGCATCAGGGCGGCAAGGATGGGATGGCGCGTGGTGCGCAGAATACCCGGGCATTCGGGGTCAAACCTGCGCGTACCCATGCCACCAAACGAGAACGGGTTTTCGATACTCAAACCGGCGACTGCCAGCCAGCACACAAGCGGCATGACCAACATCGGAACCCATCGCAGGGCCTGCGCCGGTGGGATGATCTCGACATAAGGCGCGTTTGCGGCGGCTATGATCAGCCAGATCAGCACTGCGACGGACAACAACGAATAAGCGGCGAAATAGGCCCGCCGCCCCATCGCATCGATCAGCCATCCACGAACGGGTGGGCGCACGGGTATGACGTGGCTGAGCAGAAATACTGTCAACGCTGCTATGAAGATGCCCCATCCGGCCATTTCGATCTCCGAACCTGTTTTCTGGAATTGGTAGGTTTACCGGACCGGCGGGTCTTTGTCCGAAATCAAGTCGCCGGGCCATGGATTGGCAAAACCTCCTGCAATCTGGCATCAAAGAAAAAGCGTCACAGGCGGAGGTCGCAACAATGCGTTCATTTGATGAGATTTTTGACATCGCAGCAGGTCGCCACGGCGGGGTCGACGCCCTGAATGCAAACCTGAGCAAGCCCAAAACCCCCGCAGAACTGGCTGCGATGCCCGAGGATCGCTGGCTTGCGACCCTGACCAAATGCATCTTTCAAGCCGGGTTCAACTGGAAGGTCATCGAGGCCAAGTGGGGCGGATTTGAAGAGGCGTTTGACGGCTTCGACGTGGGCCGCTGCGCCTTTATGGATGACGAGAAATTCGACGCGCTTTTGCAGGACACACGTATCGTGCGCAACGGCACCAAGATTGCCACCGTGCGCGACAATGCGGCGTTTCTGCTCGAACTGAGGGGTGAAGGCGGTGCCGGTCAGGTTCTGGGCGGTTGGCCCTCGACCGATTACATCGGCCTTCTGGCGATGCTGGCAAAACGGGGATCACGGCTGGGCGGGGCCTCGGCCCAATATGCGATGCGGTTTGCCGGGCGCGACAGTTTCATCCTGTCACAAGACGTGACAGCCCGGTTGATCGCCGAAGGCGTGATCGACAAGGCCCCGACGTCCAAAAAGGCGCTGGCTGCCGTGCAAGAGGCATTCAATGCATGGATGGATCAGTCCGGACGCTCACTGACGGAAATCAGCCGTGTTCTGGCGATGAGCATATGAAAACGGCTTGCGGAACCGATGGGGCAAGCTAAATTTTGCTTCATGGGTTTGCGTTTTTTGGTTCTGGCGTTTCTGTTTCTGGCGGCTTGCGGACGCCCGTTGACTCAGCAGGAACGCGACTTTGCTGATGCCGTGCAAGGCGAGACGCTGAATCTGGATCGCGTTCGTCTTGTAGAAGGTGCCCCGGTCGCGCCGATCACCTATTACCGCGAAGCCCGCCCGCGTCTGGCCTGCCGCGAGCGCATTCTTCCCCCGGTCGAGCCGGGACCGGTTACCGGGAAACCTGCGGCCATCGCCTTGTTCAACAAGGTTTATTTCGCCCGCGACTGGTATCTTGAGGACTATATGTCTGACTATCCCGAGCAGATGAACCTGATCGCGGCCATGTTGCTGGCGCATGAATTGACCCATGTCTGGCAATGGCAAAATCGCAAGACCACTGGCTATCACCCCCTGCGCGCAGCGGCAGAGCATGGCGGGCGCAAGGATCCGTATCTGTTCGATCTGGATACCTCGCCCGATTTCCTGTCCTACGGCTATGAACAGCAGGGCGCGATTGTCGAAGAGTATGTGTGCTGCCGCGCGCTGGACCCACAGGCGCAGCGGACCAAACGGCTGCACCGTATGCTGGGCGCGCATTTTGACCTTTCTCCGCTGCCGCAGGAAGGGCGCGAGCGTGCGGTTGCCATCCCATGGAGCGATGCGAAGGTCGAAGGGATCTGCAGCTAAGCGTCAATTACGCTGCAGGGTTTTCAGATACGCCACCAGATCGACGATTGGCTGACTTGTCAGGATAGGCTGGCCATCTTCGGTTTTCATCGACGTGTCCTGCCCGTCGAAATACGGCCCGTAAACCGGCATCGGGCTTCCGTGGCTGACCAACGGATCACGCCCGTCAATCCGGGCAACAACGCGCGCGGTTGGAAAGCCACCCCCTTTCGCCAAGCCCGTCAGGTCGGTCGGCTGAATGACCAGAACCCCGGCCATCGGACCTTGGCCGGTGGCATCTATGCCATGGCACGTCGCGCAATAGTGCTGATACAGTTCCGCGCCCGTTTGCGCATCCTGCGCCGCCGCACTGTGTCCGGCGAACAAAAGCAAGACAGATACAGTTCCGAGCTTTGACCACTTCATCGCATCCTCCTGTCAGCATTGGCATTTACAGGCTTGCCCGAGCGGCGGCTTGGCGCAATGATCCAGATCAACGAGGCAGGAGGGTTCGGGCCATGACACAATACGCAGCCATCATGCTGGCCGCCGGGATCGGCGTTCCCATTCTTGCGGCATTGAATGCGGCCCTCGGCAAGCTGATCGGCTCACCCACAACAGCCGCCGTGATCCTGTTTGCCATTGCGTTTGCCGCGTCGGCCCTGGTGATGCTGGTGTTTCCCGGTTTCGAGGCGCTGTCCAAGGTTGCACAGGCCCCAAAACACCTTTTGCTGGCAGGCGTTCTGATCGCCTTCTACGTGCTGTCGATCACCCACGTTGCCCCGCATTTCGGGGTCGGAAATGCCGTCTTCTTCGTCCTGCTGGGTCAGTTGGTCAGCACAGCCGCGATTGACCATTTCGGGCTGTTCGGCGCGCAGGTCACGCCCCTGACATGGATGCGCGCAGGTGGGATTGCCGTGATGGCCGTTGGCGTGGCGATCACTCAGCTGGCTTGAGAACGCCACCTTCAAGCCGCACCATCCGGTCCATCCGCGCGGCAAGCTCCATGTTGTGTGTGGCGATCAGGGCAGACAGCCCCTCATCCCGCACCAGCACCATCAACGCATCGAACACCTGATCCGAGGTCTCGGGGTCAAGATTCCCGGTCGGCTCATCGGCCAGCAGAACCTTCGGCTTGTTCGCCAGCGCCCGGCAGAACGCCACGCGCTGTTGTTCGCCGCCGGACAGGGCCGCCGGGCGGTGGCCGGCGCGTGGGGCCACGCCGACGCGGCCCAGTAGGTCCATGGCCCGCTCCTGCGCCGCTTTTTCAGAGACGCCATTGGCCAATTGCGGCAGGGTGATATTTTCCAACGCGGTGAACTCGGGCAGCAAATGGTGGAACTGATAGACAAAACCCACATCCTGCCGCCGCAAAGCCGTTCGCGTCCGATCGCCCTTGCCGCTGACATTCTGCCCGCCGATCTCGACCTGGCCGTCATCCGGCATGTCCAGAAGGCCCGCGATATGCAGCAGGGTGGATTTGCCAGCGCCCGACGGCGCAACCATCGCCACCGCCTCACCCGCGCGCAATTCCAGATCGACGCCGCGCAAGACCTGCACCTCGCCCGGAGTACCTTGCAGATAGGTCTTTGTCAGGCCGTTCAGTCGCAATGTCACATCATTCATAGCGCAGCGCCTCAACCGGGTTCAGCCGCGCCGCGCGGCGGGCGGGGAAATAGGTGACGATGAAGGACAGGCCCAGCGACAGGGCCACAGCCTTGAGCACGTCACTCAGATGGAGTTCAGCCGGAAGGGAATAGATGCCGCGGATAGACGGATCCCAGACGCCACCGCCCATCACATAGTTCACGAAAGAGAAGATCGGATCGATATAGATCGCAAACAGGCAACCCAGGATCACGCCCATCACGGTTCCGATGATGCCGGTGAAGGCACCGCAGATGAAGAACACCCGCAGAACCGAACCCTCGCTCAGGCCAATCGTGCGCAGAATGCCGATGTCGCGGCCCTTGTTTTTCACCAGCATGATCAGACCCGAGACGATGTTCATTGCCGCAATCAGCACGAGGATCGACAGGATGATGAACATCACGTTGTCCTCAACCTCAAGCGCGCGCAGGAACCCGCCCGAGGCGTCCTGCCATGTCCAGATCTGACTGCGCTGGCCCGACGCTTCGAGGATGGGGATCAGGATCGGGCCCAGCGTTTCGGGTTGGTTGACCATCACCTCGATCTCATCCGCCACGCCCTCGCGGTTGAAAAAGCCCTGAGCTTGGGAAAACGGCATGTAGACGCGGGTACGGTCGATGTCATAGCGGCCGGCGGAAAACACATAGACCACGCGATAGGCATTGACGCGCGGTGAGGTTCCAAAGGCGGTTTTCACCCCGTTGGGTGAGGTCAGCTTGACCGTATCCCCCACAGTGGCCCCGATGCTGCGCGCCACGCCCGAGCCGATGGCGATCACGTCCTCTCCGGTCTGAAACAGGGACAGATCCCCTGCCGCCTGTTCGGCTTGCGCAATGCCCGGCAAGTCCATCAGGTCATCGGGACGGATGCCAAATACCTCGACCCCGCTGCTGCGGTCGCGGTTGGTGATCAGCACCTGACCTTTGACCAAAGGCGCAGCCCGTTCGACGCCCGGCACCTCAGCGATCCGCGCGGCCCGTTCCTCATAATCTGCCATGGTGCGCACCGGGCGGCCCTGCGCGTCAATCTCGCCCGAGGAATACACGGCGACATGCGCGTTGGCCCCAAGGATCGTGCCCACGAACTCGGCCCGGAACCCGGACCGCACCGCCAGGGTCGCGATCAGGGCAAATACCGCCAGAGTGATCCCGATCAGCGAGATCCACGTCATCACGCTGACGCCCCCCTCGGCCCGGCGGGCCCGAAGGTATCGCCACGCGATTTTCCATTCGAAAGGGGCAAAAGGCGGGGGTGTCTTGGCCATGCCTGCTCCGGTCTTGTTGTTTGGCGGCGACCCTTTCGGCATTTCGCGCGATGGTCAAGCCGCTTATGGGCGTGTCGGTCCCGGCAGGCGAATTCGGCGTGGAAAACCCCAATATCGAACCGAATCAGTTCCGGCTGCCGGACACAGCGCTCAGATAAAAAGTGATATTAGAATCAAAGACTACACTATTGGTTGTGACGACCTTCACAGACCGCGCGTCATTGTTTCAGCTATGAAGTCAATATCGGCATTGCGTGATCGACTGAACTCAAAATGCCACATATAGTAAGCAATATTATTTCGCTTTTTGCTTATTTTCAGAAACTTTGTCACCCTGCTTGCGGGGGAACACATTTCAGAGCGGGGGTCGCTCAATGAATATTCACAATACACCGGAAGGGTTGGACCCGATTTTGGTCCGCGCATCATCAACGGAATTGGATTGCGAAACGGCCGCGTTGCTGCGGGCCGCGATCCGGCCAATCTTCGCAAAAGCAGCAAGCTGGGGCAGCTTAGCGGATCGGCTAAGGGAAAAGGGCTATCGCCTTGCCTTTCTCAAAGGCCGCCTTTGCATCACCGATCGTACAACCGGTCAGCGCATCTGCGGGATACGGTTTCTGGGCTTTGAGCTGAAAGAACTGGTCAACCGGCTGGGCCGCCCCATCGTGGTTGCACGCGGCAATCAGGCGGATGGCGAGCTGCTGATCGCCCGCCCTGCGTCGGCGCGGTTGTAACACCGCGCCAGCATTGATCGAGGCCTATCGCCGTGGTCAGGCGATACCCTGATAAATTTCAGCGATCTTGGTAACAGCCGCCTCGGGGCTTAGTTCTTCGCTTTCGCCGGTCCGGCGGCTGGTCAATTCAACCACACCGTTTTTCAAACCACGCGGTCCGACAGTGATCCGCCAGGGCAGACCGATCAGGTCCATCGTGGCAAACTTGCCCCCGGCCCGTTCGTTGCGATCATCATAGAGCGGCTCAAGGCCTAGTGCCGTCAGCGCGACGTAGAGTTTCTCACAGGCCGCATCCGCCTCTTCATCGCCCTGCTTCAGGTTGACGATCCCGCAATGGAACGGGGTCACGCCTTCGGGCCAGATGATGCCCTTGTCGTCATGGCTGGCCTCGATGATCGCACCGATCAGGCGGCTGACGCCGATACCGTGGCTGCCCATATGTACCGGAACCGGCTTGCCATCGGGGCCCTGAACGGTCGCGCCCATGGCCTCGGAGTATTTGGTGCCGAAATAGAATATCTGGCCGACCTCGATCCCGCGCGCAACGCGGCGGCGATCTTCGGGGACCTCGTTGAACAGCGCCTCGTCATGGGTTTCATCGGTGCGCGCGTATTTCGAGGTGAACTCTTCCAGGATCGCCTGACATTGGTCGCGGTTGTCATAGTCGATCTCCCGATCCCCAAAGGTCAGATCGGTCACTGCGCTGTCATAGAAAACCTCGGACTCGCCAGTGTCGGCCAGTACCAGAAATTCATGCGTGTCGTCGCCGCCAATGGGACCAGAGTCCGCGCGCATCGGGATTGCTTGCAGACCCATGCGTTCATAGGTGCGCAGATAGCTGACCAGATGGCGGTTATAGGCGTGCAGCGCGTCCTCTTTCGTCAGGTCGAAATTGTAGCCGTCCTTCATGTAGAACTCGCGCCCGCGCATAACACCAAAGCGCGGGCGGATTTCGTCGCGGAACTTCCACTGGATCTGGTACAGCGTCAGCGGCAGGTCCTTGTAGCTGCTGACATGGCCGCGGAAGATGTCCGTCACCAGTTCTTCGGCTGTGGGTGTATAGAGCATGTCGCGGCCATGGCGGTCCTGCATCCGCAACATCTCCTGACCGTAGTCGTCATACCGCCCGGACTCGCGCCACAGGTCCGCCGATTGCAGAATCGGCATCTGGATCGCGATATGACCCGCGCGCGCCTGTTCTTCATGCACGATGTTTTCCAGCTTGCGCAGCACTTTGAAGCCCAGCGGCAGCCAGGAATAAATCCCGGCGGCGGCCTGCTTGATCATCCCGGCGCGCAGCATCAGCCGGTGGCTGACGATCTGAGCCTCGGAGGGGTTTTCCTTGAGAACGGGCAGAAAGTAACGGCTGAGGCGCATGGGTGGACCTTCAAAGGTGAATTTGGACTTCAAAGGTCATTATTCCAAAGCCCCGCCGGGGGCAATCGCGCATTGGCGAATTTGCGACCCCAGACCTGTCGGTTTTTGATTGACCCGCCAGTCAGGGTTTTCAATTGTGACAGGAATGTAAAACCCATGAGGCGCCGATGCAGACGATTCAGGAACCCGCCCGCCAAATCCCTGTTGTTCACCAGACCGATATTCTGGTCGTCGGCTCAGGCCCTGCCGGGCTGGCGGCTGCGTTGGCGGCGGCGCGGGCGGGGGCCGAGGTGTCTCTGGTCGACCGGTTCGGCTGCATGGGCGGCAATATCACCGCCGTGGGGGTCGAGGGGTTCGCCTGGTATCGCCACGAACAGACCGTCGAAGCCGGCGGTATCGGCATGGAGTTCGAAACCCGCGCCAAAGAGATGGGCGCGGCAGTGCCCGAAAGCCAATCGCTGAGTTATGAGCTGGACAGCGAAGGCTTCAAGCTGGTGGCTGACAAACTGGTCGAAGAGGCGGGCGTGCATCCGATGCTGCACCGTCAGTTCGTCGCCCCGATCATGGACGGCGACCGGATCACCGGCATCATCACCGAATCCAAAGCCGGGCGTGAGGCAATTCTGGCCAAGGTGGTGATCGACGCCACCGGCGACGCGGATGTGGCCCTTCGTGCCGGAGCGCCCACGCATAAGACGCCGCGCGAAGACATGATGGCCGCCTCGGTCATGTTCCATCTGGCAGGCGTCGACAAGCGCGCGTTCATGGAGGGCGTCAAGGCCGACCCCCAGACCTACAAGGACTGGGGCGGCGGTGGTGAGTGGAACATCGAAACCAGCGGAAAAGAGGACGACATGTTCTCGCCCTTCGTGCACAAGCCGTTCCAGCAAGCCATCGATCAGGGCCTGATCCCGCCGCATCTGAACACCATCGCGGGCACTTGGGGCGCGATGCATGACACGGGTGAGCTGACCTATATGAACCTCATCCATCTGGCTGAAGTCGATGGCACCGATCCCGACAGCCTGACAAAGGGTGAGATCGAAGGCCGACGCCAGTCGATGCTGGCCATCGAAGCCCTGCGCCGGTTTATGCCGGGCTGTGAAAACGCACGGCTTCGGAATTTCGGCATGACCATCGGCATCCGCGACACCCGCAAGATCGACGCGGTTTACAATATGACCGAGGATGACGCCCGCCATCAGGGCCGGTTCGAGGACACGATCGGCATCTACCCCGAATTCATCGACGGCTACGGCATCCTGATCCTGCCGACCACGGGGCGATACATGCAAATCCCTTATCGCTCGATGCTGCCCAAAGGGGTCAAGGGCCTGCTGGTCGCCGGGCGCTCGCACGGTGCGGACCGTGTGGCCCACGCGGCCACACGCAACATGGCCTGCTGTGCGGTGATGGGTCAAGGCGCGGGCATTGCGGCCGCGCTGTCGCTGAAAAGCAATCAGGAGCTAGATCGGTTGAATCTGACCCCCGTGCATACCGAATTGGAACGTCAGGGCGTAAGGATCAGCTGATGGATACAATCCCGACCATAGATATCTCGGCACTGGCACACCCGGACAGCCCCGAATACAAGGCGACGGCACAGCAGATACTCGACGCCTGCATTGGCATCGGCTTCATATCGATTACCGGGACGGGCGTGTCGCAGGGCAGCGTCGATCAGGTCCGGCAGACGGTGCGCAAGATCTTCGACCTGGAAGAGAGCCGCAAATGGGATCAGGCCATCACGCGCGAAAACTATCGCGGCTACATTCCGATGGGGTTTTTCACCCCGAATGACGGGTCGGGCAAAGCTGACAAATACGAAGGCTACAAGCTGCATCACGAGGTGACGGAGAATGCGGACATCCGGCAGGCCTTTGCGCTGTATAGCCCGAATATCTGGCCGGACCACGCGCCCGAGGCGCGCGGGATCATTCTGGACTATTGGTCCCAGTTGGACCGCGTGACCGACCTGTTGCTTGGCGCGCTTGAGACCGGCCTGAACCTGACACCGGGGCAGTTGCAAGACGCGTTTCGCAATCCGATGACCAACATGACCCTGCTGCACTATCCGCCGCAGGCCCCGGAAGAGGATGGGTACGGCATCCATCCGCATAAAGACACCGACGCGCTGACAATCATCGCCCCCGACCCGGTCGGCGGGCTGGAGGTGCAAACCCGCGACGGTGGCTGGATCACACCTGACTGTCCCGAAAGTGGCTTTGTCGTAAACATTGGCGACATGTTAGAGCTATGGTCAGGCGGGCGGTTGAAATCGACACCGCACCGCGTCGTCAATCGATCCGGCAAGGAACGGTACTCGTTCCCGTATTTCGCCGTCCCGCGCCATGACGTGGTGGTCCAGCCGCTGCTGCCCGCCCTGCCCGGCTTTGATCGCCCGGCCGTGCATTGCGGTCATTGGTCGGCGGAAATCTGGCGCACAAACTGGCCGGACGAGGCGGCGACAAGCGACACTCCGGAATTGGGGACGCTGGCGGATTAAGCGCCTAAATCTGCGTGTCATGAACCGCTTGCATCATGTGCCGGTATAAGCGAAGAACATCCCCGACGGTCAAAGCACGAGGACGACCATGGCGCTTCCGGTAAAGGATCAACTGAGATACTGGGGCTTCGCCGCAGCGATTTTCATTCTGATCCTGTGGGCCTTGGGCGACGTCCTTCTGCCTTTTGTGATTGGCGGCGCGATTGCCTATTTCCTCGATCCGGTTGCCGACCGGCTGGAAAAGTTGGGCCTGTCTCGGGTTGCGGCGACCGGCATCATAACCGTTGTCGGCGTTCTGGGATTCGTCCTGATGATCCTGATGGTCGTCCCGGCCCTGATCACGCAGTTGCTCGAACTGGTCGACATCCTGCCCAGCCTGTTCAAGCAATTGCGCGGCTTCGTCGAACAACAATTCCCATCCTTGCTGGACCGCGAATCCAGCACCCATCAGATGCTGGTCTCATTCGGGGAAACTCTGAAATCGAAAACCGGCGATGTGCTGGAAACGGTGCTGGCCTCGCTGGGATCGGCCATCAACATCGTTGTTCTGCTGGTCATCGTCCCGGTTGTCGCGGTCTACCTGCTGCTGGACTGGGACCGTATGATCGCCCGTATCGGAGAGCTTCTGCCCCGCGATCACGCCCCCACAATCAAGCGGCTGGCCAGTGAGATCGATGCAGTTCTGGCCTCATTCGTACGCGGTATGGGCACGGTCTGTTTAATCCTGGGCACCTACTACGCAGTTGCCCTGATGATTGTCGGCCTGCAGTTCGGGCTGATCGTCGGCTTTATCGCCGGGCTCGTCACCTTCATCCCCTATCTGGGCGCGCTGATCGGGGGCACTCTGGCCATCGGGCTGGCCCTGTTCCAGTTCTGGGGCGATTGGGCCCATATCGGTCTGGTTGCCGGGATTTTCGCGCTGGGTCAGGTGACCGAGGGCAATTTCCTGACGCCCAAACTGGTCGGCAGTTCGGTTGGATTGCACCCGGTCTGGCTGTTGTTGGCCCTGTCGGTCTTTGGGGCGCTGTTTGGTTTTGTCGGAATGCTGATCGCTGTGCCTGTCGCCGCAGCCTTGGGGGTTGTGGCGCGGTTCGGCACATCGCTTTATCTTGACAGTCGCCTTTACACCGGCCTGGAAAGCCCGGATCAGGAAGACAAATAAATGGCTCGACAACTGAGCTTTGATCTACCAGCCAAAACCGCGCTGGGGCGCGAGGATTTCTTTGTCTCGCCCTCAAATGCGCTGGCCGTGGCGATGATTTCGGCCTCATCCTGGCCCGGCAACAAACTGGTGCTGAGCGGCCCCGCAGGCGCGGGCAAAACCCATCTGGCACATGTCTGGGCCGCCGAAACCGGGGGACGTATCGTGTGCGCGGCGGATCTGCACCATGACGAGGTGCCGGAACTGGCACGCTCGGCCATCGCGGTCGAAGACGTGCCGGATATTGCGGCTGATATCGAACAGCAAAAGGTCCTGTTTCACCTGCACAATCTGGTCCTTGCCGAAGGTCACGCCCTGCTGATGACCGGCCGCCTTGCGCCTCGGTTCTGGCAATTGCCGCTGGCCGATTTGCAAAGCCGGGTCGAGGGCGCGCATCACGTTGCACTGGATCCCCCCGATGACGCGCTGTTGGGCGCGGTGTTGGCCAAGCTGTTCGTCGACCGCCAGCTGAACCCCGGACCCGAGGTCATTGCCTATCTGGTCAAACACATGGACCGCCGCTTTGAAACCGCAGCGGACGTTGTGCAACAACTGGACCAACTGGCCCTGGCCGAAAAGCGCGAGATCACGCGGTCGCTGGCCATCCGGGTTCTGAACACGGACCAATACGAAATGGATACTGGCGATTGACCGGGCACCGGGGATTTCGCATCTTACGTCTGGAATATCTGGAAGACACATGGATCAGACCGTCGAAACCGACATCCCGGATTGGGGCCCTTTCGGTAAACCTCTGTTCGATGACCCTGGCAGCCGCGCGCTGTCGCGGGTGGGGGTCGTCGATGTAGGGTCGAACTCGGTCCGCATGGTGATCTTTGACGGCGCGGCGCGCTCGCCCGCCTATTTCTACAACGAAAAGGTCATGTGCGAGCTTGGCGCCGGCCTGTCCGAGACCGGCAAGCTGAACCCGCGCGGGCGCGACCGGGCGCTGGCAGCGTTGCGCCGGTTCCAGCATCTGGCCCGCGATCTGGACCTGCCCGGCCTGCATGTCGTTGCCACCGCCGCCGTGCGCGAGGCAAAGGACGGCCCGGATTTCTGCGCCCAGGTCAAAGCCGAAACCGGCCTGCATGTGGCCGTGATCGACGGCGGGGAAGAGGCCCGGCTGTCCGCTCAGGGCGTGCTGCTGGGCTGGCCCGGAGCCTATGGTTTGATCTGCGACATCGGCGGATCCTCGATGGAACTGGCCGAGATTGGCGACGGGCAAGTGGGTCGCCGTGTAACCTCGGACCTTGGCCCCCTGAAACTGCGCGACATCAAGGGCGGGCGTCGGGCGCGCAAAGCACACATCAAGGGCACGATGGAAGACCTGCGCGCGCAGCTTGGCCAGCAGCGCGACCGCCTGTTTCTGGTCGGCGGCAGCTGGCGCGCCTTTGCGCGGCTGGACATGTTGCGGCGCGGCTACCCACTGAATGTCATGCACGAATACCGCATGACCACCAAACAGGTGCGCGAGACGATCAAGTTCATCGAAGCCAATGATCACGACAAGCTGCGCAGTCAGGCTGGCGTGTCCAGTTCCCGGATGGCTTTGATCCCCTATGCGATGGATGTTCTGGCCCGACTGATCCGCACCTTCAAACCCAAGGATATCGCGATCTCAAGCTATGGCATCCGCGAGGGGTTGCTGTACGAACAAATGTCGCAGGAAATCCGCGACCGCGACCCGCTGATCGAGGCCAGCCGATTTTCCGAATCCAAAGACGCGCGCCTGCCGGGCTTTGGGCGGCACCTGTATGACTTCGTCATGCCCCTGTTCAAATCCGCCCCGCCCGCGCGGGTTCGGCTGATCAAGGCGGCGTGCCTTTTGCACGACGTCAGTTGGCGCGCGCATCCCGACTACCGGGCCGAGGTGTGTTTTGACTATGTCACCCGCGCCAATCTGGGGGGCCTGAAACACTCGGAACGGGTCTTTATCGGCCTCGCCTTGCAGCATCGCTATCGCAACAAACGCGAAGGCAACCGGTTCGCACCGTTTTACGAGCTGCTGGACGAGCAAGGGCAAAAACAGGCTGAGATTCTGGGCAAGGCGATGCGGTTCGGCGCGATGCTGTGGATGCATAACGATGCCAATATGGGACGGTTGCGGTTCTATCCCAAAAAGCGGCAGCTTGACCTGTTCCTGCCCAAAGCCGCGGGTCCTCTGTTCAACGAAGTGGCCGAGGCGCGCCTGAACTCGCTCTCAAGCGCGCTGAAATCCGAGGCGCGGGTGATCATCAAAGGTTAAGCACGAAACGCTTCAGATATCCGTGCCTTCATCAGGGGTTTCTTCCTCGGCTTTCGGATCCTCTGGCGCGTCCTGAGTTGGCTTCTTACGGATGATAATATCGCCATTTGGCAGTATTTCGGGCGCTTCATAGGCGCTCCAGTCCTTGACCTCTGCGGCCAGTTCCGCCAGCGCAGGGCCCATTTCTTCCAGAAAGGACTGCATCGCCGGGCCGAAGGTTTCAGCCATGCCCAACAGCTCGTCCAGTGCAGGCTCCATTTCCTTGCGCAAGCCTTCCAGGAACAGTTCGGCCCCTTGCTCCATCAGGGATTTGCTGTCCTCTTCCTGCGCGAACGCAGTTGTACCGATGCCGGACGACAAGGCGGCGATGATCAGAATGTGTTTCATGTCAGAAATATAGGCACCGGGGTGGCGTGAGGGAAGATCACAGATCGATATCCAGCGTGACCGGGAAATGGTCCGAGGCTGTCAGCAACGCCTCGCGCAGTTCCGGGTTCGACCAACAGGTCGTGTCACGAAACGGATGCCAAATGCGCCATGCCGGGCGGCGGGCGCGCAGGTCGTGGCTGATCATGATGTAATCCAGCAGCGCCTCAAGGAACTTCCCCTCCTTGGGCCGCGCAAACCGCGCGGTCGAGGGGACCGAGCCCGGTCGCGGGCCATGTGCCGTCACCGCATGCGGATCAAACAGACCCGCCTGCAGCAAGATTTCGACCGAGGATCGCCCGAACAGATGTTCGAACTCATCCAGTCCCGGCCCGTCGTTGAGGTCCCCCAGCAGGATCACCGGTTCCTGCGCCTCGACATGCGCCTCGACCCGCCGGGCCAACCAGATCGCTTGTGCCAACTGCTTGCGCCGATTGGCAATCGAAATCCGGATCGCTTCGTCCCGCGTTTCCGCCCCATGCGGTGCCTTGGATTTCAGATGCGCCCCGATCAGACGAAATTCAAATCCGGCCTGTGTCTGGATCGACAGCTCCATCGGCGGTTTCGAAAAGCGCACCACATCTTCGGTGGCGTCCACATCCAGATCGATGCGGAAATCGCCATCAAAACGGGGCGTATGAGCGTCGTCCCGAGGATCGTGTCGCGCAGTCAGGGCTCCGGGATCATACAGCAACGCCAGTTCCTGATGCGTATCGTTGGCAAACCCCATGATCGCATGACTGGTTCGCAGATCGAACGCTTCGGCAAACTGTTGCAACGCCCGCACGGTGTTCTGTTTGCGTCCGGTGTTCGGAGCTTCGACAATCAGGATCGCATCCGCATCCAGCGCAGTCAGAACCTTGGCAATCGCCTCGATCTGCTGCGCCTTGGTCACGTCGTGCCGCCCGGACCAACTGTCATCCACGATCAGCGCGTCGTTCTTGTCGAACAGATTGGCGAACCATTCGATATTGTAGGTCGCCAGCCGCATCCGCTCAGGCTCGCGCGCCGTTGATGTCGTCCCAGGCGCGGTTGATGTCGATCATCTTTTTCTCGGCCAGCCGGATCGCCTCTTCCGGGACGCCACGTGCCATCATCGCGTCGGGATGGGTCTCGCGCACCAACTGACGCCAGACCTTGCGAATCTCGGACACCGGCATATCGCGCGAGACACCCAGCACCACGTAAGGATCGTTCGGCGCATCCGGCACAAAACGCGCGCGCAGGGCCAGAAACTGCGCGTCGGTCTGGCCGAAGATGCGGCTGACATCCTCAAGAAACTCGTTTTCGTTGGGATGATAGAACCCGTCGGCCATTGCGATGTGGAACAGCCCCTCCATCAAATCGCACAGCGTGGTGCTGTCTTCGGCGAACATCCGGGCGATCTTGCGGGCATAGTCCTGATAGCCTGCCACATCTGTCCGCGCCATGTTGAAGACGCGTGCAGCGCCTTCCTCATCCTCGCGCGCGATCTGGAACACATCGCGGAAGGCCGTGACCTCATCCCGTGTCACCTGCCCATCGGCCTTGGCCATTTTGGCGCCCAGGGCAATCACCGCGATGGTAAATGCCACGGATCGCTCGGGCGGCGAGCGCAGCTTCTCGAAAACAGCGGTCAGGCTTTCGCCTTGGGCCAGCGCGCTCAGCGCGTCGGATATGCGGGTCCAGATCGACATGGGCGTACCCTAGCGTCCCATTTCGGGACTGTCAGGTGGAACAGGTCACTCAGTGGCAAGAATTTTCTGCATCAGCACAAGATCCAGCCACCGGTTCCATTTGAACCCCACTTCCGGCATCAGGCCGACCTGCTGAAAGCCCAACGCCTTGTGAAACGCAATGGCCGCAGGATTGGCCGAGGATACCCCGGCGACCAGAACATGGATCCCGTCAGCACATGCGGCGGCTTCCAATTCCGTCATCAAAGCCCGTCCCGCGCCTTTGCCTCGCGCATCCGGGGCCAAATAGATCGCGTGCTCGCAGCTACGGGCATAGCCGGGCCCATTCCGAAATGGGCCGTAGGTGGCAGAGCCTAGTACCGTGCCGTGATCCTCGACCACCAGATAGGACGGGCCACGTTGGCGGATGTCGGCTGCAATCGCCTCGGCACTGCGTTCGTCGGTCGTGAAGGTCACCAGCGTGTCGCGAATGATCGCGTTGTTGATCGCGGCAATGTCGGCGGCGTCCGAAGGTTGGGCCTGACGTACCTTCATTCCAGCACGCGCAGCCCGTGCGGCGTATCAAACTCGGCCCGCATGGACACCGGACCGGTGTCAAAGACAACCAGATCGAGCGCACCCAGATGCTGTGCCAAACCCATGGCGTCCGGATGGTACACCACCAGTCGCCGCAAGCTGCACCCGCTGTCCTGCAACATCTGCGCCGGATGCAGATCGCCCTGCCACTGGATCAGCGCGGGAAACAGATTGTCAAAAGGCAGGCGGCCATTGGGCGGCACAGCCATGCGCCAGCGCAATGCCCCTCGGGTCAGATCGATCGGCGTGCCAACGCCGTCGGGAAACAGCGCAAGCGACGCTTCGATGTCGGGCACACGGCAAATCCAGTTGGTCAGGCGCGGCTTGCCCGCAAACCGATCCAGATCGAACCAGCGGGTGCGCTGGGGTGCGGGCGCATTCGGATCGATGGCAATTGCTTCCAGATACAGACCATCCCGCAAGCCCAGCAGGCGATTATAGGTGCCGAATTTCTTGTGCTTTCCGCCGGGCTGAAGCGGTACACCCAGCGCCTGTTCGATATGCGCGGACGCCTCCTCCAGCGTCTCACCCGCAACGGCCAAATGATCGAGTATCATGCGCGCCCTCCCAACAAAAACGACCAGACCCAAGCAGGTCTGGTCGCATGTTTTCGCCAAAGGCGGCGGACCACAAGATTTTTCGTCGAAAAACCGCGGTCGCTATTAGCCGCGCGCTTCCCTGATCAGGCGCAGAATGTCCTGCGCAGCTTCGGGAATGTTTGTCCCCGGCCCAAAGATCGCCTTGACGCCGTGGTCATACAGGAACTGATAATCCTGCTGTGGGATCACACCACCACAAATGACGATGATATCCTCGGCACCGGCTTTCTTGAGTTCCTCGACCAGTTGCGGTGCCAGCGTCTTGTGCCCCGCCGCCTGAGACGAAATGCCGATCACGTGCACATCGTTGTCCACCGCGTCCTGCGCCGCCTCGGCAGGCGTCTGGAACAGCGGGCCAACATCTACGTCAAAGCCGATATCGGCAAAGGCGGTGGCAATCACCTTGGCACCGCGGTCGTGACCGTCCTGGCCCATCTTGACCACCAGCAGACGCGGGCGGCGGCCTTCGGTCTCGGCGAATTCCTCGATGGATTTCTGGATCGCGGCAAAGCCTTCGTCGCCTTCGTAAGCCGCGCCATAGACGCCAGCCAGCGTTTTCACTTCGGCGCGGTGACGGCCGAACTCTTTTTCCATTGCCATGCTGATCTCTCCTACGGATGCGCGGGCACGGGCGGCCTCGACGGCAGCGGCCAGAAGGTTGCCACCCTCGCGGGCGGTGGTGGTCAAGGCCTCAAGCGCGGCCTGACATGCTGCTTCGTCGCGGGTGGCACGGATACGTTCCAGACGCGCGACCTGAGCCTCGCGCACGGCGACGTTATCGACGTCCAGAATGTCGATCGGGTCTTCCTGTTCCTTGCGGTACTTGTTGACGCCGACGATCACCTCTTCGCCCCGGTCGATCATCGCCTGACGACGTGCCGCGCTTTCCTCGATCCGCAACTTGGGCATACCCGAAGCCACGGCCTTGGTCATGCCGCCCATCTCCTCGACCTCTTCCATCAGGGCCCAGGCTTTTTCGATCAACTCGTTGGTCAGGCTTTCGATGTAATACGAGCCCGCCAGCGGATCGACCACATCGGTCACGCCGGTTTCTTCCTGCAGCACCAGCTGCGTGTTCCGCGCGATACGGGCCGAAAAGTCAGTCGGCAGCGCAATCGCCTCGTCCAGCGCGTTGGTGTGCAGCGACTGGGTGCCGCCCAGAACCGCGCTCATCGCCTCATAAGCGGTGCGGATCACGTTGTTATAGGGGTCTTGTTCCTGCAGCGACACGCCCGAGGTCTGGCAGTGGGTGCGCAGCATTTTCGACCGCTCGGATTTGGCCCCGAATTCGGTCATCACGCGATGCCACAGGGTCCGGGCCGCGCGCAGTTTGGCGATCTCCATGAAGAAGTTCATACCGATGGCAAAGAAGAAGGACAAACGGCCCGCGAACTTGTCCACATCCATCCCGGCTTCGGTCGCGGCACGCACGTATTCGCGGCCATCGGCCAGCGTATAGGCCAGCTCCTGCACCAGGTTCGCACCGGCCTCTTGCATGTGGTAGCCCGAGATCGAGATCGAGTTGAATTTCGGCATCTCGTTCGACGTGTATTCGATGATGTTCGAGATGATCCGCATCGACGGCTCGGGCGGATAGATATAGGTGTTGCGCACCATGAACTCTTTCAGAATGTCGTTCTGAATGGTGCCCGCCAGCAGCGATTTGTCATGCCCCTGCTCTTCGCCTGCGACGATGAAATTCGCCAGAATAGGGATCACCGCGCCGTTCATGGTCATCGAGACCGAGACCTTGTCCAGCGGAATGCCGTCAAACAGGATCTTCATGTCCTCGACGCTGTCGATGGCCACACCGGCCTTGCCCACGTCACCCACCACGCGCGGGTGGTCGCTGTCATAGCCACGATGCGTCGCCAGATCGAAGGCCACCGAGACGCCCTGCTGACCTGCGGCCAGGTTGCGGCGGTAAAACGCGTTCGATTCCTCGGCGGTCGAGAAACCGGCATACTGACGGATCGTCCACGGGCGCCCCGCATACATAGTGGCCTTCACGCCGCGCGTGAACGGGCCGAAACCGGGCAGCGAGCCCATATGCGGCAGATCGGCGGTGTCTTCCTGCGTATACAGCGGTTTGACGTCGATGCCTTCCAGCGTTTCCTTGGTCAGATCGTCCAATGGCCGTCCGCGCAGCTCTTTCTCGGCCAGCGCGCGCCAATCCTTTGTGTCGGTCATTGAGGGGTCCTCTTGTCAATTCGGATCGCAGATGGCTGCAATCCGTGCGTATGGTTGATCAGCATCCAATCGGTCGGGGCAACGCGCAACAAATTGAGCATCATGTGCATTTCGTCAGTCGCATTCGCGCGCGCAGAGGCTATATTCAACGGGACAGGAGGCCCCATGAACAGAACGCTTGCCCTTGTTTTCTCGGCACTAATCCCGCTGGCCGCGATGGCCGCTGACGGGTCTGCACCTGCTGATGATGAATTTGTCCGCCCGGTCGGCGACAGTGAATTGTCTGAATTTCTGTGGACCCACCGGCCCATAATCGTCTTCGCAGACACGCCAGCCGACCCCCGGTTCCAGCAACAGGTCGACATGCTGCTTGAGGGGGAAGAGGCCATGCGGGACCGAGATGTGGTGGTCCTGACCGACACCGATCCGTCGGCCCGATCCCCGATCCGGTCGCAACTGCGCCCGCGTGGGTTCCAGATGGTGTTTGTCGACAAGGACGGCGTGGTCAAACTGCGCAAGCCCTCGCCGTGGAGTGTGCGTGAGATTGGCCGGTCCATCGACAAAACCCCCCTGCGCGAACGCGAAATCCGCGAGCGGCGCGAGGGCGGCTGAGCGTTTTTGCCACGCCCGAAGGCCCCAGCGCAAAACGCCGGATACCTTTGGAGATATGACAAAAACGCGGTCATGATCACTCGAATTCGATGATCACATCGTCCACGGCAAGGCTGTCGCCGGGGCTTGCGTTGATCTTGGCAACCACGCCTTTCTTCTCGGCGCGCAGGATGTTTTCCATCTTCATCGCCTCGACGGTGCACAGCGCCTGACCTTCCTGCACTTCCTGACCCACCTCGACATCGACCTTTACGATCAGGCCGGGCATCGGACACAGCAGCATTTTCGAGGTATCCGGCGGCAGTTTTTCCGGCATCAGCTTGGCCAGTTCAGCCTGACGCGGACGGCGCACCTGCACCTTCAGGTCAGCACCCCGGTTGCGCACGCGGAACCCGCCCGAGATCTTGCCAACCTTCAGAACCAGCGGGCTGCCATCGACGTCCAGAACGGCCAGTTGGTCGCCCGGTGTCCAGTCAGAGGCCACGCGCAGGGTCGAGCCGTCCTCGAACTTGACCGTCGCGCCTTCTTTGTCGGCGTTGACCTGAACGGCGAACTCGTGACCTTCCAGCGAGACGACCCAACGCTTGCCAACCTTGCGTTCATGGTTGTCCATCCGGCCCGATACGCGGGTGCGGCGAATTTCGGCCACGCGGTGCATCGCGGCGCACGATGCTGCGATCTGGCGCAGATCGCCCTCGGGTAGGGTGACACCTTCGAACCCTTCGGGATATTCCTCGGCGATGAAGGCGGTGGTCATGTCGCCGCTGATGAATTTCGGGTGATCCATCACCGCAGACAGGAACGGCAGGTTGTGGCCGATACCTTCGACCTCAAAGCTGTCCAGCGCCACGCGCATTGCCTCGATCGCGGCCTCACGGGTCGGGGCCCAGGTGCACAGCTTGGCGATCATCGGGTCGTAATACATGCTGATCTCGCCGCCTTCATAGACGCCGGTATCGTTACGCACTGCGGCCTCACCTTCGGGTGCCTCGCCCTGCCATTTGCCGTTTACCTGCATCGGGCCAGCCGCGACCTCTTGCGGCGGGCGATAGCGGGTCAGACGCCCAATCGAGGGCAGGAAGTTGCGATAGGGATCTTCCGCATACAGACGGTTTTCGATGGCCCAACCGGTCAGGGTCACGTCATCCTGCGTGATCGACAGAGGCTCACCGGCTGCAACACGGATCATCTGCTCGACCAGATCGACGCCGGTGATCAGCTCGGTCACCGGGTGTTCCACCTGCAGGCGGGTGTTCATTTCAAGGAAGTAGAAGTTCTTCTGACCATCAACGATGAATTCCACCGTACCGGCGCTGGCATAACCCACGGCCTTGGCCAGGGCCACGGCCTGTTCCCCCATCGCTTTGCGGGTCGCTTCGTCCAGGAATGGCGACGGCGCTTCTTCCACCACTTTCTGGTTCCGGCGCTGGATCGAGCATTCGCGTTCGCCCAGATAGATGCCGTTTCCGTGGCTGTCGCACAGAACCTGAATCTCGATGTGACGCGGCTGGGTCACGAATTTCTCGATGAAAATCCGGTCATCGCCGAACGAGTTCGCGGCTTCGTTCTTGGAGGACTGGAAACCTTCGCGCGCTTCTTCGTCGTTCCACGCGATCCGCATGCCTTTACCACCGCCCCCGGCGCTGGCCTTGATCATCACCGGATAGCCGATCTCGTTCGAGATCTTGACCGCTTCTTCCGCGTCTTCAATCAGGCCCATGTAGCCGGGAACCGTAGAAACACCGGCGTCCTGAGCGATTTTTTTCGAGGTGATCTTGTCACCCATCGCCTCAATCGCGCCTTTCGGGGGGCCGACAAAGGCAACGCCTTCGGCCTCAAGCGCTTCGGCGAATTTGGCGTTTTCCGACAAGAAGCCATAGCCGGGGTGCACCGCCTGCGCGCCGCTTTGGCGGATGGCGTCCATGACCTTGTCGATCACGATATAGGACTGGTTCGCAGGGGGCGGGCCGATATGCACGGATTCGTCGGCCATCGACACATGCAGCGCGTTTTTGTCTGCGTCCGAAAAGATGGCGACAGTGCCGATACCCATCTTACGGGCGGTCTTGATAACCCGGCAGGCGATCTCGCCCCGGTTGGCGATCAGGATCTTATTGAACATGGAACGTCCTTTGGCTTGGTGTTCTGGAAACGCACAACGCCGCCGCAGGGAATGACCCCCACGACGGCGTGATGCGCGATGACGGACGGGGCGACGAAACGCGCCCCGGGAATTTCAGGTTAGCGGCAGGTATTCTGCGTTTTGCAGTAGAGCACGTTGCCCGCGGCGCCCACTGCGGCCCCGAACAGCGGATCGGCGCTGAGCACGGCCGCCCCGACAGCCCCTGCACCGCCGCCCAGGATGGCCTGTTCGCCGGTTGTGTCGCCGCACGCGGCAAGGCCCGCACAGGTTGCCGCAACAAGGAAGAAACGTGAGAGTCGCATGATGTCTGCCCTTTTTGTCGTCTCGATAGCTTTGAGGGCAGATGCCGGTTTTGGGCCTTGTTATTCAATATCAGACGCGGAATTTCCGCGTTTTGCGCAGATTTATGCCGCTTTACGCCTACAGGCTGCGCAAAGAAAAACGCGGACAGGACTATGTGGGGAACACAAGCCTGCCCGCGGAAGGAAGGGGTACGGAATAGTAGGTGCATGTGCGGCGCAGGCAAAGTAGAGCCGCACGGCTTGAACAGGTTGCACGCCACAATCATGGCCGCAAACAAAGTATTGTTTCCAAGCGAGATTCCGGCTGGAAATTGCCCATCCGGCGAAAATCCGCGCAAAATCGTGCCGATCCGGTTTTCTGACATTCCAGCCACATGCACGAGATCAGCAGTCACATTGCTGTTACATTTTTCTCTCTGGCTGAGACTATTCGCACACGCAGCATCACAATCCAATGACTCGCCGCCGTGCAGAAACACGTTCGGATTCACAGGGTTGACCGATCTGTTCACCTTGACGTGAGAATTTTCCGCAACCAAAGCACAATTGCTTGAGAAGTTTGGGCTTTTCGATCCCATTCTCGTGATTTCCTTCACTAACAACTGCGTGAAACGGTGCGAGCGCACACTCGCACACAAGGAAACACCTACATGAAGACCATACGAACCAAGGCAATCCTGCTTGCTGCCTCTGCGCTTTGTGTGACCGGCACGGTTGCTTTTGCCCAGGACGCCTCGCAGGCCGAACTCGATGCGCTGCGCGCCCGGGTCGAAGCGCTCGAGGCCAACAAGTCCGGCCCCGCCAACGGCGACTTCAGAATCGGAAACACCACTCTGGACGTCTATGGATACGTCAAAGCCGACTTCTTCTATGATTTCGAATTCGATCAGGGGGATACAGCTTTTGTGAACGTCATCGGTGAGCCTTCTGCGGCTACTGATGGGACGTTTGGCGCCACGATCCGCCAATCGCGCATCGGCTTGCGGACAAGCACCCCCACCAGCATCGGCGAAATCGGAGGTCAGTTGGAACTGGACTTGTTTGCCAGTGGCGGCGCTGCTGAGCTTCGCCTGCGTCACGCGAACATCACCATTGGTGATCATTGGCTCATCGGTCAGTACTGGACAAACTTCCAGCCGCTGGACACCTATCCTACCTCGGTCGAATTCAACGGTCCGGTTGGTATTCCGTTCGCTCGCGTACCCCAAGTGCGCTACACGAACACCATTGGCGCGAACACTACTTTCGCAGTGTCTGTTGAAGAGAACGTAGGCGGCTCGAACTCGGACGATCCGGTTCTGACCGGTGCGGTGGAGTACAATGATGGCAAGTACATCGCGCGTGCGTCGGCGCTCTACGGCAAGGCTGAGTCCGGTAGCGTCGAGGTGGATCAGACCGGCTTTACACTGTCCGGTTCGATCCGTCCTTGGCAGGGCGGCTTGTTCCAAGTCAACTACGTGACCGGCGAAGCGCTTGGCCCCTACCTGATCGGCCTTGGTGATCCAATCGTCGGCGGGCAGGCCAACGATGTCGACGGCTACACGATAGAGTTCCGGCAGGATCTGAGCCCGAAGTGGAATGTCGGCATCGCCTACGGTCGCGAGGATTACGACCTCCCCACCTCGACCGGCGATCTGGCCTTCACCGAACTTGAGACGATCCACGTCAACGCCTTCTACAAGGCCACCGACAACCTGACGCTCAGCGCCGAGTACATCTACGGTGAGCGGAATGACGTGAATTCCGGCGACACCTTCGATGGCAGCCGGGTACAAGTCGCCGCCCAGCTGAACTTCTGATACCGCAAATCGGCCTCGCCCATTTCTGGGCGGGGTCTTGCCACACCGGACGAGATTATGCGGCATCGGCCTCTGCATGATCAGGCCGCTCCAAACAGATCAGGGAACGACGCACGCGCCGCATCCGGGTCGATCACCAGCAGCGCATCATAGCTTGCCGGATCAAACGGATCTTCCGCCGGAACAACCTCGCGCCCGAACAGCCAGCTTAACCGGCCTGCATCCAGGTTGCCGCGTTCAAACGGCTGATCTCCGAAATGGTGCCACAGCGCTTCCATGAACGCCGCATCAGCCCGCCGGTCCGCCGGTTTGCGATCCCGAAACCGCTCGCGCCGTGTGATCGGCGTCACGCCCTTGGGGTTGGCGCGGCGGATGGTGAATTGAAAATCTGTCCCGGCCAGACGTCCGGGGAATCCACGATGTTTCAGCATGTCGTTACCTCCGTGCCCCGGGTAGCACCGAGACGGGAAATAACACAGCCTTTATGGGGCGCTTTCATGCGGCGCACCCCGAATATGGCAGCTTTGGCCTGCGGCGCGCTGAGGTCGCGAAACCCGAAGGACATGATCAAAGCCCCTCCCAGATGCAATCTGATGATTCCAGCCGGTAGGCTTCGAAGAATTGCGTGGCATCCGGTGCCGTGTTGCCGAACTCGATCGGGCGATCGGCCAGCGAAATGATCACCAGCGCCGGGTCCAATTCATGCTGCGCAACATATGCCACCGCCAGCGTCTGGCACAGATGCGCCATGTCCTGCGATGCCACATCATATCCGATCCGTCCCACCGTCGCACCGATCTTCGGAGCGATGAACCGGAACCGCACCCACAGCTCTCCGGGGTTATTGTCCAGCAAGACATCGTTCAGGTGCACGGGTTGTCCCGACGGAACCGGCAAGGTTACGTCGGATTGCGCAAAGGTTGCGGTGCCAAGAACGGACAAGACCAGACCAATGGCGCGACCCCGGACCCACCGACGGCAGGCTCCTCCTTCCGGAGTCGCGCGCGCAGTGCTGTTGGCCTGCGCGGTTCTATGTCTGGTGGGACGGATCATTTAACTATTTATCGGCTATTGTCAAACCTGCCTCATTTGGCGGTGAGTTCTGACCTGTTTTTCGCGTCACCCGGCCAAGGGCCGGATGGGGTGGGTTGCCCCACCCCGTAGGCTTACAACGGAATATTGTCGTGCTTTTTCCACGGGTTCTTCAGCTGCTTGCCGCGCAGGCTGGCAAATGCGCGCGACACCCGGCGACGGGTCGATTGCGGCATGATCACCTCATCGACAAAGCCACGCTCGGCCGCCACGAACGGATTCGCAAAGCGGTCTTCGTAGTCCGCCACATGCTGCGCCGTCTTGTCGGCATCGTCCAGATCGGCGCGATGGATGATCTCGGTCGCGCCCTTGGCGCCCATCACGGCGATTTCAGCAGTGGGCCAGGCATAGTTGAAATCGCCGCGCAGGTGCTTGGACGCCATAACCACATAAGCACCGCCATAGGCCTTGCGGGTGATCACGGTGACCTTCGGCACGGTTGCTTCGCCATACGCGTACAGCAGCTTGGCCCCGTGCTTGATGACGCCGCTATATTCCTGCTGCGTCCCGGGAAGGAAGCCCGGCACGTCGACCAGAGTCAGGATCGGGATCTCGAAACAGTCGCAGAAGCGCACGAACCGCGCGGCCTTGCGCGAGCTATCAATGTCCAGACACCCGGCCAGAACCATCGGCTGGTTGGCCACAACGCCGACCGTCTGCCCTTCGAGACGGATGAAACCGGTGATGATGTTCTTGGCGAAATCTTCCTGAATTTCGTAGAAATCGCCCTCATCCGCGATCTTGGTGATCAGCTCTTTCATGTCATAGGGCGTGTTCGGATTGTCCGGGACCAACGTGTCCAGCGATTTCTCGACGCGGTCCGGTTCATCAAAGAACGGGCGAACCGGCGGCTTCTCGCGGTTGTTGAGCGGCAGGAAATCGACCAGACGACGCACCTCGGCAAGCGCCTCGACATCGTTTTCGAATGCGCCGTCCGCGACGGACGATTTCTTGGTGTGGGTCGATGCGCCACCCAGTTCCTCGGCGGTCACGACCTCGTTGGTGACGGTTTTCACCACGTCGGGGCCGGTGACGAACATGTAGGACGAATCCTTTACCATGAAGATAAAGTCCGTCATCGCCGGGCTGTACACCGCGCCACCGGCACAGGGGCCCATGATCACGCTGATCTGCGGCACCACGCCCGAGGCCGTGATGTTGCGCTGGAACACTTCGGCGTAACCGGCAAGCGAGGCAACACCTTCCTGGATTCGCGCACCGCCCGAATCGTTGATGCCGATGATCGGCGCGCCGTTCTGCACCGCCATATCCATGATCTTGCAGATCTTCTGAGCGTGCGTTTCAGACAGAGAGCCGCCGAACACGGTGAAATCCTGGCTGAACACATAGACCATACGGCCATTGATCGTGCCCCAGCCGGTCACCACACCGTCACCGGCAGGCTTTTGTTTATCCATCCCAAAATCTGTGCAGCGATGGCTGACAAACATGTCGAACTCTTCAAAGCTGCCTTCATCCAGCAACAGTTCGATCCGCTCGCGCGCGGTCAGTTTGCCACGCCCGTGCTGTGCATCAATTCGCTTTTGCCCACCACCCAAACGGGCGGCTTCGCGACGGTCTTCAAGCTCGGAAAGGATGTCTTTCATGGCGCGTATCCCCTATTAAATTTGGACGGACAGTATATGCAGTTGTGATCCGACCAAAGCCCTTTTCGGCAAATTTGCAAAGTTTTGGCAACTGCATTTTGGAAAACTGTAAAAGTGCAAATTGCTGACGTGGCGGCAGCACCCGTCTGGCATTCCTCGGAACCGCAGCTATACATGTGAACTATGCAGTTCAGAACGTCACCGGCCCGCCGCACACCCCCAAAGATCGGCACACTTGTCTTGCTGTCTGGCCTCGCCGCGCTCAGCATGAACCTGTTTCTGCCCAGCCTGCCGAACATGGCGCTGCATTTCGAGACCGACTACAAGGTCATGCAACTGTCCATCGCGCTGTACCTGCTGGTGAACGCTGTCCTGCAAATCCTCCTTGGCCCGCTGGCTGACAAGGCGGGGCGCAGACCGGTTCTCCTGTGGGGGCTGTCGCTGTTCCTGCTGGCCACGCTGGGCTGTATTTTCGCTCCAACTGCCGAGATATTTCTGGCCTTCCGCATGTGTCAGGCGGTGGTTGTTGTCGGCATGGTCCTCAGCCGGGCAGCCGTGCGGGATCTATACGATCAGGACCAAGCCGCATCAATGATCGGCTATGTCACAATGGGCATGGCGGTGGTTCCGATGATCGGTCCCGCCATTGGCGGATTGCTCGAAGAGACCTTCGGCTGGAAGGCCAATTTCTGGCTGCCATTTGCCTTGGGCGCACTGACGCTTCTTTTGACATATGTGGACTTCGGCGAGACCTCGGCCAAAAGCGGCAAAACCCTGATCCAGCAATTCCGCGAATACCCCGAGCTTCTGAAATCCCCCCGCTTCTGGGGCTATTCGCTGTCTTCAGCGTTTTCGTCAGGCGCATTCTTTGCCTATCTCGGTGGCGCACCCTTCATCGGAACCGAGGTTTTTGGCCTGAGCGCGGCCGAGGTCGGCATTTACTTTGGCGCGCCTGCCGTCGGGTATTTCCTCGGCAACTTCCTCAGCGGTCGGTTTTCTGTCCGCTTTGGCGTCAACCGTATGGTTCTGTGGGGCAGCATTCTGAACGCAACCGGCGTCGCCATTTCTGCGGTCATTTTCCTGACCGGGATGGGAACTGCGCTTAGCTTCTTCAGTTTCATGACCTTTGTCGGCGTCGGCAACGGCATGACCATCCCAAACGCCACATCCGGCGCGCTGTCCGTGCGCCCGCATCTGGCGGCCACGGCCTCGGGCATCAGCGGGGCGATCATGCTGGGCGGCGGGGCGGGCCTGAGCGCGCTAGCCGGCGCATTGCTGACCGTGGAATCGGGCGCCATGCCGCTGCTTTGGCTGATGCTGACCACCGCCATCCTGGCCATCTGCGCGATCTGCACCGTGATCTGGCGCGAGCGGCAATTGGGTCTTTAACATCGCTTGCCATTGTGGGTTTGCAAAGTTAGCCTGCAACAAAAGTAAAGTTGCAAAGGCATTCCATGGCCACCCAGAAACTCTACGCCGGTGCAAAACTGCGCGAGATGCGCACACGAATGTCCCTGACACAACGGGAATTCGCCGCAAAGCTTGGCGTCTCACTGCCCTACCTCAATCAAATGGAGAATAATAACCGTCCGATCTCGACCACAGTGGTTCTGGCCTTGGCGCAGGAATTTGGCATGGACGTCACCGAGCTTAGCACCGGTGACAGCGAACGCCTCGTGTCGGACATGCGCGAGGCGCTGGCCGATCCGGTCTTTGCCGACGCGGTCCCGCCGCTGGCCGATCTTCGCCTGACGGCCTCGAACGCCCCGGCCCTGGCCCGCGCCTTTATCGAACTGCACCGCACTTACCGCCAGACCCACGAACGTCTGGCATCGCTGGACGAAGCATTGGGGCGCGAGGATGCCAGCACACAGGCCAGCCCCTGGGAAGAGGTGCGGGATTTCTTCCATTATTGCGACAACTATATCGACGCCGTCGACCGCGCAGCCGAACTGTTTGCCAACCGCGCAGAAGAGCCGGGCGGCATACGAGAAGCAGCCCTCAGCAGCCTGTCCGAGCGCGGGATTCAGGTCGTCTTTTCCGATATCGAGGACCTGCGCGTCTACGACGCCGAAAGCAAAACGTTGCGACTGTCCTCACGGACCGCACCACAGACGCAGGTTTTTCAACTGCTGCTGCAAGTGGCTCTGATCAGCCAGGACAAGCTCCTCGAAGCCACACTGGATTTCGCCAAATTCCAAAGCGAGGAGGCGCGCTCGATCGCCAAAATCGGACTAGCCAATTACTTTGCAGGCGCGTCCCTGATGCCCTATGCCAAATTTCTGGCCGCCGCACAGGATTACCGGCACGATCTGGAATTGCTCAGCACCCGGTTCGGGGCATCAATCGAACAAATCGCCCACCGCCTGTCCACACTTCAAAGACCCGGCGCAAAGGGCATCCCGTTCTTCTTCGTACGCGTCGATCAGGCCGGAACAATCACCAAACGCCACTCGGCCACGCGGCTGCAATTTGCGCGTTTCGGCGGTGCCTGCCCCCTGTGGAACGTTCACCGCGCGTTTGAGACACCCGGTCACTTCCTGTTGCAACTTGCAGAAACGCCGGATGGCGTCCGCTATATCTCGTTGGCCACAGATGTTTCGAAATCGGGCGGATCTTATGGCGCGCCCGTCCGCCGCTATGCCATTGCATTGGGGTGCGAGGTGCGCCACGCCCAAGCCCTGGTCTATGCCGACAACCTCGACATCAACAACGCCAGCGCTTATGAGCCCATCGGCATTTCCTGCCGCATCTGCGAGCGGCAAACCTGCCACCAGCGCTCGGTTCCGCCGTTGGAACGTCGCCTCACCATCGACACCCATACCCGCGGCACCCTGCCCTATCAGGTCACCTGAACTTCACCTGGCTGAAAATATCCCGGGGGAGTCGCGGCCTGCCGCGACGGGGGCAGAGCCCCCGCCACATGGCTCAGGCTTTTGACAGAATCGCCCAGATCTCGTCTTTCAGGGCTGCGCGTTTCTTGCGCATCTCACCCTCAGCCAGATCTTCCATCGGCTCGATATTGGTTTCGGCCCGATGCACGACGCGATTGATCTCGTGATATTCCTCGGCCAACCGGGCGAAATGCGCGTCCGATTGCTTGAGCTGGCTCATCAATTCGACCTTGTCCGGAAACTCTTCGGCCAGTTCATGCGGGGTGTGGGACATTCCTGTTCGCTCCTGAATTATGTCATTGCAAGTCACATCTACAGGTCGCTGCCTCACCCCGCTTTGACGCGGATCAAATCACCGTTGCGCAATGGCCCATTGCGGGTGAATCCACGGGCGATCATTGGCCTTTGGCAACGCGTCTTTACCCAGCAGGTGGTCCGAGACTTTCTCGCCAACCATGATCGACGGCGCATTCAGGTTGCCGTTTGTGATCTGCGGGAAAACCGAGCTGTCGGCGACGCGCAAACCGTCCACACCGATGACACGACCTTCGGGATCGACAACGGACATCTTGTCGTCCGCCCGCCCCATCCGACAGGTGCCGCAGGGGTGATAGGCGCTTTCGGCATGTTCCGCGATGAAGCCGTTCAATTCCTCATCACTTTGAACATCTGCGCCCGGCTGAATTTCTTTCCCCGCATAGGGCTTAAAGGCATCCTGACCAAAGATTTCGCGGGTCAAGCGGATGCAGGTTCGGAAATCCTCCCAATCCTCTTCGTGGCTCATGTAATTGAACCGGATAACAGGCGCATCCTCGGGCCTGCTCGACCGCAAGGTAACTGCCCCGCGCGAGGGTGAGCGCATCGGACCGACATGCGCCTGGAACCCATGCCCCTCGGCCGCTGCCTGCCCGTCGTACCGAACAGCCATAGGCAGGAAGTGGTACTGAATATCGGGATACTCCACACCCGGTTTCGACCGGACAAAGGCCGCGCTTTCGAACTGGTTCGAGGCACCAAGCCCGGTTTTGGTGAACAGCCATTGCGCCCCGATCAGCCCTTTGCTGATCAGATTCCAATGCTTGTACAGCGTGATCGGCTGCAGCGAGGCCTGCTGGATGTAAAGCTCCAGATGATCCTGAAGGTTCGCACCCACGCCGGGGCGATCCGCGACCACGTCGATCCCATGCTCGGCCAGATGGGCCGCAGGGCCGATCCCCGACAGCATCAGCAGTTTGGGAGAGTTGATCGACGATGCGGCCAGAACCACTTCGCGCCGGGCGCGGATAATTTCGGTCTTTCCACCGCGCACCAGCTCGACACCGGTGGCGCGCCCGTTTTCCATCACCACACGCGCCGCCAGACCGCGGATGATTTCGCAATTGTCCCGTTTGAGCGCAGGCCGCAGATAAGCATTCGCCGCCGACCAGCGCCGCCCTTTCCAGACGGTCTGCTCCATCGGGCCAAAGCCTTCCTGCTTTTCGCCATTATAGTCGCCCGTGACTTGGTATCCCGCTTGCCGACCTGCATCGACGAAAGCCTGGAACAGCGGATTTTCGCGAGGGCCGCGCGAGACATGCAGCGGGCCATCCGTACCACGCCATTCGGGATCGCCCCCATGGCCGCCATCGTGCCAGGTCTCCATCCGTTTGTAATAGGGCAGCACATCGGCATAGGACCAACCGTCAGCCCCCATCTCGGCCCAGGTGTCAAAGTCGCGGGCATGGCCGCGCACATAGACCATGCCGTTGATCGAGGACGACCCGCCAATCACCTTGCCACGCGGGCAAGCCAGACGGCGGTTGTTCAGATGTGGCTCGGGTTCCGAGCTAAAGCCCCAGTCATAACGCGACATATTCATCGGGTAGCTCAGCGCGGCGGGCATCTGGATGAACGGTCCGGCATCCGTGCCACCATGCTCGATCACCAGAACCGAAGCCCCGGCCTCGCTCAGGCGATAGGCCATCGCGCAACCGGCGGAACCGGCACCCACAATGACGAAATCAGCTTCCATTTTCGGGTCTCCTTTGCCCGCCAGCCCAGATTATCCGTCGCATAATCAATTCGCCTCCGGCGGGAGTATTTTCAAAAAGATGAAGAGGTTATTCGCCGCGCGGGAAGCGCTGGCTTTCCTCGACGATGTTCAGATCCATGTGGTTGCGCATGTAGCGTTCCGAGGCCTTTTGCAGCGGCTGGTAATCCCAGGGGTAATAACCGCCCTGCCGCAACGCCTCGTAAACCACCCAGCGGCGGGCCTGACTGGCGCGGACATCAGCATCGAACCGGTCGAGATCCCAGCGTGCCTCGGATTTGGCGCGCAGGGTTTGCAACGTGCCTGCGTGTTCCGGATTGCCCGCCAAATTGGTCAATTCCTGCGGGTCGTTTTCCAGATCGAACAGTTGGTCCGGGTCCAGCGCGCAGCGGTTGTATTTCCATTTGCCATAGCGCAGTGACACCAGCGGCGCATAAGACGCTTCGGCCGCGTATTCCATCGCAACCGGCGCGGTACGCTCGGTACCGTTGGCCAGCGGAACAAGGTCTTCGCCATCGGTCCAAGGGGCGATCTCGGCCATATCCACACCTGCCAACGCGCCTAAGGTCGGCGTGACGTCGATGGTCGAAACCGGCGTATCGATACGTCCGGCAGGCAGGTCCGGCGCGGAAATCATAAGCGGTACACGTGCCGAACCTTCGTAGAAGTTCATTTTGAACCAAAGGCCCCGTTCGCCCAGCATATCACCGTGATCCGAGACAAAGAGGATGATTGCCTCTTGCCGGGTGCTTTCCAGGACCTCAAGGATTTCGCCGATCTTGTCGTCCAGATACGAGATGTTGGCGAAATAGGCCCGGCGGGACTTGCGGATGTCGTCTTCGGTAATGTCAAAGCTGCGCCAGTCATTAGCATCGAAGATGCGCTGCGAATGCGGATCCTGATTGTCATAGCCAAGGTCTGCGACCTCGGGCAGCAGGTGCTCGCAATCCTCATAAAGGTCCCAGTATTTCCGGCGCGCCACATACGGATCGTGCGGATGGGTAAAGCTGACGGTCACGCACCAAGGGCGCTCATCCTTGCCCCGGGCCAGATCGTAAAGCTTGGCCTTGGCGTTGTAGGCGACCTCATCATCATATTCCATCTGGTTCGAGATTTCGGCCACGCCCGCGCCTGTGACCGAGCCCATGTTGTGGTACCACCAGTCGATGCGTTCGCCCGGTTTGCGATAATCAGGGGTCCAGCCGAAATCGGCGGGGTAGATGTCGGTGGTCAGGCGATCCTCGAACCCGTGCAACTGGTCGGGACCGACGAAATGCATCTTGCCTGACAGGCAGGTGTAATAGCCCGCCCGGCGCAGGTGGTGCGCATAGGTGGGGATATCGCTGCGGAATTCAGCGGCGTTGTCATATACTCCCGTGCGCGAGGGCAACTGACCGGACATGAAGCTCGCCCGCCCCGGCGCGCAAAGCGGCGATGCCGTATACGCATTGGCAAACCGGGTCGAACGTTCGGCCAGCTTTTTCAGGTTCGGTGCATGAAGCCATTCCGCGGGACCATCGGGGAAGAGGGTTCCGTTCAGCTGATCCACCATCAGGATCAGAATGTTCGGGTTTGTCATTTTTCAGCCTCGAGCAGAGTGTTGAGGACACGCATCGCATGGTTCACGGCCAATTGCGGGTCTTCGGGCGCGCTGAGCGCCGCGCGGATATACAGCCCGTCGATCAGGGCGGTCATGTCTTCCGCAGCAGCCACCGGATCGTCGAGCAAGGGCCGCAGCCCGACGATCAGGTTCGACCGGATCCGCGCCTGATAGATCTTCCACAACCGCAGCGCGTCATCATTGGTCTGCGCGAGAACGTAGAATGTCATCCAGGCGGCGATCACATCCGGCGAGAAACACGAAGGGGCAAAACAGGCGCGGATGATGGCCTGCGCGCGTTCGGTCGGGGCGGCAGCTTTGAGCTCGGCCCGCGCCTCGGCCCCGAAATCCGACAGAATCTGACGCATGGCCGCCAGAAAGATCTGGTCCTTGCCGCCGAAATAGTGATGGGCCAATGCGCTGGACATGCCCGCCCGTTTGGCGATCTGGCTGACCGTGACGTCCAGGGATTTCTTTACGCCAAGCTCGGCGATCGTGGCACGGACAATCGCATCGCGACGGATTGGTTCCATTCCGACTTTCGGCATCCCTACCCCCTGAACTGGCGCTACACGCCAAAGCTAGGGCGTTTTTATTGACTCGTCAATCAATAACGAAGCCACGCCGGGTTACAGCTTGGTCGCGATGCTGGGTGGGGTCACGTCGCGGCGGTTCAGTACCAATTCGCGCCAGGAAATGAAACTGACCGCCGCAAGGATCAACGTACCACCAGCCACCACCCACACGTCAACGCCTTCGTGAAACACAGCGGCGCCCAGCAAGGTCGCCCAGATCAGTTGCAGGAACGTTACCGGCTGCGTCACCGCAACCGGGGCCGCCTGCAAGGCAAGCGTCATGAAATAATGCCCGGCAGTGGCGAAAGTGGCGATCAGGAACAGAACACCGATGTCGCGCAGGCTGGGCGCGCTCCAGACCGCAATGGCGAAAGGGATCAAAGCCAGCGTCGTCCAGATCGACAAATGCGCCACCACGACCGAGGGCGGGATGTCGCGCACCAGCAGCTTGGCCAACAGGTAAGACCCGCCCAGTGTCAGAGCGGTACCGATCATCGCTATGTGCCCGGTCGAGACCTCTCGGAATCCGGGGCGCAGGATGATAAGCACGCCCACCACCGCGACCAGAATGGCAGCGATCCGGCGAAAGGCGAGTTTTTCGCCCAAAAACAGCGCAGCCCCAAGAGTGACGTAAACCGGCGTCATGTAGTTCATTGCGGTAACTTCGGCCAATGGGATCTGGGTCATCGCATAGAACCACAGCATCACTGCGCCCGCATGGATCACGCCGCGTAGCCCGAACAGCGTCAGATCACGTTTGCTGAGACGGGTGGCCAAGATGGATCGCAAGGCGGGCAGCAGAAACACAAGCCCCAGCGCATAGCGCAGAAACGCCGCCTGAATGGGGTCCATCGTCGAACCGAGCGATTTCACCAGCGCGGTCATGACAACAAAGCACAGCCCGGCGGAAAACATCCAGAACATGCCTGCGATCGGGCGGGATGAAACGGCAAGGGTGGTCATGGCTTTGGTTGAACACTGAAACCCGGTCGGGAACAACCCTTCACATGATAACAAGTTTCAAAGCGATACTCAGCATGACCAGACCGATAAGGACATCCAGCACCTGCCAGGCCCGAGGACGTGCAAAAAGCGGGGACAGAATTCGGGCCCCGTAGCCAAGGGAAAAGAAGAACACAAAGCTGGACAGAATGGCCCCGACCGCAAAGCTCAGCCGGTCGTCATATTGCGCCGAAATCGAACCGATCAGGACAACCGTATCCAGATAAACATGCGGATTCAGCCAGGTGAAGGCCAACACTGTCAGCAACGCGCTGCGCAGGCTGGTGCGTTGACCATTGCCTGCCTCCAATGCCGCGCCACCTCGCCAGGCCGACAGAAAGCTGCGCAGCCCGTACCAGGTCAGAAACGCGGCCCCGCCGTACCGCATGACGGGTTCGAACCAGGGCATTGCCTTTGCCAACGAACCAAACCCCGCCACACCCGCTGCAATCAGGATCGCGTCAGAGACCCCGCAAGTCAGGCACAGGACAAACACATGCTCGCGCCGCACACCCTGCCGCAGGATGAAGGCGTTTTGCGCCCCGATGGCAAGAATCAGGCTGAAGCTGAGTACAAATCCGGCGATGAGGGTTGTCGACATGGGGCCTCCTGCTGTTGCGAGGCGTTGACTAGCGGTCGCGGGGCGTTCTATCAAATTAAAGATGCTGAAGCGAATTAAATCTGGCTAATGCTACTTGATCCCAACCATCTGTCGGCTTTGTCCGCCATTCTGCGCCATGGCAGCTTTGATGCCGCTGCAAACGTGCTGGCGGTGACGCCTTCGGCGATCTCGCAACGGATCAAAGCGCTGGAGGATCGCATCGGCGCGGCGCTGATCAACCGGGGGACACCCTGCACCGGCACACCGGCTGGCCTGCGCATCGCACAATATGCCGAGGATATCGGACTGCTAGAGGCGCAGCTGGCCCGCGAGCTCACGCTGGATCAAGGCACCGATCCGGCACTTGTTCGGGTGGCGATTCCGGCAGATGTTCTGGCCACATGGTTCGTGGATGCGATGGCCAGCGCACCGGGCTTGCTGTTCGATCTGGTCATCGACGATCAGGATCATTCTGCCGAGTGGCTGCGCCGGGGCGAAGTCAGCGCGGCGATCACCGTGGGCGGCCAGCCGGTCACGGGCTGCGACGCGGTCGAGCTTGGGGCCATGCGATACCTGCCAACCGCCAGCCCGGACTTCATCCGACGCTGGTTTCGCGACGGTGTCGATGCCGAATCCCTCAGCGCGGCGCCCAACCTTGTGTTCAATCGCAAGGACGGGCTGCAAAAGGCGTGGATTGCCGGGCGGACCAGTCGCCGTATCTCTCCTCCGTCACATTTTTTGCCGTCATCCCATGGGTTCGTCGATGCGGCGATTGCGGGGATCGGCTGGGGCATGAACCCCGAACCCCTTGTGCGCGGCCCCATATCAGATGGGCGCTTGCAACCGATTGTCCTGGACGCGCCGCTGGACATTGCGCTGACCTGGCAGGTCAGGCGCGTTCTGGCCCCGGCGCTGGCCCCGTTGACCCGGGCAGTCAAACACGCTGCTGCCAAAGTCTTGATCTCTGTCGCTGACCGCCGGATAAAAGGGAAACCTTCGGAGTAACTTTATGTTTTCACGCGACGCTCTCAGCTATGATCCCATTCCCCTGCCCGACCGCTGCGATATCACAGACGCACAGATGCAGGAGGCGGCGCAGGCCTTCTATGACAAGATGCGGCAGCGCCACTCGGTCCGCGACTTCACAGATCGAGCGGTTGAAAAACAGGTGATCGAGACCTGCCTGCGTACGGCGGGTTCCGCGCCCTCTGGTGCGAACCATCAACCCTGGCATTTCGCGGCCATTTCCGACCCTGCCCTGAAACAGCGCATCCGCGAAGAGGCAGAAGAAGAAGAGCGCCGGTTCTACGATGGCGGTGCAAGCGATGAGTGGATCAAGGCGCTGGAACCCATCGGCACCAACGCCGTCAAAGAGCACCTGACCATCGCCCCCTGGCTGATCGTGGTGTTCGCCCAGCGCTGGGGTGAGTTCGAGGACGGGACGCGCTACAAGAACTACTACGTTCCCGAAAGCGTCAACATCGCCACCGGCTTTTTGCTGGCCGCCTTGCACCACGCGGGGTTATCTACCCTGACGCACACGCCCAATCCCATGAAATTCCTCAACGACGCTTTGGGGCGTCCGGCCTCGGAAAAGCCCACGATGATCATCGCGGTCGGGCACCCGTCGAACAGTGCGACGGTTCCGGCTGTGGCCAAGTTGAAAAAGCCGCTGGAGGAGATTTCCTCCTTCTTCTAAGCAACGCGATCTTGGATCAGGTGCCGGTTGCGCTGCCTGGCGCAACCTGTGCCTCTTTCGGCAAAACCACACGGTAACAGGCCACCGCGGCGATCAAACTGCACAACACGATGAAGGCGACCGCCAGCGACACCTCATGCAGATGCGCAACGCCTGCAAGGGCGGCGGATACGGCAACGGCGGTCAGGCGCACGATGCTTTTGATCGCGGCTGACCCCTGAACGCGCTGCTCTTTCGGCGCGACATCCAGAAAGTACAGCTTGCGGGCGCTGCTGATCCCGGTCACCGCGACCGTGACGATGAACAACGCAATCGCGTGCAGGTGAACCTCGTGATCGATACCAAGATAGTGAAACCCCAGCAGGATGATCCCCGTCGCCGCCACCATCAGCGTTCCGGCCACCATCACCGCGCGATGAGATTTCATGTTCACGATCTGCCAAAGCGGGGCCGAGACCAGATATCCCGACGCCGACGACACAATCATCGCCGTCAGCCCTTTGGCCGAACTGTGATGCGCCTCGGCCGCGATCAACGCGAAGAAGGGCACAGATAGCGAGACAACAACCAGCGGCATCCGCATGACCAGATAGCGCCGGAACCACTGATGTTGAAACATGCTGAGAACGGATTGGATATTGGCCCTCAGCGACAGTTTCGGTGTCGATTTTTCAGTGCCTTTGCCCTGTATAGCCTGACCAATCTCGGCCATGGCAAGGATCGACAGGCCGGACAGCAGGAAGAACGTGACCGAAACGGCAATAACGGCAGAATGGCGGGAAAAGGGCGGGTTGTCCTTGGTGATTTCGTGGACCAGCAATGCCAGCCCAATTGCGCCCAAACCGCCTGCACCCAGTTGCAGGTAATGCATCAGCATTCGGGATTTGGACTGAACATGATCCCCGATCAGATCCGTATACATCAGGTTTTGGATCTCATCGAACAGACCGATCAGGAAAAAGATCGAAATGAATGCAACCGCGATCAGGGGCACCAATCCCGTCGCCGCCACAGCTATGGCGATCAACAGGCAGGCGCCAATTGCAACCTCGGTCATCGCGATCCCGCGCTTTTTCTGCGTCTGGGCGGCAATGGTTCGGGCCAGGAAAAAATCGGCGATCATGCTGCCGACCATCCGAACCGAGACCAAAGCCCCGGCGACGAACATCGGCAATTCAAAAGACACCGCCAGAAACGGCAGAACAACGGATGGGCTTCCCAACGTCCAGGCGACCTGAGACAGAATGCTCTGCCCCGCCAAAACCGGAACGTTTCGCCTTGCCAGATCTGATGGGTCTTTTGCCATGCTTGTCAAAATCCCAAGCCACGCAGCCAGCCTGCGGGCCCGTCCCGGTTGCTTTGTCAGGCCCCCAGACTATTGCGTTCCCGGGCCTTGACCAAGCATCCCGTGAAATGCCCGAAACAAAAAAGCCCGGCCAAACTGGCCGGGCCCAACACCAATCGGGTTGAAAGGGTCAGAGCTGCGCCATGACCTCATCAGTCGCTTCGAAATTGGTTGTGACGCGCTGCACGTCATCATCGTCTTCCAGCGCATCGACCAGTTTCATCAGCTTTTGCATGTCTTCCAGACCAAGTTCGGTTGTGGTCGTGGGTTTCCAGACCAGCTTGGTGGATTCGGATTCACCCAGCGCCTCTTCCAGCGCGTTGGACACGTCGTTCAAATCGGTATCCGCGCACCAGATGATGTGACCGTCTTCCGAGCTTTCGACATCTTCGGCCCCGGCCTCGATCGCGGCTTCGAAAATGGTATCCGCGTCGCCTGCGTCCGCCTGATAGACAACCTCACCCTTGCGGTCGAACATGAACCCGACCGAGCCGGTCTCACCCAGATTGCCGCCATTCTTCGAAAACGTCGAGCGCACGGTCGAGGCCGTCCGGTTGCGGTTATCCGTCATCGTCTCGACAATCACGGCAACACCATTGGGGCCGTAGCCCTCATACCGGATTTCTTCGTATTCATCGCCTTCACCCGCGACCGATTTCTTGATCGCGCGGTCGATCACGTCCTTGGGGACCGAGTTCGACTTGGCCTCTTTCACCGCCAGACGCAGGCGCGGGTTCTTGTCGGGATCGGGGTCGCCCATCTTGGCGGCCACGGTGATCTCTTTCGACAGTTTGGAAAACAGTTTGGACCGCGCGGCGTCCTGACGTCCCTTGCGGTGCTGGATATTGGCCCATTTGGAGTGGCCTGCCATAATGCGTCCTCGTCATCGTGTTTGCGTATTCGGCGCTCATATAGACGTTTGCGGGGGGCAGGATCAAGAGACCGGCTTGCGAGACGCCCCCTTGCGGGTATGGTGAGCCCATGACGACAGATCAAATCATTCTTTTTGCGCTTTTCATTACTGTTTTTGGACTGCTGCTGTGGGGGCGTTTCCGCTATGACCTTGTGGCCTTTGCCGCCTTGATGGTGGGCGTCGTGCTGGGCGTGGTGCCGGTCGACGACGCTTTTGCGGGGTTTGGGCACCCGGCCACGATCATCGTCGCACTTGTGCTGGTCGTCTCGGCCGGGCTGGTCCGGTCCGGGGCCGTGTTCCTGATCACGCGCACTCTGGTCGATGCCTCGCGCGGTCTGGGGGCGCATATCGCGCTAATGGGTGGGATCGGTGCGGTCCTGTCGGCCTTCATGAACAACGTCGCCGCACTGGCCCTGTTGATGCCGGTGGACATTCAGACCGCACGCAAGGCGGGACGATCCGTGGGCCTGTCGCTGATGCCGCTGAGTTTCGCGACCATACTGGGCGGGATGGCAACCCTGATCGGTACGCCGCCCAATATCATCATCGCCTCAATTCGGGCAGAGACGCTGGGTGAGCCCTTCAGGATGTTCGATTTCGCCCCGGTCGGTGGCATTGCCGCCATTGCCGGGCTGGCCTTTGTATCTCTGATCGGCTGGCGACTGATCCCCAACCGGGGCAAGCAGGAAGAGGCGTCCGAGACCCTTGCCGAATATATCGCCGAACTGACCCTGCCGCCTGAATCGTCCCATATCGGCAAGCGCGTCAGCGAGCTGTACGAGGCCGCCGAAAAATCCGACGTGGCCATTATCGGCCTGATCCGGGACGGCAAGCGGCGCTATGGCCGCTCTGCCCATGCGACTCTGGCCGAAGGCGACGCGCTGGTTCTGGAAGCCCGCCCCGAGGCGCTGGACGAGTTCCGCGCCGCCCTGAACCTGGATTTCTCGGATACCCGGCGGCAAGAAGTGCTGACCGCCGAAGGCGAAGGGCTTGAGGTTATCGAGGTCGTCGCCACCGAAAGCGCCCGGATCACGGGCCGTACCGCGCAAGGGTTGGGGCTGGCCTGGCGGCAGAGCACGGTGCTGATGGGTATTTCCCGTCAAGGCCGCCGGATCACAGAACAGGTCCGCAAGACGGAAGTCGAGGCCGGTGACATCCTTCTGCTGCTCTGCCCCCGCGACCGGGGAGCCGACGTCACCGAATGGCTGGGCTGTCTGCCTCTGGCGCAACGGGGCCTGAACGTGACGGCGAATGAAAAGGCGTGGCTCGCCATTGGTCTGTTCGCAGCCGCCGTTCTGGCCGCCAGTGTCGGCCTGATCTATCTGCCTATCGCTTTGGGATTGGTGGTCATCGCCTATGTCCTGACCAAGATCATGCCCATCAGCGACATCTATAATCACATCGAATGGCCGGTTGTCGTGTTGTTGGGTTCGATGATCCCGCTGGGCAGCGCTTTGGAGACCTCGGGCGGCACCGAGTTGATCGCCAACGCCTTGATCCAATTGACCGGCGGATTGCCCGCTTGGGCCATTCTGACCGTGCTGATGGTTGTGACGATGACACTGTCAGACGTTCTGAACAACACAGCCACTGCCATTGTCGCCGCCCCGGTCGGTATCCAGATGGCCCGCACGCTTGACGTTTCGCCGGATCCGTTCCTGATGACGGTGGCCGTGGCAGCCTCGGCCGCGTTTCTGACGCCGATTGGGCACAAGAACAATACGCTGGTTCTGGGTCCCGGAGGGTATCGGTTTGGCGACTATTGGCGCATGGGATTGCCGCTTGAGATCCTGATCATCGCCGTCTCGATCCCCGCCATCCTTGTGTTCTGGCCGCTTTGACAGGTAAAGCCAGCCCATGAAACGTTTTCTGATCCTCCAACTGCGTCCCGAAACCGATGCCTCGGACGCGGAATATGCCTCGATCCTGGACAAGACCGGTCTGTCGCCCGAGCAGACCCACCGCATTCGGCTGGATTGCGAAGACCTGCCCGCGGGGCTGGATGTCACCGACTATGCGGGCGTCATCGTCGGCGGTGGCCCGGGCTGCGTCAGTGACGAGCCCGAGACAAAATCCGCGTTGGACGCAAAGATCGAAGGCGCGGTAATGGGGCTGATGCCTCAGATCACGGCGCAAGATCATCCCTTCATGGGCTGCTGCTATGGGCTGGGCGTTCTGGCCGCGCATCTGGGCGGGGATGTCAGCAAAGCCCGGTTCGGCGAGCCGGTTGGCCCATCATCCTGCCGACTGACCGACGACGGCGCATCAGACCCTTTGACAGCAGGGTTGACCCCGGAATTCGACGCCTTTGTCGGCCACAAGGAAGCCGTGCAAGCTCTGCCTGACGGCTGCGTGCACCTTATTGCGTCTGACCCCTGCCCGTTTCAGATGATCCGCTGGGGCCGGAACGTCTATGCCACGCAGTTTCACCCCGAGGCGGACGCAAAGGATTTCGAGCAGCGCATCAATATCTACAAGCATCACGGCTATTTCCCGCCTGAAGACGCGCAACGTCTGATCGATATCTGCAACGCCGCAGACGTCACCCAACCCGGAGAAATCCTGAGACGCTTCGTCGACCGCTACAAGTGACCTAACGGCGGTATTGCCTGCGGCTTTCAGGCTAGCATAGGCTGATCCGAAACGACTTGGGGAGGAGTTGTTCTTGGATCTACTCATTAATGTCGGCCTGCCGATCTCGCTGGCCATTATCATGCTGTCGCTGGGCGTCGGGCTTGAAATCGCGGATTTCCGGCGTGTGCTGAGCCGCAAATACCCTTTTGCAATCGGTGCGGCATGTCAGGTCGTCCTTCTGCCCATCGCGGCGTTCACGACCGTCAAGCTGTTCGGCCTGCCACCTGAAATCGCGGTCGGTTTCATGCTGCTCAGCTTTTGTCCCGGCGGTGTGACCAGCAACATCCTGACCAAACTGGCCAAGGGGGACGTGGCCCTGTCGGTCAGCCTGACGGCGGTGATCAGCATCCTGTCGATCCTGACGGTACCCGTTCTTGCAGCATGGTCCATCACGCATTTCATGGGCGAAAACGCGCCCGAGGTTTCGATCAGCGGTCTGGCCATTGCCATGTTCCTGATCACAACACTTCCCGTGGCCATCGGCGTGGGACTTCGCAGGTTTGCAACTGGGTTTGCAAACCGGATCGAAAACGGTTTGTCCAAGCTGGCAACCGTATTGTTCGTTCTGATCGTCGTCGCCGCGCTGGCCGGAAACTGGCAGCTTTTTGTCGATAACCTCGGGATCATGGGTGCGGGCTTGATTTCCCTGAACGTTGCGCTTTTGCTGATCGGGCTGGGGATCGCGCGTGCCGCAAATCTGTCATGGCCCGAGAGTAAAACTGTCTCGGTCGAAACAGGTATCCAGAACTCGACGCTGGGGATCACGCTGGCGGCCCTGATCACCGGCACGGATAGCGGGTTCAGCCCCCTGGCCCTGCCATCTGCTGTCTATGGGATTACGATGTATGCGGTCGTGTTCCCCTTCCTTGTCTGGTTTCGCCAACGCTGAAAGGACTGTTCATGACCAATAACACGGCAGATGCGGTTGTCGTCGGTGGCGGACTGGCGGGATTGGTTGCGGCAGCGGAACTGGGTGATCGGGGTAAAAAGGTAATCCTGCTGGATCAGGAGCCTGAGCGTTTTCTGGGCGGTCAGGCATTCTGGAGCCTTGGTGGGCTGTTCATGGTCGATACCCCCGAACAACGTCGGATGGGGATCAAGGACAGCCACGACCTGGCCTTGCGCGACTGGATGGGCAGCGCGCAGTTCGACCGGGACGAGGACGCGTGGCCGCGCAAATGGGCCGAGGCTTATGTGGAATTCGCCGCCGGAGAAATGCGCCCATGGCTGCACGAGATGGGTCTGCGCTGGTTTCCAATCGTGGGATGGGCCGAGCGAGGCGGGTCTTATGCGGACGGTCACGGCAACTCGGTTCCCCGGTTTCACATCACGTGGGGCACCGGTCCGGGCGTTCTGAAACACTTCATCCGCCGCGTGCATGACCATGTCAGCGCCGGACGGATCGAGTTGAAATTCCGCCATCAGGTTAGCCATATCATCATGCAGAACGGCAGCGCCAAGGGCGTCTCGGGCGAGGTGCTGGCGGATGATACCGCTCCGCACGGTGCCAAAACCAACCGGGATGAGGTGGGTGAGTTCGAGGTCTATGCGCCCTCGGTTATCGTCACCTCGGGCGGGATCGGCGGCAATTTCGAGATGGTGCGCAAGAACTGGCCCCGTGACAGGCTGGGCGAGCCCCCGAAGGACATGGTGGCGGGTGTTCCGTTTCATGTGGATGGCCGCATGATCGCGATCAGCGAAAAGGCCGGAGGGCACGTGATCAATGGCGACCGGATGTGGCACTACACCGAAGGGCTGCGCAACTGGAACCCGATCTGGCCCTCGCACGGTATTCGCATCCTGCCCGGCCCCAGTTCCATGTGGTTCGACGCGCGCGGCAACCGGATGAAACCGCCATGTCTGCCGGGGTTTGACACGCTGGGCACGCTGAAAGAAATCCTGAAAACCGGGTATGACTATAGCTGGTTTGTGTTGACCCAGAAGGTGATCAAGAAGGAATTCGCCCTGTCGGGGTCTGAACAAAACCCCGACATGACCGAAGGTGGCTGGCGCGAGGTGCTGTTCCAGCGCGTCCTGACCGGGTCAAAAGCCACTACCCCGGTCGAAGCGTTCAAGGAACATGGCGAGGATTTCATTGTTGCCAACACGCTAACCGAACTGGTCAGCGGCATGAACCAACTGGGCGGCGGCCTGATCGACGAGGCGCATCTGCGCGCCCAGATCGAGGCGCGGGACAGCCAGGTCGACAACCCCTTTACCAAGGACGCGCAGATTGCGGCGATTCTGGCGGCGCGCAACTATCGCGGCGACAAACTGATCCGCACAGCCAAGCCGCACAAATTCCTCGACCCGTCCAATGGCCCGCTGATCGCGGTCAAGCTGCATATCCTGACCCGCAAGACTTTGGGCGGATTGCAGACCAATCTGGACAGCCAGATGATCGGCGCAGATGGTCAGGTCGTCCCCGGCCTGTTCGCCGCCGGAGAGGTCGCCGGGTTCGGCGGCGGTGGCTATCACGGATATAACGCGCTTGAGGGCTCGTTCCTGGGTGGCTGCATCTTCTCGGGCCGCAACGCAGGCCGGTCCCGGGCCGTGGCGTAAACGCTTAGGGCAGGCGGATGAATTTCAACACCGGCTCGCCATTCTGATCCAGCATGACCAGACTGTCGCCCGCAACGGCATAGGTCGCGACCTGTTGCAGCGCGTCAAAGAACTGGCGTTCCGTCTGCTCGGCCTCGGGCGGGCAGGCCATCAAGGTCGCGGCGATATTCTCGGGGAATTCGATCTGATCCCCAGACATCTCGGCCCGTCCGGTAAACCGGTTGCACCCGCCGCTGCCGCCAAAGGCACCATCGGTTTCAAAGGCAAGCTCGGGGCTTTTTTCGGCGTTTAACACGGCCCCATCGATACCGATGGCGGACCATTTGGTGTTCTCCAAAACCGCGGCATCCGGAGTTTGTGCCGGATCGCTGTCACTCTGCGCCATGCTGTGGGTGCCCAACAGGGTCAATACGATTGCACCGGCAACAATGGCCTGACCGATCTTTGGAAAAGGCATCGCTCTGTCCTTTCACTTCAAACATTTGAAGAAAAGATTGGGACAGAAACGGGATTTACAAGGTTGCGAAGTTGCGTTCGGCAAAACAGCGCCGGTATCACAGCGGCCAGATCAGCGGGATCAGCAGCGAGGCCAGCAAGCCGACCGTCAGGTTCAGCGGGATGCCAACCTTCATGAAATCGGTGAACCTGTAGCCGCCGGGGCCGTAGACCATCATGTTGGTCTGATAGCCGATAGGTGTCGCGAACGAGGCCGAGGCGGCGACCATGACGGCAACAACCAGCGGGCGCGGATCAATGCCCACCGCCTGCGCCAAACCGATGGCAATGGGGGTCACAACCACCGCCACCGCGTTGTTTGACACCAGTTCGGTCAGGACCGAGGTCAGAAGGTAAACCGCCCAGATGATCAGGAAGGGCGGCAATAGCCCTAGCGATGGCGCGATGGCTTCCACGATCAGCGACACCGCGCCCGAGGCGTCCAGCGCCGCCCCGATAGCCAGCATGGCAAAGATCAGGGCCAAGAGGCGGCCTTCGACAAAGGAAAAAGCCTCATCCGCGTCGATGCAGCGGGTCAAAAGGACAATCGCAACAGCAAGGATCGACAGCAACAGGATTGGGGCCACGCCCAGCGCGGCCAGAGCGACGATGCCGATCAATGCGCCAATCGCAATCGGGGCATGGCTGCGGCGGAACGCTCGGGCCGAAGGTTGGCTGACATCGACCATATCCATTTCCGCCGCCAGACGCTGAATATCCGCCGGGGCCCCTTCCAACAGCAGCGTGTCCCCGACACGCACCACCAGATCATCCAACTGTCGCCCGATATTCTGATTCCTGCGATGTACGGCCAGAGTGTAGACACCATACCGGCGACGCAGACGCATTGCGCCCAACGTGCGACCGACCATGCGGCATCCGGGGGTGATCAGAACCTCGACAGTTTTTGTCTCAACCGCCGAAACCTGATCAACGCGCTTTAGCTCTTTATTGCTTTGCAGGCTGAGAAGCTCGGTCATTTCGGTGCGAAGAACCACTCGGTCACCGACGCGCAGCTCGATCCCTTTAAGGTTGCGCCGCAGCGACTCGTCGCCCCGAACCACGTCGATCAGACGCACGCCGGGGCGTTTGAACAGCTGGACCCCAGTAACCTCGCGTCCGATCAGGTTGCTGTCTGGGGGAATGACGGCCTCGGTAAAGAATTTCATCTTTGACCGGTCGCTGAGCAGGGTTGCCATGCTGTCGCGATCCGGCAGCAGGCGCGGGGCGATAAAACGCAGATAGACCATGCCATAAATGACCAGAGCGATGCCCAATGGCGTAACCTCGAAGATCGTAAACGCCGCCATGCCCTGCGCGCGGGCTACGCCGTCCACCAGCAGGTTGGTCGAGGTTCCGATCAGGGTCAGCGTTCCGCCCAGAATGGCCGCATAACTCAGCGGGATCAGCAGTTTTGAGGCCGGAACGTTCAGCGTGCGTGCGATCTGGACAAAGACCGGGATCATCACCACAACGACCGGCGTATTCGACACAACCGCCGAGGCCAGCACCACAAACGCCATCAGCAGCCCAATGGCAATGCGCGGGTTCACCTGCGCCTGTTTCTGCGCGGTCGAGGTGAAGGCGTCCAGTGCTCCGGTGCGCACCAGCGCCCCCATGATGATGAACATCGCGGCAATGGTCCACGGGGCCGGGTTCGACAGGACGGCCAGCGCGCTTTGATAGGGCAAGATCCCAGTGACCAGCATCAGGGCAACGCCGCCAATGGCCACAACCTCGGTCGGGTAGACCTCGCGCAGGAACATGACGAACATGCCCGCAACAATCAAAAGCGCCAGAATTGCGCTGCCCGTATCTGTCAGTGTGAGGAATTGCATTCGTGGTATTCTGTCCGAACCCTGGCCCAAGCGCCTGATGGGTAGTTTCCCGTATTGCGCGGGGCAGAGCAAGCCTTTACGGCCCCGCCTGCTCCAACCGCCCACCGACGCGCACCATTCGCACGGTTTTTGCGCTGCCGTCCTGATCGTTGGTCTCGACGAATACACCGCTTAGCGTTGCCTCGCCATTCGCCGGGGTAAAGCGGGCCTTGGGCATGCCGGTGATGAAACGGCGCATCGGCTCGATCTTGTCCATGCCAATGACCGAGTCATAGTCGCCGCACATCCCCGCATCCGTCAGATAGGCGGTGCCACCGGGCAGGATCTGTGAATCCGCCGTCGGCACATGCGTATGCGTTCCCACCACAAGGCTGGCGCGCTTGTCGCAATAATGGCCCATCGCCATTTTCTCGGACGTCGCTTCGCAGTGCATATCTACGATAATTGCGTTCGCCTGCCCGCCGCGCGGGTGGGATTTCAGGATCGGTTCAATGGCCGAAAACGGATCGTCAAAGGGCCGTTTCATGAAGACCTGTCCAAGCACCTGAGCCACCAGCACCTTGCGGCCGCCGGGCGCATTGAACAGGCGATGCCCCCGCCCCGGTGCGCCTTTGGCAAAGTTCACCGGGCGCACGATGCGCGGCTCTTTCTCGATGAATTGCAGCATGTCCTTCTGATCGAAGGCATGATCACCCAGCGTCAGACAATCCGCGCCCGCATCCAGCAACAGCTTGGCGTGATCGCCCGTCAGGCCCATCCCGTTCGAGGCATTCTCACCGTTCACCACAACGAAATCCAGCCGCCAGTCTTCGCGCAGACGCGGCAGATGCTGCTGGATGGCCGTGCGTCCCGCGCGGCCCATGACGTCACCCAGAAAAAGTATCCTCATGCCAACCGTCCTAAGTGTGGTCAATGCCAAGCACAAGCGGTTAAACTATGGCGTTAGAGCGCAAAACTGCATTGGACAGGAGAGATTTATGACCCGCTACCTCATTTCGGTTGCCATGCTGATCCCTCTGGCGGCCTGCGATCAGCCGTCGGAACAATCGACCGAACTTGCCAACCCAGCGGCGACCTACTGCGTCGAAAAAGGCGGGCAGTACGAGATACAGGACAGCGCGGAGGGTCAAACAGGGACCTGCACCTTGCCCGATGGCTCAACACAAGATGCGTGGGAGTATTTCCGGGCGGAGAATATGGGTTAGGGTCCGAAGCTCAGCACCCGGCTTTCAGTGATGACCATGTCCAGCGGCTGATCGGTCGGTTCCAGCGGCAGCCCGTCGGCCTCTTGCACATCGAAGGCAAAGCCGATGGCAAGCGTCGGTCGTTTGGCGCGCAGTCCTTCCAGTGTGCGGTCATAAAATCCTCCGCCATAGCCCAGGCGGCCACCCTGCGCATCGAAGGCCACCAGTGGGACGATCAGGATCTCGGGGTCGAAATAGTCGTCAACCTCGGGCACTTTTGCCCCGAAAGGCCCGTCTTTCAGCACGCCTTCGGGCGTCCAGCGCGAGAACTTGAGCGCCTGACCGGCAGCTTGAATCACAGGCACACCGACCGGACCATAGGCCGAGGCCTCGGCCATGGCGGGCAGCGGATCAATCTCGGTTCGGATCGGCATGTAGCCCGACAGCGGCACACCGCGGTAGCCAGCCAGCACTTCGGACAGACGCCCGGCGGCGCCGGGCAGGCGCGCATCGAACGCGGCTTTGCGACGGGCGAACGCCGCTTTGCGCGCTGCGGCCTTGATTTCAGTCAGATCGGTCACAAAAGCACCACGCTGGCCAGCCCCAAGAAAATGAAGAACCCCATGACATCCGTTGTGGTGGTCACAAAGGTCCCCGATGCCAGAGCCGGGTCAACGCCCATTCGGTCCAGCAAGACCGGTACTACCGTACCCGCAAAGCCTGCGATGATCATGTTCACGACCAAGGCTGATCCAATCACGACGCCCAGCAGCGGCGAGTCGAACCACAGCATCCCAACCGTCCCCAGAACGATGGCAAAACACAGCCCGTTGAGCATGCCGACCAGCAACTCTCGCCGGATCACGCGCCCCACGTTCGCACCGGTCAGGTCGCGCGTGGCCAACGCCCGCACCGCAACCGTGAGCGACTGCGTACCCGCATTGCCGCCCATCGAGGCCACAATCGGCATCAGGATCGCCAGTGCTACCAGTTGATCAATTGCCGCCTCGAACTGCGAAATCACCAGCGAGGCACAAATGGCCGTACACAGATTCACCGCCAGCCACGGCAGACGCCGACGACTGGTCGCGGCCACACTATCCGACAGAGAGCTTTCGTCGCTGACACCGGCCAGACGCAGGATGTCTTCCTCGTGCTCTTCGTCCAGAACCACCATGGCGTCGTCGATGGTGATCACCCCGACCAAACGGCCATCGGCGTCAACCACGGGGGCCGAGATCAGGTGGTACTGGTTGAACGCATAGGCCACATCCTCTTCGTCCTGATCGACGGGAATGATGTGGAATTCCTCCTCGGTCAGATCCAGCAACGGAACCTCGCGCCGCGTCGCCATCAACTTGCCCAGCGTGACCTGAGCAATAGGTTTCAGGCGCGGGTCGACCAGAACGACGTGGTAGAATTGCTCGGGCAGATCATCATTGGCGCGCATGAAGTCGATGGCCTGACCCACGGTCCAATGCTCGGGCGCCATGACGACCTCGCGCTGCATAAGGCGACCGGCCGAGTTTTCGGGGTAGGACAACGCCTGCTCTGCCGCCAAACGCTCGGAATCTTCCAGAGCGTCAAGGATGGTCTCCTGCTGGGGTTCCTCAAGGTCTTCCAGCAGGTCGACGACATCGTCGCTTTCCATGTCCCGCACCGCTTCGGCCAGAACATCCGGCTTCAGAACACCGATGACCTCTTCCCGGACGGCTTCATCAAGTTCCGACAGAATGTCGCCGTCGAATTCCTTGTCATACAGACGGATCAGGCGGGCGCGGTCATAGGGGTTGATCTGTTCCAGAAGGTCGGCGATGTCGGCGGCGTGCAGCGGCTCCATCAACTCGATCAGCTGGGACCGGTCTTCCACATCCACCGCATAGAGAATCGCCGCCACGGTTCGGCGGTCCAGCGCATAGACGTCTTCGTCGGTGGCAGAGTCGGCTACGGGATCATCAAAGCCTGTCGTCATGTGCTGCTCCCGCTTATTTTGCCATTGGCCCTTAATTAGAAGAAGCAGCTACCGGAAAACAATGACAATGCGCCGATTTACCCACATCTTTCGCACGCCTATGCTGATCAACGGTCTCAAACAGCTAGGGAACAGGGCGAATGGCGCAAAAGACGCTTTTGAAAGGGCGCGTTCTGAGTTTCGACGGATCGCCGTTTGAAGGGGAGCCAACCGACGCGACCCGGCTGGACGAAGCCGTTCTGATCGAGGACGGGCGCGTTCAGGCAGTCGGCGCGCTGGACGCGCTGCGCACCGCGCATCCGGATGCCGAAACGCGGGATTTTGGCGACCATCTGATCATGGCGGGCTTTGTTGACCCCCACGTTCATTACCCGCAAACCGCAATGATCGCGAGCTGGGGCAAACGGCTGATCGATTGGCTGAACACCTATACGTTTCCAGAAGAGATGAAGTTCGGCGACACGGATTATGCGACCGAGATTGCCAACCGCTATCTCGATCTGACAACGGCACATGGCACGACGACCATGTGCAGTTTTTGCACGATCCATCCCGAAAGCGTCGATGCGTTCTTCTCGGTCGCTCAACAGCGCGGCCAGCGGGTCGTCGCGGGCAAGACCTGTATGAACCGCAACGCCCCCGAAGGTCTGCAGGACACCGCGCAAACGGCCTATGACCAATCCGAGGCACTGCTGGAGAAATGGCACCGCGTGGATCGGTTGTCCTACGCGATCACGCCGCGCTTTTCGCCCACCTCGACGCCCGAACAGCTTGAGGCATTGGGGGCGCTATGGGCCGAGCATCCGCATTGCCTGATGCAAACTCATCTGAGCGAGCAAACGGACGAGATCGAGTGGGTTCGGTCCCTGTTCCCCGACGCGCGGGATTATCTGGACACCTATGAGAAATTTGGCCTGCTGGGTCAGAACGGCTTGTATGGCCACGTCATCCATTTGGAAGACCGCGAGCGCGACCGGCTGCGCGAGGTGGATGCGGCGCTGGTGCATTGCCCGACTTCGAACACTTTCATCGGCTCGGGTCTTTTTGACATGAACGGGCTGATCCATGACGGCCACCGGGTCGGGCTGGCCACCGATACGGGCGGTGGGTCCAGCTTTTCGATGCTGCGCACCATGGCCGCCGCATACGAGATCGGCCAGTTGCGCGGCCGCCCCCTGCACCCGGCGCAGTTGCTGTGGCTGGGTACAGTCGGCTCGGCGCGAACACTGCGGATGGAGGATTGCATCGGCAATATTGCTCCGGGGATGGAGGCGGATCTGATTGTGATCGACCTTGCCTCGACCCCGGCGATTGCCCAGCGTGAGGCCCACGCAGATGATCTGTGGGAGGCCGTGTTCCCGACCATCATGATGGGCGACGACCGCGCCATTGCCGAGGTCTGGATCGGAGGCACGCAAGCCGCTTGCTGAATGCGCCTTCGGCACATGCCTCCGGCGGAGGTATTTTTAGCCAGATGAAGGGCGGATCCCGCTATTGTGCAAGCGCGCGCGCCAGACGGTTTTGGGTTTCGATGGCGCGTGGCAGGTCGATTGTTGTGATCTGACCGCCCCTCACGATCTGACGTCCTTCGACAAACAGATGTTTGACCTGCATCGGTCCGGCCAGCAGCAGGGCCGCGGGATCCCAACTGCCCGCGCTTTCGATGCAGCGCGTATCCCAAACGGCGATGTCGGCCCGTTTGCCCGGCATCAGTCGCCCGCAATCTGGACGTCCCAGCACATCCGCGCCGCCACGGGTCGCGATCTCAAGCGCTTCGCGGGCGGACATGGCGTCGGCCCCATTGGCGACACGTTGCAACAGCATGGCCTGCCGCGCCTCGAGCATCAGGTTGCCGTTGTCGTTGCTGGCCGACCCGTCCGCGCCCAGACCAACTTTCACGCCCTGATCGCGCATGGTTCGCACCGGCGCGATGCCCGAGCCGAGACGGCAATTGGAGCACGGGCAATGGGCGACGCCTGTTCCGGTTTTCGAGAACAGGTTGATTTCAGCCCCGTCCAGCTTGACGCAATGGGCGTGCCAGACATCGGGACCGGTCCAGCCCAGATCTTCGGCATATTGTCCGGGGCGACAGCCGAATTGCGCCTGGGAATAGGCGATATCCTCGTCATTTTCGGCAAGATGGGTGTGCAGCATGACGCCCTTGTCGCGCGCCAGTAGGGCCGCATCGCGCATCAGATCGCGGCTGACCGAGAAGGGCGAACAAGGTGCGAGGCCGACGCGGCACATCGAGCCTTCGCTGGGATCATGAAACGCATCCACCACGCGGATCATATCGTTCAGGATGTCGCCTTCAGCTTCGACCAGACTATCCGGCGGCAGGCCGCCATCGCTTTCGCCGATGCTCATCGCGCCGCGGGTGGGGTGAAAGCGCAGGCCCAGATCAGAGGCGGCGGCAATCGTATCCTCAAGCCGAGCGCCATTTGGGTACAGGTACAGGTGATCGGAACTGAGCGTGCAGCCGGACAGCGCCAGCTCTGCCAGCCCAATCTGGGCCGAGGTAAACATCTCATCCGGCCCGAAGCGGGCCCAGATCGGGTAGAGCGTTTGCAGCCAGCCAAACAGCAATGCGTCCTGTCCGCCCGGAACCGCGCGGGTCAGGGTTTGATAGAGGTGATGATGCGTGTTCACCAAACCCGGCGTGACCACGCAGCCCTTGGCATCATGCACCTCGCCTTTTGTCGTCAACCCATGGCCAAGCTGCGCGATCTGACCGTCGCGGATCAGAATGTCCGCACTGGTCAATTCGCGACGGTCGTCATCCATGGTCAGGATGGTATCGGCGTTTTTGATGAGAATTTCGGTCATATCAGCACTCCTGCATCTGCCCGTCTCATGCAAGGAGTGTGCGGCCGGTGGAAAACGGGCGTAAGAACCGGCTGTTGCTTACTGTAATTGCAGGCCCGGCAAGCGGCAACCAATTTCAGTGGTTGCGCAGGATCTGCAAGGCTGCGGCGTGGATCTCGGCGTTGGCGGCGGCCAAAGCGCGGCCGCCATTATGGGCCGGCCCGCCCTGCCAGTCGGTGACAATGCCGCCAGCGGCTTCGATCACAGCAATCGGTGCCTGGATGTCATAGGAATTCAAACCGGCTTCGATCACCAGATCCGCCTGCCCTGCCGCCAACAGAGCGTAGGCGTAGCAGTCCATCCCATAGCGCGTCAGCTTGACCTGTTTGGATACAGCTTCGAACCCCGCGCGATCCTGCGCCGTGCCGACCTCGGGGAAAGTTGTGAACAGGATCGCCTCGTCCAGCGTTTTTGTTTTGCGTGTCGCCAGATCAGATGTGCCCAACGGGCCCTTCAGCTGCGCTATGTCTGAGGATCCCATGAACCGTTCGCCGATATAGGGCTGATCGACCACACCCAGGAAAGGTCCATCCGCTGTGCCCAGCGCGATCAGAACGCCCCAGGTCGGTGTGCCGCTGACGAACCCACGTGTGCCGTCAATCGGGTCCAGAACCCACACGCGTCCGCTGCTGCCTTCGGTCTGGCCGTATTCTTCCCCCAGAATACCGTCATCGGGGCGGTGGCGGCTGAGAACCTCGCGCATTGCCTGTTCCGCAGCGCGGTCCGCTACGGTGACCGGGTCGAACCCGTCTTCCAGCTTGTTCGAGGTTTCAAGATCGCGTTGGCGAAAATGCGGAAGAATAGCCGCGCGCGCCGCGTCGGCCATTGCTTCGGCTACATCCATGTCGGTCAAAGGCGTCTGGTGCATGGGCCACTGGTGCGGCCAACGCCCGGCAGAGTCAAGCGATCAGGCGACGTCGCTGAGAACCCGCGCCAGTTCAAACAGACGGCGGCGCTGGTTTTCCGGGATTGCGTAGTAAGAGCGCACCAGATCCAAAGCTTCCTTGTCCCCCATCAGGTCAGCAGGCACCGATTTCTTGTCTGACGGGCTTTTTTCCGCTTCTTCGAGACCTTCAAAGAAAAAGCTGACCGGAACGTCCAATGCCTCGGCGATGTCCCACAGGCGGGATGCGCTGATTCGGTTGGCTCCGGTTTCGTATTTCTGGATTTGTTGAAACTTGATACCAACCTGCTGCGCCAATTGCTGTTGGGTCATCCCAATCAGCCAGCGGCGATGCCGAACGCGCTTGCCCACATGGACATCGACGTGATGAGTCATTGGTATTCTCCTTTACTACACAAACATCTGTACGGGATTGCGCGACGTCCGTGATCGCAACCTTAGCGAGCGGGCCTTAACCACTCCCTAACCTGGATCGTGCCACCCCCCGATTACAGCACTAGGTGCCTATATTGCTGCTTTTGGAATTTTTTTCAAGCTGGTTGAGTCATGCACCCGACATGGTGGTTTGTGGTTGTGTCCCTTTGGACCCTACACCATTGGTTGTATTCGACGGGCCGATTATGCCCGACGTGGCGTGCATATTGACAAGCGACGCGCGACGCGCGCCTATTCCCGCAAATCAAGGGGCGGTCAATCTATGCTGGCATATCGTGTTCAATCCGACGGCGCAGTCGCGCAATTATGTGAGGTCGAGGTTCCGGCCCCGTCTGCGGGTCAGGTGCGCGTTGCCATCAAGGCCTGCGGGCTGAATTTTGCAGACCTGCTGATGCAGAAAGGCACCTATCAGGACACCCCCAAGACCCCGTTCACGCTGGGCCTGGAAATTGCCGGGGTGATCGAGTCGGTTGGCCCGGACATCACGCATCTCAAACAGGGCGACCGGGTCGCGGTTTACTCGGGTCAGGGTGGTTTGGCCGAGTTCGGGGTATTTGACGCAGATCGTGTGATCCCCCTGCCCGACACGACCAGTTTCGAGGATGCCGCTGCGATCCAGATCGCCTATGGCACCAGCCATCTTGCGCTGGATCACCGGGCCCGGCTGCAACCGGGCGAGACCTTGCTGGTCACCGGTGCCGCGGGCGGGGTTGGTCTGACGGCTGTCGAGGTTGGCAAGCTGATGGGCGCGACCGTGATCGCTCAGGCGCGAGGGGCCGAAAAGCTGGCCGTTGCAAAAGATGCGGGTGCGGATCACCTGATCGATGCGTCCGAGGATCTGCGTGAAACCGTCAAAGCACTGGGCGGTGCGGACGTTGTTTACGACGCCATTGGCGGCGACGTATTCAAGGCGGCCTTTCGCGCCACCAACCCTGAAGGTCGCTTGCTGCCCATTGGATTTGCCGGTGGCGAGGCTCCGCAAATCCCGGCCAATCATCTGTTGGTCAAGAACCTGACCGTGATCGGCTTTTACATCGGCGGCTATCTCAGCTTTCGCCCCAAGATCGTTCAGGACAGTTTCAAAACGCTGTTTCGCTGGCACAGCGAGGGCAAGATCAAACCGCATATCAGCCACACCCTGCCTCTGGCGGATGTGGCCGAGGGGATGCAATTGCTGAAAGAACGTAAATCCACCGGCAAGATCGTTATCACGATCTGAGCGCGCCTACCCGACGACCGCCCGCAACTGGCTGCCGCCCAACATGCGGAAGTTCTGCCGGACCAGTTGGGCCAATGCCTCGACAACCGGGTCACGCCCCGAATCGCCGCCGTAGAGGTTGATCATATGCGCGGGCAGGTCCGGAAGCGCACCGCCCGAGTCGATCTGTTCCAGATGCGCGGCCTCGGTCCCGTCCAGCATCGCGTGAACGGCCAGATCGGCGCTGACGGTGGCCTCGATGGTCCGGTCGTTTTCGGTTTCGACAGACAATTCCCACGGGATACCCGCCGCGTCCAGCGCTGCGATCACCTGCGGGCGGAACAGACACCGCCGCCCCAGCGCCAAGGGTAGCGGATTTTTACGCCAGGCAGACCCGCCCGGCGCGCCGATCCAGCGTAGCGGCAGTTCGGCAATCGTCTCAGCCCCGTCCGCCGAAGACGGTTCGGTGGTCAGGATCACATCGCACTCACCGCGTTTGAACATATCCTTCAACTGGAGTGAGTAGGACGAGACCAATTGCACCCGTACGCGCGGGAAGTCGGCATTGAACCGTTGCAGGACACGGGGAATCGCCGGGTAGACGATGTCATGGGGCACGCCCAGCACCACTTCGCCCTCAAACGCCTGATCAGTGAGTTTCGAAATCACCTCATCATTCAACGCAATCATCCGTCGGGCATAGGCCAGCAATTGCTCGCCCGAGGCCGTCAACGCAATGGTCCGTCCGCTGCGGTCCAGCAGTTCAAGGCCCAGAAGCTCCTCCAACCGTTTCAACTGCATTGAAACTGCGGATTGGGTCAGGTGAAGGAATCCGGCTGCGCGGGTTACACCACCCTGATCTGCCACGGCCACGAAAGAGCGCAGGGTTGTAATGTCCAGATTTCTCATCTTCACGATTCCTTATGGGTTACATCATAAATATTCGTTTTCAAAATATGACATGCTTTGCCATATCAATCAAGGAAGTTGATCGATGGCGACAAATCCATCGAAAATCGCAGAAAGGACAATTGCTATGACCCAAATTGCAATCCATCACAGCTGCAAACCCGCCAAACGCTCGTTCGTTTCCTTGGTGCTTCAGGCGCTTTCGGTGAAGCGTCAGCGTCGCAAACTGGCACAACTGGACGATGCCGCGCTGAAAGACATTGGCATTACCCGCGCCGAAGCCTCGGCAGAAGCGGATCGGTTTTTCTGGGACGCGCCGCAAATCTGGAAAAGATGACCTGGATAGTCATGTTTTCCCGAGCGATTGGTGACGCAGTGTCGCCTGTCGCTCGTTTTGTTGGGTGTTTTCGTCGGTTTTCCGCCGGAAAGTCTTGAAACACAGCCATTAGTTGCCGATATTTGAGGGGAAAACCGCCCCGCCCTGTCGGGGCGTTCTAACAGGACGATAAGGGAGACCCTTTGATGGCACAATTCGACACGATCCGGACGGTATCCGGCGCGCGCGCCGCCGAGATTGATCAGGGCCTGCGCGCCCATATGAACAAAGTCTACGGCACAATGTCCGTCGGCATGCTGATCACGGCGCTGGCCGCGTGGGCAATTGCCGGTCTTGCCGTAACAAGCGATCCGACCAATGCGGTCGCTCAGATCGGCGCTGATCGCTATCTGACCAGCCTTGGTGGCACCCTGTTCCTGACGCCGCTGAAATGGGTTGTCATGTTTGCCCCGCTGGGCTTCCTGCTGTTTGGCTGGGGCGCTCTGATGCGGCGCGGATCGGCTGCGGCTGTGCAACTGGGCTTTTTCATCTTCGCCGCCGTTATGGGCGTTTCGATGAGCTCGATCTTCATGGTCTTTACGCCCTATTCGATCACGCAGACTTTCCTGGTGACCGCAATCGCATTCGCCGGCCTCAGCCTGTACGGTTACACCACCAAGCGTAACCTCAGCGGCATGGGCACCTTCCTGATGATGGGCGTGATCGGTCTGCTGGTTGCCATGATCATCAACCTGTTCCTGCAATCGGGCGTGATGATGCTGGCCATTTCGGCCATCGGCATCCTGATCTTCGCCGGTCTGACCGCATTCTACACGCAGGACATCAAGAACACCTATGTGGCACACGCCGCGCATGGCGATCAGGAATGGCTGGACAAAGCTGCCTTTGACGGCGCGCTGAGCCTGTATATCTCGTTCCTGAACATGTTCCAGTTCCTGCTGATGTTCATGGGGCAACAGGAATAACGACTGCAAGGCGAAACGATTACGATGGGCCGGTCAGTGACCGGCCCTTTTCTTTTGCCCTCCGTCCAACAAACAAAAACCCCCGCTGCGAAGGCGGGGGCTGTAATTCCAAATCGTCTAAGTTGTCAGCTGCAGTTCAATGGCACCGCAAACCCGCTGCTCCGCTCGGACGAGCCTTTGCGGAACACGTCCCCCGCAGGAAGGCATCCAGTAAAGCGCTCAGTTTCGCTGCCGAAGGTTGCACCGATCGAATTGTCAACGCGGGTGCTGTTGTTGGATGTGCGCAGCACTCCGAAAAGCGTGCCATTCACGTTGACCGTGCTCAGGTACAGGTTGGTATCGCTGCCCGACAATTGTACGGCGGTGTCCGGGTTCCGGCCGCCATTGTCGATGGCAACACGGGCCACCTTGTTCGGATCGACCTGATCCGAGAGAACTGTAACGGTTGGCAATTCGGCCAGTTCAGCCGGGATATTCGTTGCGGGCGGGACAAAGGCCACCGCGCCCGGAACGTCGGAAATGGTGCGGGGTTCGCCATCAATTCCAGTAAACCCAACACCTTGGCGGTTGAACGGGTCTTCACAAGCCGTAAGGGTCAGAACGGCAATTGTGGATAACAAGATTTTTTTCATGGCGGTCAACATTTTGTGGCGGTTTGCTCAACCGTAAGTGCAGCGGGTCGCAAAAAGCAAGCCGCCGCCCAAACGATTGCCCCTTGCCCTGATGCGCGGCTGCAACGGACTGTGCGATTTAGCAGTCGTTGAATGACATCAATGCCAGCACGAAAAAAGGCCCTGCCGCAGCAGAGCCTTTCCCGAAAGTCAGTTCAGAACGGCAGATTACTTGATCTTGCCTTCTTTGTACTCGACATGCTTCCGAACGACCGGATCGTATTTACGAATGGTCATTTTCTCGGTCATGGTGCGTGCGTTCTTCTTGGTCACGTAGAAGTGGCCCGTGCCCGCGGTCGAGTTCAGACGGATCTTGATTGTCGTCGGCTTCGCCATGGTTGATCTCCTGCGTCCGAAAAGGCAGGGGCCTTTCGGTTGAATTCCTATGAGCGTGCGCTTTTACGCGCTGCACCGCCCATGTCAAGGCCAATCGGCCTCGTGTCGTTCAGGATTCGCGCCCATCCTCAGGCGGACAAGGTCGGGGCGCCCATATAGGCGTGAATCTGGTCCCGTTCCGCGTCGGACAAGCCCAGCGCAGTGGCCAGTTGCAGCAGATACGCCGCCTCACGCTCGTTATCCAGCCGAATCGCGGCCAGGGATGTGGCATAGATCTGCGTTTTGAGCGGCCCGCCCGAAGCCGCCGCCAGCCCCATGACATCGACTGGGGATTCGAGCTGTTCCAGAACAAAGGCGCGTTCTTCGTCGCTGATGTCGTCGCCCAACTCTCCGATGATGGACTGTTTCTCCTGCTCGTCGAGCTCTCCATCGGATTTCGCGGCCTGGATCATGGCGCGCAGCATCAGTTTGGCCTGCTCTTCCATCGCGGCCCCGGCGGGTGTGCCGCTGAACACCGTCTCCATCATGTCGGCCGTTTGCTGGCTGCCGGTCTTGGCAGCACCCTGCATGGCGTTCAGAAGGCCACTCAGACCAGCAGCACCGGCGGCCCCACCGCCCAGCCCCATTTTGCCGATCATGTCCTGTAATCCCGACGCACCGCCCGGCATTCCGAACTGTTCGGCCATTTTGCCAAGCTGGTCCATACCAAAGCCACCGCCGGACCCTTGCATCATTTTCTGCAACCCGGCCATGCCGCCCATTTCCTTGTATTTTTCCATTCCCTTGGCCGCCGCAAAACCTACGGCAACCGATGCCAATGCCTTCATGAAACTCATAACAATCCTCCCGGGTTCACTAATCCCTGTTTACAAGCGTAGCAGCGGAACAGGGTTGAGAACACCATTTGCGAGGTTCTGGGCGGATCGCCACTTATGGGTTGGCCGGATTTTGGATACGCGCGGAGGGCCTGTAAGCCGGATCTTGTTCCGGGGTTGCCCCCTTCGATGACCATTCCTCTAGGCCGTGCATTGCTGCGCGGCTCAAGCTGCCAACCCGGTCCCTCTCGGCCAAGACGCGCTTAGCGGCGGTATCGGCTGACGCCGACCGGCCCGCGCGGGGACCCTATTTGGCATTGCTCCCGGTGGGGCTTGCCGTGCCGCCCCTGTTGCCAGGGGCGCGGTGGGCTCTTACCCCACCGTTTCACCCTTACCTTCGACCGAAGCCGCAGGCGGTCTGATTTCTGTGGCGCTTTCCGTCGGGTTGCCCCGCCCGGGCGTTACCCGGCACCGTTGTCTTGTGGAGTCCGGACTTTCCTCTCGGGTCTTGCGACCCCAGCGGCCATCCGGCCCTCCGCGCGTGGGTTGGGTATGCGCAGTGATTGACGGCGTCAAGAGTGGATAGGGTGCTGAAGGGGCCGGCCCCTTCTTGGCCTGCGGCCAATTCATCCCCGAGATATTTTTGGCCAGATGAAGGGCGGATCAGGTCTGTGGGCCAGACCGGATGAGCGGGGTGAAGTCAGCGGGGCTTAGAGGGCCTTTGCCCCAGGGTCGGTATCGCAGGCGGACCGCGGCGAGAAGGGTGTCGTCGTCCACATTTGCCGTAAAACCTGAGTCTTGGGCCAGGGTGCGGAATGCCTGTGGGGTTGGGTCTGGTAAGGCTGCGCCCTTACCGCGCTTACCGGCCAGACATTGTTTTTCGAGGCGGTGCCAGTCGAATCGGGGGCCGGGGTCGATCTTCCGGCCCGGAGCCATGTCGGAATGGCCAATGACATTCTCAGGTCGAATGGACCAGCGTGCCATGATGCCCTTTATCAACCTTTCCAACGTGGTCATCTGGGGGTCGGAAAACGGGTGCGCGCCCGTATTGTCCAGCTCGACCCCGATGGAGCGCGAGTTGATGTCGTCCTGACCGAGCCATTCACCCGCCCCGGCGTGCCAGGCGCGATCTTGTTCGCGCACCATCTGCCATAGCGTGCCGTCATTGCCGATAAGGTAATGCGCCGAGACCTCGGCCTGTGGATCGCAGAGCCGGTCCAGCGCAGCCCTTGCGCTGTCCATAGCGGTATAGTGCAGGACGATAATGCCCGGTGTCAGCCCATCCCGGCGCGGACCGAAATTGGGTGAAGGATGCCAGACGGCGGACGGGTGATCAGTTGCTGACGGCACTGCGGAACGGGCTGGGATCCCAGCCGCAGGCATAGCCATCGCCATCGGGGTCCAGCCCCTTGCGGTCGCGCTGCGGGCCGCCATTGGACAGGAACTCGATCTGAGCCTGATCCGCCGATGGGAAGCGCGCGCAGTTGCGTTGGGCCTTGGCCTGCAGGTTAAACCCCGCACGACTATAGAGCTGTGTGCCAACAGGGTTCGACGTGCTGAGCGCATATTGCACGATGTTGGGTTGACCGTCCGCACCACGCTCGGGCACGGCGGTCGGGGCGACCAGTTCGTAGGTCTGGCGGTTCTGCTCGATCCGGGCGGCGTCGGATTCGATGCTGCGACGCTCGGACACCGCGGCAAAGTCCTGTTCATCGGAAATTGCGGGGTTGCCGGGCGCAGGTACCGTTGCCTGCCCCGAAGTGCTGGCCAGCGCCGCCGCAGCCTGGTTCGCGATATCTGCGTTTTCGCCCGTCGCCACGGCGGTGCCGGGCGCGCCCAATGGCTGCTGCGATACGTCGACCGGGGCCAGCAACGGGTTGCCTGCAATGCCCTGTCCGGCCAGTTGCGCCTCACGCTGGGCCTGGTATTCCGGCGTGTTGAACCCTGTGCCCTGAACCGGTGCAACCGTGTTACAGGCCGCCACCAGGGCAACAAAAGGGATCACTGGCAAAAGACGCATATAACCGCTCCGATACTGGTGAACTGGCAGCCCGAGGCTTACCACCATTTCGCTGGTTTTGCCACAAACCCGGCGGCGTTTTCCAGCGCGTAGGCGGTGTTGAGCAGATCGCCTTCGTCCCACGGGCGTCCGATCAGTTGCAGACCCAGCGGCAGCCCTTGTTTATCGAGCCCCGCGGGCACCGAGATACCCGGCAAACCGGCAAGGTTCACAGTCACTGTAAAGACGTCGTTCAAGTACATTTGAACAGGATCAGCCTCGGTCATCTCGCCCAGACCAAAGGATGCCGAGGGCGTGGCCGGGGTCAGGATCGCGTCGACGCCTGCGGCGAAGACATCCTCGAAGTCTTTCTTGATCAGGGTGCGGACGCGGCGGGCGCGGTTGTAGTAGGCGTCGTAGAAACCTGCGGACAGAACGTAGGTGCCGACCATCACGCGGCGCTGCACCTCGTGGCCGAACCCTTCGGCGCGGGTCTTTTCGTACATCTCGGTGATGCCGTCGCCCTGTGCCAGCGTCGCGCGGCGGCCATAGCGGACACCGTCATAACGCGCGAGGTTTGAGGATGCCTCGGCAGGCGCAATCACATAATACGCAGGCAGCGCGTATTTGGTGTGCGGCAGCGAGATGTCGACGATTTCGGCCCCTGCGTCTTTCAGCATCGCCGCACCGTCGGCCCACAGCTTTTCGATCTCGGCGGGCATCCCGTCCATGCGGTATTCCTTGGGGATGCCGATCTTTTTGCCCTTGATGTCGCCGGTCAGCATCGCCTCGAAATTCGGGACGGCCAGTTCGGTGCTGGTGGAATCCTTTGGGTCGTGACCGCACATCGCCTCAAGCATGATGGCCGCATCGCGAACATTCTTGGTCATCGGTCCGGCCTGATCCAGCGAAGAGGCAAAGGCCACGATGCCCCAGCGCGAGCAGCGGCCATAGGTTGGCTTGATGCCGGTGATGCCGGTAAAGGCGGCGGGCTGACGGATCGAACCACCGGTATCGGTGCCGGTTGCGGCCAGACACAGGTCAGCGGACACAGCCGAGGCCGAACCGCCCGAGGAACCGCCCGGTGTCAGTTGCGCGTCGTCATTGCCGCGCCGCCACGGGCTGACCGCGTTGCCGTAAACCGAGGTTTCGTTGGACGACCCCATCGCGAACTCGTCCATGTTCAGCTTGCCCAGCATCACGGAACCCGCATCTGCCAGTTTCTGCGATACGGTGGATTCGTATTCCGGCTTGAAACCTTCCAGAATTTTCGAGGCCGCCTGCGAGGGCACGCCCTTGGTGCAGAACAGATCCTTGATGCCGATCGGCAGACCGCACATCGACGGCGCGTCGCCGCCCTTGATCCGCTCATCAGCCGCCTTGGCACGCTCCAGCGCGATTTCGGGTGTCTTGTGGACAAAAGCGTTCAGCGCGTCGGCCTCGTCAATGGCCTTGAGGCAGGATTCGGTCAGTTCAACCGAGGTCACGTCACCCTTACGCAGCGCGTCGCGGGCCTCGGCCAGGCCCAGTTTGTTCAGATCGCTCATGTCTTACTCCACCACTTTGGGGACTGCGAAGAACCCTTCGCGCGCGTCGGGGGCGTTGGCCAGAACCTTGTCCTGCTGACTTCCGTCCGTGACCACATCCTGACGACGTTTCAGGCGCATCGGCTCGACCGAAACCATCGGCTCGACGCCCTCGACATCAACCTCGTTCAACTGCTCGATGAACCCCAGGATAGTGTTGAACTCGGATGCCAGCGCCGGCAGGGCGTCATCCTCGACCTTGATCCGGGCCAGTTTGGCCACCTTGGCGGCGGTGCTTTGGTCAATCGACATCGGAAAACCTCATATACGCTCAGGGGGGCATTTACCCGTCTGTTGCAGCAGTCGCAAGACCGGCAGGCCCCTGCACAGCATATGATTCACACCCCCGCAAATCGCTTGCCATTCAATCTTGCATACCCGTTATGCAAAAAAGTAAACCGTTTAGTTCATTTTATGACTTGAAAAACTGAACTGTACTGTTCATTTTACATCTCACAAGACAACACAAACCGGAGACTGAAAATGAAAAGCCTCATCGCAGCCGTCACTTTGTCCGCCACTCTTCTGGCCGCGCCGGCCATGGCTTTGGGCATCGACTCCACCAACCTGACCCGCAACCTGAGCTTCCCCTCCCCTGTCTCGGAACCGGTCACGCAGGATCAGGTCAAGCCGGGCAAGTAACCAGCCCGCCTCGGCCGGGTCAGAGGCCCCCCGTCTGACCCGGCCCTGATGCAATTGGGTGCTGCACCTTCTGCGGCATCACGCTACGGTGGCTTTGAAAATCAATCGGATGATCAACGCAAAACGCGCATCCGCAAAGCCAACGGAGCAAGACATGAGCGCGCGCAAGCAAGCGGTTCTGGACGCAATTGATGCGGCCAATGCAAAAGATCCCAATCTCGACGATGGCCAACCCGAAGCGCTGCTGTATGGCACGCGCATGAGCGCCGAGTTGGAGCGGCTGTTCCCCGATGCCTCGGACGCGCTGCAAATCGCGGCGCGCGGTCAACATGTCGAACGTTGGAAACTGGCGCGCACGGAATACCCCGAAGGACGGGCCGGGTATCTGGCCTGGCGCAAAGCGCAGGGCGAACATCATGCAGATGTGGTGATGTCCCTGATGACCGAGGGTGGGTATAGCGAAGAAGAGGCCGAAGCCGCCGGACGGATGCTGCGCAAGCAGGGTATCAAACGTGACTCCGAGGTTCAGGCGCTGGAGGACGTGATCTGCTTTGTGTTCCTCAAGTGGTATTTCCAACCCTTCGCCGGCAAGCATTCGGCTGAGAAAATCCAGAGCATTGTCGAGAAAACGGCCCGCAAGATGTCCGCAGACGGGCGCGCGCGGGTGTTGGCAGAGTTCGACCTGCCCGAGCATCTGGCCGCCGCTTTCCAGGCCTGACGCAAACCTGTTCGTGTTTTTGATGCGGTTAATCGGGCATTAACCATTTAACGCTCACTCTGAGACCCGTAGAATCTCCGGAGTCTCAGCCGTGTTCAAGAAACTGTATCTCGCCGCCGGGTTGCTGTGCCTGTTGCTGGGCTGTCAGGAACTGCCGTCCAGCAAGCCGGATGCAAAGGTCATTGCGGTTGGCGATTCGCTGATGGCGTGGAATTCGCCCTCCGGGTCGTCGATTCCGGATGTGATCGAAGAAAACATCGGCGCTCCGGTGGTGGATCGCACTGTATCTGCGGCGTGGTTGCAAACGCAGTTTGACGACAAGGGCGCGCCCCAAAGTGGGGTGCAGGCCCAGTTTGTCAAAGGCGACTGGTCCTGGGCGGTGGTCAATGGCGGCGGCAATGATCTGATGCTGGGCTGTGGCTGTTCGCGCTGCGATGCGGTGCTGGACAACATGATCTCGGAAGATGGGCAAAGCGGCCAGATACCCCGCTTTGTACGCCAGATTCGCGAAACCGGTACGCGGGTTATCTATGTGGGTTACCTGCGCAGCCCCGACCTGTTTACACCCATCGAACACTGCAAGGCCGAAGGCGATGAGTTCGAGGCGCGGATCGCAAGGCTCGCGCAATTGGATGAGGGGGTCACCTTTGTCTCAAGCCAGGATGTGGCGCGGCCCGGCGATGCCTCGTATTTCTCATTCGATCTGATCCATCCGTCGCGCAAATCCAGCCGGATCATCGGCGAACGGATCGCCAGCGTGATCAAGGATCAGGGGTTGTAGCGGCGCGCGTCGGGATGATCACCCGGCGGTAGGCCTCGATCATCCAGCCCAGCATAGTGGCGTTCAGGATGTGCCACAGGAAATGCGTGCCGGTTGGAAACAGCTGACAGATCGGCGCGTCCAGTGCGCGGAAGGTAATCGACAGGATCAGGAGAGCTGCGCCAATCGCCATGTTCTTTGCGAACGCTGGCTCTCGATGCCGCAACAGGAACGAATAAATCAAGATCAGCAAAGGCACAGGGGCATATGCGGCAGAGCCACCCAACCCCGGCACAAGCTGAAACACGGGCGTCGTCACCGCGGCATAGGGGATGAACAAGATCGTCGCGCCCAGCGCATAGCCCGTGGACAAGCCCCAGACATCTTTGTTCACCGCGAAAATATAGATCAGGATAAACAGCAGGATCGGCGTCACGTCGGCAATCGCGGCCCAGACCTGCGCATGGGTGTGAAACAGATAGCTGCCAACGCCAATCGTCGCCAACACCGTGACCAACGCCATCGCAAGCGGCGTTTCCTGGCCCCGCACCCGCCGCCACATGATGAAGGCCGAGATCAGAAAGGCCGCGTTGGTGACCGCATTGATGGGCTCGGCCCAATAGGCGGCGGACAATCGCTCACAATAGCCGTCGATTTGCTGCATCCAGTCCATGGAATTTTACATAGCGAATGCTAGGCTGGAGCCAATAGGCATCGCAGGAGGAATTTCGGCATGAACATCATTTGGTTGGGCCACGGCAGTTTTCGCATCGAAACCGAGGGGCAGGTGCTGTTGGTCGATCCATGGCTGACGGGCAACCCCGTTCTGCCGGAAGACCAGCACGATGCAGCCGTGGACGGCGCGACGCATATCCTGCTGACACACACCCATTTCGATCATGTGGTGGATGTTCTGCCTTTGGCAAAACACCTGAACGTGCCGGTCGTCGGGCAGTACGACCTGATGGGCTATTGGGCCGAGGCCGAGGGGATCGAGACCATCGGTTTCAACAAAGGCGGCACTGTCAATCTGAACGGGGTCAAGGTGACGATGGTGCCTGCCTCGCACAGCTCGACCTTTTCAACACCCGACGGCCTGCGGACCGGAGGCAGCGAGGTCGGCTTCATGATCGCAGCCGAAGGGCGGATGCTGTATGTCTCGGGCGACACTGACATTATGGCGGATATGGAGTGGATGGGGGATTACTACAAACCCGATATCGGCATCCTGTCTGCGGGCGGGCATTTCACCATGGACATGAAAGCGACCGCCTATGCGGCCAAGCGTTATTTCAACTTCAAGGCGGTGATTCCCTGCCATTACAAGACCTTCCCCATCCTCGAACAATCGGCGCAGACGCTGATCGACGGATTGCCCGGAGTGGACGTGATCGAACCCGAAGTGATGCAGCCGATCAAACTGTAAGCCGGGCTTCAGCCCGGCACATCCTTGCGGCGCGCCTCGAAGAAATCCTTCAAAAGCGCCGCCGCCTCGTCCGCGGCGATACCATCATAAACCTCGGGCGCATGATGCGCCTGAGGGTGAGAAAACACCCGCGCACCATGGGCAACACCGCCTGATTTCGGGTCGGATGCGCCATAATACACCCGACGGATACGCGTAGCAGCCAGCGCGGCGGCGCACATCGCGCAAGGTTCCAGCGTTACATAGAGGTCGTGACCCGGCAGACGCTCGGACCCGGCCTCGGCGCAGGCGGCGCGCAAGGCCAGGATCTCGGCATGAGCGGTCGGATCGTTCAATTCGCGCGTTCGGTTGCCAGCCGCCGCAACGACCCGGCCATCGGGCGAGACGATAACGGCCCCCACCGGAACCTCGCCCCGACTAGCTGCCGCGCGGGCCTCGGCCAGCGCCTTGTCCATATGCGATTTGAACACCATGCCCCTGACTGCATCAGAAACCTGCCTTTCGCAAGCGGGCGGGATGGGTTAAGGCCGGGGGCATGAGCAATACCCCTCCTCCCGGCGACCGGATCGCCAAAGTGCTGGCCCGTGCAGGCGTCGCCTCGCGGCGCGAGGCTGAACGCATGATCGAAGCAGGCCGCGTGAGCGTGAACGGCAAGGTGATCGACAGCCCGGCCCTGAACGTGACCGCCAAAGACAGGATCGCCGTGGACGGCAAACCGGTCTCGGAACCCGAACCCTCGCGCCTGTGGCTCTATCACAAGCCGACCGGGCTGGTGACCACGACCAAGGACGAAAAGGGCCGCGCGACGATTTTCGACGAATTGCCCGAGGATATGCCGCGCGTGATGTCCGTTGGGCGGCTGGACCTGAATTCCGAAGGCTTGCTGCTGCTGACCAATGACGGCGGCATCAAGCGCAAGCTGGAACTGCCCTCGACCGGCTGGCTGCGCAAATACCGCGTGCGGGTCAACGGACGACCCAAGGAAGAGGATTTCGCCCCCCTGCGCAAAGGGCTTGTGATTGATGGTGAGCGGTTCCAGCCGATGACCGTCTCGCTGGATCGCCAGCAAGGTGCGAATGCTTGGCTGACCATCGGACTGCGCGAAGGCAAGAACCGCGAGATCAGGCGGGCGATGGAAGATATCGGCTTCACCGTGAACCGGTTGCTGCGTGTCTCTTACGGCCCGTTCCAGCTGGGCGATTTGAAACCCGGTCAGGTAGAAGAGGTGCGCCGCCGCGTGATGCGCGATCAGTTGGGCCTGGATGGTGACACAAAACCCGAAGGTACCGCCAAACGCGCCACCCGCCCGCAAAGAAAACGACTACCGATCGGCAAGAAACCCCGCAAGTGACGCGGGTTTGGCAACCTTCCCCCTAGCGCCAAGCCTGCGCATCCCTTAAATTTTCTGGGAATGCTGCTATTTGGGGGGCGCAATGTCCGGGAGCGGAGTGCAAAAACTGGCCTATGTGGTCCTGCTGGTCCTGATGCTGGGCGTGTGCACCGGCTTGCTGGGGGGGCTTTGAGCATGGCCAAGCGGTTTGGCGGCAAATACAGCCCTCAAGGTGAGTCTTCTTCCGACGCGCCGCTGCCGCGCGGCCAGTTTGATGGCGCGCGGGTCGAACCTGCGGGCGCGCGGGCGAATATTCTGTTTCTGCCTGCGATCCCGTTGGTTTTCCTGTCTCTGAACGACGGCGCGATTGGCATGACCATCGGCCTGGTCGCGGCGGGCCTGCTGACCGCTGCCGCTTTTCTTCTGCGCGAAGGGTTGCGGGCCGAGGCCGCGTATCATTCACGCAAAACCGCCCGCCGCCCAGCCTTTCCCCGGAAGATATTTGCCAGTGTTCTGACCGGGCTTGGCACCGCGCTGGCTGCGTACCGGACCGAGTATCTGGATGCAGAAACCGCCGGACAGGTCAGCCTGCTGGCGCCCGTGCTGTTTGGAGTTGCCGCAACCGTTTTGCATTCCGTGTCATTCGGGTTGGACCCGATGAAGGACAAAGGCATGGAAGGCGTCGATACATTCCAGCAGGATCGCGTGGCCCGTGTGGTCGATGATGCCGAACAACACCTGTCCGAGATGACGGATGCGATCAAACGCGCCGGTGATCGCCGGGTCGAGGCGCGGGTTGAACGGTTTCAGGATACCGCCCGCGATCTGTTCCGCACGGTCGAAGAAGATCCCCGCGATCTGGCCGGGGCGCGCAAGTATCTGACCGTATACCTGCAGGGCGCACGCGATGCGACGGTCAAGTTCGCAGACGTGTATGCCCGTACCCGCGACGGGCAGGCGCTGGCCGATTATTCCGCCTTGCTGGACGATCTGGAACAGAATTTCGCCGCGCGCACGCGGAAGATGCTATTGGATGACCGCAGTGATCTGACGGTCGAGATTGACGTGTTGCGCGACAGGCTGCAACGCGAAGGCGTCCGGTTGGACTGACCGGCTAAAAATTGAGCGAGGAACATCCCCATGTCCGATGAGATCAAGAACAAGGCGGTCGAGGCCGAAACTCTGGTGCAGGAAGTCACCGCCGTGGCGCTGCCCGAACCGATGGCCGAGGTTGTCTCGCTTGAGGAAGCCGACGAACCGGTCAGTGCCGAGATTCGCAAGCGCATGGATGAGATCGATATGGGCAACACCAATTCGATCGTCTCATTCGGCTCGTCCGCGCAGGCAGAGTTGCAAGAGATCAGCCAGGCCATGCTGGCCGATGTGCGCAACAAGGATGTGGGCCCCGCTGGCGATAGCCTGCGCAACATCGTGACCACGATCCGGGGCTTCTCGGTCAGTGAACTGGACGTGCGGCGCGAGCGTAGCTGGTGGGAAAAACTGCTGGGCAAGGCCGCGCCTTTTGCCAAGTTCACCGCCCAATACGAAGAGGTTCAGGGCCAGATCGACCGCATCACAGACGATCTGCTGAGCCATGAGCATACGCTGCTGAAAGACATCAAATCGCTCGACCTGCTCTATGAAAAAACGCTGGGGTTCTATGATGAACTGGCGCTTTATATCGCGGCGGGTGAGGAAAAGCTGACCGAGTTGGACAGCCACGATATTCCGGAAAAAGAGGCCGAAGTTCAGGCCGCGCCCGAAGATCAACAGGTTATGAAAGCGCAGGAATTGCGCGACATGCGCGCGGCGCGCGACGATCTGGAACGCCGGGTGCATGATCTGAAACTGACCCGTCAGGTGACGATGCAGTCGCTGCCCTCGATCCGTTTGGTGCAGGAGAATGACAAGTCGCTGGTGACCAAGATCAACTCGACCCTCGTCAACACGGTGCCGCTGTGGGAAACCCAACTGGCGCAGGCCGTCACCATTCAGCGCAGCGCCGAGGCGGCAGCCGCCGTGCGCGACGCCAATGATCTGACCAACGAATTGCTGACCTCGAACGCAGCCAATCTGCGCGACTCCAACAAGATGATCCGTGAGGAAATGGAACGCGGCGTCTTCGACATCGAGGCCGTCAAACAGGCCAACGCCGACCTGATCGGCACGATCAACGAAAGCCTCGCCATTGCCGACGAAGGCAAGGCCAAGCGCGCCGCCGCCGAGCAGGAGTTGCAGAAGATGGAAACCGAACTCCGCGACACGCTTGCCGCCGCCAAGGCGCGGCGCGACGGGACCGGCGACAATGCAGGAACGGCTGTTCCGGGATAAGGTGGACTGGGCGTGCGGCCTTTGAACTCTGTCAAACTGGCCCTTGGGGGTATCGCGCTGCTGGCGCTGGTCGGCTGTGAGGAAGCCCTGACATCCGCCGTCGTGCCTCCGCCACGCCCCGCAGCCCCACCGCCTGCGGCCAACGCTTATGTACCGCCCTCAGCCGCCAGTCAGGACCTGGCCCGGTTCTATCAGCGCGTCGAACGCGATCTGCTGACGCGCGGCCTGTTGCGGACAGATGGCGGCGGGCCTGACGCGCCGTATGACGCCGACGATCTGACCCGGAATTTCGAGACGATTGCGTTTTACAGCGAATACCCAAACCACAGCGTCTCACTGGGATCGCGCCAGACCGATGGCCAGCTAAGCCGCTGGGATGGGCCTGTGCGCATCCAGACCGAGTTTGGCCCTTCGGTCCTGCCCGCCACGCGGGAAAAGGATGCGGCGGATGTGCAGTCATATGCCGCCCGTCTGGCGCGCCTGACCGGGCACCCGGTTTCGACTGTCAGCCGGAAGGCCAACTTTCACGTGTTCTTCGCCGGCAAGGATGATAGCGCCTATGTGGTGTCCCGCCTCAGGCAGTTGATCCCGAATATCAGTCAGGCCTCGCTGGAACTGGTCGCCAATCCGCGCGCGAATTTCGACTGTTTTGTCTTTGCCTCGGCCACCACATCCTCGCCCAACAAATACGTGCGCGCGGTCACTCTGATCCGCGCGGAACTGCCAGATCTGGTGCGGCTAAGCTGTATCCACGAAGAAATTGCGCAAGGCCTTGGCCTGTCCAATGACAGCCCCGCCGCGCGGCCTTCGATCTTCAACGATGATGACGAGTTTGCCCTGCTGACCAGTCATGATGAGAAACTGCTGCAAATGCTCTACGATCCGCGGCTTCAGCCCGGTGTATCGGTCGATCAGGCCCGCCCTGTTGTCAGGATCATTGCACGCGAATTGATGGGTCAGCCGCTCTGACCCCAAGGACAGGAGAACCCAGATGGGAATTTTCGATTTTCTGACAGGCGAGTTCATTGATGTCATCCATTGGGTGGACGACACCCGTGACACGATGGTCTGGCGGTTCGAACGCGAAGGGCACGAGATCAAATACGGCGCCAAGCTGACCGTGCGCGAGGGTCAGTCGGCGGTGTTTGTGCATGAAGGGCAGTTGGCGGATGTGTTCACGCCCGGTCTTTATATTCTTGAGACCAACAACATGCCGATCCTGACGACCCTTCAGCATTGGGATCACGGTTTTCAGTCGCCATTCAAATCCGAGGTGTATTTCGTCAACACCACCCGGTTCAACGACCTGAAATGGGGCACGAAGAACCCGATCATGCTGCGCGACCCGGAATTCGGCCCAACGCGCATCCGCGCCTATGGCACCTATACAGTGCGGGTGAAGGACCCGGCCAAGTTTCTGGTCGAGATCGTCGGCACCGATGGTGAATTCACCATGGACGAGATCAGCTTTCAGATCCGCAACATCATCGTGCAGGAATTCAGCCGCGTGATCGCGGGATCCGGCATCCCGGTTCTGGACATGGCCGCCAACACCGCCGATCTGGGCAAGCTGATCGCAGCTGAGGTGTCTCCGGTACTGGACAGCTATGGGCTGGACATGCCTGAGTTCTACATCGAGAACATCTCGCTGCCGCCAGCGGTTGAAGCCGCTTTGGACAAGCGCACCTCGATGGGGCTGGCGGGGGATCTGGGCAAGTTCACCCAGTATTCGGCAGCCGAGGCGATGACAGCGGCGGCGAACAACCCCGGTCAGGGTGGCGGCATGGGTGCCGGTCTGGGCATGGGAATGGGAATGGCCATGGCGCAGCAGATGGCGAACATGGCAGCGGGTCAACCGCGCGGCCCGTGGGGATCGCCCGCCCCCGCTGCCCCGCAACCGGCAGCACATGCGGCGCCGCCGCCCCCACCTCCCGTTGAACATGTCTGGCACATCGCCGTGGACGGGCAGACCAGCGGTCCGTTTTCAAAGGCCAAAATGGGACGCATGGCCAGCGAAGGGCAGTTGACCCGTGAGACACACGTCTGGACCGCCGGTCAGGACGGCTGGAAGAAAGCGGGTGAGGTGCAGGAACTGGCGCAGCTGTTTACCATTTTGCCGCCCCCACCGCCGGGTGCGTGACCAGAACGGGCGGACGAGTCAAATGTGCAAGGCTCTGACATGAACGAAGAACACCGCTTTCCCTGCGAACAATGTGGCGCGGATTATCGGTTCAATCCCGGTGACGGTACTCTGACCTGTGACCATTGCGGACATGCCCAACCCATCGGCGCGGGCCCTTGGGGCGGTGCGAAACTGCGCGAGCTGGATTTTGACGCCGCCATTGCCGATCGCCTGCCCGACAGCGAGATCGAAGAAACGCGGGTTTTGTCCTGCCCCAACTGCGCCGCTCAGGTCGAGTTTGACCCGAACACCCACGCCGCCGAATGCCCGTTCTGCGCCACCCCCGTGGTGACGGATACCGGCGTGAACCGCCATATCAAGCCCAAGGGTGTTCTGCCGTTTGCGCTGGACGAACGGACCGCCCACACCGCCATGAACGATTGGCTGGGTCGGTTGTGGTTCGCCCCCAACGGGTTGCAGGACTATGCCCGCAAGGGCCGTAAGATGCAGGGAATCTATGTCCCTTACTGGACGTTCGACGCCGACACCAAATCCAGCTATCGCGGCGAGCGTGGTGTGGTCTACTACGAAACCCGAACCGTGATGCGCGACGGAAAGCGCGTACAGCAGCAGATTCCCAAGATGCGCTGGACCCCCAAATCCGGTCGTGTCGCGCGGTTTTTTGACGATGTGCTGGTGCTGGCCTCACGGTCCCTGCCCAAGGCGTATACGGACGCGCTGGAGCCGTGGGATCTGCCTGCGCTGGAACCTTACCAGCCGCAATATCTGGCCGGGTTCCGGGCCGAGGCCTACACGGTGGACCTCCAAGACGGGTACGCCGAAGCGCGTCAGCACATGGCACGTGTGATCGAACGGGATGTGCGGTTTGATATCGGCGGCGACCGTCAGCGCATTCATGCGGTCGAAACCGACGTGCGCGATGTCACGTTCAAGCACATTCTGCTGCCCGTCTGGATGGCGGCCTATAAATACCGGGGCGAGACCTATCGCTTTGTCGTCAACGGGCGCACCGGGCGCGTTCAGGGCGAACGTCCCTGGTCGGCGATCAAGATCACGATTGCCGTGGTTCTGGGCCTGCTGGCGGCAGCGGGTGTTGGCTACCTGATGGCAACCGGTCAGCAGTAGCGGCGCAAAACCAGCCCCTTGCACATCCTGATGGCGGCGGTCATCTTCGGCGCGATTGCCGGGAAGGAGAGGATCGCCGTGACATTATCCGCGTTGAACACATTGTTGACGGATCGATATTCGTGCCGGGCATTTCGCCCGGACCCGGTGCCGCAAAAGGATATCGAGCAGATCGTTGCCAGTGCCTCACAAGTGCCCAGCTGGTGCAATGCGCAGCCCTGGCAGTTGGTGATCACAAGCGGAGAGGAAACGGATCGGTTCCGCCGCGCGCTGCGAGATGAAGTCGAAACCGGAACGCCTGCTCCGGACCTTGCTTTCCCCAGTTCTTATTCAGGCGTCTACCAGGATCGACGGCGCGCCTGCGGCTGGGCCTTGTACGCAGCCGTTGGCGTCGAACATGGCGACCGGGCGGGATCGGCGCGACAGATGATGGAAAACTATGCCCTGTTCGGTGCCCCCCATTGCGCGATCCTGTCCAGCCCGGCCGAACTTGGGCCTTATGGTGCAATGGACAGCGGCGGGTTCGTCACCGCGTTCACGCTGGCCGCGCAGGCGCTTGGGGTTGCAAGCATCCCGCAAGCGGCAGTCGCAGCCTACAGCCCCTTCCTGCACAAGTATTTCGATATTCCTGATGATCGGTTGATCCTGTGCGCGATCTCGTTCGGCTATGCCGATGCCGATCACCCGGCGAACAGTTTTCGCACCGACCGGGCCGCATTGGGTGACATTGTCGACTGGCGCGGCTAAACCGGCAGGTAAAAATACCGAAGGGGAGAGCTTTGCGCGCAGTCATACAACGTATCTCACATGCCAGGGTCTCGGTGGATGGGTCTGTTATCGGGCAGTCCGGCCCCGGCCTGATGATCCTTGTCTGCGCCATGCAGGGAGATGACGAAAGTCAGGCCGCGAAACTGGCCGCAAAGATAGCCCGGCTGCGTATCTTCAAGGATGAAGCGGGCAAGATGAACCGCTCGATGGTCGATAGTGGCGGATCGGCCCTGGTGGTCAGCCAATTCACGCTGGCGGCTGATACTTCAAGCGGCAACCGCCCCGGCTTTTCCGCGGCGGCCCCGCCGGATGTCGGGGAACGCCTGTATGAAGCCTTTGCCAAAGACCTCGCCGCGCATGGTATCCCGGTGGAAACGGGGCAATTCGGGGCGGATATGGCAGTTGAACTGGTCAATGACGGGCCGGTGACGATCTGGATGGAAAACTGATGACGCGTACCGAACAAGCAATCGATTTCTGGCGGGCTGGCGTGGCGGCGGTTGATGGGTACTCGGCGACAAAAGCGGCCCTGCCCGGTGTTCCCCGGCCCGACCGCATACTGGCTGTGGGCAAACCTGCCGCCGCCATGGCACGGGCAGCCTTGGATCAGTTCGGGGATGTTCCGACCCTTGTGGTGACCAAGGACGATCACGGGCGCGATCTGCCGGATGGGGTTGAGGTGATCGAGGCCTCTCATCCCGTGCCGGATCAACGCAGCCTCAACGGGGGCCGCGCCCTGCGTGAAGCGGTGGAGCAGATGGCAGCGGGATCGCATCTGTTGCTTCTGGTGTCAGGCGGCGCCTCCTCGCTGGCCGAGGATCTGGTGCCCGGTAAATCCTTGCAGGACCTTGCCGCCCTGAACCGACAGCTGCTGGCCGAAGGGCTGGACATCACCGCGATGAATGCAGAACGGCGCAAGCTGTCGCGGGTCAAAGGCGGTGGGCTGTTGTCGCATTTCAAGGGCGGCAAGGCCACGGTATTGGCGATCTCGGACGTGCCCGGGGACGATCTGAACGTCATCGGATCCGGTATCGGTGCCCTGCCCCGGACATATGACTTTGATGCCAGCACCCGGATCATCGCCTCAAACGCGCATGCCCGCGACGCCGCAACCAAGGGCGCGCAGACGGCCGGTCTGCAAGTTCATGCCAATGAAGAAGCGCTTCACGATGACTATCTGGCGGTTGCGACCTATGTCGGGCAGCGCCTGCGGGATATGGGACCCGGCGCAATGGTCTTTGGTGGCGAGCCGACGGTTGTTTTGCCGGACTCTCCGGGCCGTGGCGGGCGCAATCAGGCCCTTGCGCTTGCGCTGGCCAAAGAGATCTCGGGCCTCGAAGATCTGGTCGTCGTCGTAGGCGGAACGGACGGAACCGATGGCCCGACCAACGCTGCCGGGGGTGTCATCACAGGCGCAACCTGGGCAGAGGGGGCCGAGCAGGCGCTGAATGCCGCAGACAGCGGCACATTCCTTGAACAGGCGGACGCTTTGCTGGTGACCGGGCCGACAGGTACCAATGTGATGGACCTGATTGTCGCAATCCGAGGCTGATCTGACGCTTTGGACCCCACCTTTCGGGCTCAGCCCGTCACTTTTGTTTCATGAACTACGGATAGCACCGCCGACACGAAACTCTGCCAGCCCGCGGTCAGGAAATATGATTGCGTCTGGCATCAATGCACGCGGAACAATAAAACTTGCCCGGTCGCCGGAAATACGCCAACGTTGACTCATGCGTCAATAATAAGCCCCTCAAGGGCACACATCACTCAACAGGGAGATACACCAAATGAACGAACAACTCACGCACATGGCCAGCCAGGTCACTGCGGGCAAACTCACGCGCCGCGAATTCATGGGGAAAGCTGCGGCCTTGGGTGTGTCGGCGGCAATGGCCAGCACAATGTTTGCCGATGCCGCACGGGCGGCAGGCCCGAAAAAAGGCGGCGATCTGAAACTGGGTCTTCAGGGCGGCGAGTCCACCAACTCGCTGGACCCGGCAACCTATGCAAGCTCGGTTCCGTACATGAACGGGCGTCACTTTGGGGACACGCTGGTCGAAGTTGCACCCGACGGCACGATCGAGTCACGTCTGGCCGAAAGCGTCGAAGGCAGCGCGGATGCCAAGGTCTGGACATTCAAGCTGCGTCAGGGGGTCGAGTTTCATAACGGCAAGACCATGACCAGCGAAGATGTTCTGAAGACCATGGAACGCCATTCGAACGAAGATTCGAAATCCGGTGCCCTCGGCATCATGAAGGGCATCGAATCTATGAAGGCCGATGGCGACAACTTTCAGGTTACTCTGACCGAAGCAAACGCCGACCTTCCCTATCTGTTGTCGGACTATCACCTTGTGATTCAGCCCGATGGAGGCATGGACAACCCAGCCGCCGGTATCGGCACAGGTCCATACCAGGTTGAAGTCGACGAACCCGGCGTGCGCCACCTGTTCACCAAGTTTGCCAACTACTGGAATGACGACGCCCATTTTGACAGCGTCGAAAACGTTGTGATCAATGATGCGACTGCACGGACTGCTGCGCTTCAGGGTGGACAGGTTCAGCTTGCAAACCGGATCGAGCCGAAGGTCGCCGACCTGCTGGGCCGCGCGCCAAACATCACGGTCCAGTCGACACCGGGCCGCGGTCATTATGTGTTCATCATGCACTGCGACACGGCCCCGTTTGACAGCAACGAGTTGCGCACCGCGCTGAAATACGCGATCAACCGTGAAGAACTGGTCGACAAGGTTCTGCGTGGCTATGGCTCTGTCGGGAACGACATGCCGGTCAATGCGGCGTATCCTTTGTTCGATGAAACAATCGCCCAGCGCGAGTTCAGCGTCGAGAAAGCGGCAGAGCACTATAAGAAGTCCGGCCATGACGGCTCACCCATTGTTCTGCGCGTTGCGGATGGGGCCTTCCCCGGTGCCGTGGACGCCGCATCGCTGTTCCAGCAAACCGCTGCACAGGCCGGTATCCCGCTTGAGATCAAGCGTGAACCCAATGACGGCTACTGGTCCGAGGTCTGGAACGTGCAGCCCTTCTGCGCCTCGTACTGGGGTGGTCGTCCGGTTCAGGACCAGATGTATGCCACCGCCTATCTGTCGACCGCAGACTGGAACGACACGCGATTCAAGGTACAGGCGTTCGACGATCTGCTGTTTGCCGCACGGGCCGAGCTGGACGCTGACAAGCGCAAGGGCCTGTACAGCCAGATGGGTATGATGGTGCGTGACGAAGGCGGATTGATCTGCCCGATGTTCAACAACTTTGTCGATGCCTCCAGCAATACGCTGGATGGATGGGAAACCGACCCGAACGGCGAGCTGATGAACGGTCAGGTTTCGCGCAAATTGTGGTTCGCATAAAACGGACCCCGGATAATGCATCCCATCATCAAACTGGTGTTCCAGCGCTTGGCGCTGGGACTCCTGCTTCTCTTCGGTGCATCGGCTCTGATCTTCGGCCTCACTGAAGCCCTTCCCGGGGACGCTGCGCAAGCGGTTCTCGGCCAATCCGCAACCCCCGAGGCGCTGGCGAACCTGCGCGAGGAAATGGGCCTAAACCGTCCGGCCCTGACCCGTTATTTCGAATGGCTGGTTGGCATCGTACAAGGTGACCTGGGCCAATCCCTGACAAACAAGCTTGATATTGCCGAATCCGTCGGCAGCCGGTTGAGCAACACTCTGTTCCTGGCGTTCTGGGCCGCGATTATCTCGGTGCCGCTTGCCATTTTCCTGGGCCTTCTGGCTGTTCGTTATCGGAACCGCTGGCCCGACAAGATGATTTCGGCCGTCACCCTGACGACGATTTCGATCCCTGAGTTCCTGATCGGCTATGTGCTGGTCTATTTCGTGGCCGTGAAGCTGGGTATGTTCTCGCCGCTGGCGATGATCAACGACAGCATGTCCCTTGGGCAAAAGCTGAACTCGATCGCGTTGCCGGTCATCGTTCTGACCCTCGTGGTGCTGGCGCATATGATGCGCATGACCCGCGCCGCCATCCTGAACGTGATGCAGTCTGCCTATGTGGAAACCGCCGAACTGAAAGGCCTGAGCAACTTTCAGGTCATCTACCGTCACGCCTTCCCCAACGCCGTTGCGCCGATTGTGAACGTGGTGATGCTGAATCTGGCCTATCTGGTCGTTGGCGTCGTCGTGGTCGAGGTGGTGTTCGTCTATCCCGGCATGGGCCAGTATCTGGTGGACCATGTGACCAAACGTGACGTGCCCGTTGTTCTGGCCTGTGGGGTGATCTTTGCGGCCATCTATATCGGACTGAACATGATTGCAGACATCGTTGCCATTCTGGCCAACCCAAGGCTGAGGCATCCGAAATGAAGAACATCCCTATCTCTGCAATGATCGGGCTGGGTTTCACAGTCCTGTATTTTATCATCGCCCTGTTCGCGCCCCTGCTGGCACCCTACGGCATGGCCGAAGTGGTCGGCGACGTGTGGGAGCCGTCCAGCAAAGAATTCTGGCTGGGCACCGACAACATTGGCCGCGATCTTCTCAGCCGTATGATCTATGGCGGGCGCACGACGATCTTTATCGCCACGGCGGCAACGATCCTAAGCTTTGTGACCGGCTCGGTTCTGGGCTTTCTGGCCGCTGTGCTGGGGGGCTGGGCCGATCAGGTCATGTCGCGGACCGTTGACCTGATCATGTCGATCCCGTCGCTGATCTTCGCGCTGGTGGTTCTGGCCATGGTGCCGGTCACCATTCCGGTTCTGATCATCGTCATGGGCCTGCTGGATGCGACCCGCGTCTATCGTCTGGCACGCGCCGTCGCGGTGGACATCGCCGTCATGGATTATGTCGAGGCCGCCCGCCTGCGTGGTGAAGGCCAGGTCTGGGTCATCTTCCGGGAGATCCTGCCCAACGCATTGTCTCCGCTGGTGGCTGAACTGGGCCTGCGTTTCATCTTCATGGTTCTGTTTGTCTCGACCCTGTCCTTCTTGGGGCTGGGCGTCCAGCCGCCGCTGGCGGATTGGGGCGGCATCGTGAAGGAAAACAAGGACGGCATCGTCTATGGCATTGGCGCGGCGCTTTATCCCGCAGTCGCTATCGCGACGCTGGCAATCTCGGTCAACCTTGTGGCTGACTGGGTCCTGAACCGCACCACATCGCTGAAAGGAGGCCGGGGATGAGTGAACCGCTTCTCAAAGTCCGCGGGCTGAAGATTGGCGCGACGGTGTACCCGCCGGGCGAAAAGCCTCATGATATCGAAATCGTGCACGGGGTCGATTTCGACCTCGAACGCGGCAAGGTGCTGGGGTTGATCGGCGAATCCGGGGCCGGCAAATCCACCATCGGTCTTGCCTCGATGGCCTATGGCCGGGGTGGCGTGAAGATCACCGGCGGTGAGGTCTGGGTCAACGGACGTGACATTCTGAAAACGTCCCATGGCGATATTCGCAAACTGCGCGGGGGTGAGGTCACTTATGTGTCCCAATCCGCCGCCGCGTCCTTCAATCCGGCCAAAAAGATCATGGATCAGGTGGTTGAAGCAGCGGTCGAACAGAAAAAGTTCAGCCGCAAGGTTGCCGAAGGCCGGGCGCGTGAATTGTTCGCCAAGCTAGGCCTGCCCGATCCGGACAATATCGGGGATCGGTATCCGCACCAGGTCTCGGGCGGTCAGCTACAGCGTTGCATGACCGCGCTGGCGCTGTGCCCCGAGCCTGATCTGGTGGTGTTCGACGAGCCCACAACCGCGCTGGACGTGACCACCCAGATCGACGTTCTGATGGCCATCAAGGAAGCCATTGCCGATACCGGCGTTGCCGCGCTGTATATCACGCACGATCTGGCGGTCGTGGCGCAGGTCAGCGATGACATCATGGTTTTGCGGATGGGTAATACGGTCGAATACGGCGACACCGACCAGATCATCAACAACCCTAAGGAAGAGTACACGCAGGCTCTGGTCTCGGTCCGTTCGATTGAGCATGAAGAGAAACAGCCCACGCCGGATCCGGTGCTGACCGTCGACGGCATCACCGCGCGCTACAAGGGGCTGAATTTCGACGTGCTGCACAACGTCAACGTCGAGCTTCATCCGGGGCAGACGCTGGCGGTTGTGGGCGAATCCGGTTCGGGCAAGTCCACACTGGCGCGGGTGATCACCGGCCTGCTGCCGCCACGCGATGGCGAGATCACCTTTGCCGGTCGCAAGCTGTCGTCCGACCTCAAGGGCCGCACCCGCGAGGACCTGCGCGAGTTGCAGATGATCTACCAGATGGCAGACGTGGCGATGAACCCGCGTCAGACCGTTGGCACGATCATCGGCCGCCCGCTGGAGTTCTACTTTGGCATGCGTGGCGCGGAAAAGCGCAAACGGATCATCGAGTTGCTGGACGAGATCGAACTGGGCGAAAAGTTCATCGACCGCTATCCGGCAGAACTGTCCGGTGGTCAGAAACAGCGTGTCTGTATTGCGCGGTCGCTGGCGGCCAAACCCAAGATGATCATCTGTGATGAGGTCACCTCGGCGCTGGACCCGCTGGTGGCGGATGGCATTCTGAAACTGCTGCTCGACCTGCAGAAGATCGAGAACGTGGCCTATCTGTTCATCACCCACGATCTGGCAACGGTCCGGGCGATCAGCGACAGCATTGCGGTGATGTATCAGGGGCGCGTGGTCCGCTATGGCCCGAAATCACAGGTGCTGAGCCCGCCGTTCGACGACTATACCGACCTGCTGCTCAGCTCGGTGCCCGAGATGCATCTGGGCTGGCTGGAAGAGGTTGTCGCCCATCGCAAGATGGAAAGCGCCGGGAACTGATCCGGGGCCTTAGAAAGAAACCGGCGGGTCGATGGCCCGCCGGTTTTCATTTGGCTCAGGCCTTTTGACCGTAGCGTTGATGGTGTCGGGTCAGAACCTGCCTCAGTTCATCCCGGTAACGCATCCCCTGCAAGGTTTGGCGCAGCCCGCCTTCGGCATCGAACAGCAACAGGGTCACATGGGGCACGCCGTATTGATTTGCGAATCTGGCCCCGTCCTGCTGGCTGACATCGGCGACCAGATAGATCAGATCGCATTCCCCGAACTGCTTCATCGCCTTGCGGGTTTCGCGCTGTAGCGCGGTACAGGTCGAACATTGCGGGTCGTGCACCTGCACCACGACCGGTTTGCCCTGCCCGACCCGCGTCAGGTCATGCTCGGCCTGCATTGCCCGGACGGATCGTATCGTGAAAAACCCACCGCCGCCCACAACTGCCGCAGCGATTGCACCATTGCGCGCCAGCCTCAGAACATCGCGACGCGACGCGCCCTGTGCCGAAGTGGCTTTCGCCTTCTCGATCTGCGCCTTTTTTCGTTTTGAGACTTTAGCCATGGTTCGTCCCGAGTGTTTTCGCCTGGTCAGAAGCATATGCGTTCGCGCGGTCAGGCGACCTCACAATCGCGGCATCGGCTTCAACGCGCCTTCGACCGGCAACATGTCGTTTTTCGCATTGCCCGGCGCGGCCCGGCGCGTCAAACAGGCATCAGCAGTAGCAAAGGACGCCTGACATGGACCGCAAACTCCTTCTCATCATTCTGGACGGTGTTCCCTGGCGCAACTTCCGTCGCCTGTTCGGCAATCTGGAAGGCTGGGTCGACAGTGGCGAGGCAAAGGTCTGGAAACTGCGCGCCGTGCTGCCTTCGACCTCGGCCAGTTGCTATGCCTCGATCCACACCGGTGTGACGCCGCAGGAACATGGCTGTACCGGCAACGGCAACGTCTTTCGCCTGAGCCATAAGGACGTGTTCAGTCAGGTCCGCGAAGCCGGTGGCGTGACCGGAGCCGTGACCCACAGCTATTGGTCGCAATTCTTCAACCGCCACCCGTTCGATTATGTCCGCGATGTTGAATATGACGAGCCGGACAGCATGACCATCAACCACGGTCGGTTCCACACCATGACCGGCTATGGCAGCGCCAATCAGATGACCCCGTCGGATGTCGATCTGTATGCGACCCTGACCAACCTGTGCCTGCGCTTTGGGTTGGATTACGGCATTCTGCACACCTGCACGCTGGACAGTATGGGCCACCGCTTCTTCCATGATTGCGAGGAAATGGACCACGCCTGCTTTGTCGCGGATGAAATGCTTGCCCCCTTCATCCCGCGTTGGCGGCAATTGGGCTATGACGTCATCGTAACCGCCGATCACGGTCAGGATGAACGCGGCCACCACGGCGGGCGCGGGCCATTGCAGCAGGAAACTGCGCTGTATTATTTCGGGGATGCAACCGGGCCCGACGCGGACGCGGTAATTGAACAGGTGCAACTGGCGCCCACGATCCTGAACCGCATGGGCGCCCCAATTGCGGACACCATGAAGGGGAAACCGTTCCTGACGTGATCTTGGGCTTTAGTCGTAGGACCAGATGCCCTGACCCAAAGCCTCGATCGCGACAGAGATGCGCTCAAAACTGTCCGCCGCGCGTTTGACCGAGGTTCGGGCGCGCAGGTATCCGTGGACCAGGCCCGCCTCGTTGATCCAGTGCGCCTGCCCGCCGGCGGCAGAGATACGTTCGCAATAGGTCGAGCCATCATCACGCAGCGGGTCGCAATCCGCGGTGACAACAACGGTCGGTGGCAGGCCCGAGAAATCGCTGTCGTGAAGCGGCGCGTAGGTCGGATCGTCGTGCGGGGCGGGGCCGCCACAGCGGACATTCTCGTAAAACAGAATCTCGTCGCGGGTCAAAAGCGGCGCGTGGGCGTGTTCGACATACGAACCCTTCGAGTTGTCGCCGCCCAGACCCGGATAGATCAGGACCTGGCCGAGTATTTCCGCCCCCTGCCCCCGAAGCTGATGGGCGACCGCAGCGGCCAGATTGCCGCCTGCACTGTCACCGGCCAGAACCATAGGGTCACCGAATTCCGACACGACCCAGTTCACCGCAGTCAGGCAATCCTGAAACTGCGCCGGGTGCACATGTTCGGGGCAAAGCCGATAATCCACCGCCACGATTCGATACCCTGTCTGTGCGCAGATCTCGGCGCAGACGTCGTCATGACTGTCCAGCCCGCCAACAACAAATCCGCCGCCGTGGAAATAGACCACAGTCCGGGTGGGATCTCCGGCCGTATAAATGCGAACAGGCACGCCATCGGCGCGCCTGTCCTGTGTTTCAACACCCTTTGGGCGGGGCTGGCGAAAGTCCTGACACATCGTGTCATAAACCCGGCGCTGATCCTCAATCGACAGATCAACCGCGTCGTCAGGATAGCTTTCCGCCGTGCGTCTTATGAACGCCCAAGTTTCCTCATCAATCAGACGTTCATAATCCATGTTCCCTCCCGGTCAGGCAGCCCACTCCCATGGCCGGGTGAACGACCCCAGCACTTTGCTGACATCGTCCTCTGACGCGCCGTTCGCGTCAAGCTGCGCGACTAGGCCGCGTTTCTTATCGTCAATGACCGAGACCACGCGCGCATCGACGCCTGCCGTTTCCAACGCACCGTTGTAGATCCGGGTAATGGCATGTTTGCGCAGATCAGGCTTGAACACCTTGCCGACGGCAGTTTTGGGCAGTTCCGACAGGATGGTCATATGCTTGGGCTGTGCCGCGCGTTCGTGGACATGCACCTTGCAGAACTCCATCAGAGCCTCTTCGGTGACCGAGGCCCCCTCGACCAGTTCGACAAAGGCGCAAGGCACTTCGCCCGCATGCGCATCGGGTTGGCCGATGGCACCGGCAAAGGCAACGGCTTCGTGACCCAACAGCGCCTCTTCGATCTCGGCCGGGTCGATATTGTGACCGCCACGGATGATCAGATCCTTGGCACGACCGGTAATCCACAGATAACCGTCCTCGTCAAAACGACCCAGGTCGCCTGTACGCAGGTATTTGTCATAGTGGTACAGGTTCACGTTCTTGTCGGCTTCGGTATAGGTGTTGCCCGCAAAGACGCCCGGGTTTGAAATACAGATTTCTCCGATCTCATCCGCTGCACATTCCTTGGGTCCATCGGGGCCGTCCTGCAGTATTTTTACATCCGTGTACGGGAACGGGATACCGATCGAGCCGATCTTTTTCTCGCCATCCACGGGGTTACAGGACACCAGACAGGTGGCTTCAGTCAGGCCATAGCCTTCCACAATGGTAACGCCGGTGGCTTCCTCGAACCGGCGGAACAGTTCAACCGGCAGCGGCGCCGAGCCCGAGAAGGCGGTTTTGACCGAAGAAATATCCGCATCTACCGGGCGCTGCATCTTGGCCGAGATTGCCGTGGGCACCGTGATGATGAAGCTGACCTTCCAACGCTCGATCAGTTTCCAGAAATTGTCGAATACGCCATCGCCACGATACCCTTGCGGTGTCGGGAAGATTACATGAGCGCCAGATGAAACGGCCGCCATCATGATGACGTGGACGGCAAAGACGTGGAACATGGGCAGCGGGCACATGATGACGTCAGTTTCATCGAACAGCAGCGTATGACCCAACCAGCCATTGTAGACGAGGCCGGAATACTTGTGCTGTGCCACCTTGGGCATACCTGTCGTACCGCCGGTGTGGAAATAGCAAGCGACGCGGTCTTCCTTGCTGTCCTCAAAGGTCAGCGTCTTCGGTTGTTTGGCCAGCTCTTTGTTGAAGTTCTTGTAATCCGCATGGGCCAGCTTTTCCTTGTCGCCCATCTTCGGACGCAACAGAGGAACAATCCACGATTTGGGCGGCGTCAGATAGCGGTTCAGGTCGATTTCCAGAATGGTATTGACCTTGGGCGCGTGTCGAACGGCCTCTTCCACCTTTTGCGCCACATCCGTTTTCGGGAATGACTTCAGCGTCACGACGACCTTGGCACCCGTCTCACGCAGAATCGCTGCGATTTGCTCGGGCTCCAGCAGTGGGTTGATCGGGTTCACGATCCCAGCTACGGCACCGCCCATCATGGTCACCAGGGTCTCGTTACAGTTGGGCAGCACATAAGCCACCACATCCTTTTCCCCAACTCCAAGCGAGCGGAACAGGTTCGCCGCCTGATTGACCTGTCCCAGAAGGTCCGACCACGTCAGCGTTTCGGCCTTGTCATTGGGGCCTGAAAATATTTGGAAACTGACTGCGTTGTGATTTGGAAATTTCCCGGCTGTCCGTGACAGCAATTGATGAAACGTAACCGGCAGGTCACGATCCTCCCACGGCATTTCCTGTTCAACACGCGTTTTGTCTTCCAGCCCAACAAAGGCCATGTGGCTCCTCCCGTCTTATAATCTCCCGCGCGCCACACGCGGTTATGATCCGTCCTAAGATGGGATCACAACCTTGCCGACGCAAGCAAGCGCTTAGCGACGAAAATGCTCAAAATGTAGAATGACGCTGCGGCGGAACCGGGAATTTCGGTACGTCACTTCATTCCGCAGCGACCCCGTCGGTGAATTGCAGCCGCGCCAGACGGGCATACAGGCCATCCTGTGCCACCAGATCGTCATGGGTGCCCTGCGCAACGATACGCCCGGCCTCCAACACAACAATCCGGTCTGCCTTTTTCACGGTTGCCAGACGGTGCGCCACGATCAGCGTCGTGCGCCCCGCCCGCATCTGATCCACCGCACCCTGCACCGCGCGTTCGCTTTCCGCATCCAGGGCCGAGGTCGCCTCGTCCAGCAGCAGAACCGGCGCGTCGCGCAGAATAGCGCGGGCGATGGCGATGCGCTGTTTCTGACCGCCCGACAACATCACGCCCCGCTCGCCCACAAAACTGTCATAGCCTTCGGGCAAAGCCGCAATGAACTCATGCGCGGCAGCGGCCCGCGCGGCAGCCTCGACCTCGGCATCCGAGGCGTCCAGACGGCCGAACCGAATGTTTTCGCGCGCCGAGGCGGCGAAGATCACCGGATCCTGCGGGACCAGCGCCATATGCGTCCGAAACTCTGCCCGATCCAGATCCTGCAGGTCTGCGCCATCGATCAGAACACGCCCTGCATTTGGATCGTAGAACCGTTGGATCAACTGGATCACGGTGGTCTTGCCCGCGCCCGAGGGGCCCACAAATGCAACTGTCTCCCCCGGTTTCACCTGCAAGGACAGATTGTCCAGCGCAACCACATCCGGCCTTGCGGGATAGCGGAAGCTAACATCCTCAAACCGGATCTCACCGCGAACAGGCAAAGGCAGCGACTTGGGCTGCGCCGGGTCGGTCACCGTGTCTTCCGCGTGCAGCAATTCGACCAGACGCTCGGTCGCGCCAGCGGCGCGCTGCAGTTCGCTCCAGATTTCGGACAGGGCGGCAACCGAGCCTGCCATGATGATCGAGTAAATCACGAACTGGATCAGAACGCCCTCGGTCATGACCCCGTTTCGTACGTCATTGGCCCCCATCCACAGCACCCCGACGATGCCCGAGAAGACCAGAAAGATGACGATGACTGTCAGTACCGCGCGGGTCTGAATGCGCCGCAGCGAGACGACATAGGACGTCTCGGTCATCTGATCGAACTGCGCGCGGCTGGCCTGTTCGTGGGTGAAGGCCTGAACCGTCTGGACCGCGCCCAAGGCCTCACCCGCATTGCCCGAGGACGCGGCGATCCAGTCCTGATTCTCGCGGCTGATTGCCCGTAAGCGGCGGCCCAGAACCAGGATTGGAACAATGACCACCGGGATCAGCAACAGAACCAGCCCGGTCAGCTTGGCCGAGGTCAAAAGCATCAGCACCAGACCACCGACAAACATCAGCAAGTTGCGCAGGGCAATCGAGACGGACGAGCCCAGCACCGACTGAATCAGAGTCGTGTCGGTGGTGATCCGGCTGAGCACTTCGCCGGTCATGATGCGTTCGTAAAACTCGGGGCTCATGCCGATGACGCGGTCAAAGACGGCCTTGCGGATGTCGGCCACCACCCTTTCACCCAGGCGTGTGACCAGCGCGTATCGGATACCTGTTCCAACCGCCAGAATGCCCGCAATAACCAGTGCCGCCAGAAAATACCAATCCAGCAGTTCGCCATCCTGAATGCGGAAATTGTCCACCACGCGGCGCACCGCCAAAGGCAGGGTCAGCGTCATGCTCGCCGTCAGAATCAAGGCCAGAGTCGCACCGAGCATCAACAGCTTGTAAGGCCGCATAAACGGCCAGAGCGCCCGCAGCACGCCGATTTTCTTGGAGGTCGCGCGTTCCTCGCTGGCCCCGGGTGCCGGTGCGGTCGGTTGACTGGTTTCAGTCCGTCTTGCCATGTGGGGCCCTTGTTTCCTGAACTTTGCTGGGTCCATGCTTCTTGGCGGCAGCGGCATCCGGGGTCAAGCAGGACCCAGTTGATTGCTGGTCCGACAGGGCCATTTGACGCAGAAATTTAAGGGGAAACAACTGGAGCGGGTAGACGGAATCGAACCGACATAGCCTGCTTGGAAGGCAGGGGCTTTACCATTAAGCTATACCCGCTCACGGTTTGGCTTTCCTATGTGAAGGTCAAGTGGGCGTCAAGAGCGATCTCGCCCCAGTATGCGTTGGTCTGATTTTGGGGTTTTGCCAGATGCTGTGACATCAGCTTTTGTCGGCCAGACGCCAGACCTCCTGCTCATCAAATCCACGGATTGCCTTGGACCCCATTGGCTCGAGGTCGAATTGATCTTTGAGAATATCCGCGACCTCATCCTGAACCGTGATCTGCATCGGATCCGAGAATTCCTGAAGCCGTGAAGCCAGATTAACGGCGGGGCCGAAGATGTCGTAGACATATTTCTGAATACCCACCACGGACCCAACGACAGACCCTGACGCCAACCCGATGCGGCACCGCCACTGATGCGGATGGCTGAGGTTGCGGCGGTTCAGGTAGCGCACAAACCGAATGGCCGTGTTGGCAATCGCCTTGGCATGATCCGGCGTCGGATCAGGCAGGCCCGCCACGGTAATATAGGCATCCCCGATTGTCTTGATGCGCTCGCAACCAAATTGCTCACCAATGCGATCAAACGCACTGTAGATGTCGTTCAGTTCCGTAACGGTAACGCTGGGTTCTTGCGCGGCGACCATTTCAGTGAACCCGACGAAATCCAGCATCAGGACGGATACCGGATCGTATAGCTGCGGCGTGACGACGCCGAAGGTTTTGTATTCTTCGTAAACCGACCGTGGCATCAGGTTGAGCAGCAGCTTTTCGACCTGCTCTTTTTCGCGCTTCAACTCGCGAGTGTTGCGCTCGACCATCATCGAATAGGAATCGATCATGGATTCCAGCTCTTTGATGCGGGTGATATTCTGGCAGACCAGAACTAGCACGTCATCATGCGCCACCGTGAAGTCGAGCGCGATGACCAGCGTTCGGCGCTTTTTCTTGAAACTGATCTCGGACGTATGCCGCCCGGTCTCATGCAGGCTTTGCTGCACCGCGCTAGTATCGAGATCAGGAAAAAGCTGTTGCAGTTGATCCGACGGGGTGTCGCCGCTGAACCATTCGTCAAACGTGTCGTTTCGAAAACCGAACTGCAGTGTCTGGCGGTCGAGCAGGGCAACGCCCACGCCAATGGCGCGAAGCAGTTGTTCGTTTATGGCTGCAATAGTCATGGCTTACCTACAATCAGAGGGCGCCGTTTCGCGAATTCGGCGACAACGGCCGCAATATCTTCTGTAGCCACGTTGTGTTTTTGCAAAGCGTCTTGCAACACCGTTTCCAGTTCATCGAAATGCGCATTCGTGATTTCAAGGTGAGAATGCAGCTGGCGAAGCTGGTTGTCTGTGTAGGACTCCGGACCGCCCAGCAGCGAGGCAATGAATTTGGTCTGATGATCGACCATCTTGGTCATGTCCACATGATCGAAGAAGGGGCCAACCTCATCATTGTCCAAAAGCGTGTCGTAGAATGAGATCACGATCTTGCTGATCTTCGAGAACCCGCCGTATTTCTCGTAAAGTGTGCGTTCAGCCATTTCGAAACCCCTTTTGACAAACCGATAAAGAAACGCGACCCAGATGCCTTGGTCGCCAAGTCTCAACGCCCTTGGATGCAAAACCGCAAGAGCGTTGAGTTACCGTGTCACACCGTCAGCGACGCTGGGCGATGACCTCGGCATATTCGGACGAGATGCACAGGGAACCGTTGGTCGAGATGTCGAACTTTTCGATCAGCGCCATAAGGTCGGCCTGCAATGCCGCCTGCCCCGTTTCGTCCAGCGCATCAAAGGCCTTTTGCATGGGGCCATAGAACGTCCGGAAGTATTCCAGGAAATGCTCGGCCGAGCGGTAGCGGAACATAAAGTTCTTGCGCCGGAAGGAAATAACCTCGCACTTGTCTCCAAAGGTGTCCTCGACCCAGTCCTGTTTGCCCCACATCGCGGGGGAGTTCACGCCAGCGGGCGGCGGCACATGCTTGCCGATGGTCTTGAACAGTTGGCCGATAAAGCTTTCGGGTGTCCAGTTCGCCATGCCGATCTTGCCGCCGGGTTTGACCACGCGCTGAAGTTCGGCCGCGGATTGCTGTTGATTGGGCGTGAACATCACCCCGAAGGTGGACACAACCGCGTCGAACGACTGATCCGCAAAGGGCAGGTTTTCCGCATCCGCCACCTCGTAGGTCACGAACAGGCCCTCTGCCTTTGCGCGTTGGCTGCTGGCCTCCAACAGGGCCTCGACATAGTCGGTCGAGGTCACGTCGCAAAAGCGCCGCGCAAAGGCCAGAGTGGCATTGCCATTCCCGGCCGCGACATCCAGCACCTTGGCGCTTGGGGTCATGTCCATGGCCTCGGCAAGCTCTTCGCCGGTGATTTGAAGGGTGACGCCAACCTTGCTGTAATCTCCAGATCCCCAGGCAACGTTTTGCTTGGCCTTGATTGCCGTAAAGTCTGTTGTAGAGGCGATAGCTGTTTGAATACCCATGATTTTGTTCCTTTTGATGGTATGCTGGCCTGACACCAGCGGGTTTTGAAAATTCGCATCGTCACATGCGGGTTAAGCAGCTTTCCGATCCGGCCAGCTGATATTCATGACGGGCCGTTCCGCACTGGCCACGTGCTCAAGAATTCTTGGGTTGACCCAGTCGGGCTGAAAGACCGGTGCCATATGGCCCAGCTCTGGCAGCAGCGCGATCCGTGCGTTGGGCAGGGCCTTGGCGATCGCAACCGACGTGTGCTGAGCGATTTCCGGAGATTCCAGACCGGTCATGACCAGCGTCGGAACTTCGATCCCGGCCAAATCCTTCAATGTCCAGGTCTCGGCAAACCCATTGGCAAAGTCGGTCATGATGGACGCGATCATCCCGCTGAACCGATCTTGCGCAGGCGCTGGAAGCGCATCCCAGAACCCCTTTTGATTCCAGAAATCCAGGAAATGACGCATACCCGCAGCGGGATTGCCGTCTGCTGCCGACGCCGTCACCATGGCCGCAACCAGTTGAATTTGCCGAAACAGGTCTTTGCTGTCTTCAGTCCCATGCTTGAGGAAATGAAAGGCGGCGGGTTCGTAAACCGTAAGGCTTTTCACCAGATCCGGGCGCATCAGCGCGATCTTGATCGCGATACCGCCACCGTTGGAATGCCCAACCAGATGGACAGGGCGACCCATCGCTTCGATTTCGCGGATGACCGGCATGGCGGAAACGGCCGCACCGGTCTGGGACGCGTCACCTGTAAGGGGCGCTTGGCCATAGCCGGGCAGATCAACGGCGTGAACCGAAAAGCGGCCGTCCAGATCCGCTGCCAGCGGCCCCCATTGCCCGCCGTTAGAAGCAGAAGAATGCAACGCGACAATAGGAGCGTTGGTGAGTTCAGAAGTGTTAAATGAAATAGTCATCGTACTTACCCAATTGCGTTTGTGATGGGCAATAACTGACCTTTCATTGTTTCAATGTGATTTCTGAATGCGGCGCAAAGTGTTTCAGTTGTTGCTTGGTGAAGTGGTTCACACAACTGGCTATCCGGTTCGAAAACAACCAGCTTTCGGGCTGAAGCTGGCGCGGCGGGGCGCGCTGTGAAACAATTGAAACACAAGAGGCCGATTTTGAAATGGCACTGAAACAATGGTATCTTAGAAAATCAGGATGACGATGGGCATGGCGAACAATCTTGAAGAGATTGAGAAGGCACGAGACCTTCTTCGCGACGCCATTGAATCGCTCAAGGAAGGGTTCGCCCTTTATGATGACGACCGTCGCCTTGTGATGTTCAACCAACGCTATGCCGAAATGAACAAGGGGGTTGCCGATCTGTTGGAGCCCGGTCTGGATTGGGAAATCCTCATGCGTGAGACCGCGCGCCGGGGGATCTACGCTGACGCCATCGGCAACGAACAGCAATGGGTTTCTGACAGGCTGGTCAACGGCATCGAGTTCATTCAGGATTTTGAACTGACCGAAACGGATGGGCGCACCTATCTGGTCTCGGTCCATCCCACCAAGCTGGGTGGCTTTGTCGTCACCCGCGAGGACATTACCGACCGCAAACAGGCCGAGGTGGAAGAACGCGACGGCGATCTTCTGATCCGACAGGTTCTGGATGCCAGTTCGGCAGTGGTGACAATGGCCCGGATTGGCGATGGGCAGATCCTGTATCGCACACCAGCGGCCCTGCAGATGTTCGGGCCGTCCAGATCTGCGCGAGAGCACTATCTGAACCCCGAAGAGCGCGCGGATTTTATTACTCTGCTGTTGGCTGACGGTCAGGTCGAAGATTACAAGCTCGATCTGGTGAATGCGCAGGGAAGGACATTTCCGGCGTCCATTTCTTCGCAATTGATCGACTACAAGGGCGAAGAGGTCATCGTCACCAGCATCATCGATCTGACTGTTCAGAAAGAAGCCGACGCCCTGATCCGCCAGGTGATGGAGGCCTACCCGGCCGCTATCAACATGACGCATGCCGACACTGGCGAGGTTCTATTTGCCACGCCGGAAATCAAGGCGCTGTTTGGTGACAACAAAAGTTCCAAATCCTACTACGCAGACCCCGAAGAACGGGATCGCTATTTAAAGGACCTTCGACAAGCAGGTGCGCTGAAAGACCGGCGCATGGAATTTGTGGATGCAAAGGGGCGCAAGTTCTGGGGCGCGGATTCTTCGCGCCTTATTGAGTTCAACGGCGAAGAAGTCATCGTTTCCAACACCCGCGATCTGACGGACGAACTGGCAATCGAAGCAGAGCTTGAAAAACAGCGAGAGCTGCTGTTCCAGAACGAAAAGATGTCCGCTTTGGGTGAGCTGCTGGCAGGCGTCGCGCATGAACTGAACAACCCGCTGTCAGTTGTTGTGGGCCACTCGCTGATGCTGAAAGAAGAGATTACGGACCCCGACCTGACCGCCCGGATCGAAAAAATCGGCAGTGCCGCGGAACGCTGCGCCAAGATCGTGAAGACTTTTCTAGCGATGGCACGCCAGCAGCCCAGCAAGATCGAACAGGTCGATGTACCCGGTATGATCGAAACCGCCGCAGATGTTGCGGGCTATGGCAGCACCTCGGGCGAGATCAGCATCACACGCAACCTGCCCGCCGATTTGCCGCCGATTGCCGGGGACGCCGATCAACTGACGCAGGTCATCCTGAACCTGATATTCAATGCAGAACAGGCCATGACTTCCAGCGGTGTTGGCGACCGGATCACCCTGTCGGCGGCGGCCAATCCCGGCGCAGGAATGGTCGAGGTGACGGTCGAAGACAACGGCCCCGGAATTCCCAAATCCATCCGCCCCCGCATTTTTGAGCCCTTCTTCACAACAAAAGAGGTTGGCGACGGAACCGGGATCGGGTTGGCCTTTTGCCACCGGATCGTGCTGTCTCATGGCGGGCAGATCAGGCTTGATCAAACTGTCCTGTCGGGCACCTGTTTTCGGATCACGCTGCCTGTTGCGGTGTCCAACACAGATGAGGCTGATGAACCGCACGACCCAGTCCCGACCGTGGCTCAACACCGCGTGTTGGTGGTGGATGACGAGGTCGAGGTGGGCGAGTTGAATGCTGAAATTCTCAGGAGAGAAGGCTTTCACGTCGATTTCGTCTCATCTGGCGAAGAGGCGCTGAACCGCCTGCAATCCGCCGCTTATGACGTTTTCCTGAGCGATCTGAACATGCCTGACGTAGATGGCCGTAAGATATACGAGGCGCTGGTGTCCCGCTTCCCCGACATGCTGCCCAGAACCGCATATATCACCGGCGACACGATGGGCGAAAGCTCCTTGGGGTTGTTGCAGGACTCCGGCCTGCCCTATCTGGAAAAACCGGTCTCGCCGACTGAGCTCAGAACACTTGTCGGGAAGCTGATTGCCGACCGGAAGGACGAAGCAGATGGATAATCAAAAAACCCATATCCTGGTTTGCGATGATGAAATCGACGTGCGCGAAATGCTGCAGGAATACCTCAGCAAACGCGGCTACCAGGTGTCGGCGGCATCCGGAGGCGAAGAACTTCGGGCAATTGCTGCCGCTGAACCCGTGGACGTCATGATCATGGACATCAATATGCCGAAAGAAGACGGCCTTTCGATCCTGAGGTCCCTTCGCCCCGAGAATACAACTCCGGTGATCATGCTAACCGCAGCAGGCGACGTGGTGGATCGCATCATCGGCCTTGAAATGGGTGCCGACGACTATCTGGGCAAACCCGTTGACCTGCGTGAACTGGAAGCCCGGATCAAGGCCATCCTGCGGCGCGGTTCGATGAATGACAGCGCGTCTTCTGTAAAACCCGGTGAAGACTACGCGCTGTTTGGAGATTACACTTTGGATAAAGAGGCCGCAAAGCTTCTCGCCGCGGATGGGACCGAGGTTCAACTCACGGCGATGGAGTACAATCTGCTCAAGGTCTTTGCGGAAAACAAAGGGCGTGTCTTGAACCGGGATCAGCTGCTGGAACAGGCCCATGACCGCAGCTGGGACCCTTTCGACCGAAGCATCGACATCAGAATCTCAAGATTACGCCGCAAGCTGGAGGCCAATCCCGAAAAGCCTGAAATCATCAGAACCGTTAGGGGAATTGGCTATTTATATGATCCCAAGTGATTGGCGGTTCTTGGGGGCTGTGCGCAAGTTGCATTACATGGCACCATTTATGTCGATCGCGCAAGCGCTTTAAACCCCGAATTCTAGTGTAACTTACCCGTCGACTGGTTAGGCGCGGCTTCAAAGTATTGCCAGAGGTGAACGGCGTACGGAAAGACTATTCCGGGAGGAACAGGTTCAACCTGTGCGCTCTGAAGCGGCTCGTCTGGCACTGCGTTCGACTGTAATGGTTTCGGGCGTAGGAATTGCACCTTTGACTATCAGGTCATGGTTTGAAGGAACCGTGGCTGCAGTGGGGCCGCGAAAGCCCTGATAACGACGAGGTGAAGACGTTAAGCAATTGATCCAGTGGATCAATAGTAGTCTGAACGGGCTGGGTTGGGGTTTTCTGACACTGGTTGCGGGAGCAGGATTTGAACCTGCGACCTTCAGGTTATGAGCCTGACGAGCTACCGGGCTGCTCCATCCCGCGTCAGAGTCAGATTTGTTTCATCGTAAGAGAGATATGGGCTTTTACTAGGTTTGGCGGTGACCTACTCTCCCGGGGCTTAAGCCCAAGTACCATTGGCGCGGCAGTGCTTAACTTCCGGGTTCGGT
>NZ_JBQFNZ010000009.1:0-132687 GCF_056532945.1 Ruegeria sp. H7
TGTAGTCATTTTCAATGACATCGCTGCTTTGGCGGAGTTGCACTACGGTTCTTCAGCCGAACCTCATCACGGTTTGAACAAACGGCTTACCTCAACATTTCGCACTGCAATTGAGTAGCCGCTGGTTGGAAGTCACAATTTTTCTGAATTGCTATATTCCGTATTTAGCTGCCCATTCTGGGCTGGGTACAGACCATCTCTACACTTAAACCCTAACGGCAATTTGCGGGCAATGTTGCCCTGGGCGCGAGTATACAGTTTTCATTCCAAAACAACGCAGCACAGCCTTGACCATACTTAGTTGCACATTTAGTCAAAATTGATCTGCCCGCTGGGACGGCCCGGCCAAGCAAGGGCGTTTTTTCAGGACGACCTGGCAAATTAGAGGTCGAACATGACAACTAAAACCAAACAAGCCAGGAAACTGATCGAAGGTAGACCTGCCCTGATCGTAATCGACATTCAAAAGAGCACGTTTATTGATGACAGCGAAGTACGCTCCATCGATAACATGCCGGGCTACAAAGAGCGCATGATCGCTGCGCGCGATTTGGTTGACGCTGCGCATGACAACAATGTGCCCGTCATCTTCGTTCAGGAAGTCCATCGTCCCGATCAGATCGACTTCGGCAGGGAACTGGATGGTGACGAAGACATACACTGTCTCGAAGGTGATCCACGTACGGAAGTTGCAAAAGATGAGATGGGATATCGCAAAGGTGACTACATCGTCTCGAAGCGACGGTATTCTGCGTTTTTTGGAACCGATTTCGAAATCCTGCTGCGCGGTTTAAAGGTGGACACACTTTTGTTGTGCGGCGGGCTGACAGATGTTTGTGTGCACTACACATTCGTCGATGGCCACCAATCAGACTACTTCTGCCGCGTTGTAGAAGATTGCGTTGGCGGGTCATCTTTCCAAGCCCATGAAGCTGCTCTCAAAGCTATGGAGTATCTACAAACCGGCGCTGTTCAGAGCAGAGAAGCAGTGATCAATTCCATCTCGTCGCTCTAAGTTGCAATTGAACTGTTAGTACCAGTTGGGGTGCATAATTTTTAGGGTGCAGCAACGGGTGGAGTTTTTTGTCGCCAGAACGCCTTGGACTTGCCCATTTGATGCAGAAGGTATCGACACTTTCAGTGCTAACCTTTGAGTTTTCGATTATAGACCTTCAAAATCTGGATTGCATCGTAATCCAGCCCTTGGTCCGTATAATGCGAATATGACAAGAGATGTTGAAGCAAACGCTCAGAAAATCGCTGATGCCCTGACCTCTGCCCAGCAGATATCTAATCTGTCTTCAGAGGCAGAACAGCTAACGCTGGATGACGCTTATTCGATTGCAAGACGCGTCCGAAAGCTTCAGGGCAAAAAGAGAGTTGGTAGAAAAGTCGGCTTCACGAACCGCGCGATTTGGCCTGTTTATGGTGTAGATCAACCCATTTGGGGAGAGGTTCACTCAGATGGGCTGTTTTCGACTGATCAGCCGGTAAACTTGGCAAGGTATTCAGAACCGAGAATCGAGCCAGAAATCGTACTTGGCCTCGGCGATGCGCCGACGGCTGAAATGAACAATGAGCAGTTGGCAGGTTGCGTGGATTGGGTTGCCCCGGGATTTGAAATTGTTCAATCGATTTATCCCAACTGGAAATTCTCGGTCGAAGACTCAATCGCAGCACAAGGATTGCACGGCTGCCTTGTTCTTGGCGACAAAATCGAGGCGACGCATGATGTCTTAACCGGCTTGGCCGAAGTGCCACTAGCATTGTTCAAGGGCACCGAGGCTATCGAGTCCGGCAAGGGTGAAAACGCGCTCGGCGGCCCAATTGAAGTCTTGGCTCATCTTGTGTCTCTGCTCTCCGAAGCCGACCAGCTTCAGGGAGGCGAGCTGGTTACAACCGGTACTTTGACAGACGCATGGCCAGTGTCTCCGGGTGAAGAATGGTCAGCTGGTTTTGGTGGCGTGATGGACACCGAGCTATCGGTACGATTTACATGAGGCTTTGGTAGATTGGTGACGCCTACTGCACCAAAGAAAAGTTGCTCTCAATAGCTGACCATGATGGTCTTCCACTGGTTTCATCAAATCTGGGACGCAATTTAACCAGGTCCGGTTTAGGCTCGGTGTCGTCGTTCGCTCAGTCGCGGCGAATGTCCGGAAAGCGGACATGCATCGCGATATTGCGAATGACCGCGTGGAGCCCATACCTGTGTAGTTTGCCCTCCGCAGCGAATGTTAGCTTGTCCGAGCTGTTCTATGCTCATGCGCTGCTTCCTCGTGCCGTTCCTCAAGAGCCTGACGAATGATCTGGTACGAAGATGACAAGAAGAGGCTTGCCATGATCGCAGCAACTATTAGGTCAGGCCAACCTGTTGCCGTGCCCCAGACGCCTAACGCGGCAATCATCACAGCTACGTTACCGATGGCGTCGTTCCGCGAGCATAGCCAGACTGATCGCACGTTGGCGTCTCCATCCTTGTAGCTAACAAGCAAGAATACGCTCGCAAGGTTTGTTGCGAGAGCCAACGCGCCGATGATGCCCATAATTTCGGCCTCTGGAACGCCCACGTAAAAAACACGGTAGACGGTAGACCCAAACACCCACGCACCCATAAAAAAGAGGCTGATCCCCTTTGCCAAGGCGGCATTCGTTCGAGCGCGGATAGACGCGCCGATCACAGCGAGGGAAATGCCGTAGGTCAGTGCGTCACCAAGGAAGTCGAGCGCGTCGGCCTGAAGTGCCTGAGACTTCGCGTAGTGTCCCGCGGTCATCTCGACCACGAACATCGTCGCATTCAACGCGATGACGATCCAAAGCCGACGTTTGTATTCGTTCGACATTCCGTCGAATTTCACCTCGTTGCCGCAGCACCCTGCCATCTCAAAACCTCTTCAGAATCGCGTCAGATCCAATGTAGTGTCTCTAGTGACTAGAGGTTCAAGAGGGTTTTCACATGTTCTCGATTGGCGAGCTTTCGAAGCGGACGAAGGTCAAAGTGCCCACCATCCGCTATTACGAAGAAATGGGTCTACTGGCCGCACCGGAACGGACGGCAGGCAACCAGCGGCGCTACACAAATGAGGGTTTGGAGCGCCTGAGCTTTATACGGCACGCGCGTGATCTCGGCTTCTCCATCGAAGCAATTTCTTCTTTGATTGAGTTACAGAACCATCCGGATCGGTCGTGCGAAGCGGCCACCGAAATCGCAGAAGGTCAGTTGTCCGAAGTACGCGCAAAGATCAAACGCCTCAAAGCTCTCGAATATGAATTGAAGCGCATCGCACAGGGATGTGACGGACGGGGTGTGGCAGAAGACTGTTACGTCCTGGCTTCGCTTGCAGACCATGACCTTTGTGGTCGAGATCACTGACCCACAAAAGCAGACATCTTTTCACTGATTTTGAACGGCCGCTTGGCGGACGAAGCATGGGTAATCGGGCTGGCCTGATGGATGGGTCAGGTTCTCGATAGAGTTGCAGCAGTTGCTGCAATCTGAGGAGAACGAAATGGATTACTTTGTGGGTTTGGACGTATCGCTGCGGTCTGTGGCCGTCTGCGTGATTGACGCCAGTGGCAAGCACGTCTTTGAACGCGCTGTTGCTTGCGAGATTGAAGATATTGCGGCCTGCCTACGCGATGTGCCGCAGGGCCAGTGCCGGATCGGCTTTGAGTCTGGCGCGATGAGCCAGCATCTCTATTTCGGCCTTCAAAGTGCTGGCTTTGATGTTGTGTGCATGGAAGCGCGCCAGGTAAATGCGGCGCTGTCCGCGATGCGGAACAAGACCGATAAAACGGACGCTCGTGGGATCGCGCAGGTTCTGCGGTCCGGGTGGTATAGCAAGGTCTTCATCAAGAGCCGGGAGGCGCACGCCTATCGCGCCTTGCTGAGCAGCCGAAAGGCTGTCCAAAAGAAATGCATCGATCTGGCAAATGAGGTTCGGGGGCTGTTCCGAGTCTTCGGTCTCCGCTTGCCGTCCCGCGTTGATCAGGGGTCGTTCGATGAGCGGGTCAGGCCGTTGATCGAAGCCGATCCGGATCTGTCTCGCGCCCTGCTGCCACTCTTGGACGCGCGAGCGATGCTCTATAAGACCTACCGCGAGTTGGACAGGCGCGTGAAGCAAGCCGCTAGTCACGACGCGATCTGCCTGCGCTTCATGGCGATACCCGGCGTCGGGCCAATCGCTACACTCACCTTCCGGGCTGCGGTCGATGATCCGACACGGTTCACCAGTTCTCGTACAGTTGCGGCGCACTTTGGATTGACGCCCCGACGATATCAATCTGGAGAAACCGACAATCCCGGCCGCATCTCCAAGGCTGGTGACCGTGATGTCCGTGCCACGCTTTACGCAGCAGCCAACGCAATGATGATGAGATCGGTCGCGAGTTCCGAGATCAAGAGCTGGGGTCTGCGCCTCATGCGCCGCAAGGGCCGCCGCCGGGCTGTCGTGGCCGTCGCTCGCAAACTGGCCGTCATCATGCACCGCATGTGGGCGGATAACACCGAGTTCCGTCACAGACCTTTGGAGGGCGCTATGACCTGACAGCCTCCCAAAGACAAGCGACGGGATCGTCCCTCACCGGACGAGGTCTGTAGATGACGCCGAATATGTCTGCTGCGACGATCTGAGCGCGAGACGAAGCGGGGCGCTCTACGTCCAATCCGACACATGCATGCAGCGGTCCAACCGAACCGGACCAACAATGACTGCGAAGAGAAGCGTGACCCGGATGAAGGACAGTGATCCCAAAAGTCGGAAACCAAACAATGAAATGAACTTGACCCAAAAGCCCGATTAGAGAAGCGGACATTGCAAAGTTTGGTGGTCGAGGCCAACTTTGGGCATGGTTTATGGTAAGGTCCTTGCATGTCAGCGAGGGAGAGTACCATGATCGACGCCGAACAGCGATTGATACACCACAACATCATTTTACCTGCGCCGCTGAAATTGCCTGTTGGTATGGTGTTGCCATTTCCGTGGATTAATGTTCGGGGCGACCGAGCGTTCGTATCTGGTCATGGACCACAAGAAATAGACGGTACTCCGGCCGGGCCATTTGGAGCAGTCGGGGAAAACGTGTCTGTTGAAGAGGGCTACGCCTCAGCACGCAAAGTCGGGCTTTCTATTCTCGGCAGTCTAAAGCGCGAACTTGGCAGTCTAAACCGAATAACGGGGTGGTGCCGAGTCCATGGGATGATCAATTGCAAATCTGGCTTTAGCGATACGCCTGCGGTTCTCAACGGTTTCACGGATTTGATCATTGACGTCTTTGGAGAAGAGATTGGCCGCCATTCACGTACGGCGGTCGGGGTGGCAGGTCTACCAATCAACTTCCCAATTGAAATCGAAGCAGAGGTTATTGTCTCAACGGCCTAGAATACACGTGAATCCGGAACGACGTACTGGTCAAAGAGGAGCAGGAATGTCGCTGCGCCGGGCAGAAGTACTGTATGGAAGAAGGCATTTGGGTGAGCCAGATCCGCCTCAGCAGGACTCAGCCCAACAGACGACCAAGAAAGAGGAACCGGCAACTACAAAGTTACAGAAGAGATGTGGAATTCGGTGATCTATATTGGACCAGGCTGTTCACTGGTGAGAGACCGTTAGTTTGAGCAATTTCGATGTCCGCTTCTCTAATTGGGCGTTTGGGTCAAGCTCGTATTTCTTCGTTGTTTGGGATCTTTTTCGCTCATCCGGGTCACGCTTCTCTTCGCAGTCTGATTGACGCCGCGCGTGGCATCGCTGCACGCATGTGTCGGATTGGTTGTGGAGAGCCTCGCTTTGAGACGCGCTTTTGTTGGCGCAGCAGACATTTTCGGCTTCATCCACGAACCTCGTCCGGTGAGGACGACCCCGTTCAGATTGATGTAGGGCGTTTAGATCATGCCATGCCCTCCATCTTTTCCGAACGGAACTCGGTTCCATCCGCCCACATTCGGTGAAGCATGACAGCCAATTTGCGAGCAACAGCCACAACGGCGCGTCGACGCCCTTTAGTGCGCATCAGGCGCATACCCCATGACTTGATCTGCGATCCGGCCATGGTTCGCATGAGCAAGGCATTGGCAGCAGCATAGAGGGTTGCACGGACATCTCGATCCCCGGCTTTGGATATACGTCCGGGGTTGTCATGCTCACCGGATTGGAACCGTCGGGGTGTCAGCCCAAAGTGGGCGGCCACTGTTCGGGATCGTTTGAAGCGCGCAGGGTCATCGACAGCGGCCTTGAACGTCAGGGCTGCGATTGGTCCAACAACGCCTCAGAAATCCAAATTCTCAACGCTCAGCGCGTTTTGCTGGATGAACTCTCGGCGGGGTTCGACCACGTCGCCCATCAGCTTGGTGAACAGGTCGTCTGCCTCGACCATGTCGTCCACGCGCACTTGCAGCAGGGTACGTGCATCCGGATCCAGTGTGGTTTCCCATAGCTGGTCGGGGTTCATTTCGCCCAGACCTTTGTAGCGTTGCAGCGACAGGCCCTTTTCGCCCTCTTCCAGAATCGCGCGCAGCAGGTCCAGGGGCCCGTGGATGGCTTGCATCCGGTCGCGGCGGATCAGGGTGGCTGGGGTGTTGTAGACCTCTTGCAGGCTTTGGGTGAAGCTGCCGGTCTTGCGCGCCTCGCCCGAGCGCAGCATGGGGCCGTCCAGCGTGCGGACCTCTTCGACGCCGCGCAGGATGCGGGCCAGACGGATGCCGTGATCCTGTGTGATCCGGCCCTGCCAGCCGCGCTCGTATTCCAGCGCGATCAGATCGAGGCGGGCGGCGACCTTGTCGGCCACGCCCTGCAGATCGGCATCCACCGCGCCCGGCACAAAGGCCCCGGCAACGGCGGCTTGTTCCAGAATGTGGCGCGGATAATGTGTCGGGAAGGCGTCCAGCACACGTTTCAACTGTCGCGCCTCGTCGACCACACGGGTCAGGTCCTGACCGATGATCTCTTCGCCTGAACCCAGTTTCAGCACCGCGCCCTCAACCCCCTGATTGATCAGGTAATCATCCAGCGCCGCCTGATCTTTCAGGTAAACCTCTGATTTACCGCGCGACACCTTATAGAGCGGTGGCTGCGCGATATAGAGATACCCGCCTTCGATCAGTTCCGGCATTTGCCGGTAGAAGAACGTCAGCAGCAGCGTCCGAATATGCGCACCGTCCACATCCGCATCGGTCATGATGACGATCTTGTGGTAGCGCAGCTTTTCGATGTTGAACTCATCCCGGCCAATGCCGGTGCCCAGCGCCATCACCAGATTGCCGATTTCCTGCGAGGACAGCATCCGGTCAAACCGCGCCCGTTCGACGTTCAGGATCTTCCCGCGCAGGGGCAGAACCGCCTGCGTCAGCCGGTCCCGGCCCGTTTGCGCCGATCCACCGGCCGAGTCCCCCTCGACGAGGAAGACTTCGGTCTTGGACGGGTCTTTTTCGGAGCAGTCCTTCAGCTTGCCAGCCAGATAGTTCACGTCCATCGCCGTCTTGCGGCGGGTCAGTTCGCGAGCCTTGCGCGCCGCCTCACGGGCCAGCGCGGCCTCGATGATCTTGCCGACGATGGTCTTGGCCTCGTTCGGGTTTTCCTCAAACCACTCGGCCAGTTTCTCGTTCATCAGACCTTCGACCGCCGGGCGCACCTCGGAGCTGACCAGCTTGTCCTTGGTCTGGGATGAGAATTTCGGGTCGGGCACCTTGACCGACAGCACACAGGTCAGGCCCTCGCGCGCGTCGTCACCGGTAAAGCTGACCTTTTCCTTCTTCGCGATCCCACTGGACTGCGCATAGTTGTTGATGGTCCGCGTCAGCGCACCGCGGAAGCCTGCCACATGGGTGCCGCCATCCCGCTGAGGGATGTTGTTGGTGAAGGGCAGCACCGTCTCGTGGTAGCTGTCATTCCACCACATGGCGATTTCCACGCCGATATCGTCGCGCTCACCCTTGATATAGATCGGCTCAGGCATCGCCGCCGTCTTGGAGCGGTCCAGATATTTGACAAACTCCTTGACGCCGCCCTCATAGAACAGCTCGGTTTCCAGCCGTTCCGCCGGGCGTTCATCGATCAGGATGATGCGCACGCCCGAGTTCAGGAAGGCCAGTTCGCGCAGGCGCTTTTCCAGCGTCTCAAACGAGTATTCCAGGTTCGAGAACGTGTCGGTCGAGGCCAGGAACCGCACCTCGGTCCCGGTGCGGTCGCCGCATTCCTCGACCACCTTCAGATGCTCGGCCGTCTCGCCGCCTTCAAACCGGGCAACGTGTTCCTTGCCGTTCCGCCAGACGCGCAGTTCCAGCCAGTCGGACAGCGCGTTCACCACCGAAACGCCAACGCCGTGCAACCCGCCCGACACCTTGTACGAGTTGCTGTCAAACTTACCACCCGCGTGCAGTTGGGTCATGATGACCTCGGCAGCGGACACGCCTTCCTCGGGGTGAATATCCACCGGAATTCCGCGCCCGTTGTCACTGACCGAGACGCTGGAATCGGCGTGGATTTTCACCGTCACATGGTCGGCATGACCGGCCAGAGCCTCATCGATCCCATTGTCGACAACCTCATACACCATGTGGTGCAGACCCGAGCCATCATCCGTGTCCCCGATATACATACCGGGACGCTTGCGAACAGCTTCTAACCCTTTGAGAACCTTGATGGAATCCGCGCCGTATTCCTGTGGTGCCTGTGCGTCTTCGGACATTCAGTCAGTACCTATATTATTTTGATAACTTATACGTTTTCTGGTGGGGATTGTCACGCGCTACCCCCACATTTTGTGCCATTCGCTGCCGATCGCGAAAGGTCAAAGCCTGTCCAGATCAGCCGCGATATCCGTGGCGATAGCAGCGGCGTCCACGTCTCTGCGCTCAGCTGACAGACGCAGCCCCAAAAGGTCGGATTGGTAGCGCGCGGCCAACCGTTCGGGATCATGCTCGGGCCCGATCTCCTCGTCCATTTGCGCGCGCCGAAACAGGGCGGCAAAACATGCTTTCATCTCGGCCATATAGGCACCTGCCCGATCCGCCAAATCGTGATCCTTCGCCTGCAACTCGGCATAGGTTTTGGCCAGCATGCAGGCTTTGGCTGGCATATCCGCCGCCTCGATCACCCGAAACGGCTGCGCCTTCAGCGCGCCTTTTGGCCCAAGCTCCTCAGCCAGCACCTCAAGCCGCGCGATGCCGTCCTGCGTGTAGCGCTTCAATGCCAGCGCATACAGCGCGTCTTTCGACCCAAAGGCTGCATAGAAACTGCCGGGTTTCAGCTTCAATTCACGCTCAAGATCTTTCAGCGAGGTCCCCGCCCATCCCTGACGCCAGAACATATCCCTGGCCTGCGCGATCAGCGCGTCTCGGTCATATCCGGGTTTTCTTGGCATTCTCTTCACCATTTCTTGAACGATTGCTCAAATATATACTTGAGTGATTGCTCAAGAAACCCTATTTCTGCCTTATCGCGCCAGAAACAGGAGTTTTGACATGGCAAACTTCCCCTCTCATGACCTCGAAACCGCCCCGGAAGGGTCCAAACCACTGCTGGAAAAGTCGCAGGCTGCCTTTGGTCGTCTGCCGGGCCTGCACAAGGTGATGTCTGAAAGCCCGCAACATCTGGAAGGCTATCAGGTTCTGCATCACCTGTTCATGCAGACCGATTTCGACAATGACGAGAAAACCGTGGTCTGGCAGACCATCAATGTGGAGAACGAGTGCCATTACTGCGTCCCGGCCCATACAGGCATTGCCAAGATGATGAAGGTCTCGGATGAGATCACCGAGGCGCTGCGCAACGAAACCCCGCTGCCATCGGCCAAGCTTGAGGCGCTGCGCAGCTTCACCCTGCAGATGATGGAAACCCGCGGCAACGTCACCAACGCACAGATGCAGGCATTCTTTGACGCAGGTTACTCGCACCGCGCGGTTCTGGACGTGGTTCTGGGTCTGGCGCAGAAAACCATGTCGAACTACGTCAACCACATGGCACAAACACCGGTCGACGAAGTGATGCGCGGCTTCCTGTGGGAACGTAAAGTCAGCGAACCCGCCTAAACGACGACCGAGCCCGCGTCGCCTTCGGTGACAACCAGCGTCTGGGCCCGGTCCCCCAATTCCGCAAACAGTTCAGGCCCGGTGCCCGTCATCCAGGCCTGAGCCCCCAGCGCGCAAATCTCATCATACAGCGCCGCCCGTCGATCCGCGTCCAGATGCGCGGCCACCTCATCCAGCAACACAATGGGCGGGGCCCCGACCATCCCGGCCAGCGCCCGCGCATTCGACAGGATCAGCGAGACAAGCAACGCCTTCTGTTCACCAGTCGAGCAATCCTTGGCCGGCACGCCCTTGGCCGCAAACACTCCGTACAGATCAGACCGGTGAGGCCCCACCAAAGTCCGCCCCGCCGCCAGATCGCGAAACCGGCTTTCGTTGAGCGCCTCTCGCAGGTCGTCTGCTGTATCTGGCATCGCACCTTCGGTCTGCACCAATTCCAGATCAGCCGACGGAAACGCCGTCTCTGCCTGGTCCTGCGCCACGCGCAGATGATCCAGCGCCGCCAACCGCGCTGCGTGAATGCGATACCCGGTTTCGGCCATCTGTCCTTCCAGCGCGGCGTACCAATGGGCATCGCGCACCTGCTCTTTCAGCAGGCGATTCCGTTCCCGCATGGATTTTTCATAAGTCAGGGATGCCTCAGCATGCGAGGGATCAAAACTCAGCGCGATCCGGTCCAGAAACCGCCGCCGCCCCTCGGCCCCCTCGATCCACAGCCGATCCATCGAGGGGATCAGCCAGACAACCCGCGCCAGCTTGCTCAGATCAATCTGACTCGCCGCCTTGCCATCAATCCGAACCTGCCGCGCCGCGCCACCCTCGGACCAGGTCTCGATCTCGTAGCGTTGCCCCTGCGCCTGCAACAGCCCGGACAGCTTCCAGCCCAGCGCCTCGGGCCGCCGCGTCATCTCGGCCGCGCTCGCCCGCCGCATCCCGCGCCCAGGCGAAAACAGGGACACCGCTTCCAGAATGTTGGTCTTCCCGGCCCCGTTCGGCCCATGAATCGCCACAGGCCGCCCATCCAAAGACAACCGCGCCAGCTTGTGAGACCGAAAATGCGAGACCGTAAGCTCGGTCAGGGCCAATCCCATGACCCCTCCCTTCTTCTGTTCAAAAATACCTCCGCCGGAGGCATCGCGCGCCAGCGCGATCAGACGCGCATCGGCATGACAACGTAAACCGCGCTTTGATCATTGCCTTCACGCATCAGGGTCGGATCACCGGCAGAATTGAACAGGAACACTGCATTTTCACGATCGACCTGAGACGCAATCTCCAACAGATATTTCGCGTTGAATCCGATCTCCAACCGCTCATCGCCATAGGCCACGGCCAGTTCTTCTTCGGCCGCGCCGCTGTCCGGGGCATTGACCGACAGCACCAGTTTGTCACCGTCCAATTGCAGCTTCACCGCGCGCGAGCGTTCGGATGAAACCGTTGCCACCCGATCCACGGCCTGAGCGAATTCAACCGCGTCCACTTCCAATTTGCGAGTATTGCCCTGCGGAATAACGCGGGTGTAGTCGGGGAAGGTGCCGTCAATGACCTTTGAGGTCAACGTGATGTCGGGCGTCGCAAAACGCACCTTGGTTTCGCTGACCGACACGGCGATGTCCATCTCGTCATCGTCCAGCAGTTTGCGCAACTCACCCACGGTCTTGCGCGGCACGATCACGCCGGGCATGTCCGCCGCCCCATCCGGACAATCCGCGTCGATCCGCGCCAGTCGGTGACCATCGGTAGCCACGCAGCGCAACACCTTGCTGCCGTCGGAGCCATCCGTGACATGCATGTAAACGCCGTTCAGGTAATAGCGCGTCTCTTCCGTCGAGATCGCAAATTTAGATTTGTCGAACAGCCGCCGCAGCAGCGCCGCCGAGGCCGTAAAGTTCGATTGATATTCCGAGGACGCCATCACCGGGAAATCCTCTTTCGGCAATGTCGCCAGCGAGAAATTCGAGCGACCCGCCTCAACCGTCAAACGGCCCGCAGCGCTGTCCGCCGTCAGTGTCACCAGCGCCCCGTCAGGCAGTTTGCGCACAATCTCATGCAGCGTTGTGGCCGCCACTGTGGTCGCCCCGGCCTTCTCGACCTGCGCCGGAGCCTTGTCGACCACTTCGATATCCAGATCGGTGGCGCGGAACTGAACCTGATCGCCTTCGGCCTCGATCAGCACATTGGCCAGGATCGGAATTGTGTTGCGACGTTCGACAACCGATTGGGCCTGCGAAACGGCCTTGAGAAGGGTGCCGCGTTCGATGCTGATCTTCATACCCTCAATTCCTCTGACTTAAGTGCCGAAATGGGCGGGACTGGCACGTTAGCGGTTCAGCCCTGAGGCACAAGGATTTTTTACGGATTTCTGGGTTGGAAAACCCATTCGGTCAAGGGGCGCGTTGTGCTGTGGACACAGTTCATCCGCGACCGTGGACAATTGCGCACAAGAAAACGCCCCGGAACCCAAGTCCCGAGGCGTCTCTGAGTGGTTTTAGGGGTAAACCTCAGGCTTCCAGCGCGCGACGCAGCATTTCCACGTCTTCCGCGATCTGGCCATCCGTCACTTTCAGCTCTTCGATGCGTTTGACACCATGCATGACCGTGGTGTGGTCGCGCCCGCCAAAGCGGCGCCCGATCTCGGGCAGGGACCGGCTGGTCAGCTGCTTGCACAGATACATCGCCACCTGACGCGGACGCGCGTAAGACCGCAGGCGTTTCGGACCGATGATGTCGGACAGACGAATGTTGTAATAATCCGAGACTTTGCGCTGAATCTCTTCGACGGTGATCTTGCGCTCCGATGCGCGCAGCACATCGGCCAGACAATCCTGCGTCAATTCCATATCGATCTCACGCCCGACCAGCGAGGCGAAGGCAAAGAGACGCGTCAACGCGCCTTCCAGCACCCGAACATTGGTCGAGATGCGATGGGCGAGGAATTCAAGCACGCCATCCGCGATAACCAGATCCGGATAGGTGCTGATATGCTGCTGCACCTTGTTCTGCAGGATGCCCAGACGCAGTTCATAATCGGTCGGGTGCAGATCAACGACCAGACCACATTGCAGGCGCGACTTCACGCGCTCTTCCAGATCCTTGATTTCACCGGGGGCGCGGTCGGCCGAGATGATGATCTGCTTGTTCTGATCGACCAGCGCGTTGAATGTGTGGAAGAATTCCTCCTGCGTCGAATCCTTCCCGGCGATGAACTGCACGTCATCGACCATCAGCACATCGACCGAACGGAACAGATGTTTGAAATCCATCATCCGACGCTCGCGCAGGGCCTGAACAAAGCGGTACATGAACTGTTCCGCCGACAGGTACAGCACATTCAGTTCGGGATGCTTGGTTTTCAACTCCCACGCAATGGCGTGCATCAGGTGCGTCTTACCCAGACCGACACCCCCATACAGGACCAGCGGGTTGAACGTCACCGGCCCGCCCTCCGAGACGCGGCGCGCAGCGGCATGGGCCAATTCGTTCGGCTTGCCGACGACAAAGCTGTCAAAAGTAAAGCGCGCATCCAGCGGTGCGGCCTGAAGGGAATCCAAGGCCTCCTGCGCAACATCTGATCTGGCAGCAGGCGCTTCTGCCACAGGCTCGGGATCGGCCTGAGGGCGCGCAACGGGATTGGGGCGCGCCGGCGTATTTGCGGCAACACGGAAATCCAGGCGCTGCACGGATTCGCCCGACGTGTTCAGTTCATACAAAATGAGGTCGGCAAAGTTTTGGCTTACGTAATTGCCCATAAAGTTTGTCGGCACGGAAAACACCGCCACACCGTCCTGCAGCTCTTCGAACTCCAGCGGTTCGATCCAGGTCGTGTAGTTGTTCCGGCCAATCACCTTAAGCAATTTATTACGCAGTAGTCCCCATTTCTCTTGTGTCATCAAGCGCCTCACGCATCCCATTCTTTATTGGCCTGTCGGCCTTATTCATACGGATCCGGTAACCCGGATTACGAAAACACACGCACAGGGATACGGTGCGCCGGACCGAGTAGTCCGGCGGGTTATTCGCCCGAATGTCAGTACTGCCAGGTTCAGACGCCAAACAAAACAACAGCGTCCGGCAAACCGGGTGGCACATCGCAAACACATTTTTTAGACAGGGCCCGGATCAGCGGTTATCCCGAGATCCATGGCAGATCGGCAGCCCGGCCAAGGCCGGTCAACGACGCTAGCTCCTCAATCATCCTGATGCCCGTCAGTCTGACCGAGGAAACAGCCTGTCCCCCCAAGCGAGTGAATCGCTGTAACAGTGGTAGCAAGATGAAATGGGTCGCGGCAACGAAACTCTGATATTGACTCGGCTCTTTGGCCGAAAGAATCTCTCGGTTTCGTGAGGGCGCGGTATTCCGGCAACACGTGAAAAAGGCGCCGCTGCCCGCGACGCCTTTCAATTTAGTTCAGCCTTTCTGACATGACCCTAGGTCACCCAAAAAGCTTAACCCAGTGCTTTGACGCGGGCCGACAGGCGCGACATTTTGCGGGCTGCGGTGTTCTTGTGGAAGACGCCTTTGGTGACACCGCGCATCAGCTCGGGCTGAGCGGCGCGTAGGGCTGCGGTGGCCGCGTCCTTGTCGCCGGATGCGATCGCTTCTTCAACTTTGCGCAGGTAGGTGCGGATGCGCGAACGACGCGCTTTGTTAACGGCGAAACGCTTTTCGTTCTGACGTGCGCGCTTCTTTGCCTGGGGCGAGTTAGCCATGTGTTTCTTGACCTTTGTTCGGTACGGTTATCTTGGGTTGCGCGCCACGGATATATCCGCACCGGATCAGAAATCACGAGTGTGAGTCGGGCCAAGCGGGCCGCACGCGCATGTATAGCGGCGCTAGTTATCCAAGTTTGCGGTCTTTGCCAAGCCGATTCTTTACCGGCGCATAGCGGCCATGAAAAAAGGCGGGTCGGGCCCGCCTGTTTCGAATGCTCCGCTGGTTTACTTGTCGCGGAACTGGGCTGCGCGTTTTTCCAGGAAGGCGGCCATACCCTCTTTCTGGTCTTCGGTCGCAAACATCGAATGGAAGACGCGACGCTCGAACAGCATCCCTTCGTTCAGCGGCAATTCATAGCTGCGGTTCACGGCCTCCTTGGCGGCGATCGCGGTCAGCTGGGATTTCTCGGCAATCTTCTGGGCTGCCCCCATCGCCTCTTCAATCAGCTTCTTGGCCTGGACCACGCGGCTGACAAGACCTGCGCGCTCGGCCTCTTCGGCGTCCATGAAGCGGCCGGTCAGGTTCATGTCCATCGCTTTCGACTTGCCCACAAAGCGTGTCAGACGCTGCGTGCCCCCCAAGCCTGCGATGACACCCAGATTGATCTCGGGCTGTCCGAATTTAGCGGTATCGGCGGCAATGATGAAGTCACACATCATCGCCAGTTCGCAGCCCCCGCCCAGCGCATATCCCGCAACGGCGGCGATGATTGGCTTGCGGATGGCTGTGACGCGGTCGTTGGCGTCAGCAAACAGATTGGTGTTGAACACATCGACAAAGCTCATCTCGGACATTTCCTTGATGTCCGCACCGGCGGCAAAGGCTTTGTCCGAGCCGGTGATCACGATGCAGCGCACCTTGTCGTTGCAGTCAGCGTCTTCCAGCGCATCGCACAACTCACCCAGCAACTGAGTGTTCAGCGCGTTCATCGCGTCCGGTCGGTTGAGCTTGATAAGGGCGACGTGGTCTTCGATTTCGACGATGATCGTCTCAAAAGCCATGAGGTGAAAGCTTCCGGTTGTTCCGTTCAGATACGAGTCATTATCACGCGCAAAAGCTGGATCAAGTTATCTTTGGCATTGCGCGCAATAGAAAGTTGAGCGACCGGACTGGGTGATTCTCTTGATCCGGGCGCTACACCCTTCGGTCCGGCAGGGTTCGCCTTCGCGCCCGTAGACATCAAAGCTGTGCTGGAAATATCCAAGTTCTCCATCGGCTTGGCGGAAATCGCGCAGCGAGGATCCGCCTGCGTCTATGGCGTCCTGCAACACCTGCCGGATGATCGGCACAAGACCCAAGACACGTGCCGAAGAAATTTGCCCCGCTTTGCGACGTGGCGACACCTTTCCGCGATACAAAGCCTCGCAGACGTAAATATTCCCCAACCCGGCAACGATTCCCTGATCCAGCAGGGCGGATTTCACAGGTGTGTTCTTGCCCCTGAACGCGTCGATCAGGTGCTGTTCGTGAAAGTCATTGCCCAACGGTTCCGGCCCCAGAACCGCCAACAGCTTATGTGCCTCGGCGGTGGCCGTCGGCAGCAGGTCCATTGCCCCGAACCGGCGCGGGTCGTTGAAGGTGACGCGCGCACCGTTGGCCATGTGAAATACAACATGGTCGTGTTTTTGCGCCGCAGGATGGTCATGCACAAACTGCCCCAGCGGATCGCCCGAAACCGTCATCCGCCCGGACATGCCCAAGTGAATAAGCAACGTCTCACCGCTGCTGAGATCGGCCAGAATGTATTTCGACCGCCGCCGCAACCGCTCTACCCTCTGCCCGGTCAGCCTTTCGGCCATCCGATCCGGGAAAGGCCAGCGCAGATCGGGTCGGTTCACATCCGCGCGCTCGATCACCACCCCTTCCATTGCCGGGCTTAGGCCGCGTCTTACTGTCTCGACCTCGGGCAATTCGGGCATTAGATGGCTCCTATTCCAAAGGGCCGCATTGTGCCCGCTTCTTATGGCCCTATAACAGAGGCGAAATTCGACGAACGGCAAGGCAAATGTCCGACACCAACGACAAGACCACTCATTTCGGGTTCGAAACCGTGCGCGAGGCTGACAAGGCCGGGCGCGTGCAGGGCGTGTTCAACTCGGTCGCCTCGAAATATGACGTGATGAACGATGTCATGTCGATGGGCATTCACCGGGTCTGGAAAGACGCGATGATGGATTGGCTGGCCCCGCGCCCCGGTCAGCGGCTGCTGGATGTGGCGGGCGGCACCGGCGATATTTCCTTCCGGTTCCTGAAACGCGCGGGCCACGGCCACGCGACCGTTCTGGACCTGACCGAGCCGATGCTGGTCGAAGGCCGCCAACGTGCCGAGGCCGATCAGATGTCAGACAGTCTGAACTGGGTGGTGGGCGATGCTATGGCCCTGCCGTTCGAAGACAACACCTTTGACGTCTACACCATCTCATTCGGCATCCGAAACGTCACCCGCCCGCAAGAGGCCCTGAACGAGGCGTTCCGCGTCCTCAAGCCCGGTGGCCGCCTGATGGTGCTGGAGTTCAGCCAGTTGCCCAATGACGGGCTGCAGAAGCTGTATGACCTCTACAGTTTCAACGTCATCCCACGCATGGGGAAGCTGATCGCCAATGACTATGACAGCTATCAGTATCTGGTGGAATCGATCCGCAAATTCCCCGATCAGGACACCTTCCTGAACATGGTCCGCACCGCAGGGTTCGAAAACGCCAAATACCGCAACCTCAGCATGGGCATCGCCGCGCTGCATTCCGGCTGGAAGATCTAGATGCGCGGCCCTCACAACATCATCCGCCTGATCCGTACAGGCGCCACGCTCGAGCGTACAGGTGCCATGAACGTGGTGCTGGATGCGTTCGAGGCGCCCAAATCGCTGCGTTTCGTCGCCCATGCTTTGGGCAAACCCTTCCAGTGGCTGGGCTACAAGGGCGACCCGGACATGCCGCCCGCAACCCGCGCGCTTACCGCCTTGGGTCCGGCCTACATCAAGTTCGGGCAGGTCTTGTCCACCCGACCCGATGTTGTGGGCAATGAATTGGCCGCTCAGTTGCGCGTTCTTCAGGACAAGCTGCCGCCCTTTTCCAAATCCGAGGCTTTGGCCGAGGTTGAAAAGGAACTGGGCCAACCCGTGGCCGAGATTTTCAGCGATTTCAGCGAGCCGATCGCTGCCGCCTCCATCGCGCAGGTCCACAAGGCCAAGCTGGTCAGCACCGGCGAAGACGTCGCCGTCAAAGTCCTGCGCCCAGGGATCGAGCGCGCCTTCCGCAAGGATGTGGACGCCTTCTATTTCGCCGCCCGCATCGTGCAATTGTTCGCTCCTGGCGCGCGCCGCCTGCGGCCCATGGAGGTCATCGAACATTTCGACGGCGTGGTGCGCGGCGAACTGGACCTTCGTCTGGAAAGCGCCGCCGCCTCGGAATACGCGGCCAACACCAAAGACGACGCAGGCTTCTGGCTGCCCCCCGTGGTATGGTCGCTGTCGGCGCGGCGGGTGATGACACTTAGCTGGGCGGATGGCATCCCGCTAGGCGACAATGACGCGCTCGACGCCGCAGGCCACAACCGCCGCGATTTGGCGGAACGTGTGTTGCGCATGTTCCTGCTGCACGCCCTGCGCGACGGGTTTTTCCATGCCGATATGCATCAGGGCAACCTGAAGGTCGCCGCAAACGGGGACATCATCGCCTATGACTACGGCATCATGGGCCATATCGACGAATATACCCGCCGGGTCTATGCCGAGATCCTCTTTGGCTTCATCCGCCGCGACTATAAACGCGTGGCCGAGGTCCATTTCGAGGCCGGATACGTCCCCGCCGACCGGGATGTCGATGAATTCGCCCGCGCCCTGCGCGCGGTGGGTGAACCGATCTTCGGCATGGACGCCTCGCACATATCAATGGGCCGCCTGCTGAACTACCTGTTCGAAGTCACCGAGCGCTTCGGCATGGAAACCCGGACCGAACTGATCTTGCTGCAGCGCACCATGGTCGTCGTTGAGGGCGTGGCCCGCTCACTGGACCCGCATATGAACATCTGGGAAACCGCCCGTCCCGTGGTCGAGGATTACATCAAGCAATCCATCGGCCCCCGCGCCGCCTTGCGCGATTTCGGCAAGACGGCAATGGTGCTGGCCCGGTTCGGCCCGCGCCTGCCATCACTGGTCGAAAACGCCCTGATCGCCCAGACGCAAAAAGACGAACCCCAAAAATCGCCGCTTTGGTCCGCCGCCCTGCCCGCCACCATTGGCGCTGCAGCAGGCGTGGCGCTTGTCTTACTGCTCAACGCGCTCAGCTAAACCCAACCCGCCCGCTTCATCTGGCCAGAAATATCCTCGGGGGGAATCGCGCCAGGGCGCGATGGGGGGCAGACAGCCCCCCCTGCCCGGCTTCAGATCAAAGCCGCTTGATGGCGATGGCGATCCCCTGACCACCACCAATGCACATGGTGATCAGACCTTTGGAACCACCAGTGCGCTCCAGCTCATAAAGCGCCTTCAGAGTGATAATCGCACCGGTTGCACCCACCGGGTGACCCAGCGCAATTGCGCCGCCATTGGGGTTCACCTTCGACGCGTCCAGCCCAAGCTCCTGATTGACGGCCAGCGCCTGCGAAGCAAACGCCTCGTTGCTTTCGATGACGTCGAAATCCTCTGCCGACAGACCGGTTTTTTTCAGCAGGTTCTGAACCGCCGGAACCGGACCGATGCCCATCACTTCGGGGCGAACGCCAGCATGGGCGTAACCCAACACGCGGGCTTTGGGCTTCAGACCGGCCTTTTCAGCCGCATCCGCCGTCGCCAGCACCATCGCCGCCGCACCGTCATTGATGCCCGAGGCGTTGCCCGCCGTCACCCGTCCATCCTTCTTGAACACCGGACGCAGCCCGGCCAGCACCTCAAGCGAGGTCGCCTTGGGGTGCTCGTCCACCTTGAAGTCAACCATGTCGCGCTTGACCTTCACCTGCACCGGGGCGATCTGGCTGTCGAACAGACCGGCCTCAATCGCCGCTGCCGCGCGGGTTTGGCTGGCCATGGCGAACTCATCCATCTGCTCGCGGCTGATCTGATGTTCGTCAGCCACGTTCTCGGCCGTCACACCCATATGGCCGGTGCCAAACGGGCAGTTCAGCGCGCCCAGCATCATGTCTTGCGAGGAAATGTCGCCCATCTTCGCGCCCCAGCGCGCCTGCGGCACGATATACGGGCTGCGCGACATGCTTTCGGCCCCGCCCGCGACGGCAAATTCGGCATCGCCCAGCATCAGCGACTGAACCGCCGAAACAATCGCCTGCGCGCCGGACCCGCACAGACGGTTCACGTTCATCGCAGGTGTGCCATTCGGAATACCGGCCTGCATCGCTGCGACGCGCGACAGGTACATATCCCGCGGCTCGGTGTTGATCACATGACCAAACACTACGTTGCCGATCTGGGCACCCTCGACGCCCGAACGCTCCAGCGCGGCCTCGGTCGCCACGGTCGCCAGATCGATCGGCGCGGTCGAGGCCAGGGCGCCGCCAAAGGTGCCAATTGCGGTGCGGGCACCATCAAGGATTACGATATCGGTCATGGATCTCTCCTGCTGAATTTTGGCTGCAGTATGCACATGCAGAAAGATACTGTCGCGCAGGACGTCCCGTCACGGCCGGAATTGACATCTGTCCGCTCAACCCGCAAGGATTCCGTCATGACGGAAAACACAGACGATATCCTGAACCTGCTGCCCGCGCGGTTGAAAGAGGCGCGCCGGGCCAAGGGCCTGTCGCTGGAAGCGGTCGCCAATCTCAGCGGCGTCTCGCGATCCATGGTCAGCCAAATCGAACGGGGCGAAAGCAGCCCCACGATCTCGACCCTGTGGAATCTGACCCGCGCGCTGCAGGTGGATTTCGCCGGTCTTTTGGAGGGGACCAAGACCGCCGACCAGATCGAAGTGCTCAGGAAATCCGAGGTGCCCAGCATCGACAATATGGGCCAGAACTGCCGTATCCGCATCCTGTCCCCGCCAGAAGAGGCCGGCGGGCACGAGGTCTATGACATTCAGTTCGACGCAGGCGGCGCGCTGAACAGCCAGCCCCACGCACGCGGCGCGCGTGAACAACTGACCGTGCTGGACGGCGCGGTCAAAGTCACCTCGGGCAGCGCCGTAACCGAGCTGAGACAGGGCGACACTGCCCGCTATGCGGCAGATATCGCCCATTCCATCTCGGCCAGCGCACCGGCCCGGGTCTTCCTGATCGTAAAGAACGCTTGAAACCGGCAAATTTCCGCCTTCACGGATATTTTTCCTTCATACTGTAATTCCCCTATTTGGGAAATTCCTCCGTTATGTTAGATATGCGACTCAGGTTGAACGGAGGCCGCCATGGCAGATGCATTCCTGTCCCATATCACGGACACCCTCGCGCAGATCGAAGCGGAAGGCCTGTATAAGCGCGAGCGCATGATCACCTCGCCTCAGGGCGGTGAGATTACTGTGGGCGACAAACAGGTCATCAACCTGTGCGCCAACAATTATCTGGGTCTGGCCGATCACCCCGCGCTGATCGAGGCCGCCCAGGGCGCGATGGGGCCGAAAGGGTTCGGCATGGCCTCGGTCCGGTTCATCTGCGGTACGCAGGACATTCACCGCGAGCTGGAACAGAAGCTGGCGCAGTTCCTCAACAAGGACGATGCGATCCTGTTCGCGGCCTGCTTTGACGCGAACGGAGGGCTGTTTGAGCCTTTGTTAGGGCCTGAAGACGCGATTATTTCAGACAGCCTGAACCACGCCTCGATTATCGACGGGGTGCGCCTGTGCAAGGCGAAACGCTATCGCTACCTGAACAATGACATGAACGACCTTGAAGCCTGGCTGAAACAGGCGCGCGCGGACGGGGCGCGGCATATCATGATCGCCACCGACGGTGTGTTTTCGATGGATGGCTATCTGGCCAACCTGCCGAAGATCCGTGAACTGGCCGACAAATACGACGCCATTGTCATGGTCGATGACTGCCACGCAACCGGCTTTATGGGGCCAAGCGGCGCAGGCACGCCTGATCATTTCGGCGTTGATGTGGATATTCTGACGGGAACTTTGGGCAAGGCACTTGGGGGGGCAATCGGCGGTTACATCGCTGGGCCGCAGCCGGTGATCGACCTGCTGCGGCAGCGGGCGCGGCCCTATCTGTTCTCGAACTCGCTGCCGCCCTCGATCGTCGCCGCCGGGCTCGAGGCGATCCGTCTGGTCGAACAGGGCGACATGCTGCGCAAGCAATTGTTCGGCAACGCGAAATACTGGCGCGCGGGGCTGGAGAAACTGGGTTTCGATCTGCTGCCCGGCGAACACCCGATCATCCCGGTGATGCTGGGTGAGGCAACGCTGGCGCAAGAGATGGCATCGCGCCTGTTTGACCAGGGCGTCTATGTCTCGGGCTTCTTTTTCCCCGTTGTCCCGCGTGGGCAGGCGCGGATCAGGACGCAGATGAATGCGGCTCTAACCAAGGGCGATCTGGATCGCGCCTTGGCCGCCTTCGGCAAGGTCGGCAAAGAACTGGGGGTGATTTGATGCGCCCCAACACAATGAAAGCACTGGAAAAGTCCAAACCCGGGGAAGGGTTGTGGATGGTGCAGGCCCCGGTGCCTGAGATTGGCCCCGACGAGGTTCTGATCCGCGTCAACAAGACCGGCATCTGCGGCACCGATATCCATATCTGGAACTGGGACGACTGGGCCGCCGCCACGGTGCCGATCCCGATGATCACCGGCCACGAATTTGCCGGTGAGATCGTCGAGATGGGCGGCAACGTGACCGGGCTTGAGATCGGTCAGCGCTGCTCGGGCGAAGGGCACCTGATCACCACCGACAGCCGCCAAAGCCGCGCGGGCAAGTTCCACCTCGACCCCGGCACGCGGGGCATTGGGGTGAACGAACAGGGGGCCTTTGCGCAGTACCTGAAACTGCCCGCCTTCAACGTGGTCCCCCTGCCCGACGATGTACCGGACGAGATCGGGGCGATCCTCGACCCGCTCGGCAACGCCGTACACACCGCGCTCAGCTTCGATCTGCTGGGCGAGGATGTGCTGATTACTGGCGCAGGCCCCATCGGCATCATGGCCGCCGCCGTTGCCCGCCATGCGGGCGCGCGGCACGTGGTAATTACTGACATCAACCCCGACCGCCTGAAACTGGCCGAGCATGTGGTGCCAACCGTGCGCCCCGTCGATGTTTCCAAGGAGGATCTGGAGGACGTCATCACGGAGCTTGGCATGGCGCAGGGGTTTGACGTGGGTCTTGAAATGTCCGGCTCGCAAGCCGCGCTGGACCAGATGGTCGAGGCGCTGGTGATGGGCGGCAAGATCGCCCTGCTGGGCATCCCGCCCGGCAAATCCCCCGTGGACTGGTCCCGGATCGTGTTCAAGGCCATCACCATCAAGGGCGTCTACGGGCGCGAGATGTTCGAGACCTGGTACAAGATGATCGCCATGTTGCAGAACGGTCTGGATGTCAGCCGCGTCATCACGCACCAGATGAAGGTCGATGATTTTGCCGAAGGCTTTGCCGCAATGAAATCCGGCCAATCGGGCAAGGTGGTGCTGGACTGGACCTGACGCTCTGGCCTCATGCCAATTCAGACCCTAAACATAGGGAAACGCAGGTGTTGGGAGACGCATATGAGCGACAAGGACAGGTATCTGGAACGCGGGATCGAAGAGACTCTGGTCACCGATTTCGCGCAGACCCACCGCAAGAGTTACGGTGATTTCCTGCAGCTCAAGACCCTGCTGAACCTGCAAAAGACCTTTCAGGACCCTGCGCAGCCGGATGAGATGCTGTTCATCATCATCCATCAGGTCAGCGAGTTGTGGCTGAAACTGATGCATCACCAACTGGTCGAGGTGCGCGGCTTTCTGCAACAGGACGCGTTTGGCCCGGCGATGAAGAACCTCGACCGTGTCAAGGCGATCCAACGGCAACTGATCGCCGCGTGGGAGACGCTGCTGACCATGACCCCGGCCGATTACATGACCTTTCGGCAGGCGCTTGGCAGTTCGTCAGGCTTTCAAAGCTATGGCTATCGCCAGATCGAGTTCATTCTGGGCAACAAGGATGCCTCGACCCTGAAGGTTCACGCCCATGACGAAAAGGTCATGCAGGTGCTGAATGCCGCCCTGTCCAAGCCGTCGCTGTACGATGAGGTTCTGTTCATGCTGGCCCGTCAGGGGTTCGACGTGCCGCAAGACCTGCTGGACCGCGACTTTGCGCATCCCTATTCGGGCGACAGCCGTGTGGTGAAAATCTGGGTGCAGGTGTTCCGCGACACGGACCGGTATTGGGACCTGTATGCGTTGGCCGAAAAGCTGATGGATGTGGAATCCCTGTTCCAGCGCTGGCGCTTCGATCACGTCACAGCGGTCGAGCGGGTGATCGGCAACCAGCCCGGCACCGGAGGGTCCAGCGGTGTCTCTTTCCTGCGCAAGGCCTTGGATTTGCGCTTTTTCCATGATCTCTACGATGTGCGCACCGAATTGATGTACAAGGATCAGGAGTAAGAGATGCTGTATCGGGGTTTCACTCAGACCGAGTTGGATCAGGAATATTCCCCCCGGTCGATGATCGGCGGCGACCTGACGCCCTATCTGGACAGCTACGCGGCGCTGAGCGCGCAGTATCGGGCGCAGATGGAGGTGCGGGAAAACCTCGCCTATGGCGACAGCCCCACGCAGGTTCTGGATTTCTTTCCAGCAAAGGGTGCCGGGGCACCGCTGCATGTGTTCATTCACGGCGGCTATTGGCAGGCACTCAGCCAGCGCGAGTCGGCGATAATGGCCCCGGCACTGGTCGAGGCCGAACACTCCTTTGCGACGTTGAATTACACGCTCGCCCCGGATGCTCGGATCGGCGAGATGGTTGAAGAATGCCGCGACGCGTTGCTGTGGCTGGCCGCACAGGCCGAAACACTTGGGTTTGACCCCTCGCGGATCACCTTGTCAGGGCACAGCGCCGGGGCCCAGCTGGTCAGCATGGTCATGGCGGGTTCCGCCAACGATCTGGCCCGCGCCGGGCTGCGGGTACGCGATGTGATCCTGATCAGCGGGGTCTACGATCTGGAGCCGATCAGCCTGACCCCGGTAAACGACCCGCTGCAACTGACACCGGTCGAGGTCAACGACCTGTCCCCGATCCGCCACCTGCCCCGCCCTGGCCCACGCTACCACGTGACCGTGGCCGAGCGGGATACACCCGAGTTCATCCGCCAAAGCCGCAATTACGCTGAGTTACTGCGCAAGGCCGGGCATTCGGTTGGCTTTGATTTGAAGAAGGGGATGCAGCATTTCGATATCATCATGCATCCGGGGACGTTTTTGCCCGTGTCTCGATAGTCACAGGTGTTGGACGGCAGACGGATTTGGTCCTTGCGCCACAGACCAAAGCAACCACTTTGAACCCCACATGACTTGTGAAACTGGGTATTCCCGGTTCGAACACAAAGGGCTCGCTCTGTAGTTTCAAGAACGAGTGACAGGCGGTAGTCCGTTGCCTGCATTTGTTCTCGTCGCTACATTGATCGAGTTTAGTGAGTTGAAGGGGGGTATCAAATGCAAAAATTGCTGACCATGTTGGTGTTACTACCTCTGTATTTCACGGTTCCAGTGTCAGCTGACACGCCAAAGGGATTTAAGGAAGCAACGTTTCAAGGAAGCAGCCCAAAACTGAATGGTAACGAAGTTATTTTCACGCTTTTGCCAGGTCAATGTAGCTCAAAGAACTACGGCGATGGTCGAGGAGAAAGCGATTGCAAAAATGGAAACATCCGATCGCAAATTAACGCAAAAAAGTATGCAAAACTCGGCCAAACGGTGGAATACAGTTTAGATTTTTGGATAGAGCCGGGGTTTCGATATAGCAAAGGCAACGTTCCCAGAAGCAAACTTACGCTGATGGAATGGCAGCGGATTAACACGATAAAAAACCACATCTACGTCTTGCATCTTGACTCCTCGGGTGGCGCTAAATTCGAAGACAGAACGTGTTTTCCACCGTCCCGCTTCGGACGATGGGTGTCATTTAAAATGCGTGTCAAATGGTCAAAAAATAATGACGGCTTCATGGAAGTGTTTTGTGAAGGGAAACGCATCTTTGCACTGAACGGTCAGAATGCAATTCCTCCCGCCTGTGGAACCAAAGCGAAACAACAATGCCATTTAGACAAAATGGACTTGCGTCCTCCGATACAGTGGCAAGTGGGTCCAAAGCTGAATGGTTACGGGACTGCCTATAAGCAGAGCGGAAAAAAGTCGCCTTTTCGACCCTGGCCAAAGGATGGTCTGACAATGAAGGTACGTAATCTGTACTATGGTCGCCCCAAGAAGTGAGACAGTTCGAAGGCGTTGGGACATTTAAAGTGTGATCGGCAGCTTTGTTCGCAAAGCTGGCGTGTGTTTCTTATTGGCGAATGCGGATCCTCTGCGGAAAGCCCATTCCAACATCTTTTGATACAACTACGGTCAGCTTCAAAATCCCCGCTTTTCAGGCTATGACATCAGACAACTGAAACAACTCCAACGCAACGAATTGAAACTTCACCCCCCCACCATACGGCCCGCACAAGCGAAGGATGCCCTTGGATTGGCAGCCTGCATTGACGCGGCCTATGCCAAATACGCCGACAGGATCTCCGACTTGCCCAAAGTTTCCGAGGGCTGCGCCGAGGACATTGTGGATAATCAGGTCTGGGTCGCCGAGCAAGGCGATGAGGTCATCGCCGGCATCGTTCTTGTTGCCAGTGACAGCTTCATCAAGCTGGCAAATCTGGCGGTCCATCCCGACCATGGTGGGCAGGGATTGGGACGGAAGCTGATCGAACTTGCGGAAGCCGAGGCCAGACGGCAGGGGTTTGATGAGATGCGTTTGAACACCCATGTCGATATGCCCGAAAACGTTGGGCTGTACGAGCATCTGGGATGGGTTGAGGTGTCCCGCAGCACCAACACCGTCTCCATGACCAAGCACCTCACGCAAGATCAACACTAAAGGGTCTCAGCGCTCCACAAAAACAGCGGCCCAAACGGGCCGCTGTTTTTGGTTTTTATGCAAGACCGGATCAATCCAGCGTGCGGGTGACCTCTTCGCGTTCGAAGATTTCGATCACGTCGCCTGCGCGGATGTCGTCGTAGTTCTCGAATGCCATACCGCATTCCTGACCCGACTGAACCTCGGCCACTTCGTCCTTGAAGCGTTTCAAGGTCTTCAGCGTGCCTTCGTGGATCACCACGTTGTCGCGCAGCAGGCGAACGCCTGCGGAACGACGCGCAACACCTTCGGTGACCAGACAGCCAGCAACCTTGCCAACGCCTGTGACCTTGAAGACTTCGCGGATCTCGGCGTAACCGATGAACTTCTCGCGGATCTCGGCGCTCAGCAGGCCGGATGCGGCTGCTTTCACGTCGTCCACGAGGTCATAGATTACCGAGTAATAGCGAATCTCGACACCCTTCTGGTTTGCGGTGTTGCGGGCCGAAGCATTGGCACGCACGTTGAAGCCAAAGATCGGAGCGCCCGAGGCTTCGGCAAGACCGACATCCGTTTCGGTGATCGCACCAACGCCCGAGTGCAGAACGCGCACGCGCACTTCGTCGTTGCCAATCTTCTCCATCGCCTGAACGATAGCTTCGGCAGAACCCTGCACGTCCGCTTTCATCAGAATCGGCAGCTCGGTGACGTTTTCGTCTTCCTTGGCCTTCTGCATCAGCTGCTCAAGGGTGGTCGCGGCACCGGCAGCGGCGCGTTTGTCCTTGGCGGCTTGCTCACGATAGGCGGCAATCTCACGGGCCTGCGCTTCGGTCTCGGTCACGTTCAGAACGTCGCCCGCTTCGGGTGTACCGTTCAGACCCAGAACCTCGACCGGAACCGAGGGGCCAGCTTCTTTGACGCGGTCGCCCTTGTCGTTGATCAGCGCACGGACCTTACCGTATTGCTCACCCACAACGAAGATATCGCCCTGACGCAGCGTGCCGTTCTGAACCAGAACCGTGGCCACGGGGCCGCGACCCACATCCAGCTGCGCCTCGATCACGGCACCTTGGGCGGCGCGGTCGGGGTTGGCTTTCAGTTCCAGAATCTCGGCCTGCAGCGCGATGGCTTCCAGCAACTCGTCAAGACCCTGACCGGTGATGGCAGAAACCTCGACGTCCTGAACCTCACCCGACATTTTCTCGACGATGACTTCGTGCTGCAGCAGATCGGTGCGCACCTTGTCCGGGTTGGCATCTGGCTTGTCGACCTTGTTGATCGCTACGATCATCGGCACTTCGGCCGCCTTGGCGTGGTTGATCGCCTCAATCGTCTGCGGCATCACCGCATCGTCAGCGGCTACAACCAGGACCACAATATCCGTGACCTGAGCACCGCGCGAACGCATCGACGTAAACGCCGCGTGGCCCGGTGTATCCAAGAAGGTCAGCGTGGTGCCGCCATCGGTTTTCACCTGATAAGCGCCGATATGCTGGGTGATGCCCCCGGCTTCGCCTGCCACAACCCGCGCATCGCGGATCGCATCCAGCAGCGAGGTTTTGCCGTGGTCAACGTGACCCATGATGGTAATGACCGGCGGGCGCGGTTTCAGATCTTCGTCGCTGTCTTCGACCTCTTTGATGACGTCTTCAACGTCCGAATCCGAGACGCGGGTGACCTTGTGGCCAAACTCTTCGATGATCAGTTCTGCGGTGTCGGCGTCGATGGTCTGGTTCTGCGTGACCATCATGCCCATCTGCATCAGCGATTTGACAACGTCAGCCACACGTTCAGCCATACGGTTGGCCAGTTCCGAGACCATGATCGCCTCGGGCAGCTGCACGTCGCGGATTACCTTTTCGCGCTCGACCGTGCCACCCATGGCTTTCTGACGCGCACGCTCCTGCTTGCGCTTCATCGCCGCCATCGAACGCTGGCGGTTGCCTTCGCCACCCGTGGCCTGACCCAGAGTCAGCTTGCCCGAACGGCGGTTGTCGTCACGGCCCTTGCCGCGACCGCGCTGTTCACGCTCGCGATCCTGCTTGCGCGGGGTCGCTGCGGGGGCCGGTTTGCTTGCCGGAGCCCGGGCCGCTTTGGGTTCTTCCGGCGCCGGGGCAGCCGCCGCTCGTTTGGCGGCCTCTTCGGCCTCTTTGCGCTTGCGGTCTTCTTCCTCGGCCTTGGCGCGGGCGCGTTCTTCGGCCTCGCGCTGTTCGCGCTCCTTGGCCTCTTGCTCGGCACGGCGGCGGGCGCGTTCTTCTTCCCGCGCCTTTTCAGCAGCCTCGCGGGCGGCAGCCTCTTCGACCTCACGCGCCTTTGCGGCTTGCAATGCCTTCATCCGGCGCGCCATTTCGGCATCCGAGATTCCTGCCGGACGACGCGACGGATCACCCGAAGGCGTTGCACCGCCACTCGGCTTGCTGGCACCCGGCTTGGGGACCACCACGCGTTTGCGTTTGGTTTCCACCACGACATTCTTGGTGCGTCCGTGGCTGAAACTCTGTTTCACATTTCCGGGGCGTGCCCCGCCACGAAGACCCAATGTCTTTTTGCCGTCATTATCGCTCATAAAGCTTCTTACCCTTCCGTGCGGCCCCTGCCGCCGTCATCCGTTTCGCGCAAGCCACGCAGGCGCTGCGCTTCCTCTACAACACGTTTGGCGAGTCCGCCAGAGGCCAAGGCCGCATGAATCACGGTTTGGCGCCCAAATGCCTGCCCTAATTCATCCGCAGTCAGCCAACCGATGTATTTTCCAAAGTGCGGCGTGCTGAGTTTCGACTTGCCGCGCCCCGATCCATCAGAGGCCTGAATCAGCACCTGGGCCTCTTCCCGGTCCAGCCACGTCTTGACCTTTTCATAGCCCGCAACCGCATCACCGGATTTGCGGGCCATACTCAACAGCTCGATCACCCGGCGCGCAACCTGCTTTTCCACCTCGGCGGTCAGGTCGGCGGGCACAGTGACCTGCGCCTTGAACCCGCGGGAAAACAGTTTCTTGCCAACGGCCTTGTCCAAAGCGGCACGATCCGCCGCCACATAGACCCCGCGCCCCGGCAGTTTCGCCGCGACATCCGGATAGACCTGACCGTCCGGGCCAGTGACAAAGCGGATCAGCCCGAATTTTGGCTGCACCTCGCCCGTGGCAATGCACTTGCGCTCAGGCCCTTCGGACCGATCCTTATGGACGCCACCGCGACCCATGTCAGCCACCCGAGGCCCTGAGATCAGGCCTCGGCCTCCTCCTCTGCAACGTCGCCATCTTCTTCGGCCTGTTCCAGTTCAGCCGGATCAACCCAGCCCAGCATGATGCGCGCTGTCATGACCAGATCCTGAGCCTCTTCCAGTGTCACACCGAAAGGCTCCAGCACGCCATCATCCTTGATGCGCTCACCATCGACTGTGGTCCAGCCACCGGCCAGTTCCCAGTCGGCGCAGGTTGCAAAGTCTTCCAGCGTCTTCACATCATCCTTGGCCAGCGCCTCTACCATCTGGGGTGTCAGGCCTTCGAATTCAATAAGGCTGTCCTCGGCACCCAGCGCACGCGCGGCGTCCAGAGCGGCCTTGGCCTGCGCCTCAAGGAAGTCACGCGCGCGGGCTTGCAGTTCCTGCGCGGTGCCTTCGTCGACACCGTCGATCACCAACAGCTCGTCGATCTCGACATAGGCAACCTCTTCAAGGTTGGTGAACCCTTCCGAGACCAGCAGTTGCGCGAAGAATTCGTCCAGATCCAGGCTTTCCATGAACAGCTGGGTGCGGGCTTCGAACTCTTTCTGACGACGCGCCGATTCCTCGGCCTCGGTCATGATGTCGATGTCCAGATTGGTCAGCTGGCTGGCCAGACGCACGTTCTGACCGCGGCGACCGATGGCGAGGGACAGCTGTTCCTCGGGGACAACTACTTCGATCTTACCGGCTTCTTCATCCAGAACCACCTTGGAGACCTCGGCAGGTTGCAGCGCGTTCACCAGGAAGGTCGGTTGATCTTCGTTCCACGGGATGATGTCGATCTTTTCGCCCTGCAGCTCGTTCACAACGGCTTGCACACGGCTGCCGCGCATACCAACGCAGGCACCGACGGGATCGATGGACCCATCATAGGAAATCACGGCAATCTTGGCGCGCGAACCGGGGTCACGGGCCACGGCCTTGACCTCGATGATACCGTCATAGATTTCGGGCACTTCCATCTTGAACAGTTCGGCCATGAATTCCGGCGCGGTGCGCGACAGGAAGATCTGGTGGCCACGCACTTCGCGGCGCACCTCTTTGATGTAGGCGCGCACGCGGTCATTCGGGCGATAGCTTTCGCGGCCGATCTTGTCATTGCGGCGCAGAACGGCCTCGGCCCCGCCCAGATCGACGATGACATTGCCGAATTCCTCGCGCTTGACCGCACCGTTGATGATGGTGCCTGCACGATCCTTGAATTCTTCGTACTGACGGTCGCGTTCCGCTTCGCGGACCTTCTGCAGAATCACCTGCTTGGCGGACTGGGCAGCGATACGGCCCATTTCAACCGGCGGAACTTCTTCGACGAAAACGTCACCAACTTCGGGCGCTTCCATGTATTGCTTGGCCTGTTCGACGGTCATCTCGGCCTGATAGTTCTCAAGCTCTTCATCCTCGACCACGGTGCGGACGCGGGTGAAGGTCGCCTTGCCGGTCTTGCGGTCGATGGATACGCGGATGTCCATTTCCGCGCCGTAGCGGCTCTTGGCGGCACGGGCGAGCGATTCCTCCATCGCTTCGACGACCAGACCGGGGTCGATCATCTTTTCGCGGGCCACGGCCTCGGCGGTCTGCAGCAGCTCCAGCTGGTTGGCTGAGGTGATTGCCATCAGTTCGTCTCCTCTTCGGACCCTTCGGTCTCAATCTCGTCGAAAGCGTTTTCGTTCAGGGCACCGGCGTCCTTGCGCTGGCGCAGCATTTCCTTGATCAGATCATCGGTCAGGACCAGCTTGGCATCGCTGAGCCAGTCGAATTGCAGACCGATGGTGATGGTCTCATCGCCCTCGGGGATGTTGATCAGAACTTCATCCCCTTCGATCCCGGCCAATTCGCCCTTGAACCGGCGGCGGCCGTCGATCAGTTCGGCGGTTTCGATCTTGGCCTCGTACCCCTCGAACGTCTCGAAATCCTTGAGACGGGTCAGTGGGCGGTCGATGCCGGGGCTGGACACCTCAAGCGTATAGGCGTCCAGAATCGGGTCCTCGACATCCAGCGTGGCGCTGACAGCGTTCGAAATCTCGGCGCAGTCGTCCACTTCGATACCGCCCTCAGGCTTGTCGGCCATGATCTGCATCGTGGTGGTCTTGCCGCTCATCAGTCGGATACGGACGAGTTCATACCCCAGATCCTCGATCACGGGGGTGATGATCTCGGCCAGTCGCCGGTCGATGGCAGCTTTGGCTATCAGGTCGTTTGTCATCAGGTTCTCTACCCTTCAATCGGGCACAAAAAAACGGGCGCGCGGCCCGTCGATCTTTTCCGGTGGAGCCCCGGACCCTAGCCCGACACGCCGCTGTTGAGTGCGATATAGCTGCCAAGATAAGAGAATGCAACCCCGGTGCACCCTCTTATCCACCGCCCATGCTTAGTCTGAAAGAATCCAGTTGCCGTTGGTACAGGTATAGGGTCCAACGCGATCCCCTTCTTCATGCACAACGCCATCAAAGATGCACTGAGTTGTCTGGCCGACCGCATTGGTCACGGCCATCGCCTGAAGGGCGGCGAAAACCGCAAGTACACGCAAGAAACTGTTCATTCCCATCTCCTACTGCGTTACCCCGACAAACCGTGTCGGCTGTGTATTGCGGGGATAGATCACCACCGACAGATTGCCCCCGCCCAGAAACTGTTCGGGCTGCGCCAGGGGCGGCGGAAACAGCTGATCAAAGGCCGCCTTGTTGAAGCCAAGCTTCAATTTCGAGCCGGACAGAACCTCGAACGGCGACGTTGCCGTGCAAGGATGACGGAGCGGGTCTTTTCTGACGGTGAATTGTTCCATGATGTTGGATGTATTGCCCAGCGGTCGGACCAGAACAATTGTGCCCGGCGTCAGGAAACTGTCCGGGCAGGAATAGACCTGGGGCACGCCGGTCTCGTCCTCGCCGCGCATCTCGGCCGTGGCCGCCACCACATGTTTGAACGGGCTGAAAATCGTCTCTTGCTGGATAAAGTTGGTATAGAGCGTCGCAAACAACTGGCTGTCATTGCTGGGTTCAGCCGTCAGCCCGTCATACAAATCCGAGATCGCCAGCCACATCCGGGAGTCAGCCCCGCGCAGCGTTCCCGGCAAGGCAAACGGACCTTCGAGGTTGTACAGCACGCTGCGAAGCTCTTCTGATAAAGGGTCTTCCTTGTTCAGGTCGCGGATTGCGTCACCAAGGGACCGGTCATGGATATTATAGTACCCCCGCGTTCTGAGCGCGCCCGCCAGCTTCATCTTTTCTGATGCTTTTCGGTTCAGTTCCTCGTCGGTATCACCCTCGGCAGGTTCAACCTGATCCAGACCTTCATGCAAAAGCTCGATCAGTGACTGACCGCGATTTGCTGTGAACTCCATCTTCCCGTCTTTGCTGATCAGGACATTGACGTTGTTTCCGTTCACAATCGCATAGGCAACGACCCCCGCCAGGATCAATGCCAACGCTATTATGGTAATCGTTTTCTGACTCTCTTTGGTCATGGGAAAACTCCCAACTTAACAAATAACAAAATAAAATATGTGCAGGTTATAGCACAGTTAAGCACAAATTCAAAATGCAAGAGGTGTAGCCGGGCTAGGCCATCCACCACCTTTCGGCGATTCGCCCGTCATCCATTCCCGTCCGTTGCCCGATCTGGCGCGGCATTCCGACATGGGCCGCAACGGCCAGCGACATGTCGGTTTCACTGGGAAAGAACCGCAGGCCCCGCTTTTCGCGCAGGTGATCGCGCGCGGGGATGGCAGCGATATCGACATAGCCATCGCGCAAGGCTTCGGCGCGCACGGCAGGATCCGGGATCACGATGACCTCGACCTTGTCAGCCCAACCGGCCGTGCCCGTCTTGTAGTGATCTGAAACCTTACGCCCAAGGAAGTTCCTGTCATCCTCGGCCCGGTCAACCCGGTAGCAACCTGTGCCGTTGGCCTGTTTCAGGGGTGTCACTCCTGCGCCGTTGCGGGTGATCACGAACCGGTTGTCGGCCAGCAAGAATGGCAATCCGGCATTAGGGGCGGCAAGTTCCAGACGCACAACGGTTGGCGTCAAAGCCTCGGTTTGCCCGAACTCGGCCAGCACCGGCAGAATATTCGCAACATCCAGTGCGGTTCCGTCATGAAAAGTTACGCCCTCACGCAGATCAAAGGTCCAGACCTGCGCCTTTGCGTCCGTCTGCCAACCGGTTGCCAGTTCGGCGCGCAAGGTCCCGTCCGGCGCGATCTCGGTCAGGGTATCGAACACGGCACCGCGTGCAACCTGTTCCAGACTGTCATCCCTCGGCACCGCCAGTCGCAATGTCCCGCCCGCCTTCGGCGTATCCGCCAGCGACGCCCCCGTCGCCGCCAACAACGCGGCAGCGGCACCCGAGGCGAACAGAGCGCGGCGGTCCATCCGGGTCATGCCACACCCTCCGCCACGCGATCCATAATGCGCACCAGCTCGGCGCTGATTCCGGGCTCGGACAAGGCATGGCCCGCATGGCGCACCATCTTCAGCTCGGCATTGGGCCAGCGCTGCGACAGTTTCCAGGCCGATTCAGGCGGGCAGATCATGTCATAGCGGCCCTGCACGATATGGCCCGGAATATGGGCGATCCTGTCCATCTGATCCAGAATCTGCCCGTCCTTCTTAAGAAAGGCGTGGTTGATGAAATAGTGATTCTCAAGCCGCGCAAAGGCGCGCGCATATTCACCGGGGCTTTCCCCGGTTGATCCGTTGGAATGAATGGATGCCAGCGCGTTCTCCCACGCCGACCACGCCCGCGCATACAGAATCTCGGTCGCGCGGTCGCCCGAGAACAGGCGCTTGTTATAGGCCCGGATAGCGTCCGACAGCTCATCTTCGGCCAGCAATGAGGTGAACTTGGCCCATGGCTCGGGCCAGAACTTGCCCGCACCGCCGCCATAGAACCAATCCAGCTCGGCCTGCGTGGCCAGAAACACCCCGCGCAGCACCAGCCGACTGACCCGATCCGGATGCGTCTGCGCATAGACCAAGGCCAGCGTGGCCCCCCAGCTGCCGCCAAACACCGTCCATTCGTCGATATCCAGCAATGACCGCAGCCGTTCGATATCCGCCACCAGATGCCAGGTCGTGTTGTTCTCGACCGAGGCATGGGGCCGCGACTTCCCGCATCCCCGCTGATCGAACAGAATCACCCGGTACACACGCGGATCGAAATAGCGCCGCATCGCCGGGCTACAGCCGCCGCCCGGCCCACCATGCAGCACCACCACCGGCAGCCCGTCGGGATTGCCGCTTTGCTCCATATAAATCTGATGCCCGTCGCCCACGCTGACCAACCGCTGATCGAACGGGTCGATCGGCGGGTAAAGATATTGCACTGCGCGCTTTTGGTCCGGGTACTTATCCATTACGGCCCTATATAGTCCTTAAGCGTAAAAGAGCACACGGAGACAGGAATGCAAGCGCATCCGAACACGGTAGACCCATCCGAGATCGCAAAATTCGAGGCGATGGCGGCGGAATGGTGGGATCCGAACGGAAAATTCAAGCCGTTGCATATGCTGAACCCCTGCCGGCTGGATTATATCACCCAACAAATCGCCGGGGAATTTGACAGAGATTTGAAGTCTCCTCACCCGTTTCAGGGCCTGCGCCTGCTGGATATCGGTTGCGGCGGCGGGCTGCTGAGCGAGCCGATGGCCCGTCTGGGGGCCGAGGTCGTGGGGGCTGATGCCGCCGAGGGCAACCTGCCCGTCGCCCGCATCCATGCCGAGCAATCGGGGCTGGACATCGACTATCGCCACACCACCGCCGAGGATATGGCGGCGGCAGGCGAGCAATTCGACGTGGTGCTGAATATGGAGGTGGTCGAACACGTGGCCGATCCGTTGGGTTTCCTGACCGCATCGCAACAACTTTTGAAACCGGGTGGCTTACTGATCTGCTCGACCATCAACCGCAACCCGAAAGCCTATGCCATGGCCATTTTCGGTGCCGAAGTCGTCATGCGCTGGCTGCCGCGCGGCACGCATGAGTGGAACAAGTTCATCACCCCCGATGAGCTGTTCGACCTGCTGCGTCAGGCCGGGATGGAGCCGGTGGACCGCAAGGGGTTCGTCTTCAACCCGATCCTGTGGAACTGGTCGATCTCGGACCGGGATCTGAGCGTGAATTATGTGACGGCGAGTGTGAAACCGGGGTGAGGTAGGTTTTTTGATTCGATCTTTAAGGTACGCGCCGTGGCGCGCGATATTTTTTGGTGCGGCAATTTCCGCTGCTACCTTGTTAAATAACACGCTAGCCACAGCAGAAGAGAATGCGGGCGTGTTCGTGTACGAACATGAAGGCGTTCCGCTTTTTGGCTACATTAGCGATCCCAAAGTCTCTGAGGCGACTCAGGAAATAGCAGATCGGTACTTGGGTTCGAACTCGAACGACTATGATCTGGTAAGGGCGTTGTATTTTTTTGTCTTTATTGACCCCGAGATAGTTTCGGATGGCAAGTTTGTGAAACCAGTCGAATTAGAACTGACGGAGGAGACGACAGAACCATTTGCTTCACACGAACTTTCTAACGATGGATGCAACGTTGGAAAAATAAGTTCTACTAATGAAGATGTAAAAGGTGAGTATTTGGTATGGCTTATCCATGGCGGTGAATTCGAGGGCGTGGATGGAATAGAATCCTGTCTTCTATTCGCAGCGGCGGCGGCTGGAGTTGGCTTGCAAGGCAACCCAAAAATGGAGGCCAATGATTTGCGGCGGCTTCTAGATGCGTTGATCTTAGGAGTAAGGTGAATATACAAACCGGTGCCTAAAAGCAGATCAGACTCCGAAAAATTTGATCGATTCCAAACCCAAGGGTAGAAGTTGCACAGCAACTCTTTGGGTCCCAAGAAGACCGGAAAATATGTAAGCATCACATTTGCCTGCGCCCGACCGCACCAGTCTTCGGTCTCACAGAGGGCAACGGATTTCGCGCCTACTCCCCCTCCAACTGCAACCGCAAATCACGCAGCACGGGTAGGGTGCTGCGGACGCGCTCCAGCCCCAGTTCTCCGACCACGCGGTTGATTAACGGGGCAATCGAGGAAATCGCCTGATCGCGCGCGCGGCGACCTGCGGGGCTGATGGCGACCATTTTGCGGCGGGCGTCGTCCCAGTCGGGGCGGATGTGGATGTATCCGGCCCATTCCAGCTTGGCCAAAGTGTTGGTCATCGCCCCTCGGGTCACGTGGAACGTGTTGGCCAGCTGCGCCGGGCTGCGCTCATCCCCGACGAACACCAGATGGTTCAAAACCGAGAAATGCGAGATTTCCATGCCCTTGGGCAGCACCCGGCTCAGCCGGTTGCGCAACAGTTGGTCTGCCGTCAGAATTTCGCTGAACAGCGTGACCGCAAGGGCATTGTGTTCGTCCGTCATGGTCCGATCTGGGTCAGGGCCCCTCGAAGGGCCGCACGTGAGTCAATGAGGGCACGCGCCGGCGCGCCTCTGTCACAGAACTATCATCCAAATCGAAAAAGTGAATGCCCGGATCGGTGCCTGCGTCGATCAGCACCTCTCCCCAAGGGGCGACAACCATGCTGTGGCCATGGGTGTGGCGGGTTTTGCCTCGGGTTTTTGGATGCGCGCCGGTCTGGGCGGGGGCAAGGACCCAACAGCCGGATTCAATCGCCCGCGCGCGCAGCAGCGATTCCCAATGCGCCGCGCCGGTGACCGGTGAAAACGCGGCCGGGACGGTCAGGATACGCGCCCCGGCCTGCGCCAACGCGGCATGCAGGTAAGGAAAGCGGATGTCATAGCAGATGGTCAGGCCAACCTTGCCGAAATCGGTCTCGGCAATAACCGCCTGTTCTCCGGGGCGATAGTTTTTCGATTCGCGAAAGGTCTCGGTTTCCGTGACCTGCACGTCGAACATGTGGATCTTGTCATATCGCGCCACGATCTGCCCCTGAGGGTCGATCATGAAACTGCGGTTGGCAAAGCGGCCATCCGGATCGTGGGTCTTGATCCCCAGCGACCCGATCAGCAGCCAGACGCCCAGCGCGGCGGCCTGCCCCCGCAGACCGGCCAGCGTGATGTCGTCTTCCTCATGCTGCAACACCTCGCGCTGCCGGGTGGTGCTGTTGGACACGCAATTCGTGACCTCGGGGGTCAGGATGAACTGCGCGCCCTGTGCTGCGGCCTCGGCCATCATGGCGCGAACCATCTCCAGGTTCGCAGCCGGGTCGTCCGACGAGGTGATTTGCAGCAGCGCGGTTTTCATCAGGCCGCCAGCAGACGGTCCAGCTTGCCCTGACGGTCCAGCTCGTACAGGTCGTCACAGCCGCCCACATGGTCGGGGCCGATGAAGATTTGCGGCACGGTGCGCTTGCCGCCCGCGCGCTTGATCATTTCGGGCTTGCGCTTGGGGTGCAACAGCACGTCGATTTCCTTGAACTCGACACCTTTCTGTTTCAGCAGGCGTTTGGCCGCGTGGCAGAAGCCGCATAGCGGAGAGGTGTAAATCTCAACTGGTTTCATAATTCCGTCCCTTCGGGTTTCGCACGATCTTGAGCGAATTAGGCATCCTTGGCAACGCGTGCCAGAACCAACACGAAAATATGATTTGCCCCCGCGTCGCGACAGGCCCGCGTACAGGCCGCCAAGGTCGCCCCCGATGTCATCACATCATCGACCAGCAGGATGTCGCGGCCTTTCATCTGCCGCTTTGGATGTGGGGCGATCACGTCGTCCAGCGTCTCGGCCCTTTGGGCGGCGGTTTTACCGTCCAACACCGGCGTGCGCGCAGTTCGCAGCAGCAGGTCCGGGCAGGCCTCAAGCCCCGTCTCGCGCGCCAGATGCTGCGCCAGCAAGGCGGACTGGTTATACCGCCGCTTGATCAGTCGGGACCAATGCAAGGGAACCGGCGCGATCAGCATGTCCGGTTTGAACAATTCCCGCCCCGCCTGCGCCATCCAGCGCGCAGCAGGCCGGGCCAGTTCGGACCGATCCCCATGCTTCAGCGCCAGCACCAATGCCCGCGCCCGGCCTTTATACAGCAGCGCTGCCCGTCCATCCTGCCAAGGGCGCGGGGTTTTCAGGCAGTCATCACACTCGATCCGGTGCCCGTCACCATCCCCCGGCACGGGCATGCCGCAACTGTCGCAAACGGTTCCGCCGATAAAGGGCGTCTCGCGCCAGCAGGTGCCGCACAGGCCAAAGTCGGATTCGGTCAGATCCCCGCAGCTAAGGCATCTGGGTGGGTAGATCAGGTGCAACGCGGTTTGAACTCGCGGCCAAATGCGATACGTGCGGGGTATGAAATTGCCAGCTTCCAATACGCCCTCGCTGTTTGACCGCCAGACTCTGATGCGCCGCCGCGCGCGGATGCAGGAGGACGCCTTGTTCCTGCACCACGCCGCTGTGGACGAAGTGCAGCATCGGCTGAGCATGGTTAACAGAAGCTTTACGGCCCCTGCAATTGTGACCCCTTTCTCTAGGATCTGGCAGGGCTTACTGCCCGACGCGCGCATCGTGGCAGACGAGGAAACGCTTACCCTGACCCCCGGCGCGCATGATCTGGTCATCCACGCCATGGCGTTGCACTGGGCCAATGATCCGGTGGGGCAGTTGATCCAATGCCACCGTGCCCTGCGCCCCGATGGACTGCTATTGGCCGTCTGTCTGGGCGGCGAAACGCTGCACCAGCTGCGCGCCGCCCTCGGACAGGCAGAGATTGAGGTGACCGGCGGCCTCAGCCCCCGCATCGCCCCGATGGCAGAACTGCGGGATCTGGGCGCTTTACTGCAACGGGCCGGGCTTGCTTTGCCTGTGGCGGATGCGGTTCCGCTGACGGCGGAATATCGCGATCTGACCCATTTGATGCAAGACCTGCGCGCCATGGGCGAGACCAATGTTCTGACCGACCGGCTGAAATCCCCCACGCGTCGGCAGGTCTTTGTCCGCGCGCAACAGATCTATGCCGATCACTTTGCCACGCCCGAGGGTCGCCTGCCCGCAACTTTCGATCTGATCTGCCTGACCGGCTGGTCGCCGGATGCCAGCCAACCCCAACCCCTGCGCCCGGGGTCCGCCAAGATGCGCCTTGCAGACGCCTTGAGCACTGACGAGGGCAAACTGCCCGATTGACGACCCGGCATTTCCCTTTATCTCAGGCCAGAACCGGTAAACTCAGGAAGACCCAAATGTTTGACGCAACCCGACCCGCGCACGCACCTGCCGATCACCCAAAGGTAAAGATGGGCCGCGTGGGCATCCTGCTGGCCAATCTGGGCACGCCGGATCATTACACCTATTGGCCGATGCGGCGCTATCTGAACGAGTTTCTGTCGGACCAGCGTGTGATCGACTATCCGGCGTGGAAATGGCAGCCGATTCTTCAGGCCATCATCCTGACCAAACGTCCTTTCAGTTCGGGCGAGGCCTATAAGTCGATCTGGAATCACGACAAAGGCGAAAGCCCGCTGATGACGATCACCAAGGACCAAACCGCCAAGCTGCGCGACACCATGCAGGCCCGCTTTGGCGATCAGGTTCTGGTCGATTTCTGTATGCGATATGGCAACCCATCGACCAAATCCAAAGTCCGGCAGATGGTTGCCGAAGGTTGCGACCGTATCCTGTTTTTCCCGCTTTATCCGCACTATGCCGGGGCCACGACCGCCACGGCGAATGACCAGTTCTTCCGCGCCCTGATGGAGGAACCCTGGCAACCGGCCAGCCGCACGGTGCCCGCCTATTACGACAAACCGACCTATATCGAGGCCCTGGCCCAGTCCGTTGAACGCGCCTATGCCGCCATGGAGACCAAACCCGATATTCTGGTCTGCTCGTACCACGGTATGCCCGAGCGGTATTTGCAGCAGGGGGATCCCTACCATTGCCAGTGTGTGAAAACGTCCCGACTGCTGAAAGAGCGGCTTGGCTGGTCAGACGACCAGATCGTGTCGACCTTCCAGTCGCGCTTTGGCCCCGAAGAATGGCTGAAGCCCTACACCGTGGATCACGTCGCCGATCTGGCGCGGCAGGGCAAAAAGAACATCGCTGTCATCGCGCCCGCCTTCTCGGCCGATTGCATCGAGACGCTGGAAGAGATCAACGAAGAGATCAAAGAGAGTTTCGAGGACGCAGGCGGTGAACAGTTCACCTACATCCCCTGCCTCAACGACGATGATTCGCATATCGCCGCGCTGGGCAAGATCATCGAGGATAATCTGAGCGGGTGGCTAGACTAACCTGAGCTGACAATCAGACATGAAAAAAGGCGGTGGAAAATCCACCGCCTTTTCTCTGGATAACGCTCGTCGGCTTAGCCGGCTGCGACAGCTGCGGCAACAACGACCAGCAGGATCAGCGGCAGCAGGATGCCCTGCGAAGAACCCTGAGTTTCTTCAACAACAACAGGTGCTTCAACAACCGGCTCTTCCAGGTTGCCAGCATATGCGGTCGAAGCAGCAGCGGTCAGTGCAGCGGCGAGAACGAGTTTTTTCATATTAACCTCCAGAATTTGCGCGATTCCTGTCCAGGAACCGCACACCTAAGACTTACCTCGTGGTTTTTTCTAATCAGCAATGCGGTTGGAATGCAATTGCAACTTGAGCGTTAAGCGGCTTCGTGCGCGAAAATGTCGTCAAATTAGCAACACTTGCGTGCCGACCTTCGCCATTGAAAACAGCTCGGCGATGTCTTCGTTGAACAATCCGATGCAGCCATTGGACGATTTGCGACCGATTTTGCGCGTGTCATGGGTGCCGTGGATGCGGTAATACTTCCACCCAAGATACAAAGCGTGTGTTCCCAATGGGTTATCCGGTCCGGGTGGAATGTAATCCGGCCATTCGGGGTTGCGCTTTTTCATCGATGGGGTCGGCGCCCAGCTTGGGCCTTCGACCTTGCGAATGACGCTGGTCCGTCCACGGCGCGTCATTTCTTCGGTCAGAGGCACCGATGACGGGTAGAGTTTGTATACAGATTGATCATCTGACCAATAATGCAGCGCTCGTGAAACCGTATCGACCAGAATGGCGCCATTCCGCGTGTTCGAGAAATAAGGCTGCCAGTCCTGCGCCCGAAAGCCTGAAACATTTCGGCGGACAGGGGCTTCGGGTTCGGGCGCGGGGCGCAGCGGGTCGCCCGGAATGTATTGCGCCAGCGCCGGGCTGGCCAGCGTGGCGGTCGCACCGACAAGAAATCCTCGGCGGGTCGACGAGGGAATACGTTTTTTGACCATGACAAACGGTCCTTTGCGTGGGCGGGTTCTGAAATCCGGTGTATTCTATTGCCAGAATGCTTCAGTCGCAAATCAAACCGGCAAAATCACGCGGGGTGAGACTATTGTGCGTTTGCCCCGCACCGTCTGGCAGGTTATGCCCGTTATCGACACAATAATCAGGTCGATCATGACGCGTATCGTTTCTTTACTGTTGATGTGCCTAGTCGCGCTGGCGGCATGTACAAGCACCCAGCCCACCAGCTTTGGTGCGGATGGCCGCCCCTTGCCCACGGTCTACAAAATCCGTGGCAACCCGGAAAAGCTGCAATTCCGGATGCTGGATTCAGTCAATGCCCTGCGGCAGGCGCAAGGCTTGCAGCCCGTGCAACTGAACGCACAATTGAACGCTGCCGCTGCCACCCATTCCAAGGATATGGCCCGGCAGAACCGCCCGTGGCATTTCGGCTCTGACGGATCCTCGCCCATCGATCGGGCCGCACGGGTCGGGTATTTCGGCACATTCCTGGGCGAAGCGATTTCCGAGACCTACGAGACCGAGACCGAAACCCTGGCAGCCTGGATGCAGGAATCCGGCCCAAGATCGGTCATCATGGACCCTAAAGCGACGCAGATGGGCTTTAACTGGCATCAGGAAAGCGGCGGTAAGATCTGGTGGACGCTGGAAATGGGAACCGGCGGCTAATTTGCCGGGATCTTCAAACAAAAAAAGCCCCCGAACTTCGGGGGCTTTTTTGTGATTACAACACCTTACGCAGCTTGCATCGACTGCGCTTCGGTCAAAATGGCATAGAGCTTGACCGGATCCGGATTGGCCCGCAGCTTGGCACAGACCGAGCTGTCGCGCAGCGTCCGGGACACAAGCGCCAGCGCTTTCAGGTGTTCGACACCGGCTTCTTCCGGGGCAAACAGGGAAAAGGCAATATCGACCGGCTGACGGTCCACCGAGCCGAAATCAATCGGCTTTTCCAGCATGACAAACACCCCCGAAACCTCGGCGATGTCGGGCAGGCGCGCATGTGGCAAAGCAACACCATGGCCCACGCCAGTTGGGCCAAGGCTTTCGCGTTCCAGAAGACAATCGACAATCGACTGAGCCTCAAGGTCCAGCGTCGCGGCCGCGACGTCGCCGATTTCCTGAAACAGCCGCTTCTTGCTTGAGGCGGCGGAAAGTACACGTACTGCTTCGGGCTTCAGAATGCTCGAAAGCTCCATGATCATGCTCCACGGCGGCCCTGACCTGCGCCAAGGCCCGCCTTTCTAATCTTGCCTGTTAAGGATCGATCCAGCCGATATTACCGTCATCCCGACGATAAACGACATTCAATCCATCCTTGTTTTCGTTCCTGAACACCAGCACCGGAGCACCAGCAAGTTCCATTTGCATGACGGCTTCACCGACGCTGAGCGATGGGATCTTTGTTTCCATCTCAGCCACAATCATGGGCTGCAGCGATTCGGGTTCATCTGCCGTCCCCGATTCGTCAGAGGCGAGGATATAAGAGGACGCCCCGAAGAGTTCAACAGGTTCGGCACGATCCTTGTGATGGTCCTTCAGGCGGCGCTTGTAGCGGCGCAGTTGGGTTTCCATCTTGTCGCAGCATGCCTCGAACGCTGCGTAGATTTCAGTGGCGTGGGCCCTGGCTTGGGCGGTCAGGCCCGTCGAAAGATGCACAGTGGTTTCGCATACATATTCATGCGCTGAACGGGAAAAGACGACGTTGGCGTCTGTCGGGCGCTGGGCATATTTGCCAACGACCTCGCCCAGCTCGGTCTGCACATGGGTCTGCAGGGCCGCGCCGATGTCGATCTGTTTTCCGCTGATTTGGTAACGCATGTGATCTCCTTCACAATTCACACCCATTCTGACGTTGCGTCGCGCAACATGCTTGTTTTTATCGGGTGGGGGATATCGACATTCTGATCGGTTGCCGCTGACCCGGCCCTTCACTGAAGGGACATCGAGATCCAGCCTGGAACCGAATAAATGCCATGCCCCAATTGAGACAAGAGCCGAGGGAAGAGTCAATCAAAACAGATGTGTATATACGCGATTTCCGCCATGCAACCGGCGCAAAACCGCGCAACCCTATGAAATTTTGAAGTTTTCGCCCAGATAAACCCGACGGACGTTTTCGTTTTCGACAACCTCGTCGGGCGTGCCGGACATCAGAACCTGACCGTCGTGCAGGATATAGGCGCGATCCACAATCTCCAGCGTTTCGCGGACGTTGTGATCAGTGATCAGAACCCCGATTCCGCGCTTTTTCAGATCCGCGACCAGATGCCGAATATCCCCCACGCTGATCGGGTCAACGCCCGCAAAGGGTTCATCCAGCAGCAGATATTTCGGATCCGCCGCCAGACAGCGCGCAATCTCGACCCGGCGGCGTTCACCGCCCGACAGGGCCAGCGCGGGTGCGCGGCGCAGGTGTTCGATCGAGAAATCCGACAACAGCTCTTCCAGCCGCTCTTTGCGGCGGTGGGCATGTTTGACTGTAATGTCCAGGACCGAGGCGATGTTGTCCTCGACGCTCATGCCGCGGAAGATCGACATTTCCTGCGGCAGATAGCCGATCCCCATCCGGGCACGGCGATACATCGGCAGGGTGGTCACATTCTGCCCGTCAATCGTCACCTTTCCGGCTTCGGGAAAGACCAGACCGGCCACGGAATAAAACGTCGTCGTCTTGCCCGACCCGTTCGGACCCAGCAACGCCACAACCTCGGACCGGTCCAGCGTCATCGAAACGTCGCGAATGACCGTCTTTTTCCGGTAGGATTTCCGCAGCTTTTCGATCCGCAGGCCCAAGCTGCCCTCTGCCACGGACAATTGGGGACGCACCATCAGTTGTTCCCCTGCTGCAGGATCGTCTTGACCCGACCCGTCATGGTCGCTGTACCTGTGGTCAGGTTCGCGTTCATCTGATCGCCGCTGATCACGCTGGGCCCTTGGGTCAGCAGCACATTGCCACGCATCACGATCACACCGCTGTCGATCGTGTATTCGGCCCAATCCCCTTCGGCTGCGTCGGGCGGGCTGACCAGAACCACATTCTCGGTCGCCTCCATCCGCTCAATCGCCGAGCGTTCATCATTGTAGATGACCAGAACCCGTTCAGCCGTCAGCCGCATTTCGCCCTGAATGACGATCACGTTGCCAATGAACTCGGCCGAGCCATCCTCTTGATTCACGTTCAGCGTTTCCGAGGTTACCTCGACCGGCAGGGACGGGTCCGCGCGCGTCGCGCCAAAGGCCACCTGCGCTTCTTGCGCGGTTGCAGAAACGGCACCTGTTACCAGAGCAAAACACAAAAGGACAAAACGAAAATCGAACACAGGTTATCTTTCTGCTTTTTGAGGCTCATACACCAGCTTCACGCCATCTGTAAAAAGAATATGGACCGGGCCGTCCGTTTTTTCAGTACCGAAAGTCATACCACCCGCCGAAAAATCGCCGATGGGGCCGGTTCCGTTGACCTGCCCGGGGCTGTCGCCCCGGATTTCATCAAGTGAAGTATTGAGCAGATCGGTCGTGACCTCGATCCCGTCAGCGGTGGTGATCAGCACATCGCCGACGAAGGTGGCCGTGCCCTTGTCCGGTCGGATCAGGCCTGAATTGGAGTCCAACGTGATGACCCGCCCGCTTAACAATACATAGCGACCGCTGAATTCCGTCGCAGTTGGAACCGCGCCTTCGGTCCCCTGCGTCGCTTTCGTGGCGATGATCTGCACGTCCTCGCCCTTGGTTGTGGTGCCGCGATAGTCCGGTTGGGTCACCACCTGATCGGCAAGGCGCGCATCGATATCCTGCTGGCTGAACGGGCCTGAGACCGTGGTTTCGATACTGCGGGACAAAAGGAAGACGGTAGACAGCATGATAATGGCCGCAAGCGGCAACAGAACCTTCAGGAACTGCACCATGCGGGAATAGCGGTCCACCTCAGCCTCTCCCTTACCCAAGCCCGACGCGCAGACAGTCGTGGATGTGCAACAGGCCTTGCGCCTGACCACCTGCGTCCGGATCTGCCACAAAAAGCGAGGTGATCTTGCGGTCATTCATGATCGCCACGGCTTCTTCCGCCAGAGAGCCCGGCGCGATGGTCATCGGGTCTGCGGTCATGACCTCTTCGGTGGTCTTGTCCAGCAAGCCGTCCATGTTACGACGCAAGTCACCATCCGTGACGATGCCCAGCAAGCGGCCCGCGTCATCCGTGACACCAACGACACCAAAGCTTTTCTGGCTCATGACCAACAATGCCTCGCCCATCGGTGTCCCGACTGAGACCACCGGCATATCCGTGTGCATAAGGTCGCGCACCTTGCTGAGTTGCGCACCCAGTTTGCCGCCCGGATGGAAATCACGGAAGTTCTCGGGTTTGAAATCGCGATATTTCATCAGCGCAATCGCCAGCGCATCGCCCATCGCCAGTGTCAGCGTGGTCGAGATCGAGGGTACCATGCCAAACCCGCAAGCCTCGCCCAGCGAGGGGATCAGAAGATGCACATCGGCCTGTTTCATCAGCGTGCTTTGGGGCTTGCTGGACAGACCGATCAGAGGGATGCCGAACCGACGTGTGTAAACAAGCAAGTTCGCCAGCTCAGGCGCCTCACCCGAATTCGAGATCGCCAGAACCACATCCCCCTTCGAGACCATGCCCAGATCGCCATGGCTCGCCTCGGCGGGATGGACGAAATGGGCGGGCGTGCCAGTGCTGGCCAGAGTTGCCGCGATCTTGTGCCCGATATGGCCGGATTTCCCGATCCCGCTGACGATCAGACGGCCCGTGGCCTGCAGGATCATCTGTACGGCTTCAGCGAAATGTTCATCAAAACTGTCGGCCAGCACGTCCAGCGCGCGGGCTTCATCGGTGACAACCTGACGGGCGGTTTTCAGAAAAGATTCAGTGTCAGTCATGAGTGTGCAAAAATATCCGTTTCGGGCCAGCCAGCGAGGTCAAGCTTCGCACGCATCGGCAGAAAATCAAAACAGGCCTGCGCCATCTCGGTGCGGCCTTCGCGGGCAAGTCGCCCATCCAGCGCCTCGCGCAACTGGTGCAGATACAGAACATCGGATGCAGCATATTCCAGCTGAGCGTCGGTCAGCGTTTCCGCCCCCCAGTCGCTCATCTGCTGTTGCTTCGAGATATCGACGCCGATCAACTCCTGACACAGGTTTTTCAGCCCATGCCGGTCGGTATAAGTGCGCACAAGGCGGCTGGCGATCTTGGTGCAATAGACCGGCGCGGCCAAAGCGCCGAACGCATGATACATCGCGGCAATGTCGAAACGCCCGAAATGAAACAGCTTCAGCACATCCGGATTTTCCAACATGGCGCACAGGTTCGGGGCCTCGGTCTGGCCTTTTTCGACCTGAACGATATGGCTGTTTCCATCCCCGCCGGACATCTGAATCACGCATAGGCGATCCCGATGCGGGTTCAGCCCCATGGTTTCACAATCAATGGCCACAATAGGCCCCAGATCCAGCCCGTCCGGCAGGTCGTTCTTATACAGATGGTTCGCCACGGAAATGTCCTTTGTGCGGTCTCGACCCCGAGATAGGCGGTTTGGCCCACAAACTCAACGCCGTCCGTTTTCCTGGGTCTGCACGTCTTGTTATCCGCCTGAATTGCTGGATAGTCTGCCCTTATGGCAAACCAAACAAAGTGGCTGTGTTCCAAGGTCACCACGAACCGTCTCTGATCCATGTTCAGTATCCTGCAAAACCGCACCTATCGCCACCTTCTGGCGGCGCAAGTTGTTGCGCTGACGGGAACCGGGCTGGCAACGATTGCCTTGGGGTTGCTGGCTTATGATCTGGCCGGAGACGCCGCCGGGCTGGTTTTGGGTACTGCCCTGACCATCAAGATGGTGGCCTATGTTGTCGTGGCCCCGCTGGCCGCCGCCATTGCCGAACAGATCGACCGACGCAAGATGCTGGTGGTTCTGGACCTGGTCCGCGCCGCCGTTGCCCTCTGCCTGCCCTTCGTCTCCGAGATCTGGCAGGTCTATGTTCTGATTTTCGTCCTGCAATCGGCCTCTGCCGGGTTCACACCCACGTTTCAGGCCACGATCCCGGATGTTCTGACGGATGAGCGGGACTATACCCGCGCTTTGTCGCTGTCGCGGCTGGCTTACGATCTGGAAAGCCTGCTCAGCCCGATGCTGGCGGCCCTTCTGCTGCTGTTCGTCAGCTTTGACACCCTGTTTCTGGGCACCGGCCTTGGGTTTGTCGCCTCGGCCCTTCTGGTGGTGTCAGTCATATTGCCTTCGCCCAAACCGTCCGGGCGCACCGGCATCTACGACCGAACCACGCGGGGCATTCGTCTGTACCTGTCCACGACACGCTTGCGCGGCCTACTGGCGATCAGCTGGTGCGCCGCCGCGCTCAGTTCGATGGTTATTGTGAACACCGTGGTGCTGGTGCGGTCCGATCTGGGACGGTCCGAAAGCGCAGTGGCCATTGCGCTGGCTGGCTTTGGCGGCGGGTCCATGCTGGCCGCGTTTGCCTTGCCCCCGCTGTTGGACCGGTTTCCGGATCGCCGCGTCATGCTAAGCGGCTCGACCATCGCAACATCGACCATGGCAGCGGCAGCCTTTGTTTCGATGTCGGACCTTTTGTCTTTGGCTGCCCTGACCACGCTCTGGGCCATCGCGGGCTTTGGATATTCGATGACCCTGACCCCCTCGGGCCGCTTATTGACCCGGTCCGCCGGCCCCGAGGATCGACCCGCCCTCTTTGCCGCACAATTCACCCTGTCGCACGCGTGCTGGCTGGTATTGTACCCGCTGGCGGGCTGGCTGATGACCCGGTACGGCGCGACCACCGCTTTGACGGGCATGACTTGCGCTGCCGTGCTGGGCCTGACGACTGCACTGATGATCTGGCCCCGGTCCGGCACCGCGCCCGCGACGCATAAACCTTGAGCGTCGCCATCGATTTGCTCTACACCTGAGCGACCGCCTGCCGGAGACCCTATGGATCAGCTTGATCGCCATATCATCGCCGCCCTGCAACATAACGCGCGTGAGTCGACCACGAATATCGCCGCCAAGCTGGGCGTGGCGCGCACCACCGTGCACGAGCGGATCAAACGCATGGAAGACCGCGGCGTGATCGCGGGCTATTCGGTCATTCTGAACGCGCCCGAGGATGCGCCTCGTGTGCAGGTTGTTGTGCTGCTCGAAGTGCAGCAGAAGGAAACCACCCGCATCATCAAACGGCTGGAAACCTACCCCGAGGTAAAACGCTGCCTGTCGATCAATGGCGAGTTCGACCTGCTGCTGTCAGCCGAGGCCCCAAGGATCGAGGATCTGGATATTCTGGTCGATGATCTGGCCAAAATCCCCGGCGTGCTGCGCACCAATACCAGCGTCGTGTTCGGTCGGCGGATCGACCGAAAATGAACAGGCGATAACGCGCTGTAAACCAATGCGCGGCTAGCGTGACCGGGACAGATCAGAATCCCGGACCGGCAGAATGCCCTTTCGTATAGTCGCGTTTTTCATTTCCCTGACGCAGGTGTGGTTGGCACAGGCGGCGTTTGCCATGTCGGACGCCCGCACCGGCGATGTCTGCGATCAGGCCGCCCGCCGCGCCGCGCAGTCCGAAGATGTGCCGCTGGACGTATTGCGCGCCATAACGCGCGTTGAAACCGGGCGCACGCAGGGCGGGCATTTCATCCCCTGGCCGTGGACCATCAATGTTGAAGGGCACGGGTTCTGGTTCAACTCGGAAATCGAGGCCAAATCTTACGTGTTCGACATTTTCAAAGCGGGCAAACGCAGCTTTGATGTCGGATGTTTTCAGATCAACTACCGCTGGCATGGCAAGGCGTTCCGATCCATCGACGCAATGTTCGACCCGGATGAAAACGCCACCTATGCGGCCCGGTTCCTGAAGGATTTGCACGCCGAGCTCGGCTCATGGTCCGCCGCCGCCGGGGCCTATCATTCCCGCACGCCCGAGCTGGCAAACGCCTATCAGGGCCGGTTCCAGACCGTCCTGGCGCAACTTGGCACCGCGCCTGAAACACAAACAGCCTTTGTGTCGCGTGACCCGTTCACCGGTTCCGCCGCCCCGCTGATCCCGCTGCAACCGACCCAGACCCCTCGGGGGTCGCTGGGCTCTCTGGTGCCTACCGGCGGGTCCGCCACCGCCTTTATCGCCTTCAATTAGGAGCGTTTCGTGCCCAAGATCGACGTCCGATCCCTGTTCTCGCCCACCGTATTGCTGGCGCTAGCACTGATGACCATCATCGTGATGATGATCTTGCCGATGCCCGCCTGGGTGCTGGATGTGGGGCTGGCCGCGTCTTTTGCGCTGGCCATTCTGATCTTTACCCTGACCCTGTTTATCGAGCGTCCGCTGGATTTCTCGTCCTTCCCGACGATCCTGCTTGCGTCGCTGATGTTGCGCCTGTCGCTGAACGTATCCTCGACCAAGCTGATCATCGGTCAGGGCCATACCGGCCCCAATGCCGCCGGGGATGTGATCGAAGGGTTCGCCAATTTTGTCATGGGCGGCAGTATCTTTCTGGGGCTGGTGGTGTTCGGCGTGCTGCTGATCGTGAACTTCATGGTCATCACCAAAGGCGCTGCCCGCATGGCCGAGGTCGGCGCGCGCTTTGCGCTGGACGGGATGCCCGGCAAGCAGCTGGCCATCGACAGCGACATGTCCGCCGGGGCCATCGACCACCAGCAGGCCAAGGAACGGCGCGAGCGGGAACAGCAGGAAACCACCTTTTTCGGCTCGCTGGATGGCGCGTCCAAATTCGTCAAGGGTGACGCGATTGCCGGGTTGCTGATCACGCTTTTGAACCTTGTTATGGGTCTGGTGATGGGCGTGATCGTGCACGGCATGCCGGTCGCCTCGGCGTTTGAGACCTATGCCATCCTGACTGTCGGAGATGGTCTGGTTTCGCAGATTCCAGCCGTGATCATTTCGATTGCCTCGGCGTTGCTATTGGCGCGGGGCGGCACGCAAGGGGCAACCGACAACGCCATCTTCTCGCAACTGGGTAAACACCCCGCCGCGCTGGCAACCGTGGCCGTTCTGATGGTCCTGTTTGCTCTGGTGCCGGGCCTGCCGTTTTTGCCTTTCATTCTGGGGGCCGGCGTTCTGGGCTATGCCGCCTATCACGTCCACCGCACCCAAAAAGCCGCCGCGCTGGAACCCGAAACCCCATCGTCCGAGGTGGATGCACCCGTGTCTCAGGCCATCGGAGACATCCTGGATCTGGACGACGTACATCTGGAGTTTGCGCCCGATCTGGTCAGCATGGTGTTGAACCAGGGCACCGGGCTGGATGCGCGGATTGCCAATATGCGGACCTATGTCGCCTCGACCTTTGGTCTGATCCTGCCCGAGATTCGCCTGACCGACCGCGCCGACCTGCCAACCGGCACATATGTGATCAAGGTTCAGGGGGTAGAACAGGCGCGCGGGGTCCTGAACCCCGATCTGGTTCTGGCGCTGGTGCAGGACGGCTTTGACCTGCTGCCCGACGGCAACGACGTGACCGAGCCTGTCTACGGCGCGCCTGCCCGCTGGATTCTGCCCAAAGATCAGGAGGATGCAGCGCTGAGCGGGGCCACCATCGTCTCACCGCCTGAGATTCTGGCGACCCATCTGCTGGAGATCATAAAACAGAACTTCCCGCGCCTGCTGACGCTGAAATCCCTGCGCCGTCTGCTGTCCGAGATGACCCGCCTTAGCGATCCGGTCCGGGCCGAGGCCAACCGCAAGCTGCTGGACGAATTGATCCCCGACAAAGTTCCTATCGACACGCTGCACGCCGTCCTGCGCCTGCTGCTGGACGAACGCGTCTCGATCAGAAACATGGCCCTGATCCTGGAAAGCGTGGCCGAGGCGCGGATGACCACCACCCAGCCCGAAGGGATTTGCGAGATCGTCCGCCAAAGGCTTGGCTTCCAACTGGTCGCCGAGATGAAACGAGAGGACGGATCGATCCCGCTGATCCAACTTGCCCCGGAATGGGAGGATACGTTCGCCACCTACCAGATCGACGCCCCCAATGCCGGGCTGGATGTCGCGCTGCCGCCCAACCTGTTCAACAAACTGGCAGATGGCGTCGTGACCAGCGTGGCGAAATCGGCAGATAGCGGGCTGTTCCCGGCCATCGTCACCTCGACCCGCCGCCGCCGGTTGCTGCGCACGATCATGCAGGCGCGGGGCGTCGCCAACCCGGTCCTGTCGTTCGAAGAGATCGGGCTTGAGGCACGGCCGTCACTGGTCGGAACGGTTCCCGCGTGATCGCCCTGCCCCCGGAACTGCTGAACCAGATCGGCGTCAGCGTTTGGCATCTATTTGCCGTGTTTCTGCGTGTCTCGGCCTTTGTGTCGCTGCTGCCCGCGTTCGGCGAGCGCAGCATCCCGGTGCGCGTCAAACTGGGTCTTTCGATGGCCTTCACCCTGATAATCGCGCCCGCAATTGGCGCAGCTGAGCTGGCCGCCGGTTTCCCGCAGATGGTCCGGCTGGTGGGGACAGAGGTGTTGATCGGGATGGCCCTCGGCATTGGGTTACGATTGTTTGTGCTGGCCCTGCAAACCGCTGGGTCCATTGCAGCACAATCGACCTCGCTGTCGCAGCTTCTGGGCGGGGCCGCAGTCGATCCGATGCCAGCAATGGGGTATTTTCTGATGCTGGCCGGTCTGACGCTGGCCGTGATCATGGGACTGCACATCCGGGCCGCGCAATTTCTGATCCACAGCTACGCGATGTTCCCGATGGGGATGCTTCCGGCACCATCGGATCTGTCCCACTGGGGGGTGCAACAGATCGCGCACAGCTTCAGCCTGGCCTTTGCGCTGGCCACCCCGTTTGTGATCGCCTCGCTGATCTACAATCTGGCCCTTGGGGTGATCAACCGTGCCATGCCGCAGCTGATGGTGGCCTTCGTCGGCGCCCCTGCCATCACCTTTGCCGGGCTGTTCCTGCTGTTTGCCGGCGCACCGCTGATCCTGTCCGTCTGGTCAGACGCCCTGAACGCCTTCCTTCTCAACCCGACCGGGGAAAGGCCATGAGCGGACCTGACGACGACAGCGACAAATCCTTTGAACCCACCCCGCAAAAGCTGCAGAAAGCGCGCGAAAAGGGTGAGGTTGCGAAGTCCAGCGATCTGTCCGTGGTCGCGGGATATACCGGTCTGGTCATCGCGCTGCTGACGGCGGGGCAGCACACAGCCCAACATCTGGGCACGCTGTTTGTTGTGCTGATTGACCAGTCGGATGCGTTGTCTCAACTGGTCGCGACCGGGCCTGCTTCTGCGCCGGTTGCCGGGTTGCTTCGGGGCGCACTAGTGCCGGTCTCGATGCTTTTTGCACTGCCCGCCGCGGCGGTTTTGCTCAGTCTGATTGCCCAGCGCGCGCTGATCTTTGCACCCACCAAGCTGAAACCCAAGCTCTCGCGTATCTCGCTTGTGTCGAATGCAAAAAACAAATTCGGACGCGGCGGCCTGTTCGAATTTGCCAAGAGTTTTGCCAAGCTGCTGATCTATGGCACTTGCCTGGCCTTGTTCCTGAAGGCCAATCTGACCGAGATCATTTCGGCCAGCGCAGCACCTGCAAAATCGTCGATTCTGTTGATGATGAACCTGCTGTTTCGCTTTCTGTTCATCGTGATCGTCATTGCGCTGGCCATCGGTGTGATCGATTACCTTTGGCAATATGCCGAGCACATGCGCAAGAACCGCATGTCGCGCAAGGAAATCCAGGATGAGACCAAGGATGCCGAGGGCGATCCGCATGTCAAACAACAGCGCCGCCAACGTGCGCAGGACATTGCAACCAACCAGATGATGTCCGATGTGCCCAAGGCGGATGTGGTGATCGTCAACCCTACCCATTTCGCGGTCGCGCTTAAATGGTCCCGCGCCGCAGGTGCCGCCCCTGTCTGCGTTGCCAAGGGCGTGGATGAGGTGGCGGCGGCCATCCGATCCGCCGCCAGCGAGGGCGGGGTCCCGATCCACTCGGATCCGCCAACTGCACGCGCGCTGCACGCGACCGTCGAGATCGGTCAGGAAATCGCCGAAGAGCACTACCGCCCGGTCGCCGCCGCAATTCGATTTGCCGAGGCGATGCGCAAACGTGCAAAAGGTCAGATCAGATGAACCGAAAAAAAATGTCCGACCTGCAACGCGCCACTGATGCCGTGTATCAGAAAAACTATCAAACCCTGCGCCCGGTGATCGAGGCCGAAGCCCGCGTACAGCAGCAGCTTGCATCGCTGAACACACAGGTTGCAGAGGTGCGGCGCGACAGTGCCTCGGCCGAAGGGTATCAGGTCACCGGGACGGATATTCTGTGGAACGGGTGGGAATCCGCAACCCGTCGCCAGTTGAACACCGACCTCGCCCGTCTGCGGGCGCAGAAACTAGCCGCGATCGAACAACTTCGGGCGGCGTTCGGACGGCAACAGGCGATCCGTTCAATCTCCGACCAGCTTCGACAAGAACATCGGCTGGCTCAGGCCAGAAAACAGTCAAATCAACAGTAGCCCCCGGGGCCCAATCGGATCGGGCCGGAGGTTCTTGGGTTCAGGTATCTTGCCGGTTCACGCTCATGATCAGAACTTGAGATACATCCGCACCAAGGTCCTTCTGTGCCACTTCCAGCAGCGCCTTGCGCAGGACGGTCAGGGTGTCCGATTCCGTGAAGATACCGTCAAAGCCGCCAGTATTGGCGTGATCGAACAGAACCTGCAAAAACCCGTCCCTCAGTTTCGGCTCGATGGCATAGAAGGTTTCGGTGATGGCAGGGTTCGCCTCAAGGCTTAGCGACATCGTCACCATGGCCGAGATCTGATCATCTTTCACCACCGGCACGACAAATTGCTTGGTCAGTTTCAGATACTCAAAACCACCCGCCTTGTCCCCTTTGTCGGATTTCTTATCGGCCTTTTGTTCTTTGGCCTCTGTCTTCTTTTCGTCCTTCGCATCAGACGCAACCTCAGGCGGTTTTTCAAGGGTCAGGAATTTCGCAGCACCAATACCGGCACCCAGACCAACCAACAGGAAAACGACTGGCAGCAACAGCTTCATCATGTGCGCACCTCAATACGGTAGAATCGAGTCGAGGATCTGCTGGCCAAGGCGCGGCTGCTGGACATCGGTGATTTGCCCGCGCCCACCGTAAGACACCCGCGCCGAGGCGATCTTGTCATACGTAATCTCATTCTTGCGCGAGATATCCTGCGGGCGGACGTAGCCGGCAACCAAAAGCTCTCGCAATTCGAAGTTCACGCGCAGTTCTTGTGAACCCGAGATCGAAAGAACCCCGTTTGGCAACACGTCCAGCACCGTGGCCGCGACCCGCAAAGTCAGCTTTTCGTTGCGCCGCACCGACCCCCGGCCCGAGCTTGAGGAATCCGACTCGATCCCGACTGCATCGTCCAGGGTCGCCCCCTCGGGCAGATGTTCTTCGGCCCGTTGCGGCAGCCCGAACAGGTTAGGGATCTCAAGGCTTTCCGAACCGGAGCGGGACCGGCTGGTGTTGTTGGAAAACTCGGCCTCTTCGTCCAGTTCGATCACAACGGTCAGAATATCGCCTTTCTTGATCGCCCGCTGATCGCCCAGCAGGGATTGCTGCCCGCCGCTCCATAGCGAGGATCTGTCGACCACCCGTTGCGTCTGTGTGTGAAGGGGCAGGCCCGGCCAAAGCATTGCCACCTGTTCCGGTGACTCCTCGTTCGGGGTGAAGCTTGGCGGTTTGCCCAGATGATCCAATCGACCGCAGGCGGAAAGCGCAAAGATCGTCAGCAGAAGGGGTTTTGACAGTCCAGTCATTATTTCACCTCGATTTGTCCGTCGGGCCGGATCAGGCCGGTGACCGTTGTGCGGGAGGACAGGTTCATGACGCGGATACGCTCACCCACCGCGCCGCGCCCCAGCGCCCGGCCTTCGGTGGAGATCGACAGGGGTTGGCGGTTGAACACCAAAACAACCAGATCATTGCGATCCACGATGGCAGGCGGGCCTACATCCACCGCGCGCACGGGGCGACCGGGATAAAGGGCGATCCGCGCCTCTAGCCCGATCAACGCGTCCGGATCACTGATGGCGCCGGGCAAATCCGTCGCTTTCAGTTCAAGGTCCGCGGCCGAGATCACCTCTTTCGCGCGGATCGTGCGGGTCGGGACCACGATATCCGCCAATGCAGCCAGGGGTGCGCCCATCAGGCAGATCAGAATCACGAACCGCATCACCGCACCTGTGTTGTCGCGCCCATCATCTGATCGACGGCGGTGATAACCTTGGCATTCATCTCATAGCCACGCTGCGCCTCGATCAACTCGGTCACTTCGCGCACGGCATCGACCGAGCTGTCTTCCAGATAGCCTTGTCGCAGCGTGCCCAACCCGTCCTCACCGGGCAGGCCCAGGATCGGCGCGCCCGAGGCTTCGGTTTCGCGGAACAGGTTGCTGCCAATGGCCTCAAGCCCCTTGGCATTCGAGAAACTGGCCAGCGAGAATTCACCCAGCAATTGCCCTTCGGGCGTATCGTCAAAATAGGCATAAACCTCGCCCGAGGCGTTGATCGAAATCGACCGGGCATCATCCGGGATTGTGATCTCTGGGGCTACGGCAAAGCCGTCCGAGGTCACGATCAGACCTTCGGCCGAGCGTTTCAGGCTGCCATCGCGCGTATAGGCGGACTGACCGTTGGGTAGCGCCACCTCCAGATAACCACGGCCTTCGATGGCCACGTCCAGATCGCTGCCCGTGGCCGACAGCGCACCCTGTGCCAGTTGCACCGTGACGGCGGCAGGCCGGACGCCAAGGCCCAGTTGAATACCGGTCGGCAATACGGTTCCGTCCGATGCGTTGACCGCGCCTGCGCGGGCCATCTGCTGATAGTGCAGATCGGCAAACTCCGCACGGCGGGCATTGTAACCGGTGGTGTTCATGTTGGCGAGATTGTTCGAGATCGTCTCGACCCGCATCTGCTGCGCCGTCATACCTGTGGCTGCGATTTTCAAAGCACGCATTTCAAAATCTCCTTGTTCAGATCAGCGCATCAGCGCGTCGAGGGCCCCGCGTACGCGCTCATCCTCGGTTTCCAGAAAGCTTTGTCCCAGCTCATAGGCGCGCTGGATTTCGACCAGACGCGCGACCTGCTGGATTGCATTGACGTTCGAGCCCTCGAGGAACCGATGCACGACCACGGGTTCATCGACGGCGTCGATCCCACCATCGGCACGGAACCGCGTGTTGCCTTCGCGGACCAGAGTCTCGGGGTCGTCCACCTGATAGACACCGATCTGGCCCAGAAGCTGCCCCTCGACACTCAGCGTGCCATCAGCACCGACGTCGATCGAGGCCGCATCGGGCGGGATGAAAACGGGTGAGCCGTTGCTGTCCAGAACACGCGCGCCGTCCATCGCCACCAGATCACCCTGCGCGTTTGGGGTGAAACTGCCCGCCCGCGTCAGGCGATTGCCCTCGGGGGTTTCAACCATGAAGAACCCCTCGCCTTCGATGGCAAAATCGAACTGCCCGCCAGTCTCGGTCAGAACGCCCTGTTGCAGGGACGTATTGCGCGCCTCGGCCCGGCTCATCGACAGGGACGGATTGCCCGGCATGTCGCGCACGAATTCCGAGAACACCAACCCTTGTGCGCGGTAGCCGGTGGTATTGGCATTGGCGATATTGTTCGCTACCAGCCGCATTTCGTTCATCAGCCCGGATTGACGGGACAGGGTGACATAGGCGGTATCCATCAGCGACCTCCTGCGATCAGCGGCACCAGAGTGCCTGTGAAAAACGTGACAAGCGTCTGGGTCATGAAGCCCATCGAAATCCAGAACACGACGACAATGGCGATCAGTTTGGGAACGAAGGTCAACGTCATCTCCTGCACCGAGGTCAGTGCCTGGAACAGGCCGACGATCAGACCGGACACCAGCGCCACGGCCAGAATCGGGACCGAGGTGATCACCGCGACCCACAGCGCCTGACGCACGATGTCGTAGAACAGACCTTCGCTCAGCATCGTTCAGACCGGCATCCGCAGGATTTCCTGATAGGCTTCGACCACCTTGTTGCGCACGATAACGGCGGTTTCGACGGCCAGTTCGGTCTGCGCCAGTGCCTGCACCAAGGCATGCGGATCAGCCTGTCCGGTCATCGCGGCCTGAGACATTTGCTCGCTGTGTTTCAGCGTTGCCGCAAAGTCCTGAAACGTCGCGCGCATTCCCTGCGCCATGCCGGCATGATCCGGGTCGGCCTGCGTTGCGGGGCGCGCGCCAGCATAGTTCTGTGCGGCGGTAAGTGATCGGATATCCATTCTGGCGTTCCTTTATTTCCGGAGTAATTCCATCAGCGACGACGACATTTTGCGCGTCTGGTCGAACATCTTGAGATTGGCCTCGTAACTGCGCTGCGCCTCGCGCGCGTCGGCGATCTCGATCATCAGATCGACATTCGAGCCCAGATAATGACCGCTTTCATCCGCCATCGGATGGCTGGGGTCGTGAACGCGCTGCAAATCGCGGCGATCCAGTTGCACGCGCCCGGCCTGCACCATCTCCTTGCCGTCCTTCTGCACCGTCTCGAACGGGACCGTTTTGCGCCGGTAGCCGGGCGTATCCGCGTTCGAGATATTCTCGGACACATGACGCAGCCGGGCCGCCTGCGCCCGCAGGGCACTGGCCGACGCAGTAAGAGAGTGGGAAAAATCGCTCATCTCCGATTAACCCCGACCCAAACTGGTGCGCAGAATGCCCATCGAGGACTTGTAGATCGTCAGCGCCCGATCATGCTGCCGTTTGACGTCAACCGCTTTCAGCATTTCCTCTTCCAGCGACACACCGTTGCCGTTGGGATCCCCTTTCGGCTCGGCAGTGTATTCAGCCCAGTTTTGCCCGGACATGCCGCCGTTCAGATGCCCCTGCCGGGTGGCCGTCATTTCGGCCCCGGACCCGGTGTTTTCGAATGCTGTTTGAAAGGCTTCGATATCGCGCGGCTGATAGCCCGGCGTATCTGCGTTGGCCATGTTGCGCGCGATGACGGCCTGCCGTTGCCCGGCATGGGTTGCCATTGCGTACGCTGTCTTAAAGACGTTCAGGTCATAGAACATCGGGGCTTCTCCCTCGATCAATTTCAATCAAGGCTTAACCCCGATTCCTTTAGAAACAGTTTTCAGAACTCAGTTGGAGAACCCACGATGTCAGATCTCGACCCGATGCTTCTGAAATGCGAATTCGACCGGATGGCCATGGCGCGGCATGTCGGGCTGGTGTCCGGTGTCGCGCAAGGCGTCATAGAAATCAGCGGTTTGACCCGGCAGGCACGAATCGGGGATCTGCTGACGCTGAAACGCCGCTCGGGCCCCGATCTGACGGGTGAGGTGCTGCATGTGGGCTCCGATCATATTCACATGATGCCCGGCGGCGCACCGGATGGGGTCAGCCTTGGGGACCGAGTGATTCTGAACCCCTCACCCGGATTTGCGCCGGGGATGCATTGGCTGGGGCGGGTGATCGATCCGTTTGGTGCCCCGCTTGATGGCAAACCGCTGCTGGGCGGACCGCAGGAGAGGGACATCGTGCAAGCCCCGCCCCCGGCCGTAAATCGCAAGCCACTTGGCGCACGGATGGCGACCGGTCTGGCGGCGCTCAATACCATGCTGCCGATTGTGCGTGGGCAGCGGGTCGGATTGTTTGCGGGTTCGGGTGTCGGGAAATCCACCCTGTTGGCAACGATGGCGCGGTCGATGCAGGCTGACGTGGTCGTCGTGGCACTGGTGGGCGAGCGCGGGCGCGAAGTGAATGAGTTTGTCACCCATGCCCTAGGGCCCGAGGCCATGAAACGTGCAGTCGTTGTGGCGGCCACTTCGGACCAATCCGCATTGGCGCGACGGCGTTGCGCGTGGTCGGCCATGTCCGTGGCCGAATACATGCGCGATCAGGGTCAGAACGTCCTGTTTCTGGCCGATTCCGTCACCCGCTTTGCCGAGGCGCATCGGGAAATTGCCGTTGCGATGGGTGAGGCCCCCTCGCTGCGCGGCTTCCCACCATCGGTCACGCCGCTGATTTCAAAGCTGTGCGAACGCGCCGGGCCGGGCACGCATGAACAGGGCGACATTACTGCGGTGTTCAGCGTTCTGGTCGCCGGATCGGATATGGACGAACCCATCGCCGACATCCTGCGCGGCGTGCTGGACGGCCATATCGTGCTGAGCCGCGAGATCGCCGAACGCGGCCGCTTTCCGGCGATTGACCTCAGCCGGTCGGTTTCGCGCAGTCTGCCGGGGGCGGCGACCGAGGCCGAGAATCAGATGATCGCCGAGGCCCGGAAACTGGTCGGCAGCTATGAGCAGTCCGAGGTGATGATCAAAGCCGGGCTTTATACAGAAGGCTCTGATCCCCTGCTGGATCAGGCGGTCCGGGTACATGACGATCTGGATGGTTTCTTTGGCAAAACCGACCCGGACGGGATTGAAAACAGCTTCAACCGCCTGTCCCTGATCCTGCGCCGCGCCTCGGCTGGGCTGCCAAGGTAAAGCGAACTCTGAACAGTTTTAAGTGTTAAGCCCACCTTAAGACCTGCGCTGCTACCTCTGAGCTTGGGTGATAAAAAGGTGGTGGAGATGGGTGCGCAGACCAATGCGGCGCCAATCATCATCAAGAAGAAGCGTGTGTCAGGTGGCGATGGCCATCACGGTGGCGCGTGGAAGGTCGCGTATGCGGACTTTGTCACGGCCATGATGGCCTTCTTCATGTTGATGTGGCTGTTGAACGCAACGACCGAAACGCAACGCAAGGGGCTGGCGGATTACTTCTCGCCAACAATCCCGATCAGCCCCGATTCCGGCGGCGGTGACGGAGCCTTTGGCGGCGACAGCATGTTCTCAGAAAACACTCTGGTCTCGGACGGCAAGGGCGCAACCAACCGCTTTCCGACCGAGGCGCGCAAGGCGCGCGGCACAACCGGTCTGGACGCGGATGGCGGCGGCAAAGGCGCGCAGCAGGATTTCTCGACGCTTGAGGCGCAGTTGCTGGGGCGTACCGGTGAAAGCGCGGTGTCGGACAAGCTGCTCAAGCACATTGTCACCCGCGTCACCGACGAAGGCCTGATTGTCGAGCTGTTCGATACCGAGGATCAGCCGCTGTTCGAATCGGGCTCGGATACACCGACGCCGATCCTGCGGGCTTTGAGTTTGCTGATCGCACGCGCCTCGGATCTGGTTACGAATTCCATTGCCGTGGAGGGGCATGTCGGCGCTTCGCCCGTCGTGCTGGCGCGTAATCCTGCCTGGGATCTGTCGACCTCGCGCGCGCAGGCGGTGCGTCAGATGCTGCAGGACAAAGGCGTTGTGGCACAGCGACTTGACCGGGTCACGGGACATGCCGATCGCAAGCTGCACAGTGACAACCCGATGGCCCCGCGCAACAACCGGATCGAGGTGATCTTTCTGCGCGGCCCCTAAAGGTAGGGCGCATTTTACCTGTTAGCGCGCTGTTAAGGGGCAGTGCGTTAGCTGTTGCATCAACAATTGACGCAACAGAAGGGCGCGCCGATGACAATTTCCTCTTCGCTGAATGCCGGTGTGGCGGCGCTGAGGGCCAATGCCAACAGGCTGGCCACCATATCCGACAATATCGCGAACTCTTCGACCTTCGGCTACAAACGGGTCGAGACGGATTTTCATTCGATGGTTACGTCTGGTCAGGGCGGCAGCTACTCCGCCGGCGGCGTCAGGACCACCAGCCAACGGCTGATCGATCAGCGTGGCTCGCTGGTGACGACCAACAATTCGACCGATCTGGCGGTGCGGGGGCGGGGAATGATCCCTGTGCGCCCAAGTTCGCAGATCGCGGGCGGATCGAACGAGATGCTGCTGACCACAACCGGGTCGTTCCGCACTAATGACGAAGGGTATCTTGTGACCGAAAGCGGCCTGGTGCTGCTGGGCTGGCGCGCGAATCCCGATGGGTCGATCCCAGCCGTGCCGCGCGACACCCCCGCCGCGCTTGAGCCCGTGCAGCTGAGCGTCAATCAGCTGTCCGGCGCACCAACGACGCAGATGAACCTGCGCATGAACCTGCCTGCAACAGCGACCGATGCGGGTGCGCCCGGTGACGTGCAGCCCTTGTCGGTCGAATATTTCGACAATCTGGGCAAATCCGAAAGCGTCGATATTGAGCTGGTGCCGACGGTACCGGCCACCGGGTCCAGCAATGAATGGACGATGGTCCTGCGCGATTCGGCCTCGGGTGGCGCGGTGATCGGAGAGTACACGCTGACCTTCACCGACAGCCGCACCGCCGGGGGAACCCTCGCCAGCGTGACGACCGTTTCGGGCGGGGCCTATGATCCGACTACGGGCAGCGTTGTCGTCAACGTCGCAGGTGGCCCGATGGAGGTGAATATCGGCCAGATCGGCGACGCCGATGGTATTACGCAGCTGTCCGATACCTTTGCACCGGTTTCGATCACGCGCGATGGCTCGGCTGTGGGCACCATGACCAGCGTCGAAGTGGATGAAAACGGCTATGTCTTTGCGTTCTACGATACAGGTGTCAGCCGCCGGATGTTCCAGATCCCGCTGGCGGACGTTCCAAATCCCAACGGCCTGACCGCGCTGGACAGCCAGACCTATGCCCCATCGCGCGACAGCGGCACGTTCTTCCTTTGGAATGCAGGCGAAGGCCCGACCGGCAACCTGATTTCCTTCGCGCGCGAGGAATCCACCACCGACGTCGCGACCGAGCTGACCTCGCTGATCCAGACGCAGCACGCCTATTCCTCGGGCGCGACCGTGATCCAGACGGTGGATGAGATGTTGCAGGAAACCACGAATATCAAACGGTAATCCGGGTTTCGGTCACGGGAAAGGTATGGCCTCATGAATATGTCGACAGCTTTGAACAATGCCTTGGGCGGGCTGACCGCAGCCAGTCGAGGGGCTGCCGTTGTGTCCGGCAATATCGCCAATGCCCTGACGCCCGGCTATGCACGCCGGTCTCTGGAACTGACCACCAGTCCGATCTCGGGCCATGGTGTGCGCGCTGCTGGTGTGATCCGCCACGACAATCCCGTTCTGACCGCCAACCGACGCGCCACGGACGCGGATCTGGCGCAGCAATCGGCGCTTGCGGCGTTCCATACTCAGTTCGAACGCCTTGTGGGAACACCGGATGAGGCAACATCGCTGGCCGCCCGTTTGTCTGCCTTTGACAGCAGCCTGATAACGGCGGCCAGCTTGCCGGACTCGGCGCAGCGTCTGGATCAGGCCGCCCGTGCCGGGGATGATCTGGCGCGCGAGCTCAATAGGGTCTCGGAAGGGGTGCGTCAGGCGCGATCGGATGCGGATCGCAGGATTGGCGCTCAGATCGACAGCCTGAACCAGACGCTGCAGGACATCGAAGAGCTGAACGCCAAGATCCCCGCCATTCGCTATTCGGGTGGCGACATTGGCGCGTTGCTGGACCAGCGACAGGTGCTGATTGATCAGGTCAACGATCTGATCCCGGTGAACGTGATCCCGCGCGACAATGATCAGGTCTCGCTCTATTCCGATGGCGGGCTGATCCTGCTGGAAGGCAAGGCGGCAGAGTTCGCCTTTACCACCACGGGTGAGACAAAACCGCATATGACAGCGGCAAACGGGCTGCTCTCGGGGCTGGAAATGAACGGCAACCCGGTGCGCACCGGCGGTGACGCGGCGCAGATACGGGGCGGGGCCTTGGCGGCACAGTTTGCCATTCGGGATGATCTGGCCGTTGAGGCGCAGCTACAGCTGGACACCGTCGCGCGCGACCTGATCGAACGGTACGAAACGCCGGGGCTGGACCCAACCGTAGCCGCAACCGATCCGGGCCTGTTCACTGACGATGGAAACCGGTTCGATGCAACAATGGTGACAGGGCTGGCCTCTCGCATATCATTGAACGCAATCGTGGACCCGGATGCAGGCGGCGACAGTTGGAGGCTGCGCGCGGGTCTGGGGGCGGCAACACCGGGAAGCCCGGGCGATTCATCGCAATTGCAGGCCTTTGGCACCGTGCTGAATGACGCCCGGCCTGTTCCCGGCGCGTTGTTCGGAACCGGCAATATGCGCGCCGCCGAAGTGACCCAAGCACTGCTGTCCGAAGCTGGCGCAAACGCCCATCGCGCCGATCAGCGCCGCGCTTTCGCCAATGGCGCGCAGCAACAGATGGCGCAGATCGAGGCTGAACAAGGTGTTGATACCGATCAGGAACTGCAACGCCTGATGCAGATCGAACAGATCTATTCCGCAAATGCTCGGGTCATCACCGTCGTTGATGAGCTTATGGAAACACTGCTGAGGTTATGACAATGAACTTGACCGCTATAGGCGATCTGGCGCGCGGCATGACCCTGCGCAGCCGCGCCACCGAGATCAAAACCCAGATCGAAACCCTGTCCCACGAGATGTCGACCGGCAAGGTGCAGGATATCTCGGGGCATCTGGGGGGCGATTATTCCCATCTTCTGGATCTGGACCGCAGCCTTGCCCGGCTGGACGCCTTCAAGATCGCCACGACCGAGGCCGGGCTGTTCACCGATGTGATGCAGCAAAGCCTGGACACGTTTGATACGTCCTTGGCCGAGGTATCCGCCACGCTGTTGGCCTTTGGTACGGCCAATCAGACGGTCACGCACGAACAGGCCTCGGTTCAGGCCCGGAATGAGCTGGACACGATGATGTCGGCCTTGAACACACGGGTTGCCGGGCGCAGCCTGTATGCCGGAAATGCAACCGACATCTCACCTTTGGCATCCGCCGAAACCTTGCTGGCCGCACTGGAAACCGAGCTTTCAGGCCTCACCACCATGACCGATATCCGCACCGCAGCCGAGGATTGGTTCAACGACCCCGCAGGGTTCGATGCCGTGATCTACCAAGGATCGGACACCCCCCTCGCCCCCATGCAGATTGCCGAGAATGAGCGGATCACCCTCCCGATCACCGCCACCGACCCAACGTTCAAGGCCGCGCTGCGGGATACGGCCCTGGCCGCACTGGCGTCCGAGGATGCGCTGGCCTGGTCGCCGACCCTGCGCACCAGCATGTTCACGCAGCTGGGTGTCGATCTGGCCAACGCCAAGGACGAAACGGTGAAACTCCGGGCCGAAGTGGGCGCGGCCGAGGCACGGGTGGAGCAGGCGGCCACGCGCAACGCCTCGGCGCGCGTCAGTCTGGAATACAGCCGCAACGCGTTGATCGAGGCAGACCCGTATGAAACGGCAGCGCAGTTGCAAACCGTGCAGTTCCAACTGGAAAGCCTCTATTCGGTCACTGTGCGCAACGCCAACCTGTCGCTGGTAAACTTCCTGAGATGAGAGTTCTTGTTTTCCTTCTGATACTGCTTCTGCCCGGTTTCGCCTCTGCCGGGGCAATCCGCCTGAAGGACCTGGTGGATTTCGACGGTGTGCGCGGCAACGATCTGGTTGGCTACGGTCTGGTTGTTGGTCTGAATGGCACCGGGGACGGTCTGCGCAACTCGCCCTTCACCGAAGAGATCATGTCGAACATCCTTGAACGGCTGGGCGTGAATGTCACGGGTGAGGATTTTCGGCCCAAGAATGTGGCCGCCGTGCTGGTGACCGCCAGCCTACCGCCCTTTGCCCGCGTCGGGGGGCAGATTGACGTCACCGTTTCTGCGATTGGCGATTCCAACAGTCTTTTGGGCGGCACCCTGATCATGACCCCTCTGAACGCGGCGGATGGTCAGATTTACGCCGTAGCGCAGGGCACGGTTCTGGCAGGCGGCGCCGTGGCGGAAGGCGATGCGGCATCTGTCGTGCAAGGGGTTCCAACCTCCGGCGTGATCCCATCGGGCGCACGGGTCGAGCGTGAGATTGACTTCGACCTTTCAACCCTGACCCAGATGCGCCTTGCCCTGCGTGAGCCGGATTTCACCACCGCCGGACGGATCGAGGCCGCCATCAACACGGAATTCAATCGCGCCGTGGCAATCATGCGCGACTCGGGGACGGTCGAGTTGAACATTGCGGCGACGCAATCTGTCTCAACCGCGCATGCCCTTGGTCGGATCGAAAACATCCTTGTCGAACCGGAAACCAAGGCGCGGGTTGTTGTCGATCAACGGTCCGGCACGATTGTCATGGGGCAGGAGGTTCGCATTTCGCGCGTGGCGGTGTCGCAGGGTAACCTGACCCTGACGGTCGAAGAGGCACCGATTGCCGTGCAACCCAACCCCTTCGCCCGAGGTGAAACTGTCGTGGTCCCACGTACCGTTGCTGGCATCGAAGAAGAAGAGGGCACCGGTCTGGCCGAGATACCCGAAGCCACCACATTGTCCGAGGTCGTGGCCGGGCTGAACGCCCTTGGCGTCTCGCCCCGCGACATGATCGACATTCTGAAAACGATCAAGGCCGCCGGGGCGCTTCATGCGGAATTCATAGTACGCTGAGGTGGCCTATTTCGATTTCCAGCTGTCCAGCCAGCGGCGGAAGCCGTTGCGCCTTTCCTCGATCGCATCACCAGCGGCATAGAGGCTGTCTTCGACATTTTCCAGCATCGGGTCGATGCGACGCTGGCGGAACCTGCGCCAGCGTACCCAGATCGCCCAGAGCATGGCGAAGAAGACGGTCAGGAAAATGATGTTGAACCACGGGATCAGGCGCACATCCGGCCCGTCCACATGCTTGATGGAGACCGCATTGGGAAAGATCGACATGAACTCGTTCCGCCAGCCGTAATGCGTGACCGCCACCCAATCCGGGTCCGCTTTATCAGATATCGCGTCATTCGCTTCGGTATACAGGTTTGCCGTGTCGAACTTGAAATAGGGCGGCCAGCCCCAGCTGGTATCCTCGTTCCGGTAGACAATCGGCTTGCCATTGGCGCGCACGGCCTGAATGAACTGCACATCGCGGTTCGACAGGCTGGTGGATTGATCATCTGGCTCGGACCAGAAGATACGGGTCCAGTCGTTCAGGTCCTGCCGCTCTTCGTATGTGTTTACGATCCGCACGATATCGCGCTGCGGCAGAGAGTATTGCAGGACCACCGCAATCGTGCCCCAGAAGATGATGATCAATGCCCATTTCAAATAGGCCATGCCCTAACCCTCACATATAATTCACAATATAGATCAGCACGCCGATTGCCACCCAAGGCACGACATAAACGCCCAGGATCAGTTTGCGCCGGAACGAATTATCGTAGACGTGCAGACCGCGTTCCACAAAGGCCTGTTTGTTGCCGCGCTTGCCCTTTTCGTCCCACCAACTTTCCAGCTTGCGGCGGCGTGCATTGCGCGAATAGAGCGACAGCGCAACATAGGCAACCGTCTGGATCACCAGCAGGATCAGAAACAGGCGCATCGCTCCGAACATCTCAGCCCTTCCTCACCGATCCCCAGGGCCCGACCCGCGCGATCACTGCCTCGCTGATCCGATCTTCGCCGGACATATCCGGCTCATGCCCGAACAGGGCCGCGCGGGCCCCGGCCTTGTCCACCTGATACTCGCGCGCGAGGAAGTCGGCAACATAGGCTTTCTTGGCCTCGGGCCACGTCTTATACGTGCTGTAGAACAGCTCTTTATGGCAGATGAACATCTGGCGCGGGTCCAGTGGGGCCAGTTCCGACAATAGCATATTCACAAGGTCCCGGTTTGGCGTATCGGCGGCCCGCAGTGTGTAGAAATAGGCCGGATGGTCCGAGGTGATGCGCGGCCATGGCCCGCCATCCGTCGCCCAGCGCAGCAGTTGCGCCAGACCGTGATACGCCTCGGGCAGGCGATCCGAATGATTGCGCGCCAGACGTCGCATGTCGCTGCGATCCAGCCCGGTCAGATCGACATCGGCATCTGCGGCGGCGGCGATGGTCAGGAAATCCATCTTCTGTTGCAGGATCGCGGCGGCATCTACACTGCGCGCCTTGACGATGGGTTCAACCAGATCGTTATAGTCCAGGAACTTGGCAATCTGGTTTCGTTGCGAAGGGCCAAAGACATATTTGATCGGCAGGTCGTCTGGTTTTTTGCCCATGCAAATCGCCGCCGGGTGGTCCAGATCGGGGAACAGATAGAGTCCACCGAAATGCGCCGTCCAGAAGTTGCGTTGCTCGAACGCAGTATGGCGCAGGTGGACCGGGTTGCGAGTGACGTCGCCGGTTTCCTTGGCCGTTTCGATCATTTTTGCGATCAATACGTCGTCGAACCACGCATCCTCTTCGGTCTTGAACCGTTCGACCATCCCCGCCAGTTGCTGTGCCTTGCGCAAGGTGCCGCCGGCGGTGTCAGCCTCAATCTCGATCTTGCGCAGGTTCAGCAGATCGCGGGGCGTGGTGAGTTTGATGACCGAGTTCACCAGCTCTCCGGCCACTGCATCGGTGGCGGTCAGGGCAAACAACTGCGCCTCGTTCATCTCGATAAATTCGCGCAGGATATCGCGCGAGGTCGAGAATTTGACGTTCAACAAAGGCGCGCGTTTCTGTTCGGTCGTCAGCAGAATGAACTGCCGATTGACCCCGTTGGGGTTGAGGTAGAGCTCATCCTCTAGCTCAATCCCAACCTCTGGCGAATAGCCCGAGATATCGACATGGAAATCCGTCAGCGCCGTGGTTTTGCCCGCCAGATGCTGCAACGCTCGGTTATACCGCTCGACCAGAGCCGGGCTGGAGATGTGGACGAGGTTGCCGAACATCAGGCCTTTTTCGATGAGGCGGATCATGTTTCATTCTCAGCAAGAACTTGAGCGTCTAGTATATCCTGTTTAAGTCTTCGCCACTCGCCTCTCAAAAATTCATTGCTAACTCTAGAGAGTCGTGTTTGCGTTTTCATTAGCGTCTCAGTGTCCGCTTCATTAAAGTCCGCTGTATACGCTTCATCCATAGCTTGAACGACGGCTAGCGCTTTTTTCTCTTCCAAGTTCAAACGCATGTAAATTTTCGTTCTAATCGCAAAGAGTTGGCTAATGTCGTCTATTCCGTCACGATGAAAAACTAGACGCGAAAACTCGGTTAAGTCGGAACGCATTTCGTCGATCCACTGTCTTCTGAATTCCGCGATTTTCAACTCAGATTGAACTTTTCTGTTGGCTTTTTCCCTTCTTTCAGCTGACTGGTTCGTTAACCTCGCCGTCAAAACAGCCAGCATAGAAACCAAGCTGAGAGTGCCTATTGAGATCAGTATGCCATCGAATTCCGATACAAAAAGCTCAATCTTATCAATCAATCCACCCGGGTACTTTGAAAGGGCTGCAAGGACGACTGGGGTAGTCGCCAAAAAAGTTAAAACGGCAAGAACTAAAACTAGCGCTATCACCCCTTCCCCTCCAGATACCGCCGCTTGGCCTCTTCCATCCGGCTCATCTCTCGCACCGCGTTTTCGATGGCGACCTCGTCGCTCTTGTCGGCATAGCGGAACTCGCTGTCAGCGTAGCGGTTGATCTCTTGCATCACCATCTCGACCGTGATCGGCTGGCGCAGGTCCTCGATCATGGCCTTCTTGGTGTCGTAGTCCCGGAACAGGAACAGGTCGGGGTTTTCCATCCACTCGTCGGGCAGTTCGAAATCCATCGCGCGGACCTTGACCGCATCGGTGATGTTCTTGATTGCGCGACCGGTGAACCGCTCATCCGCCTGTTGGATCGCCTTGAGGTAGGTGCCCAGCTTGGCGATCGTGTCCATCTGGCCGATCTCGCCAGAGACCCGGTCATAGACTTGCAACAAGGCGTCTTCGTGCGGGCGGGAGTGGCTTTCGAAACTGGCGGCGACGGCCTTTTTGATCTCCTGCGCGGCATAGGCGTCGTGTTCGCCCAGCGGGATGTCGTGGTTGCGGCCCATCAGCAGGTGCAGAATGTCGATGTAATCCTCGCGCGTTTGCGGCCCGTCCACCAGAAACCGCGCGCCTGCCCGCTGGCGCAGGGCGTCGTCCACATTCTCGGGGTAGTTCGAGAACATGCCAAAGGTGCAATTGCCGCGCACGACAGTGTTGGCGCCCGCAAAGCTCTCCATCAGAACGGCGGTGATTTCCAGTTGCCCGGCTGAGGACTGCCGGTCGCCGCGTTTGCCCGCTAACTGGTCGATATCGTCGATGGTGCCGAAACCGATGACCGAGGGGTCTTGAACCGTGTTGATAAAGGCCTTGGCGTTCTGGCCGGACTTGCCCTGATAGCTGTCAATATTGTCGGTGCTCAGGTTCTGGTAGCGGAACGGATAGCCTGCGTTCTGGCAATAGTCGTTGATCAGCCCGGCCATCATCTGGATCAGGGTGGTCTTGCCGGTGCCCGGTTTGCCGTCGCCCATGAAGGTAAAGATGAACCCGCCGAGTTCCGCGAACGGGTTCAGGCGACGGTCGAAATCATAGGCCATCAGCATTTTGGCCAGCTTCATCGCCTGATACTTGGCGATATGGTTGCCGACCACCTCGTTCGGTTTCTTGAACGTCATGGTCAGGGTGGTGGATTTGGCCTTTGAGGCGGGTTCAAAGCCCCGGATCGTCAGATCATCAGCCTCAATATGCCAGGCGGCGTTCTGGAACGGGGCCAGATGACCTGCGGTCTGGGCACGCAGGGCGGCCTTATCCATCAATTGCTCGGCATAGGCACTGGTTGCGGCGATCAGGTGGGTATCGTCGGGGGCGTGTTTGGCAAGGGTCTGGTCCAGCTCCCACAAAGCGCCATGCAGGGCGAGCTGGCCATTGTCGGTCAGAACCTCTTCGACCTCACCAATATCGACGGTGGTTTCGCCCAGATGCGAGGACATCAGATAAGCCAGCGCATTGCCGAACACGTGCGACGTAATCAGAGCCTCGGCCGTCAGCAATTCCGAGAATTCCGTCTTGCGGGCGGCATGCAAATCCCCGGCCAAATTCGCCCGCTTCAGATCAGCCAGCGGGGTCTGTTCCGCATAGGCCTCGGCCACGGCCAAAGCGATGGCAATGGCGCGTCGGATCGCCTGCTGAGTGGTCGCCTGCGGCGGAGAGACCAGCGTATCGCCATCATCCGAGGCCTCAATCCGTTCGACCAGATGCACGCCATCGGCCCGCACGGTGCGCCGCGTCACCAGTCCCGGCGTCGTGGAGCGAAACCGCCGCCCCGTTGACACGCCCGGAGACCGCTCAACGGCGGCCTCAACCGCCTTGGCAATCCGCGGCGCATGTTCGAACCCGTTCAGCAAGGCAGTCGCTGCCGGATAGTGCTTGCGAATATCCGCCTCGCGTAATTCCATCTGATCTGACGTCAAACTCATTTCATAACAGCCCTTGCTTCATCTTTTCTAAAATACTCCCGCCGGAGGCAAAAATTCTAATACCGCAACACCTGCCCCGACTTGCTGACCACAAACTTGCGCACATCGGCAAAACCCGGCGGGTTGCGCTCGGCCAGCACCTGAAAGGGTCGCTGAGGCAGGATGATCGAGCGTTGCGTGCGCGTCGCCCCGGTCTCGGCCCCCTGCCCGCCGAACGGGTCCAGCGCAAAGACCTCGCGCTCGACGGTGGAAAACCACCCGGCGCGTTCGCGGGTCACGTCTTCGCTCTCCAACTCTTCCATGGTCCAGGCCAGCGCCCAGTCCTGCCCCTGCGGAGATTGCGCGTCCTCCAGCACCTGCCGCAGCGGGCCGGATTGCTCGGTATAGGCCGAGGAATACATCGGACCCACATGGATACGGCGCAGGTGTTTGGGGTGCAGGTCGTCGAAATCCTGATCGAAGCCTTTGGCAATCGTCACCAGTTTCAACCCGCCCAGAGATTGCGCCATCAGATGGGCCTGCACCTCGGGCCAGCGGCGCTGGTCCTTGGGCAGGGCCGTCTTGCCGCTGTCCTCCAACTGCATCAGGTAAATGACCGGCAGGTTGATCTGGCTGTCATAGACCGCCCAGTGGATCATGAATTTGCGCCGCTCGCCTTCGTTTCCGATCCAGTGGCATTCGGGATCGTTGCGGACCCAGAACAGCTGACCTTTCAACAATTCCTCGTAATAGAGCCTTTGCGACAGCGCAAATTGCAGCTTGGTGGGAATTTCGCGGTCGCCAATGATGGTGCGGACCATGTCGGTTTTCAGGTCGTCTTCCGAGGGCATATTCGCCAGATGCACCTGCGCCTGCTGCGCGTCATTGGCCATGGTCAGCAGCTCGGCCGCCACGGGAAACCCGCTGTCGCGCTTGTCCATGGCGAGGCTGCCAAAGAACCGCCCCGTATCGCGCCCGACCAGCAGGTATTTCATGGAAAGCGCGCGGAAGGTGTAGAGCAGCCCCGAGAGGTACCGCGACACGATCCGCACCTCTTGCTTGCTGATCGCGCCCTCGGCCTCCATCGTCGCGGCCACACGCAGGAGGTGGACGGTGATCACCTCGAATTTGCGGAAATAGCGGCGCGAGGCGAAAGTGTCGGTCAGACCGACATGGTCTTGGGTGGGGTTAGTCATTGGCAGATTTATTACACCCGATTGTGCGGCATTGATGAAGTCGCCAAGGCAAAAGAAGAACTTCCGAGATTAGATACAATCCGAAAATCATCAGCCCGAAGATTATGCTCCCAGGCCCAATGTAAACGGCTAGGAAACCTAACAGTTTTAATACTCCACCTTCCGCATTCACTCTGTCGAAAAGAAGAGTGAGGCCATATATCGGGATCGGCCAAATCACGAGAAAGAGGCCAATCCCAAGCAACTTACGGTCTTTTCGGTTGAACCACCTCATCCGCCATACAAGTTCTTATCATGCTTCTCGACAATCGAGGCGAACCGGCGGGCAAAGCGTTCGTCCGCCTTGGCCTTTTTCTCCAGCACGTCGCGGGCAAAGACCATGTGGTCCTCATGCGCCTCAAGCATGTCGGCCATTTTTTGGTTGGTCGCGGTGCCGATGGCGGCCATGGCGGTTTGCGCCTCTTGATCCGTCTGCACGCCGATCTCGTTGATGCGGTGGGCCACGTCCTGCTGCTGCGCGGTTTTAAGTGATTTGGTCAGAGCGTCATACAGCACCACGCGCTGTTGCGTGTCCGTCTGCAGCTTGTTGATCAGCACCATCTGCGTCGCCGCCTGGTTCTGCAGTGAATCGACCCAGGTTTTGCCCTTTTCGATATAGCGCTCCAGCGTTTGCGATTTGGCCAGCTTGACCTGTTCTTCCTGAACCTTGGCGTTGTATTGCTTGTTCAATTCGGCCAGTTCGGTTTCCAGCTGGGTCCGCGCGGCGGCGTCCTGTTCGACCGAAATCTTGTTCTCCAGCGTGATAATCGTCGGGTCCATGCCCTGAATCTCGGTGCGCAGAGCCTCCAGTTCGGCAACAGTGGCCTCGCGATCATCCAGCGTGACGGTCAGGTTGTCCTCGACCTTGACGCGCTGTTCTTCCAGCACGGCCAACTGCCCTTCCAGCAGCTTCACGATCACGTCCGATTTGGCGATCAGATCCTGCAGCTTGTCGTCGATATTGGCGGTGCGCATCCGTTCCTGCCGCATCGACTCGGATTTACCTTTGGAGAAGACGCCGACAAACGACTCCCACCCGGTTTTCGAGCGCATCTCGTCGAAATCCTTGGAAAACGCGCTGGTCACGTCGTCCAGACCCATGATCAACTCGGCGATATTGGCGTTCATCACTTCTGTATGAGCGTGCACATCTTCAAGCGTGGCGTTTTCGATGTCGATATCCGCCTCGGCGGTGCCAATCTTGGCGCGGGCGGCTTCAATGCGCGAGGTCAGGCCTTCGATCTGCGATTGCGACTCGCGCACCTTGGTCTGAGTTTCCTGAATCAACGCCTCAAACTGCTGGTTCGACATCTTGCTATCCCTTTTTCCTTATATACCCAATAAGATAGGGAATGTTACGGTCATTTACATCCCCTTGACGTCCAAAATCCCGGAAACTTTGGCAAACTCGCACCCGAATTGAAAGGCAAGCAGGCGCAACCAGACGGTGAACCCGGCACTGCGGCGCAGCTGCAACGCTATCCCCGACAGAAAGGAACGCCAACTGGGATGATCCGCCCGCCACAGTGGCCATAGACAAAGCCCGCAACACCTGTTTGGGTGCGCGCAAACCACATCTGCCGGAGGCTAACCTATGCTGGACGCAACAACCGATCTGAAATCCCTGCTCAAGAACCCCGATCTTCTGGCAACCAAGGCCTATATCGGCGGTCAGTGGGTGGATGGCGACAATGGCACCTTCACCGTGACCAACCCTGCGCGGGGCGATGTGGTCGCCGAGGTGGCCGATGTCAGCCGCGCGCAGGTGGCGGGTGCAATTGCGCAGGCCGAGGCGGCACAAAAGGAATGGGCCAAGCTGACCGGCAAAGAACGCGCGGCAATCCTGCGGCGCTGGTACGATCTGATGATGGAAAACGCCGAGGATCTGGGCAAGATCCTGACCGCCGAACAGGGCAAACCGCTGGCCGAAGCGGTGGGCGAGATCGCCTATGGCGCGTCTTTCATCGAGTTCTTCGGGGAAGAAGCCAAGCGCATCTATGGCGAGACGATCCCGGGCCACCAGCGCGACAAGCGGATCATGGTGATGAAGCAGCCCATTGGCGTGGCGGCCTCGATCACCCCGTGGAACTTCCCCAACGCGATGATCACCCGCAAGGCCGGGCCTGCGCTGGCTGCGGGCTGTGCCTTTGTTGCGCGCCCAGCCAAAGAAACGCCTCTGTCCGCGATCGTTCTGGCGGTTCTGGCGGAACAGGCGGGCATCCCGGCGGGCGTGTTCAACGTGGTGCCATCGTCGCGCGCCAGTGAGATTGGCAAGGAGTTCTGTGAAAACCCCGGTGTGCGCAAGCTGACCTTTACCGGCTCGACCGAGGTGGGGCGCATTCTGCTGAAACAGGCCGCCGATCAGGTCATGAAATGCTCGATGGAGCTGGGCGGCAACGCGCCGTTCATCGTGTTCGACGACGCGGATCTGGATGCGGCTGTCGAAGGCGCGATGCTGTGCAAGTTCCGCAACAACGGTCAGACCTGCGTTTGTGCCAACCGTATCTACGTTCAGGCCGGTGTTTACGACGCATTCGCAGCCAAGCTGAAGGCCGCAGTCGAAGCGCTGAAGATTGGCGATGGCCTGACCGAGGGCACCACAACCGGCCCGCTGATCAACGCCGAAGCTGTCGAGAAGGTCAAAGAGCATATCGAGGACGTCACATCCAAAGGCGGTGCGGTGCTGACCGGCGGTCTGCCCCATGATCTGGGCGGCACCTTCTTCCAGCCGACCATCGTGACCGGCGTAACGCAGGACATGATGGTGGCGCAGGACGAAACCTTTGGCCCGCTGGCCCCGCTGTTCAAGTTCGAAGACGAAGATGACGTGATCGCAATGGCCAATGACACAATCTTCGGTCTGGCCTCGTATTTCTACGCCAAGGACCTGAGCCGCGTTTACAAAGTGGCCGAGGCGCTGGAATACGGCATCGTCGGCGTGAACACTGGCATCATCTCGACCGAGCTTGGCCCGTTCGGCGGCGTCAAACAATCCGGTCTGGGCCGCGAAGGCAGCCATCACGGCATGGAAGACTATCTTGAAATGAAATACGTCTGCCTGTCGGTCTGATCCAATCCGGCCATCGCCTTCGGGCGGTGGCCGACCCGGATGCGCTTGTCATCAAACTGAATCGAAATCGTCACAATACCGCAATGAACCGGGGTCATCCCTCTGGCGACCAACCCAGAGAGGATCCCAACCGATGTCATTGCGCTGTGTCTGCCTGACATCTGCCCTTGCCCTGACTGCCGGTCAGGCCATGGCAGAGATGAATTTCAACCGAATTGCGTCTTTCCCCGTCGTCAAGAACATGGCCGAAGGGGCCGATACCACTCGCGAAACCTCGCCCGAGATCATCGCGGCCACTGCGGATGGCATGACGCTGGTCTATACCGACAGCCCGTTGGGCGTGATCGGCATGATCGACATCAGCGACCCCGCGAACCATGCGCCGTTGGGTGCGATGGAAGTGGGGGGTGAACCGACCTCGGTTGGGATCATTGGCGACACGGCTTTTGTGGGCGTGAACACGTCGGAAAGCTACACCGCGCCGTCGGGCAAGCTGATCTCGGTCGATATCGCGGGTAAGGCCGAAACCGGTGCTTGTGATCTGGGCGGTCAGCCCGACAGCGTGGCGATCGCACCCGATGGCAGCTTTGTCGCCGTGGCGATCGAGAATGAGCGGGACGAAGACCTGAACGACGGCATCATCCCGCAACTGCCCGCCGGATCGCTGGCACTGGTGCCACTGAAAGACGGCGCACTGGAGTGCACGGGCATGAAAATGGCCTCGCTGACCGGTTTGGCCGAAGTTGCGCCCACCGACCCCGAACCGGAGTTTGTTGACATCAACGCCCTTGGCGAAACCGTCGTTACCTTGCAGGAAAACAACCACATCGCGGTTGTCGACAAGGACGGCAATGTGGTCAGTCATTTCTCGGCAGGCAGCGTGGATCTGGAAGGCATCGACGCCACCGACGAACGCGGCGCGCTGATTTTCACCGAAAGCCAACCGGGTCGCCTGCGCGAACCCGATGCAGTGAAATGGATCGACGACAGCCACTTCGCCACCGCCAACGAAGGCGACTATCAGGGCGGCTCGCGCGGCTGGACGATCTTCCACAAGGACGGCACCGTCGTTTATGAAAACGGCACCGAGTTCGAGAAGGCCATCATCCAGATCGGCCACTACCCGGATAAGCGTTCAGACGCCAAGGGCGTTGAGCCTGAAAGCGTAACCGCAGCAACCTTTGGCGGCACGCCGATGATCTTTGTCGGGGCCGAGCGTGCCTCGGTCGTAGGTGTCTATGACGCCACCGACCCGGCCAATCCGGTGTTGAAACAACTGCTGCCCTCGGGTGTTGGCCCGGAAGGCTATGTGGCGATCCCCGAGCGTAACCTGCTGATCTCGGCCAACGAAAAGGACTTGATCGAAGATGGCGGCCCGCGCGCGCATGTCTCGATCTTCGAGTATCAGGACGCCCCCGCCAGCTATCCGCACCTCACTTCGGAAGGCGCGGATGAACTGATCGGATGGGGCGCGCTGTCCGGCCTGGTCGCGGATGAGGACGGCATGATCTATGCGGTCAATGACAGCTTCTACGGTTTCCAGCCGTCGATCTTCAAGATCGACCCCAGCCAGCAACCTGCCCGTATCGTGGACGTGATCCGCATTCACCGTCAAGACGGCAACCCGGCGCAGAAGCTGGACCTGGAAGGCATCACGCTGGACGGCAAGGGCGGTTTCTACGTCGCCTCGGAAGGTCGCACTGACCGGGTGATCCCGCACGCGATCTATCACGTCTCGGCAGATGGTTTGATTAAGGACCGCAAGGGCGAGATCGGTCTGCCGCCGGAATTGATGGCCGTCGAAAAGCGCTTTGGTTTTGAGGGCATCACCAAGACTGGCGACACCCTGTGGATGGCGGTTCAGCGCGAATGGCAGGACGACCCGGAAAACCACGTGAAACTGGTCGCCTACAATCTGGAGACCCAGGAATGGGGAGCGGTGCATTATCCCAAGGCGGATCCGGAAACAGGCTGGGTTGGCCTGTCGGAAATCGTGGCCTTCGGTGACCATGTCTATGTCATCGAACGCGACAACCAGCACGACCACCGCGCCGTGACCAAAAAGATCTACCGCATCCCGCTGTCCGAAATGACCCCGGCCCCGCTGGGCGGCCCACTGCCTGTGGTCAGCAAGGAAGAGGTCCGCGACCTGCTGCCCGACCTGACCTCGACCGGCGGTTACGTTCTGGACAAGATCGAAGGTCTGGCCATCCTGCCCTCGGGCGAGGCATTTGTTATGACCGACAATGACGGCGTCGACGATGCCTCGGGCGAGACGATGTTCTGGTCGATCGGGTCGGTAACGGCTGGGAATTGAACCCACTTGCAACACGTTGGATGACCCCGCGCGAATTTGTGCGGGGTCATCTTGTTTTTTGACGTCAGCTTTGAGCCCAAACTACCGGATGCTGCGTGACAGACGAATGGCGGCCATCACATGTTCAGGTAAAGCTTCTCGATAAAGTCCCCGCGCTCCTGGGGCCCAAAATCGAGAACCAGAATGTCGTCTAGTTTTACGTCAGAATACTTGGTGCAATGCTTCGCGAACTCCACGGCTTCTTCAAGCGTTTCTTCGTCATGCCACGAAGTCATTACGAACTTTTCTTCGGGGTATTCGCCGTAGTCATAGAGTTCAAGAAAAGCCCAATCCACGCTATCGTCCCACAAGGTGCAGTCTAGACCCCACGCCAAAGCAAAGAGACACCCAGCTTTCACGAGAGCCCCGCTGACTTCGTGCCTGTAGTCAGCATCCACCTCGCGCTCAATAAGTATGAGGCACTTGAAGCTCGTCATTTCTTTCGGAACCGAAATTGGAATATCGGCAGGGAGAAACAGGTACTTGAACATCATAAAATTGGGCGATGTAAACGCGCCAAAGTCAAGTTCGTATCAACTATGAGATGTATGGATTGATGTCAAAACAGACATCTAACAGCCTTTGCGAACGGCAGGTTTGTCCGCATAGCGAACCTCCAGACACAAAAACAACGCCCCGCGTCTGGAGGAACGCGGGGCGTGGGTTGCGACAGTCTGGGAGGAGGCGACTGTCGCGGGACTTTCAGGCGTTAGTTGACCGCCTTGGCGTCAACCACGTCCTTCTCGATGGATTTGGCCGAAGAAATCTCGATCCGGCGCGGTTTCAGGGCTTCGGGCACTTCGCGCTTCAGGTCGATGTTCAGCATGCCGTTTTCGTGGCTCGCGCCGGTGACGCGGACGTGGTCGGCCAGCGCGAAACGACGCTCGAATGCGCGGGTGGCGATGCCACGGTGCAGGTAGCTGCGCTCCTGATCCTCGGCGGCTTTCTTACCGGCCACGACAAGCGAGTTTTCCTTCACTTCGACGGACAGGTCTGCTTCGGAAAAACCGGCGACAGCGACCGAAATCCGGTAGGTGTCGGCGTCGGTTTTCTCGATATTGTATGGGGGATAGCTGGGCTGAGCCACGTCGTTGGCCAGAACGCGATCCATCATGTCGGCGATCTGGTCAAAGCCAATGGTGGCGCGGTGCAGCGGTGCAAAATCAAAAGTACGCATGTGTCGTATCCTCATCCTTGAGCGATTTACGATATATGCCCTCCGAACGGACGGGCGATTTCAACTGCCAGGCCCCGTTTGTGGCGACCCGGTACAGTTCACATGGGTAGCATTTTGACCAAGTTCAACCCCCGCCCGAGCTGATGAATTTCGCGCCGGAACTGGACTTGCCCGTTCCGACCTGCAACCGGCGGATCGACGCTTTGGGCTGGGGCGCGTCGCGGCGCATGATTGCTTTGAGGTCCGAGACCACGCCCTCAAGCTCCATCCCAAATCCGGTCTTTCGGCCACCCTGCACACTGACGGCCGAAACCACGGACAAAATCTGCCAGCGCGAGCCGTTCTTGGCCAGAATGGCTGACCCGGACGAGCCGAAGGTGATGTCGCAATCAAAGGTGATCAGCCCCTGCCGCCGTTGCAGAATACGGCACGAGCGTTCGCGCGTAATCGCCTCGGCCCGTCCGCGCCCGTATGAGGCGATGCTGATCTCACCATTCGCCACCCGCCCGTTATGCAGGGCAAATGGGTCAGCGATGTCATAGGGGATCGGTTCTTCCAGCCGCATCAGGGCGACATCGTCCTGAATACTTTGAACGGACAGGGGCGCGTTTGCGACATAACCGGGATGGGCGGCGATCTGCACCACCTTGCGTTCAGCCAATGCGGTGCCGTTGCTTAGGCCCGCGCGAAACGTAACCTCGCCCGGCACATAGGGTTTGCCGGTTCGCTTGTCCAAAGCGCAATGTGCGGCAGTCAAAACCAGATCCTGCGCAATCAGCGTTCCGGTACAGAAGGAACGCGTGCCGACATCCAGCCGGCCGATCGCTTCCCACCCGTACAGATCCTCTCGATCTGTCAGTTTGCGCTTGTTGGTCTGGGCCTGCGCGGTGGTTGCAATGACGGATAGACCGAGAAGAAAACAAAGAATGACCCTGATCATGGCTTGACGAACCTCGCCCCTACGTTTTTGCCCCCACCGTTTCCTGACGCCGAGGATGTGAACCCGCGCCCTGCCGCAAGCTCGGCCTGCAACAGCTCAAGCGCGTGTTCGACTGCGGTGCCAATGGCCACGCTTTGCCCGTCCATGCTGGCCTTGGCGGCCACGACCGAGACGATGCGCGGCTCGGGCCCCGAGAAGGAAAAGACCGGCGCGCCGGAAGCCCCGAAATCCACATCGCAGGACATGACCAGAATACCCGCCTGCCGGTTCATGACCGAACAGACCTCTTGCAGTGACGGGGCCTCGGCCCGATCCGCCGCGTAGGACACCACGCCGACCTCTTCGCCGCGTTTCGGCTGCGCGCCGGTGTCAAACGGGGTCACGGAGGTGTTTCGAATTGGCTGCCAAAGCTCGATCAAGGCAATATCCGTGCTGACACGGTCAGGCGACGCGTCGGCACCAAAGCTATAGCCCGGATGAATCACCGCCTGCCGTGCATCGCGATAGGCCAAGGCCCGCCCCAGACGCCAGCCTGCTAGAAACTCGATATCCGCCAGATCGATGATCTGGCCGGTGCCTTTGTTGAAAAGACAATGCGCGGCGGTCAGGACCAGATTCGGCGCAACCAGCGTTCCTGTGCAAAACCCCACGCCCTTGATGTTCAACCGACCGACAGCCATCCAATCCCGACCGGAATCAGAGGTTTCCAGGCTTTTTAGCCCGGTGTCCTGTGCCGCTGCCGTGAAAGGCAACACGCACAGCGCCATCGCTTTGATCCATTTGCGCACGCGGTACTCCGCCCGTTTCCTCCGGCCCACTGTCTTATGGGGCGCGTGCGGCGAAAATAGGGCGGATTGGGTTTTGTGACCGATATGATGCCACCGGGCATCACGCGGTTTCAGCGCAGGATTGGCACGTCTTGATTTGCCCGGCTGGTGGTCAGTGCCCGGGGCTTCGGCCCGCCGGTTGCCCAGTCCAACAGCTCGACCGTATGCACAATCGGAACCTCGGTGGCCGAGCCGATCTGCATCATGCAGCCGATATTCCCCGCAGCGATAATATCGGGCCGTTTCGCCTCAAGCGTTTTGACCTTGCGCTGCTTCAACTGGCCCGAGATTTCGGGCTGCATCAGGTTATAGGTACCGGCACTGCCGCAGCACAAATGGCTGTCTGCGGGTTCCACCACCTTGAACCCGGCCCGCTTCAGCAGGTCTTTCGGGTAGGTCTTGATCTTCTGCCCATGCTGAAGCGAACAGGCCGCGTGATAGGCAACGGTCAGGCCCTGATCCCTTTGTTCAGGCAGGTCCAACTGCATCAGTACCTCGCTGATATCCATCGCAATACCCGAGACACGCGCAGCATCATCGGCCAGGATATCATTGCGGAACATATGCCCGTAATCCTTGACCGTTGTGCCGCAGCCCGAGGTGTTGATGACGATGGCATCCAGCCCGTCTCGATCCATTTCGCGGGCCCAGGCCCGTATGTTGGCCGCCGCCGCAACGTGACTGTCACGACTTTTGCCCATGTGATGGGTCAGCGCCCCGCAACACCCGGCCCCTTCGGCCACCACAACCTCACAGCCCAAACGGGTCAGCAACCGGATCGTGGCGTCGTTGATATCGGTGTTCAGAGCCTTCTGTGCGCAGCCCGTCATCAGCGCAACGCGTTTTCTGCGCGGGCCGATGGGCGCAAAGCTCTGCGGATCGTCATTGCGACTGACCGGAGGGATGTGTTTCGGTGCCATGTCCAGCATCGCCCGCAACCGCGCATCCGGCATCAGGAACCGAAACGGACGGCCCAGCTTGGCCCCGATCAGGGCCCAGCGAAACCGTATCGGATAGGGCAGAATTTGCGCCAGCACCCAGCGCAACACCCGATCCGACAGAGGGCGCTTGTAATTGTTCTCGATATATTCCCGCGCGTGATCGACCAAGTGCATATAGTGCACTCCGGATGGGCAGGTGGTCATACAAGCGAGGCAAGACAGACAACGATCGATATGCTTGACCGTTTTCTCATCCGGCACACGGTCATTCTCAAGCATGTCCTTGATCAGGTAGATGCGACCCCGGGGGCTGTCGAGCTCATCGCCCAGCACCTGATAGGTCGGACACGTGGCCGTGCAGAACCCGCAATGCACGCAACTGCGCAGGATGTCGTTCGAACGCTGGATCGCCGGGTCCTGCAGTTGCTTTTCGGTAAATGTCGTCTGCATCTGTCTACCCCATCAGGCCCGGATTGAAACGGCCATGCGGGTCGAACCGCTGCCGCAACCCACGGGTCAAGGCTGCAACCTGTGCGGGTTCAGGCTGAAACCGGCCCAGAGCATTCACCGTCTCCGGGGCCGCCCGCACCAGCGTTGCATGGCCTGAAAAATCCCCCAATCGCGCCCGAACGTCCGACCCGTCATCCACCAGCGCCCAGATCAATCCGCCACCCCAATCCAGCAACAGCCCGCTGGCCTCAAGCCGCGCAGAAATCTCAGGTGCGTCGCTCGGCTTGACCGAGATACGCCAGACATCGCCATCCTTGCCCGCAAACGCGCGGGCATCCCGGATCGCGCACCAAATATCTTCAGGGTTTTCCATGCGCGAAACCTCGCCAAACCCGGATAAAACCGTCTGCAACCGCTCCGCGCGATAGGCAACCGAATCCTCAAACCCCTCAACCCGTAGCAGAGCCTGCCCCATCGCTGGATCATACGCGGCGCCGCTGACCTCGAAGGGGGATTTCAACGCCGCAGACAGAACCTCAATCGCACTCGCGACATGGGGGGCCGAAACGCCCAAAGTCGCCGTCGCCTTGGGCATGGGCAGCACCTTCAACGATACCTCGGTCAACACGCCCAAAGTGCCCCAGGACCCGGCCATCAGCTTGACCAGATCATAACCGGTGACGTTCTTCATCACCCGCCCGCCATTCTTGACCACCTGGCCGCGCCCATCGACAAAGCGCACCCCAAGCAGAAAATCCCGGCACGCCCCGGCCTGCACCCGGCGCGGGCCCGAGATATTGGCGGCCACGACCCCACCAATCGTCGGCTCTCCCGAATGTCTAAGCAGTACCCGATAATCCGCAGGCTCAAACGCCAGTTGCTGCCCTTCCGCTGCCAATGCAGCCTCGATCTCAGCCACCGGGGTCCCCGCCCGCGCCACCAAGGTCAGCGCACCCGGCTCATAAAGCGTTATTCCGCTCAGAGCGGCCGTGCTCAAAACCGGCTCGGGTCCCTGCACGCCGCGCGTGCCGCCGCCCTCAATACGCACCGGCCCGTTCAGCCCGGCCACGATCTCGGCCAGTTCCATCTCTGTCTCAGGTCTCATGATACTTCTTCTTGTTCAAAAATACGGCGGGGTGAATTGGCCCGCAGGGCCAAGAGGGGCTGGCCCCTCATTCCGCCGCCATCCGCCGCCCTTGCGACGCATCCAATGGAAACACCTTGGCCGGATTCAGCAGCCACCGTGGGTCGAACACATCCTTTACCGCCATCTGCGCCTCAAGATCGGCGGGCATGTATTGATGCGACATCAGATCCCGCTTTTCGATTCCCACCCCATGCTCTCCGGTCAGGCACCCGCCGACATCGACGCACAGCTTCAGGATATCCGCGCCAAACGCCTCGCATTTCTCAAGATCACCGGGCTTGTTGGCATCGAACAGGATCAAGGGGTGCATGTTGCCATCGCCCGCATGGAAGACATTGCCTACGGGCAGGCCATATTCCTCGCTCAACTCACCGATCCGGCGCAACACCTCGGGTAAGGACGACACGGGGATCGTCCCGTCCAGGCACATATAGTCATTCATCTGCCCCATCGCCCCAAAGGCCGACTTCCGCCCCAGCCAAATCTTGGCGCTTTCTTCCGCCGACTGGCTCTCGCGCAATTCGACCGGGTTGTGACGCTTGGCAATCTCGATGATCTTCGAAAGCTGATAGTCGATCTCGGCCTCGGACCCCTCGACTTCGACTATCAGCAAAGCCGTGCAATCGGGATAACCCGCATGGGCGAAGTTCTCGCAGGCCTTGATGCACAGCGTATCCATGAACTCGATCGCCACCGGCAGGATGCCCGACTTGATAATGTCCGAAACGCATTGCCCGGCCACCTCATTGTCATCGAACCCCATCAGCACAGGCCGCGCGCCTTCGGGCTTGCGCAGAATGCGCAGCGTTGCCTCGGTCACGACGCCCAACTGCCCTTCAGAGCCGCAGATCACACCCAACAGGTCCAGCCCACCGGAATCCAGATGCGCGCCGCCGATCTCGACAACGCTGCCATCCATCATCACCATCTTGACGCCTAACAGGTTATTGGTGGTCACACCGTATTTCAGACAATGCGCCCCGCCCGAGTTCATCGCGATGTTCCCCGCAATCGCGCAAGCCAGTTGCGAGGACGGATCGGGCGCATAGAAGAAATCCTCCTCCTCGACCGCGCCGGTCACACTCAGATTGGTGCGACCGGTCTGAACGCGGATGAAGCGGTTGTCGTAATCCGTCTCCAGCACCTCATTCATGCGCGCCACACCCAGAATCACGCAATCCGCCGTGGGCAGCGCTCCGCCCGCCAGCGATGTGCCGGACCCGCGCGGGACCACCGGCACGCCCTCATCATGGCAGATGCGCAAAACGTCCGAGACCTCTTGCGTGGTTGATGGCAACACCGCCAGCATCGGCGGACAGCGATAGGCGGTCAGCGCATCACATTCATAAGCGCGTGTTTCCGCCGGGTCGTGAATCACCGCATCCTCGGGCAAAACCTGCAGCAAACGCGCCAGAACGCTTTGCTTGCGTGCAAGCACATCGGGATTTGGCTGGGGCATGTCCATTGCTGATCCTCCAATTTGGTAAAATAATATTACCAATTTATCGATCTGGCAAGTTCAATGATCTGTGCCTACTGTCGCGCCCATGACTTGGATTGATCGCGCGCTTCTGTTTTCGACACTGGACTATGTCGCCATCCTGTTGCTGATCGGGGCCTGGCAGGGGATCGGCTGGAAAATCGAGCATCCCTCACCCAACAGGCGATCCGTTTCCATGATGATGGACGATTTCCGCCGGGACTGGATGCGCGAGATGGTCACCCGGCAACCGCGCATGTTCGACGCACAGGTTGTGGCGGCGATGCGGCAGGGCAGTACATTCTTCGCCTCGACCACGATGATCGCCATTGGCGGCGGGCTGGCCCTGCTGGGCAATACCGAACAACTGGCCGGTGTCGCCAGCGATCTGGCCATCGGCAGCGCGCCTGCGCTGGTGTGGGAGATCAAGATACTGGTCGTGATCCTGTTTCTGGCCAATGCCTTTCTGAAATATGTTTGGGCGCACCGTCTGTTTGGCTATTGCGCCGTGCTGATGGCTGCTGTTCCGAACGACCCCGAGGACGCACAGGCCTACCCTCGCGCGGCCCAGTCGGCCGAGATTTGCGTGACCGCCGCCCGCAGCTTCAACCGCGCGCTGCGGGCCACCTATTTCGCTCTCGCCTCTTTGGCCTGGTTCCTGGGGCCCGTCACGCTGATCATTGGCACGGCCATCACGGTTGGCGTTCTGTACCGGCGTGAGTTCGCCTCGCACTCTCGCTCGGTTCTTTTGACCTTGCCGCCTGACACCAAGACGTGATCGCAATACTGCGCTTAACAAATTATGGTCTGCCCATGCGTTATCTGATTCTTACCGCCCTGTTTGCCACGCCGGTCCTGGCCGATCCGCCGACAATCGAAGAGGTTTCGGCTCGCCAAAGCGGCGACACATGGCGGTTTGACGTCACCATCCGGCACCCCGATACCGGCTGGGACGATTACGCAGATGGCTGGCGTGTGCTGGACATGGACGGAAATGAGCTGGGGATGCGCGTGCTGCATCACCCGCATGTGGATGAGCAGCCCTTTACCCGGTCACTTGGCGGCGTCGCCATTCCCGAAGGCACCGCGCAGGTGCAGATACAGGCGCGTGACAATGTCGGCGGCTGGGCCGAAGACACCACGGTCATCGATCTGAACTGACGCTCAGAACACCCCAAGGCTTAGCCCAGCGGCCATCGCAGCACCGATCTCACGACAGTGCTCAAGCTGTTCGTCGGGGATTGTCTTTTCGGCCAGAATTGCCTCGGGCGTCTGCGCATGGGTGCAGATGATCAGCGGCGGCTGAACCTCTTTCAACCGCCAGCCGGTGGCGATGCGGGCAGTTTGACGGGCGGCGTTCTCTCCGTCTGACCCGGCGCAGATCATCTGGGCATAGGGGCGGCCCTCGATCCGGCCCAGCACCGGATAGTAGCTTCGGTCGAAAAACTCCTTCATCAGACCCGAAATCGCCGCCAGATTCTCGGGCGCGCAGAAGATATAGCCATCGGCGGAGAGCAAATCCTCGGGCCCCGCCTGATCCGCGAATTTCAGAACAACCTCGGCCTCGTCACGCCCGGCCTCAGCCGCCGCTTCGGCCATCTGCCGGGCTCCGCCGGTGCGCGAATGGTAAACGATCAGAAGCTGCGCCATGTCAGACCCGGTGATAAGGGCCGCCCGACAGGATGGTTGCGGCCCGATACAGTTGCTCGGCCAGCATCACACGGACCAGCATATGGGGCCAGACCATCGACCCGAATGAGATGGAAAAGTCCGCCTCGGCCCGCAGGCTGGGGTCGATCCCGTCCGCCCCGCCGATGATCAGCGCCAGATCCTGCCGTCCGGCATCCCGCCAGCCGCCCAGTTTTTGCGCAAAATCGGGCGAGGACATGACCCGCCCGCGTTCATCCAGCGTGCAGATCACCGCACCTTTGGGCAGCGCCTTGCGCAGCAAAGCGGCCTCGGCCCCCATGCCTGCGCTTTTCTTGTCCTCAACCTCGATCACCCGCGCAGGACCAAGGCCCAGGCTACGGCCGGTCCGGTCAAATCGGGTCAGGTAATCGTCAAGCAGGGACTTCTCGGGCCCGGCGCGCAATCGCCCGACCGCAACTATGCTGATACGCATATCTCTCTCGCCTCCGGCCCCTTAATACGGGCCGGGATGGCGCCTCAGTTCGCCGAGGCGCTGCCGCCCTGAGGCAGCCACATCTTTTCCAGCTGGTAGAATTCGCGCACTTCGGGGCGGAAGATATGGACGATCACGTCGCCCGTATCGATCAGCACCCAGTCGCCGGCATCCTTGCCTTCGACCTTCGAGGTGAAACCGAATTCCTGCTTGATGCGATCCGTCAGCTTTTCCGCCATGGCCGAAACCTGCCGGGTCGACCGACCCGAGGCAATCACCATGTGATCCGCAACAGAAGACTTGCCCTGCAGGTTAATCTGCACAACGTCTTCGGCCTTGTCATCGGAAAGTGAGGAAAGGATACGTTCAAGCAGCTTGTCGCTGATTGACTGAGAGTGGGCCATCACGCTGGCCCCATCTTCGGCAGGCAAACCCGCCTGAGTATGTAGAGACAGGACATAGTCCTCCTTTGCTGCGCGCCGTCAGATCCCCGGCGCAGGGATACTTATAAGGTAACAAGCACCCCGTGACATTTCAATGAAGGCCCCGGAACCCACACAGCATTGTGCCCTGATGGCATCTGCGGGGTCGCAAGGGACCTTGATAGACTCGGCCAGTATCTATATCTGACCGCTTATGAGACCTCATACGGCCCCGAATATCGACCTGCAAGACCGCGCGCGCCTGCGTGAACGGTTCTTTGGGGCTGCCCGCACGGTTCTGGCCCGCCTATAGGCGGCGTCCAGCCACTCGCCAGCTATTCTCATCTAAATACGGGAGAGGACCGATGTCCCCCAAAACACTCTATGACAAGATCTGGGATGCCCATGTCGCGCATGAAGCCGATGATGGCACCTGCCTGCTGTATATCGACCGCCATCTGGTGCACGAAGTGACCAGCCCGCAGGCGTTCGAAGGCCTGCGCATGGCGGGCCGCAAGGTGCGCGCGCCGGAAAAGACGATTGCCGTGCCGGATCACAACGTGCCGACCACGCCGGACCGCGTGAACGGGATCGAAAACCCCGAATCGCGTATTCAGGTCGAGGCGCTGGACAAGAACGCCAAGGATTTCGGCATTCACTATTACCCGGTGAATGACGTCCGTCAGGGCATCGTCCACATTGTCGGCCCGGAACAGGGCTGGACCTTGCCCGGCATGACCGTTGTCTGCGGCGACAGCCACACCGCCACCCACGGCGCGTTTGGCGCGCTGGCCCACGGCATCGGTACCTCCGAGGTCGAGCATGTGCTGGCCACGCAGACCCTGATCCAGAAGAAATCCAAGAACATGAAGGTGGAAATCACCGGCAAATTGCAGCCGGGCGTGACCGCCAAGGATATCACTCTGGCCGTAATCGGCGAGACCGGCACCGCTGGCGGTACCGGCTATGTCATCGAATATTGCGGCGAAGCGATCCGTGATCTGTCAATGGAAGGCCGCATGACCGTCTGCAACATGGCCATCGAAGGCGGCGCCCGCGCTGGCCTGATTGCGCCGGACGAAACCACCTTTGAATACGTCAAAGGCCGGCCGCACGCGCCAAAAGGCGCGCAATGGGAAGCCGCGATGGACTGGTGGAAAACCCTTTTCACCGACGAAGGCGCGCATTTCGACAAAGTCATCACCCTGCGCGGCGAAGATATCGCGCCGGTCGTCACCTGGGGCACCAGCCCCGAGGATGTGCTGCCGATCACCGCATCGGTTCCTCATCCCGAGGATTTCGAAGGCGGCAAGGTCGACGCGGCCCGTCGATCCATCGAATACATGGGTCTGGAAGCGGGGCAGAAGCTGAGCGATGTCGAGATTGACACCGTCTTTATCGGGTCCTGCACCAATGGCCGCATCGAAGACCTGCGCGCCGCGGCTGAGATTCTGAAGGGCAAGAAGATCAAGGACGGGATGCGCGCCATGGTCGTGCCCGGTTCCGGTCTGGTCCGTGCACAGGCCGAGGAAGAGGGTCTGGCGGACATCTTCAAAGAGGCCGGGTTCGAATGGCGTCTGGCTGGATGTTCGATGTGTCTGGCGATGAACCCCGACCAGTTGCAACCGGGCGAGCGCTGTGCCGCGACCTCGAACCGCAACTTCGAAGGCCGTCAGGGCCGTGGTGGACGCACACACCTGCTGAGCCCGGCAATGGCTGCCGCAGCGGCAATCACAGGACGGCTGACAGACGTCCGTGAATTGATGTAAGGTCTCCTCATATCTAGATATTTGAGGGATTGAAGACATGAGTGACTGGATCAAATGGCTCTTGCTTGGACTGCTGTCCATCGCGTTCGGCATCTTTGTGCTGGGTGCGCCGGTGGTGGCGTCTGTTGCCGTGACGGTGGTGACCGGCGTGTTGCTGCTGATTGCAGGCGGGCTACAAATCGTCGGCGGCCTCACGGTTGAAGGCACCGGTAACAAGATCCTGTCACTCATCATGGGTGCGGTGATGCTGTTTCTGGGCTGGTCCTTTCTGGATCACCCGCTGCAAGGCACGCTGACGCTGGCGACCGTGATGCTGATCCTGTTCATGGCAGGCGGCATCGCGCGGGTCATCCTGTCGTTCCAGATGCGCGGAACGCAGTTTTTCTGGCCCACGCTGATCTCGGGCATCTTGTCCATCGTGCTGGCCGGTATCATCTGGTCTTACGCGGCATCGGAACCCGCAGCTCTGCTGAGCTTGCTGGGCATCCTGCTGGGCATCGAGATGCTGTTCAACGGGTTCGGATTGGTCTTCATGGCGTTCTTTGTCAAAAACGCACCCAACGAAACGAAACAAGCTTAACCGCGGGACATGGGCGCGGCCCTCTCCCGCACGGAGTGTGAACATGGAAAAGTTTGAAAAAGTCCACGGGGTGGCCGCCCCAATGCCTTTGATCAATATCGATACCGATATGATCATTCCGAAGGTGCACCTGAAAACCATCAAACGGTCCGGCCTGGGCGTCGTGCTGTTTGACGAGATGCGCTATCACGACCATGGCGGCGAGAACGAGGATTTCGTTCTGAACAAACCCGCCTATCGCCAGACCGAGATTCTGGTCGCGGGTGACAATTTCGGCTGCGGCTCGTCCCGCGAACACGCGCCCTGGGCGATCAAGGATTTCGGCATCAAGGTCGTGATCTCGACCAGCTTTGCCGACATCTTCTTCAACAACTGCTTCAAGAACGGCATCCTGCCCATCGTGGTCGAAGAAGAACACCACGCGATTCTGATGGAAGACGCGCACAAGGGCGAGAACGCCCGCATGACCGTGCATCTGGAAGATCAGCAGATCACCACCTCGGACGGTGTTGTCATCGAGTTTGACATCGACCCGCACCGCAAGCACTGCCTGCTGAACGGTTTGGACGATATCGGCCTGACGATGGAGAAAGACCACCACATCGACAAATTCGAAGAACATGCAGGTCAGGCGCGCCCCTGGGTGTGATTCTGGGGACGAATCTGTTGACACTCAACCTAACGGGGTCGCGCACGCGGCCCCGTTCGCATTCTTGGGGTTGATTTTTCCCAAACCACAACATCTAGGTATCAAATTGAGATACACGTCGGATTTGCGTCCAAAATGATGCAATCCCGCACCAGTTGCGCCATCATTTTGCCCGAAATCACATGTTATCTGCACCCTGACTTGAGCGAAATGTCGCTTATCGTCCATGGTGACGGAAAGAGGCATCCGTCAGAATTAAGAAACGGGCGGGCACAAGTTGGAAATCAAGTCGGCAAAGATCGGCTGATCCAGTTTGAAAAAGGGTTCGGATAGTGATTGCGCGCACAACTGGGGCGGCGATACGTGGAATATTGGTTGCACTTCTGGTGCTGACACCCGCGTTGTACCTGCCTGTATCATCGACGAACGGGACCGAGATAGTGGTCTTCCTCGCGATCCTCGCGTTCATCCTGACCTTTGCCGAATACAACTCTGCCTTTCCCAGCTTTATCGAATTCCGCGACGCCCCGCCGGTGAATCGGCTGCGTTTTGTCGGCCTGATGTCGATGGTCACGTTCCTGACTTTGGTCTGCAAGAATGGCTATGCACCAACCGATCTGACCACATTCTCGTATTCTATGGGTCTGGCCGTCGCCAATGTGGTGGACTTCCCGTACTCACCCGTCCGGCTGATCGTTCTGATGTTGCCTGCCGACGCCAGCGCGCCGCTGGTTGAACTGGTGCGGATCACAGCGAGTGTCGCCTATGTCGCCGCTCTGGTCACGATTGCCAGCTTTGCCTATGCGGTGAAACTGCGCGGCTGGCCCACTGGCAACGGGGCCTTCAACGTCTGGACCAACCTGCCGCTGTTCGACCCCACCAAAGGCGGTGACGTGGTCAGCCGCCTGCAGCGTGACGGTCGTCTGAACATCTGCATCGGTATCCTGCTGCCGTTCCTGATCCCGGCCGTGATCAAGCTGTTGACCAATTTCGTGACGCCGATTTCGCTGAACAACCCGCAGACCCTGATCTGGACCATGAGCGCCTGGGCCTTCCTGCCCGCCAGCATGATCATGCGTGGCATGGCGACCCTGCGTATCGCCGGGCTGATCGTGGAAAAGCGCCGCGCTTACTCAACATCCGAGACAACTCAGGCCGCATGATCCGCGCCCTGATCCTGCTGTTGCTGCCCGTCGCGGCGCAGGCAGATGTGGTGCGCATTGCCAGCTTCAACACCGAGCTCAGCCGGAAAGGCCCCGGCCTGCTGCTGCGCGACATTCAGCGCGACGAGGCGCAGGTGCTTGCGGTCATCGATGTGCTTGTGGCCACGGGGCCCGACATCGTGGCGCTGCAAGGCATCGACTGGGACATGAACGCGATGGCCCTGACGGCTCTGGCAGAAAGCCTCAGAGAGGCCGGGCTGGATTACCCCTATCAGTTTACCGCGCAGCCCAATACCGGGCAGGACAGCGGGCTTGATCTGGATGGGGATGGCCGCACGCAAGGTCCGGGAGACTCGCAGGGATGGGGCTTGTTTACCGGGCATGGCGGGCTGGCGGTGTTGTCGCGTTATGAGATTGCGATGTCCGAGGTGCGGAATTTCTCGGACCTTCTGTGGCGCGATCTACCGGGGGCCGAGTTGCCCGTGGCCGAGGGTGCACCGTACCCGTCCGAGCAGGCACAAGCGGCGCAGCGCCTGTCGTCGACCGGCCATTGGGTCGTGCCGATCAACACCCCCTCGGGCCGTCTGAACCTGATGACCTTTCACGCAACCCCGCCCGTGTTCGACGGCCCCGAGGATCGCAACGGCCTGCGCAACCGGGATGAGATCCGGCTCTGGTCGGTGCTGATGGATGGTGGCATTGGCCCAGCCCCGACCGATCCGTTTGTGATCGCTGGGGATGCCAATCTGGATCCCAATCACAGCGATGGGCGCAGAGAGACCATCGCCAACCTTCTCTCGGACCCGCGCCTGCAGGATCCGCAGCCGAAATCCCTCGCGGGCGACAGGGCCACGGTCCATTGGAAGGCGGTGGGGGAGTTGCGGGTGGATTACGTTCTGCCCTCAGCCGATCTGAAGGTTGTTGATGCCGGTGTCTTCTGGCCCGCGCCGAGTGATGCGAAAAGGGACAGCGCCGAACGGGCCAGCCGTCATCGGCTGGTCTGGGTGGATGTCTCGATGCCATGAGGCACCGCAGTCGCGGTCTGCTCTGATGGTATCGCTGTACGCATCGCCTGATCCAGATCGGTATGCGGCACCGGGCCGATCAACGTGGTCAAGGCCGTATCGTCCAGCCGGTGCGGCACATCCCACAAATATCGCATCTCAAGCAGATGCGGGGCCATGCGCCAGAAAGGACAGGCAAGCTGCAGGGGCCACCATTGCATCCGTTTGAGCGCCACATCACCCCCCGTCACCCGCGACAGAGACTGCGCAATCTCGCGCCCGGTCAGCGTATATCCGGCAAATGGCAGATCGCAGAACCGAGGCAAGTCTTGCCGCATCTCGGCCAACATGACGGCCGTCGCTGCAAGGTCAGGCAGGTACGCCCATGCATGGGGAATATCGGGGTTGCCCGGATAGGTCAGTCGCCCTTTCGACAGACCCTTGATCATCACCTGATCAAACCAGTTCCCCGACGCACACGTGTCGATGAAATCCCCGGCCCGCAGGATGATCACCCGCGCGCTTGAACGGCGATAGGCGTCCTCCATATCGATTCGGATACGACCCAAAGGGTTCCGGGCCAAATGCGGACTGTCCGCGGACCACGGGTCGGGAGTATCCGCCCCGAATACATAAACATTGCCCGGTACGATGACCGTTGCGCCGGTGCGTTCAGCCACGTCAATCACCCGCCGGTGCAGGCCCGGCACCAGACGGGCCCACTGAGTATATGGCGGGTTCCAGGCGTTGACGATCAAGTCCGCGCCACGCGCCGCCTGATCCAGCTTGTCAGCCTCGCGATTGAATTTCCGCACGGTCCAACCGGCTTTGCGAAATGCAAGTTCGGCATTGCGGCCAAACCGGCCACTGGCGCCGAGTATCAGTACGGTGTGTTGCATGGTGCCCTCCTGTGGGGACCAACTTAACCTTGCACATGATTCAGGGAATTGCCGGCAAACGCAGATCATGTATTCATGTCTGAATGGACAAAGCGCTTACCCATGCCGATTGGTCGCTGATCCAAAGCTTTCTGGCGGTGGCCGAAACCGGGTCTCTGTCCGCCGCCGCGCGGCAACTGGACCGCAGCCAGCCGACACTGGGCCGGCAGATTCATGCGCTGGAGGAGGAACTTGGCGTGTCGCTGTTTGACCGGCACGCGCGGGGGCTGAAACTCAGCGATGTGGGCAACCAGCTGCTGCCCATGGCGCGGCAGATGCATCAGGCGATGAACGCGTTCAGCATGACGGCGGCAGGCCAGTCGCAAGAGCTGGAGGGCACGGTGCGGATCACCGCTTCCGTCTTTGCCTCTCACCACCTGTTGCCGCCCATATTGGCGCATATCCGACAGCAGGAACCGGCCATTCAGCTGGAACTGGTCGCAACGGACGCAACTGAAAACCTGCTCTATCGCGAGGCCGATATCGCCGTGCGCATGTATCGTCCCGAACAGATGGATATCGTGTCGCGCTACCTTGGTGATGTCCCGCTGTGTTTCTGCGCGGCCACAACTTACCTGAACCGCGTCGGACGACCCAAGACGCCCGAGGATCTGTTCCATCACGATCTGGTCGGGTTCGACGCCAACGAAGACATCATCCGGAAGATGCAGGAAAAGGGATGGCCCGCCAGCAAGGACAGCTTTGCCACCCGCTGCGATCTGCAAAGCGCCTATTGGGAGCTGATCCGCGCCGGGTGCGGTATCGGCTTCAGTCAGGTTCAGGTCGCCGAAGAGGACCCTCTGGTCGAGGTTCTGCCGCTGGATGTAAAGATTCCGATCCTGCCGGTCTGGCTTGCCGCGCCGCAAGCGATGCGCCAGACCCCGCGCATTCGCAGGGTCTGGGACTTGCTGGCCGACGGGCTGAAAGCCAGCCTTTAAAGCGGGCCGGTATAGGTGCCGCGCGGCGGATAGCCATTGTCCAGCGCGTATTTGATACCACCCTGCATGTCAGCGACCGAGGGGCGGCCAAACGGGGTCGATTGCTGCCAGGCGAAATACAGCGTCCGGTCGGGGGCGATGTAGAAATGCCCCGGTTCTGCAAAGAACGCGGCCTCGGCGGTGCCTTCGCGACCTTTGGACAGATACAGGCCCCAGTCTTCCCGCGCAGCGGCCAGCGGCAGGCTGTGCCCGACGCGCAGCCGGGTCGTGCCCGCTTTTGCCACGGTTTCCGCAGCGCGTTCGGCGGTGTCGGTGCTCAGCATGATGACCTCAAGCCCCAGCGCGGCGAAGTCGTCCAGCGCGGCTTCAACCTCACCCATCTGCCTGATGCAGATCGGGCAATGCAGGCCGCGATACTGAATCACCAGCGTGCCGTTTTCGCCCTTGTCGGCATCCAGATCAAAACTTCCATGGCCCACGGTTTCGATTTTCAGGCTTGGGACGGGATTTCCCGGTATCAACATGTGTTTTCCTCGTGATTCTGCCGGATCGTCTCATTGACCCGCTGCGGCGCAGACGCTAGGGCCTGAGCTGTGAAACGCAAGGAGACCCTTCATGTCCAACCCCTCGCTCCTCATCCTGCCCGGAGACGGAATTGGCCCGGAAGTTATGGCCGAAGTGCGCAAAATCATCGACTGGTTCGGCACCAATCGCGGCCTTCACTTTGACGTGAGCGAGGATCTGGTCGGTGGTGCGGCCTATGATGCCCACGGCAAACCCCTGTCGGACGAAACCATGGCCAAGGCGCAAGAGGTCGACGCGGTGCTGCTGGGTGCCGTAGGCGGTCCGAAATACGACGATCTGGATTTCAGCCTCAAGCCCGAGCGCGGCTTGCTGCGCCTGCGCAAGGAAATGGACCTGTATTCGAACCTGCGCCCGGCCCAGTGCTTTGACGCGCTGGCCGATTTCTCGTCGCTGAAGAAAGACATCGTCGCTGGCCTAGACATCATGATCGTGCGCGAGCTGACCTCGGGCGTCTATTTCGGCGAACCGCGCGGTATCTTCGAGGAAGGCAACGAACGCGTCGGCATCAACACCCAGCGCTACACCGAATCCGAGATCGAACGCGCCGCGCGCTCGGCCTTTGAACTGGCGATGCGCCGGAACAAAAAGCTGTGCTCGATGGAGAAGGCCAACGTGATGGAATCGGGCATCCTGTGGCGTGAGGTTGTGACCCGCGTCGCCGCCGATTACCCCGAGGTTGAACTGTCCCATATGTATGCCGACAATGGCGCGATGCAGCTGGTGCGCGCGCCCAAGCAGTTTGACGTGATCCTGACCGACAACCTGTTCGGCGACATCCTGTCGGATTGTGCCGCGATGCTGACCGGCTCGCTGGGGATGCTGCCCTCGGCCAGCTTGGGCGCACCGATGGCCAACGGCCGCCCCAAGGCGATGTACGAGCCCGTGCATGGTTCGGCCCCCGATATCGCGGGTGAAGGCAAGGCCAACCCGATTGCCTGTATCCTCAGCTTCGCCATGGCGCTGCGCTACAGCTTTGATCAGGGCGATGAAGCCACCCGTCTGGAAACGGCGATCGAGAAAGTTCTGGCCGATGGCGTTCGCACCGGCGACCTGCTGGCAGATGAGGGCGTGACCCCGGTTTCGACCACGGAAATGGGTGCGGCGATCATCGCGGCGCTGGATGCCAGCCTGTAAGCTGCCCCAATAGAATTGAAAAAGGCGGTGCCCAGTGCGCCGCCTTTTTTCGTATCAGTTCCCGCCGAAGATATCCCGGATCAGGTTATTGATAGCCCGTTCAAAGCCGCCACCTTGGCGGCGTCGGGGTTGCGGTTGCGCGACCTGAACCGGTGGTTCCGGCACGATCATGGGCAAAGGTGTTGGCGTCATCCCCTCGGTCACGCGCAGCATGGTTTCTTTCCAGATCTCGGCAGGCAACCCGCCGCCTGTGACACCGGACAGCGGCGTGTTGTCGTCATAGCCCATCCAAACCCCCGCCACGTAATCCGCCGTGAAGCCAATGAACCACGCATCCCGCGCGGCCTGAGTCGTCCCGGTCTTGCCCGCCACCTGCCATCCGGGCAATTGCGCCCGGCCACCGGTGCCTTCGGAGACCACACGCTCCATCATCCAGGTCAGTTGTTTGGCCGCGTTGTCATTGATCACCCGCTCACCGATCCCGGTGGTCGTCACCATGACCGGCGTGTCATCGCCCAGCAGCTTCAACTCGGTCAGACCATATGGTTCCACAGATGACCCACCGTTCAGGATACCCGCATAGGCCCCGGTCATCTCGATCAGTGTGCTTTCGGATGCGCCCAGCGCCAGCGCCGGTCCCTGCGCCAGATCGCTGGCAATCCCGAAGCCGCTGGCCACGGTGCGCACATTGTCCAGCCCGGCCACTTCGGCCACTTTCACAGCGGGAATGTTCAGCGAGTTCTTCAGGGCATCGGCCAGCGTCACGCGGCCATAAAACTTGTTCGTATAGTTCTTGGGGCACCAGTTGCCCGACCCCGGAATGTCGACGCAATAGGGTTCATCGACCACAATGTCATAGGGCGAATAGTCCAGCTCCAATGCTGTGGCATAGACGAATGGCTTGAAGGACGATCCGGTTTGGCGCAGCGCCTGCGTCGCGCGATTGAACGCGCCCGACACGCGGGTCTTGCGCCCGCCGACCATCGCGCGCACGGCCCCATCAGCGGACATCACCACAATCGCCGCCTGTGCCTTGGACCCTTCCCGAACCTTCTCCTGAAAGATGAATTGCAGCGCCTCTTCTGCCGATCTCTGAATACGCTGGTCCAGAGTCGTACGGATCACCACATCCTCGGTGGTATTGCGGGTGAAAAACTCGGGCCCGCTGGCCATGACCCAATCGGCGAAATAGCCACCAGCCCTTGCTGCTGCAGCCTCGGACAGTTCCGCCGGGCGGCTGCGCGCCTCGCTGGCCTGCGCGCCGGACAGATAACCCTGATCCTCCATCAACCCGACCACAAGCCGCGCACGATCCTGCGAGCGTTGCAGGCTGTTGGTGGGCGCATAGCGTGTCGGGGCAACCAGAAGACCCGCCAGCATCGCCGCTTCGGCCGGCGAGACCTCGGCCGCGGATTTGCCGAAATAGCGCTGGCTTGCAGCCTCGAACCCGCGCGCACCTGCACCCAGGAAGGCCCGGTTCAAATAGATCGTCAGAATTTCGTCCTTGGAGTATTTGACCTCCATCGCCAGCGCATAAATGGCTTCCTTACCCTTGCGCCATAACGAGCCCTGACGGCAGTCCGACTCATAAGCGGCCTCTGACTCCCACTTAGCCGGGTCGTAAGGCACGCCCAGACACAACAGCTTGGCCGTTTGCTGGGTGATGGTGGACCCGCCATGGCCCGACAATGGCCCGCGCCCCTCGCTCAGGTTGATACGCACGGCGCTGGCAACGCCGCGCGGACTGACGCCGAAATGGCGATAGAATCGCTTATCCTCGGTGGCGATCACCGCGTTCTTCAAATGGGGTGAGACGGTGTCCGCCGTAATCACACCGCCAAACTGATCACCGCGCCAGGCAAAGACCTTGCCGTCACGATCCAACAGCGTCACAGACCCCCGCGCACGCCCGTCCAGCAAGGCATCCACATCGGGCAGCGAGGTGTAGACCACACCGACCGCCAGCGCGATCAGCATCGCCACCACGGCCCCGACGCGCCAGGTCACACCCCAGATCAGACGCCAGATCCAACGGAAAAGACGGCGAAAAATCCCACCGCCATTGCCGCTCGAGCGTTTGCGTGTCTTCTTGCGGGCGGTCTTGCGCGTGGTTGTCTTGCGGGCGGTCGATTTCTTGCCCGCCGGTTTCGCAGCCCGCTTGGTCGCCGAAGGTTTGCGCCCCTTCGACGGGTACCGTTTATCCGCGACCAATGTCGGTTTGCGGCGCTTGGACTCAGTCATGCTCAAACTCTGCCCGGTTATACTTTTGGCCCACCATACCCCGGTGGCCTGCCTATGTTGAGGTCCGATTTACCGGAATTTCCCCTCCCATATCCGCCTAAAATTTAGACGCATGGCAGGTTTTGTGCAAAAATTGTGCAACTTTGCGTCATTTTTGAACCGAATTACGCCCCAAAACCGTTTCTTACCGCCTCGGGTCACGCTCTTTTTCTGCAGGTGCAAACAAGCCGGTCAGACCGGAGAAGCAGAGGGGAAAGACGTGAAACTGATCATTGCGACAATCAAGCCGTTCAAGCTCGAGGAGGTGCGCGAGGCACTGACCCAGGCTGGCGTGCGCGGCATGATGGTGACCGAAATTAAGGGCTTCGGCTCGCAATCCGGTCACACTGAAATCTATCGCGGCGCCGAATACGCCGTGAACTTCGTGCCCAAGATCAAGCTCGAGATCGTGGTGCCCGCCACGATGGCCGACCAGATCGTTGAGACCATCACCACAACCGCCAAGACCGGCAAGATCGGTGACGGCAAGATTTTCGTCCTCGATGTCGAGCAGGCGCTGCGCGTGCGGACCGGGGAAACCAACGAAGAGGCGCTGTAAGCGCCGACACTCACACTCAATCCGAGGAAAACACATGAACCTGATGAAATCTCTCATCCCTGCTGCCGCGCTTGTTGTGCTGCCGCAGATGGGTTTGGCGCAAGAGGCCGCAGAAGGCGAGGCCGCGCTGCACACCCAGTATATCTTTACCACCCTGCTGTTCCTGATGGCGGGCTTTCTGGTCTTCTTCATGGCGGCAGGTTTTGCCATGCTGGAAGGCGGTCTGGTGCGGTCCAAGAATGTGGCCATGCAGATGATCAAGAACGTGGCGCTGTTTTCCTGCGCCGCGATCATGTACTGGCTGGTCGGCTTCAATACGATGTATCCGGGCGACTTCAATGGGTTCTTTGCCCTTGGCGGTCCGACGGTGCTTGATGCGGTGGGTGTTGATCCTGCCGCAGCCGCCCTGGACTATGCCTCGATCGGCTCGGACTTCTTCTTCCAGCTGGTCTTTGTGGCTGCGACCGCGTCCATCGTGTCGGGCGCCGTGGCAGAGCGGATCAAGCTGTGGCCCTTCCTGATCTTCGTCATCGTGCTGACCGGCATCCTGTATCCGATTTCGGGGTCGTGGAAATGGGGCGGCGGCTGGCTGGACGCCATGGGCTTTTCCGACTTCGCCGGTTCGACCGTCGTGCACTCGGTCGGGGGCTGGGCCGCTCTGGCTGGCTGTCTGATCCTTGGCCCGCGTATCGGCAAGTACAAGGACGGCAAGGTTCACCCGATGCCCGGTTCGAACCTGGCGCTGGCAACTTTGGGGACGTTCATCCTGTGGCTGGGCTGGTTCGGCTTCAACGGCGGCTCGCAGCTGGCGATGGGCACCGTGGGTGACGTCTCCGACGTGTCGCGCATCTTCGCCAACACCAACATGGCCGCCGCGTCAGGTGCAGTTGCCGCCCTGATCATGACCCAGGTCCTGTATAAAAAGCCCGACCTGACCATGGTGCTGAACGGCGCGCTGGCCGGTCTGGTCTCGATCACTGCTGAACCTCTGGCCCCGACCCTGTTCGGCGCGCTGTGGATCGGTGCCGTGGGCGGTATCATCGTGGTCTTCGCGGTTCCGATGCTGGACAAGTTCAAGATCGACGACGTGGTCGGTGCCATCCCGGTCCACCTGTTCGCAGGCATCTGGGGCACCATCGCCGTGATCTTCTACGGCGAGGCCAACCTGATCACCCAGCTGACCGGTATCGTTGCCTACGGTGTCTTCACCTTCGTCGCCGCGCTGATCCTGTGGATGGTTCTGAAAGCAACCGTCGGCATCCGCGTGAGCGAAGAAGACGAGATCAACGGTCTGGACATGGCAGAACTGGGTATGGAAGCCTACCCGGAGTTCTCGAAAGGCTAAGCTGCAATCTGCTCAACAAAAAAACCCGGGCGCTCGTGCCCGGGTTTCTTTTTGGAATGTTGTTTGGACTAAACCCCAACGTCAACAATCGCCTGTGCCAGAATCGGCACGGTTGTTGCGTTCAGACCGGCGATGTTCAGGCGGCTGTCGCCAACCATGTAGATGCCGTGATCGGCGCGCAGTTTCTCGACCAGTTCCGGCGCGGCACCAAGACGCGAGAACATGCCCCGATGCTGGGCGACAAAGCCAAAGCGGTCCGATCCTGTCAGGCGTTGCAATTCGTCGGCCAGTTGCTGACGCAGGCCCAGCATGGACAGGCGCACCTCTTCCAACTCGGCGGCCCAATCGGCACGCAGGGCGTCGTCGTTCAGGATCGTGGTCACAACCCGCGCACCGTGATCGGGCGGGAAGGAATAGTTCTGACGGTTGAGGAAGGCCAGGGTCGCTTGATTCAACGCCGTCTGCGCCGGATCATCGCTGATTGCCATCAGCAGGCCGGTACGCTCGCGATAAACGCCGAAATTCTTCGAACAGGACGCCGCGATCAGGCAGCGCTTGACGGACGAGGCCACCAGGCGGGTTGCCTGTGCGTCTTCTTCAAGCCCGTCGCCAAAACCCTGATAGGCAATGTCGATCATCGCCACAAGGCCACGCTCGTTGATCAGGTTCACGACCTCTTGCCATTGCACCATGTTCAGGTTTGCACCGGTCGGGTTGTGGCAACAACCATGCAGCAGAACCACATCGCCTGCGGTGGCGGTTTTCAGGTCCTCGATCATGCCATCGAAATCAACGCCGCGCGTTTCGCCGTCGAAATAGCGGTACTGGACCGTCTCCATCCCCAGATAGTTCAGGATCGACAGGTGGTTGGGCCATGTCGGGTTCGACACAAATACACGGGCCGAGGGGTTGGCCATACGGATCATCTCAAACGCCTGCCGACACGCGCCGGTGCCGCCGGGGGTCGCCACGGCGGCGATATTGCCGCGCGGAACTGCATTGCCAAGGATCAGGCCGATCATCGCATCCGAATAGGCCGGATCACCGGCCAGACCAGTATAGGCCTTGCTCTCCTGCTCTTGCCAGATGCGCTGTTCAGCGGCTTTGACCGCACGCATCACCGGGGTTACGCCCTCGGCATTCTTGTAGACGCCCACGCCCAGGTCGATCTTCTGATCGCGCGGGTCTTCGCGGTACATCTGCATCAGCGCCAGAATCTTGTCGGCGGGCTGCGGTTTGAGGTTCTCGAACATCAGGTCTCTCCGGTTGCGACGGGCAGGGTCGGGAAGGCACCCCATTCCGCCCAGGAGCCGTCATAAAGCGAGTGGTCTTTCTTGCCCATGCGCTCGAGCGCAAGGCTGAGGATTGCGGCGGTCACGCCTGACCCGCAACTGGTGATCGCAGGTTTCGACAGGTCCACGCCTGCGGCCTCGAACACGGCACGGCAATCGTCGGGCGATTTCATCGTGCCGTCCCCATTCAGCAGGTCGCCAAAGGGCACGTTGTGCGATCCCGGAATATGGCCCGAGCGCAAGCCTTCGCGCGGCTCGGCCTCGGTTCCGGCGAAACGGGCGGCGGAACGGGCATCGATGATCTGGTGATCGGCCAGCTTGGCAGCAGCAGAGACCTGCGTAACATCGCGCACCATCTGGTTCTGCACCCGTACGGTCATGTGGCGGTCGCGAATAACGGGGGGCAGATCCTCGATCTCACGTTCTTCGGCTTGCCACTTGGGCAGACCGCCATCCAGCACGGCGACGTTCTCTTGCCCCATCAGGCGGAACAGCCACCAGACCCGCGCCGCCGAGAAAAGCCCCGCGCCGTCATAGACCACCACCTGATGGCCGTCACCCACGCCCATGGCCCGCAGGCGCGACATGAACTTTTCCACCGGCGGTGCCATATGCGGCAGATCCGAACGGTGGTCGGAAATCTCGTCAATGTCGAAGAAGCGCGCGCCGGGAATGTGGCCCGCCTCATATTCGGCCCTGGCGTCACGGTTCTGCGCAGGCAGATACCACGACCCGTCCAGAATCCGCAGATCCGGGTTCTTGATATGTGCGGCCAGCCATTCGGTAGATACCAGGGTTTTCGGATCGTCCTGCATCAAAGCCTCTCCTCAGCGAGCTTGAATTTTCCCTATACCCGGCAGGATAGGGGTTCAAGGCTGGATAGGCCTATTCTGACGCCCGGCGCAGGCGAAAATGCTGAATAATCCCGATCAGACTGATCAGAATCCAGAACCCTTCGATCAGCATCGAGGCAAGGTTGAAATTATGCACCAGCGAATAGACGATCAGCACCGAGCCCAACAGGTTCACGACCGGAAAGGTCAGATCGTCGGAATTCATCATCCGCATCTGCGTTGCAAAATAGGCCGCCACCACGATCAGCGCCCCGAAGGACCCGATGGCGTCCACGATGGTCAGGGTTTCCAGCAAGGCGGTCATGCGGTCAGGTTCCGTTCAGATGGTCAGGCTGTTGCGAATAGTGGTGCATATTCAGAAAAGCTGCCCCTTGGGCACCGGCCCGGTATCCATGCGCCAGATCGGCGGCAAAGCGCAGGCCCTGCCCGGTCTGCAAGGGCAGCCATTCCCCATCGCGCAGAATCTCCAGATCTCCGCTGAGGACAAAGACCTCTTCGGTGACGCCAGCGGCGTGGGGGGGCGACTCGTGGCTTTGATTGGGGGCAAGCTGGACGTGAAAGGTTTCCGCGCCCAGCGCCGGGTCGAAGGGAAAGACGATCTTGACCTCGAGACTGCCGGGAAAGGTGACGGTCTGGAACACGCCCGCTTTGGCCGGATCGCGCAGAACGGACGACCCGATCAACGCGCTCAGCGGCAATTGGAACCCCTTGGCGATCTTCCACAGGGTCGCAATGGTCGGGCTGGATTCGCCCCGTTCGATCTGGCCCAGCATGGCTTTGCTGACACCGGTCATTTCAGCCACTTTCGACAGGCTCAGCCCCGAGGCCGCGCGCACATCCCGTAGTTTCAGAGTAATATCGTCCGGTGCCATATCGCTGTCTTTCGAATCCTCTTGTGCGTTATAGCGCACATGTGATACGTGCGCTATAACGCACAATCTCGACGCAATGCAACCCGAGGCAATAGGGAAACAGCATCATGCCAATGTACCGATCCAGAACCTCCACCCATGGCCGCAACATGGCCGGTGCCCGTGGCCTGTGGCGCGCCACGGGCATGCAGGATGACGATTTCGGCAAGCCGATCATCGCCATCGTCAACTCGTTCACGCAATTTGTGCCAGGCCACGTCCACCTGAAGGATCTGGGCCAGATGGTCGCGCGCGAGGTTGAGGCCGCAGGCGGCGTTGCCAAGGAATTCAACACCATCGCCGTGGATGACGGCATCGCCATGGGCCATGACGGGATGCTGTATTCGCTGCCCTCGCGTGAGGTGATTGCGGATTCGGTCGAATACATGGTCAACGCCCATTGCGCCGATGCGATGGTCTGCATCTCGAACTGCGACAAGATCACCCCGGGTATGCTGATGGCCGCGATGCGCCTGAATATCCCGGCCATTTTCGTCTCGGGCGGGCCGATGGAGGCGGGCAAGATCGATATTGCCGATCTGGACGCCAAAAAGATCGACCTTGTGGATGCCATGGTCGCCGCCGCTGATGACCGCTTTACCGATGAGCAGGTGCAGCATATCGAAGAAAACGCCTGCCCCACCTGCGGGTCATGCTCGGGCATGTTCACCGCGAACTCGATGAACTGTCTGGCCGAGGCGCTGGGTCTGGCGCTGCCGGGCAACGGCTCGACCCTCGCCACCCATGCAGACCGCAAGAACCTGTTCCTTGAGGCTGGTCGGCGCATCGTCGAGATCACCAAGCGGCATTATGAGCTGGACGAAAAAGGCTTCCTGCCGCGCGAAATCGCAACCTTCGATGCATTTGAGAACGCGATGAGCCTGGATATCGCTATGGGCGGGTCAACCAACACGGTTCTGCACCTGCTGGCCATCGCCCACGAAGGCGGCGTCGATTTCACCATGTCCGACATGGACCGCCTCAGCCGCAATGTCCCCTGCCTGTGTAAGGTCGCGCCCAACACCGAGAACGTGCATATGGAGGACGTCCACCGCGCCGGTGGCATCTTCTCGATCCTTGGCGAGCTTAGCCGCGCCGGGTTGTTCCACGAACATTGCAGCACGGTGCACACGCCAACCATGGGCGAGGCGATTGCCAATTGGGACATCAAGATCGCCAACAACCCCGCCGCGCAGGAGTTGTTCAAAGCTGCCCCCGGCGGTGTGCGCACCACACAGGCGTTCAGCCAGTCGAACCGGTACAAGGAGTTGGATACCGACCGCGAAGGCGGTGTGATCCGGTCCAAGGAGCACGCGTTTTCTCAGGACGGAGGCCTTGCGGTGCTGTTCGGCAACATCGCCCGGGACGGCTGTATCGTGAAAACAGCAGGTGTGGATGCCAGCAGCCTGACCTTCACCGGCTCGGCTTATGTCTGCGAAAGCCAGGATCAGGCGGTCAGTGACATCCTGACCGGCAAGGTGAAAGAGGGCGACGTGGTCGTCATCCGCTACGAAGGTCCCCGCGGGGGGCCGGGGATGCAGGAAATGCTGTATCCGACCTCATATCTGAAATCCAAAGGTCTGGGCAAAGCCTGCGCGCTGCTGACCGATGGCCGTTTCTCGGGCGGCACCTCGGGCCTGTCCATCGGCCATGTCTCACCCGAGGCGGCCGAAGGCGGCGTGATCGGTCTGGTCCGTCAGGGTGACAAGATCGAGATCGACATCCCCAAACGCTCGATCCATCTGGCGGTGTCGGATGAGGAACTGGCCACTCGTCGCGCAGAGCAGGACGAAAAGGGCTGGGAACCGGCAGAACCACGCAAGCGCAAGGTTTCTACCGCGCTGAAAGCCTATGCCAAACTGACCACCAGCGCCGCGAAAGGGGCGGTGCGTCAGGTTTGAGTTACAAACTGCTCAACAAAAAACGGTCCACCCATCCGGTGGGCTGTTTTTGTTCTGCTGTGCGGACTTTGCGGTCGTTTGGAACAAACCCTCAAATGGCTGCAGTGTTTGACGAAACGCGACGGTCTATGCGACCCAGGACATTAGCTGATGCGCAATAAGTGCGACCAATCCAAGTGAGCTAGTCCAACCTAAAAGCGAATAAAAGAACTTAAGACCATCCAGCTGTAGCATCACATAGTCTCCCAACTGCATGTTTCGCTTATGCTTCCAACGATCAAAAATCAGAGGAAAAGCCGCCGCAAGACCGTGAGCCAACCCGGTAGGTAGTAAGAGTGACATCACTCCGACACCAAATACACTTGTGGCTACTCCTGAGACGGTCCAAGTTTTGTCGAGAGCCTGAGAAACAGCACCCAAAGTGATTGCGGCGGCAAAAACAGACACCAACATCATCAAGAATGCACCTAATCGCTGCATAGGTGTTTCAGGTGATCCCCACGCCCAAAGACACAGAACCTTTTCGAGCATTGAGTTTGGTAAACCTCTTACTGCATCCTAGCCAAATCGTAGTACCAGCCATTCGTTCCGTTCGCAGCATTTGTTGCGAAGGGCTCAAAAGCAAACACTCACGTGCAAATCATGTTCTAAGCAGATGCATCCCTGCCAGAGGTACTATTTCACCTCAATCACCCAGTTTGGCGTGCACTTCGTCCAGATCGATCTCACCCACGGGCATCTTGTTGGCCGGGTTTTCGAAATCGTATTTGAACAGCTCGAAATCCTGTTTGTAGATTTCATAGACCAGATGCATCGATAGATCGTCGAAATAGTCCTCGACCGGATGCGCGCGTTTGGGGCCGTGGCCTTCGGATTCGTTGAAACGGGGGATTGCGGACAGATCAATGGCGTGTGGGGTCTCAAGACTGTCCAGCACGCCCTGCATCCCATCGTTGAACTTTTCGGTCCAAAAGATGCGATCATACCGCCCGCCATTCACGATGAAGGTCGACACATGCCCCGACATGGCGGACCAGTGAATATCCGGATCCATCGGGCGCCGCCAGCGGATCGTATCGCGGGCAAACAGCAGGAACCGGCGGAAGCTGGCGATCTGGTCGAACTCACCCTTGCCATCATCTCCGCCCACTTCGATCCCGTAATTATACACCAGCGTCGGCACCAGATTGCCCCGATACCTCTTGCCATTGCGCTGGATGCCGCAAATCTTGTCGAAAAAGGAACTCAGAATCCGGGTGTACGGATTGCGCACACAGGTAAAGGAATACGACCCGTGATTGCGCACATTTTCCGCGATCATACCCTGGCTTTGATCGAAGGCCCATTTGTGCATCCCGTCCTTGGCGTCGTGGATATCGCCGTCAAAGAACTGCCCGTGATCCGAGTAATACATGATCTGACCAATGGTCGAGCACGCGCATTTCGGCACCACACGGTAAACCATGCTTTCGCTCTCGGTCATCCAGGTGCCGGGAAACCCCATCTGCGTGCCTCCTATGCTGGTCGGGTATCAGGTTGATAGGCCAGCTTTTGAAATCAAAAAACCAAAAATACTCTGTTTATTCAATCGCTCATCCTCAGTATCACAGGTGCAATCGGGCAAAAACGGAAATCGCGACACCAAATGGCAAAGATTGCCTATATCCTGCTGTGCCACAAAGACCCTGACGCGATCATCGCGCAGGCCGAGCAGTTGACGGCTGCCGGCGATTGCATGGCGATCCATTTCGATGCCCGCGCGCGTGAGGCGGATTATGACAAGATCCGCACCGCGCTGAAGGGCAACCCGAATGTCACCTTCGCCGACAAGCGCATCAAATGCGGTTGGGGTGAGTGGTCTTTGGTGCAGGCCACGCTTTATGCGCTGCAAGCGGCTGTCGAGACATTCCCCCGCGCCACGCATTTCTACATGCTGTCGGGCGATTGCATGGCGATCAAGACAGCGGAATACACGCATAATTTTCTGGACGAGCAGGACAGGGATTTCATCGAAAGCCACGATTTCTTTGCCAGCAACTGGATCAAGACCGGGATGAAAGAAGACCGGCTGATCTATCGCCACTATTTCAACGAACGTACGCAGGCCAAACGGTTCTATGCGGCCTACGAGTTGCAAAAACGTTTCAAGCTGACGCGCGAGATTCCCGAGGACATTCAGGTCATGATCGGCAGCCAATGGTGGTGCCTGCGCCGCCGCACCGTCGAGATGATCCTCGAGTTCCTGCAACAGCGCCGCGACGTGATCCGGTTCTTCTCGACCACCTGGATCCCGGATGAGACGTTCTTTCAGACGCTTGTCCGTCATCTGATCCCGAAGGGTGAGATCGAAAACCGCACGCCGACCTTCCTGATGTTCTCGGATTACGGAATGCCGGTGACGTTCTATAACGATCATTTCGACATGCTGTTGGGGCAGAACTATCTGTTTGCCCGCAAAATCAGCCCCGAGGCGCATGAGTTGAAGGACCGGCTGGGCGCGCTGTATGCCAGCACCGGTGTTGATTTCCCGATCTCGGATGAGGGGCGCAACCTGTACGCCTTCCTGACCGGGCGGGGCCGCGTCGGCCGCCGGTTCGGGCAGCGGTTCTGGGAGGCCGGAAATACGCTGGGTCCCGAGCGTGAACTGTTTCTGATCGTCTGCAAAAAGTGGCACGTGGCCAAACGGCTGGTGGATCAGATCGCCTCGGAAACCGACATCCCGTGCGTCGAGTATCTGTTCAACGAACAGGACACGCCCCTGCCCGATCTGGGCGGGATCGAGACGACACTCAACAAACGCTCGCGCCATCGCCGGGCGGTTGTCCAAATGCTATTTCAGCATTTCGAGTCAACCCAACTGGCGCTGTGTCTGGACCCGTCCAATCTGGACGTCATTCAGGATTTCTGCGGTGACGCGGCCAAGACTCATGTGCTGGAGATCGAGTGCGACTATTCCGACGACTACCTGATTGGCCACGCCCGCCGCGTCGGGCTGGCGGGTGAAAACAGCCCGGCAGAGACGGTTTCCCGCCTGTTGCCCACCTTGCGCAATGATCTGGCCTATGAATCCCAGCAAATCCGCGAGGCCGGGATCGATGGCTATCTGCGCCTGCGCGAAAGCGCCGACCGCGCCGAAAATGAGGCCGCCATTGCCCGCTTTCTGGGTGTGGAAAGCGACAAGGCGCAGTCCATCATGAAGCTGGATTACCTGTTTTCAGACTAAGGCCCGGCGGCACGATCCGCACCGCCGGGACCGTGATCAGATGTCGAACTTGACGCCCTGCGCCAGCGACAGTTCCGCCGAATAATTCACGGTGTTGGTCTGACGGCGCATATAGGCTTTCCAGGCATCCGAGCCGCTTTCGCGCCCGCCACCGGTTTCTTTTTCGCCCCCGAAGGCACCGCCAATCTCGGCCCCGGACGGCCCGATATTCACGTTGGCGATGCCGCAATCCGATCCAGCTGCGGCCAGGAATTGCTCGGCCTCGCGCATGTTCAGAGTGAACACGCACGAGGACAGGCCCTGCGGGACGTCGTTTTGCAAGTCCAGCGCGTGATCGAATTCGTCATAGCCCATCACATAGAGGATCGGGGCGAAGGTTTCGGTTTTAACCACGTCTGTCTGACCGGGCATCTCTACAATGGCAGGTTCCATGTAGACACCGCCAGGCACCCCTGCGGTCACGCGTTTGCCACCAAACACGGTGCCGCCTTCGGACTCAGCCGCCTTCAGCGCAGCAGTCATCGCGGCACCCGATGCCTCGTCCACCAAGGGGCCAACCAAAGTCCCTTCGGCCAACGGATCGCCAATGGGAAGACCGGCATAGGCTTTCTTGAGGCGCGCAACCAGTTCATCCTTGATCGAGTTATGCACGATCAACCGCCGCAGCGTGGTACAGCGTTGCCCTGCGGTTCCAACAGCCGAGAACACAATCGCCCGCACCGCCATTTCCAGATCCGCCGAGGGGCCAACGATCATTGCATTATTGCCGCCAAGTTCCAGAATGCACTTGCCGAACCGCGCCGCGACGATGGGCGCAACTGCGCGGCCCATGCGGGTTGACCCGGTGGCCGAGATGATCGGAACGTTTTCGCTGGCCACCAGCGTCTCACCCAAAACGGCCCCGCCGATCAGGGTTTGCAGCAGGTTGTCGGGTGCGTCGCCAAACCGGGCCAGTGCGCGTTCGAATATTTTCTGACAGGCCATTGCCGTCAGCGGCGATTTTTCGGACGGTTTCCAGATCACCGGATCGCCGCAGACAATCGCCAGCGCTGCGTTCCACGACCAGACCGCAACCGGGAAGTTGAAGGCCGAGATCACCCCGACCGGCCCTGCCGGATGCCACGTTTCCATCATCCGGTGGCCGGGGCGTTCGGACGCGATGGTCAGACCGTACAGCTGCCGCGAGAGGCCAACGGCAAAGTCGCAGATATCGATCATCTCCTGCACTTCGCCCAGACCTTCGGACGTAATCTTTCCCGCCTCCCAACTGACCAGCGCGCCCAGGTCGTCCTTGGCGGCGCGCAGTTCTTCGCCCAGCAGTCGGATCAACTCACCCCGACGCGGGGCTGGGACCGTGCGCCACGCTTTGAACGCGGTTTTGGCATTGGCAAAGATGGTCTCCATCTCAGAGGCCGGGGTTTCGTGCACTTCGGCCAGAACGCGCCCGTCAATTGGGGATTGCACCGTCAGCGTGCCGCCTGTCAGGTCTGCTGCGGTCAGGTCGAGGTTTGCCAGAGTGGTTTCTGCAGTCATCACAACATCTTTCATATCTCAGGCCGCCTTGTTCTGTGGGGTTACGTCACCGGCCCGATAGAGCCGGCCAAATTCGGTGTTCAGGAAATCGGACAGCTTCACCTGCTCTTGCCGGACAAACCCGGTCGAAGGCAGAACGCCGGTGCGCATCAGATCGACGACGCCCAGAACACCTGCGGCGGTGGTGACCTGAATGGCGCTCCAGACCTGTCCGTTGATCTCGCGGGCGAAGCTTTTGTTGATCAGGGATTTCTCGCGTAGCGCTCCGTCGATCATGCCTTTGGCCGTGCAATAAACCAACACCACATCCTGATCGGTACGCGGCAGGGCGGCTTCGAAAATCTCTTTCAACAGATCGCGGCGGCGTTCCAGCCCCAGATCGTGCAGCAGCAGTTTCAGGATATCACAATGGCCCGGATAACGGATCGAGCGATAGGAGACCGCCCGCGCCCTGCCCTCCAGCGTTTCCGGCAATGTCCCCAGCCCGCCCGAGGTATTGAAGCATTCGTATTCCACCCCGTCATGGCCCAGCACCTCATAGTCTTCCAGCGGCGCGGTCTTGACGCGTTCACCATTCACGATGGCTTCGCAGGGATTGCAGTATTCGTTGATCAACCCGTCCGTGGACCATGTCAGATTGTATTTCAGCGCGTTGGTGGGGAAAAGCGGCAAGGCCCCCACCCGCATGTGCAGGCTGTCGATCTGATCGAACTCCGCCGCAAGAGACGCACCCGCGATGCCGACAAATCCTGGTGCCAGACCGCATTGCGGCATGAAGGCGGTTCGGCTTCCGTCGGCCAGTTCGCGAACGGCGTTGGTGGCCGCGACATCCTCGGTCAGGTCAAAGTAATGCGCGCCCGCCTGTTTGGCCGCTTTGGCAATGGTCGGGGTCAGAAAGAACGGGGCTGCTGAGATGACTGCGTCGAAGCCATCCAGCCCCTCGGCTAGCCCCTCAGCGTCTTTCGCATCGATCTGCTTGGTGGCCACGCCCAGCTTTGCAACCTCGCCCAGCGCTTTCAGATCGTGATCTGCGACGGTGACGCTGTAATTCGGTGATCCTTTCAGAAGCGTGGCGATCATCTGCCCGATCTTGCCAGCCCCCACGACGCAAACAGTCCAGGACATTGCGTGCCTCCTCTTTCTGGTTTTCCTTCAAGAGTGGCGCAGAGGATGGTCATTTCGCAGGGGGTATCTTGACGAAAAGCAGGTCATATTCGTCATTATGCCGAGATTTCCGTCATTATGGAAAGCCAAGGGTCTAACAGAAAAACGCCCCGGACCGCAGTCCGGAGAGTCTGATATCAATCCGTTGTTTGCCCGGGGTTGAACGCCGTCAGACGGTTGCGCCTTTCAGCCGGATCATCGTGCCGACGCTGCCTGCACAAACGCCAACCACGATAGCAATCATCAGCTCCAACGCTTCGACATGGGCGAACTGAAACCCGGCAAATACCAGGGTTTCGGCCACACCGACCAGACCGCCCAACATTGCGCCCAGCCACAGACGGCGGGTCATCATGCCAAGGGCGAGGCCAAGAATGCCCGGCAAGCTTAGGATATTGCCGCCGATGGTTCCCAGAATATCAAGCATATCTCGCCCCTTCTCAATCGGTCCGCGTGGACAGGAATGACCGGATTTCGTCGCTGTCGGCGGTTGCGTGCTGCTGCAACGGTGCTTTGCCTTCCAGTTCGGCCGTTACATCCTCGTAGGTCTCAAGGTAGTTGGGCGGCAGGCTGTGCGCGATGCCCTGATGGCAGTCGATGCAGGTCATGTTGTTGTCGATGGCGCGCTGATGCTCGGATGCGGCGCGGGTTTCCTGAATGGTGAAGTCCATATAGTCGAAGTTGTGGCAGTTCCGGCACTCGCGGCTGTCCGACGCCTTCATCTTCTTCCAGACCGCCGAGGCCATGGACAGACGGTGATCTTCGTATTTCTCAGGCGTGCTGATGGTCCCGGCCAACTCGTGATAGACATCCTTCACGGCCATGATCTTGGCCTTGATCTTGTGGTTCCATTCATGCGGAACGTGGCAGTCGGAACAAATCGCCCGCACGCCGGAGTGGTTGTTATAGTGGATGGTCTCGCGATATTCGCCCAGGTTGGTTTCCATCGTGTGGCACGAGACGCAGAATTCCTCGGTATTGGTCAGTTCCAGTGTCCAGTGGAACCCACCCCAGAACAGGATACCGGCCAGAAAACCCGCCAGAATCAGGAACCCGGAACTGAAGGCCACAGCCGGGGTCCAGATCCAGGACCAGAGGCGGCGGATCCAACCGCGTTTTTCAGGAGATGCTGCCATATTGGTGCTCCTTTATTTTCTTGTGGGTTGGATTAGTTGCCCGAGGACGGCTGAAACACGTTTTCGACCAGCGGCGGAGCATCCGCCTGCGGCACGTGGCACTGGTTGCAGAAATACCGGGTGCCCGCGATCTGATCCAACTCGCGCCCTTCGCGATCCAGATAGTGGGTCATCGACAGGGTCGGCGCGTTACGCTCACCCGCTTTGGTCCAGTCATGGCAGGACAGGCACTGATTGGTGCGGATGTCGATCTGGTACTGTTCGATCGAATGCGGGATCAGCGGCGGTTGCTGGCGATAGTTGCGCTGCATGCGCCCTTCGACATTCTTGTGGATCTGATCAAGCGGGATCAGCTCATCCACATCCGCACCCCGCAGCGTTTCCACCTGGGCTGACTGCGCAAGGGCAAACCCACTCAGGAGCAGGACGGGGATCAGGGCAATTCCACCTGTCACGATTGATATTTTCATCTTGGCACTCCCTTAATGAAGTCTGGCGGCGCGCGTCTCTGGCGCGGCAACTGGACGGATGGGTTTGGTGACGTGGTCGTCGAACCGGTGAGTAAAGTTGAAGACGTCGACCGCGCAGACATCTATGCAGCGGCCGCAATTGGTACAGTCGGGCGACAGGATCAGCGGGCTGGATCCCGGTTTGCCCTTGAGAGCGGGCGAGATCACCTGATTTTCGGGGCAGACCGCATAGCAATCCATGCAATCGTCACAGGCAACGCGGTTGTGGGCGCTGACCCGCAGCAGGCTTTTGGTTCCGATCAGGCCGTAGAACGCACCAACCGGACACAGGTGCCCACACCAGCCATGGCGCGAAACGAAAAGGTCAAAGACGAAGATGGCCGCAACCATGGCCCAGACAAAGCCCATGCCAAAGATCAATCCGCGATGCAGCATGGTGATCGGGTTCACCAGTTCCCACGCAATCACACCGCCCAGCCCCGAGACGATCAGGACCGTGGCCAGCACCCACAGGCGGGTTCCGCGTTTGGGTTGCCAGCCTTTGGGCAGGTCCAGCTTGCGGTGCAGCCAGTTGGCCGCGTCGGTCACAGGGTTGATGGGACACACCCAGGAACAATAGACCCTGCCTCCGATCAGCGCATAGGCGACCAGCACGATTACCCCGCCGATCAGGGCCGTCAATTCGGGCCAATGGCCTGCAATCAGGCTCTGCATCAGAACAAACGGGTCGGTCAGCGGCAAGACGCCAAGGGTCAGCGACCCGGCCAACGTGCCCTGAACGATCCAGATGCCGAACCATGGCCCCAGAAGGAACAGCGCCAGAAACAACAGCTGGCTGCTACGGCGCAACAGCAGGAACTTATGTGCGCCGATCCAGCCCTTGGCCTCGATGGCCTCACGCCCGACAGGCATATGGGTGCGCGCGCTCATTGCCCTGCCCCCGGCAGAGCGTATCCGGGCTCGAACCCGCCGGGTGTAGCCAGATTGTCGATCCCCGGTCCCGGCAGGCGATCGGGCAGATCGATCAGACCCTCGACCAAGGGGGCGCCCCTGGCCTCTTTCTCTTCCCAGCCTTTGCGGTAGTGATCCGCGCTGCTGCCGCGCGCCAGTCGGGTGGGCAGGACCTTGATCGCCGCATCGGGAAGAACGCAGCTTTTCTCACACACACCGCAGCCGGTGCAGCGGTCAGCGTGAACCGTTGGAATGAACAGCGCATGGTGGCCCGAGCGGGTGTTATGCGCGGTTTCCAGTGTGATCGCCTCGTCAATGACGGGGCAGACCCTATAGCAGACATCGCAGCGCAGGCCGAGGAAGTTCAGGCAGTTCTCCTGATCGACCAGCACCGCAACGCCCATTTCGGCGTCGTCGATGTTTTGCAGACCCGGATCCAGCGCCCCTGTCGGACAGGCCGCGACGCACGGAATGTCGTCGCACATTTCACAGGGCACATCACGGGCAGTGAAATAGGGTGTGCCCGTTGCCGCAGCATCAGATCCTAACTCAGCCAGTTTCAACGTATCGTAAGGACAATCCCGCACGCAGAGCCCACAGCGAATGCAGGCCGACAGAAACTCCTTTTCCGGCAGCGCACCGGGCGGGCGCAATGCCTCGGCCGGCAGGGCACGGGCATCGCGGGCCAGCCACGCCAGCCCGAGCCCGGCGACTGCGCAGCCGCCCGCCGCCCGCGCCGAGTCCTGCAGGAACCGGCGCCGCTGCGGCGAAAGGGGTGTGTCGACAAGGGGATACATGGGGACGACCTTTGCGATCCTTGCCGGTTACGCGCGCTCGACCTTACAGGCGCATTTCTTGAAGTCGGTCTCTTTCGACAGCGGGCAGGTCGCGTCCAGCGTCAGCTTGTTGGTCAACTGATGCTCGTCAAACCAGGGCATGAAGACCAGACCACGCGGCACCTTGTTGCGGCCACGGGTCTCGACCCGGCTTGTGACCTCGCCACGGCGAGTGGACAGCACGATTTCCTGCCCGCGCCGCAGACCACGATCCCGCGCGTCTTCGGGGTGCATGTAGACGACCGCATTCGGATAGGCGCGGTGCAGTTCCGGCACACGGCGGGTCATCGAACCCGAGTGCCAGTGCTCCAGAACCCGACCGGTGGACAGCCACAGATCATATTCTTCATCCGGCACCTCTGCAGCGGGTTCGAACGGCGCAAAGATGATCTTGGCCTTGCCATCCTTGTGACCATAGAATTCGACGCCCGCACCTTCGGACACATAAGGGTCATAGCCTTCGCGGAAGCGATACAGCGTTTCCTTGCCGTCCACGACCGGCCAGCGCATGCCGCGCGCCTGATGGTACATCTCGAACGGGGCCAGATCGTGCGCATGTCCGCGCCCAAACTCGGCATATTCTTCGAACAGACCTTTCTGAACGTAGAACCCGAAATGTTCCGCATCGTCATTGTCGAAACCTTCGGCGGTTTCGGACAGCGGGAACTTATCGACCTGTCCGTTTGCGTAAAGCACGTCGAACATGGTCTTGCCGCGATGTTCAGGCATCTTGGCCAGCAGTTCCTCGCCCCAGACCTCTTCGACGGTGAAGCGTTTGGAGAATTCCATCAACTGCCACAGGTCCGATTTCGCCTCACCCGGCGCTTTCACCTGCTGCCGCCAGAACTGGGTGCGGCGTTCGGCGTTGCCATAGGCACCTTCCTTTTCAACCCACATGGCGGTGGGCAGGATCAGGTCGGCGGATACGGCAGTGACCGTCGGATAGGGATCGGACACGGTGATGAAGTTTTCCGGGTTGCGGTAACCGGGATAACCTTCCTCGTTGATATTCGGCGCGGCCTGCATGTTGTTGTTGCACTGCACCCAATAGGCGTTCAGGTCGCCATCCTTGAGTTTGCGGTGCTGCAGAACCGCGTGGAAACCGGGCTTGGGCGGAATGGTTCCTTCAGGGATATTCCACGCGGTTTCACAGATTTTCCGGTGCTCATCATTTGCCACCACCATGTCAGCGGGCAGACGGTGGGCAAAGGTACCAACCTCGCGCGCTGTCCCGCATGCCGAGGGCTGACCTGTCAGCGAGAAGGGCGAGTTGCCGGGTTCCGAAATCTTACCCACCAGCAGGTGGACGTTATACATCAGCGAGTTCACCCAGGACCCGCGGGTATGCTGGTTGAAGCCCATGGTCCAAAGGCTCATGACCTTGCGGTTCGGGTCGGCATATTGCTTGGCCAGTTTCTCCAGCTTGTCGGCCGGAACGCCGGACAGTTCGGCGGTGTATTCCAGCGTGTAAGGCTCGACTGCCTTGGCATATTCCTCAAAGCTGATCGGCTCGAGCTTGCCCGAGTTCGGGTTCTCAGCCTCTTGCTGTAGCGGGTTGTTGTCGCGCAGGCCGTAACCGATATCGGTTGCGGTCTTGGTGATGTTGACGTGGTTCTTGACGAACTCTTCGTTCACTGCGCCGGTCTGGATGATGTAGTTGGCGATATAGTTCAGGATCGCCAGATCGGTCTGCGGTTCGAACACGATGCCATTGTCGGCCAGCTCGAACGAGCGATGTTCGAAGGTCGACAGCACATGCACTTCGCAGCCCGGCTTGGTCAGGCGCGTGTCGGTCAGGCGCGACCACAGGATCGGGTGCATCTCGGCCATGTTCGAGCCCCACAGAACAAACGTATCCGCGTGTTCGAGGTCGTCATAGCAGCCCATCGGCTCGTCAATGCCGAAGGTGCGCATGAAGCCCACCACGGCCGAGGCCATACAGTGCCGCGCATTGGGGTCGATATTGTTCGACCGGAAGCCAGCTTTCATCAGTTTCGAAGCGGCATAGCCTTCCCAAACCGTCCACTGTCCCGAGCCGAACATGCCCACGCTGGTCGGGCCTTTCTTGGCCAGGGCCTCTTTCCACTTGGCGGCCATCACGTCAAAAGCTTCGTCCCAGCTGACCGGCTCGAACTCGCCATTCTTGTCGTATTCGCCATTGGTCTTGCGCAGCAGCGGCGTGGTCAGGCGGTCCTGACCGTACATGATCTTGGACAGGAAATAGCCCTTGATGCAGTTCAGGCCCCGGTTGACCGGTGCGTCCGGGTCGCCCTGGGTTGCGACCACGCGGCCATCCTTGGTGCCCACCAGAACCGAGCAGCCGGTGCCGCAGAACCGGCAGGCTGCCTTGTCCCAGCGGATGTCGGGCGCATCGGCCTGTGCATTCGCCTGACCGGCAGCCATCGGGATACCGGCGGCCGAAGCGGTGGCGGCAGCAGCAGATGCCTTGAGGAATGTACGACGGGATTCAGAAACAGTCATTGGACGAGCCTCCTGCTGGTCGGTTGGCTTGGGGCATTGGGTTGGGGCGGGGATTCCGCCAGATCTTCGAAATGGTGATAGGTCAGCGTCAGTGAAATCACGCCGGGGATCTGATGCAGATCCATGATCGTCTCGGATGCCAATCGGTCGGACGTATCTTCGACGACAACAACGAAACGGCCATCTTCGGCTTCGGCATGAACCTCGACGCCATCGGTTTCGGTCATGGTTGCACGGGCTGATGCGGTTCGATCCGCAGCCACGTGAACAAGGCAACCGCAAATGTTCATTGGATGACCTCTGGTTTGGGTGTTTGAGGGCGTTCAAGCGCGACCGCGCCAACCGGGCAGGCCGAGGCGCAGGCGGCGCAGCCGATGCAACTGTCCTGATCCAGAACGGGTTCCGCACGCCCGCCCAGTTGTAACTGGAAACGGATCGCACGCGCATCGCAACTGTCCTGACACACACGGCAACTGATGCCCTTCATCGACAAGCACGTGGTCGCCTGTACGGCGGCGCGCCATGGCCAGTCAGGCACGCGATCAACCTGCAGCGCATCGGTTTCGCAGACCTCGGCGCAGCCTGCACAAAAGGTACAGGCACCGGCACTCAGTTCAAGGATCGGGTATCCATCGGCGTCCTTTGACAAAATCCCTTCGGGGCAAGCGGTTATGCAATCCCCGCATGCGGAACAGGCATCCACAAAACCAGATTCCACCGCACCCGGAGGACGAATCGCGTCCTTATCCTCGCGAAGTGCGCGTGCGCTGAGAAACGCGCGTCTTGTGGTCATCTGGCTCATGTGCTGGCGACCGTGTCCTGGACAATGTCAAACGTATCAGCCGTGCTAACAGTTTTCAAACTTACCGAATTTGACACAGGTCAATTTTCACGCGGCAAAACAAATAATCTCATTAAGAATCATGTTTTGGCGCTGGACGACCGGATTACCCCGGCGGCCTCGTCCGCCAGCATCGGCCAGGCGGTGGTTTCGGACTGGTACAAAAAGACCTCGCGCGTTTCCGGCAGATCAACGATTTTTCGGAACTTTAGATCGGATGAGACAAGCCGAGTCGCGGCCTGAGGCAACAGCGTGCCCCAGCTGCCGGTGCTGACCATGGCCAGCAGGGAATGGGTGTTGTGAACGGTGACATCGATTCTGGCCAGATGGTCCTGAATGCGCCGCGACTGTATCTGATCGCACAGCGCATTGCGCAGAAACGGGCTGCGAAACACGTCACTGATGGTGATCGGTCCAGAGACCGAGGCCAGCGGGTGATGATCCGACATCACCAACCCGAACGGGTCCTGAAACAGCGGCGCAACTTTGGTGCCTTTCACCGGCCTTCGGGACGAGGCGATCCCGATATCCGCCCAGCCCTGCCCGATGGCGTCCAGAACCTGCTCGGTATCGGTGTCCCGCAGCTCGATCTTCACCCCCGGATGGTGGTCGGTGAAATGACGCACGAGGGGCGGAAAGACCAATGCCGCCATCGACGGTACTGCCGCAATCCGCAGCAGGCCTTGCGGCGCGCGGGTCAGCATGTCGATGGTTTCCAGCGTCGAATCGAACTGACGCAACTGGCTTTGGCCCAGTTGAAGCACATGGGCACCCAAATCCGTCAGGCGGTTTTTGCGCTCTCCGACAAACAAGGGGCGGCCCAGATGCGCCTCAAGCTGTTTCAGCGTCATGGAAACCGCAGATTGCGTACGGCCCAGCCGGTCTGCCGCATCCGCCAGATTGCCCGTTTCCGCCACCGTGCAGAAGCATCGCAACATCTCGATCTTGATCGCCATGTTTCAATTTTCCTGAAGTTTCCTCAAGAAATTTGAGTTTGACTGATGTGTCGCCCCATGTCCATCATCCCGCAACCTTGCTCAAACCCTTCCCGAGGCTTTCCGTGACCCACAAGAACCTTATCGCTGGCGAATGGCTGGCGGGTGATACCGAGATTGAAAACCGCAACCCGTCGGATGTAACCGACCTGATCGGTGTGTACGCTCAGGCGACATCGGATCAGTTGGACGCCACCCTGACCCGCGCCCGCGCGGCTCAGGCCGAATGGGCGGCCTATGGGCTGGAGCGGAAGCAAGCCGTGCTGAACGCCATCGGCACCGAAATGATGTCCCGCGCAGAAGAACTGGGCACGTTGCTGAGCCGCGAAGAAGGCAAACCCCTGGCTGAGGGCAAGGGCGAGGTCTATCGCGCCGGTCAGTTTTTCACCTATTACGCCGCCGAATGCCTGCGCCAGATCGGCGAAAACGCCGACTCTGTGCGCCCAGATATCGAGATTGACGTACGTCGCGAGCCCTTGGGCACCGTGGCGATCATCAGCCCGTGGAACTTCCCGACCGCGACCGCCTCGTGGAAGATCGCGCCTGCGCTGTGCTATGGCAACGCGGTCGTATGGAAACCGGCGAATGTGACCCCGGCATCGGCGGTCGCACTGACCGAGATCATCGCGCGGCAGGATATCCCCAAAGGTCTGTTCAGCCTGATCATGGGTTCGGGCGGCACGATTGGTCAGCGTCTGGTGGAAAGCCCGCTGATCGACGCGATTTCCTTCACCGGCTCGGTTCCCGTGGGCAAGGGGATCGCCGCCGCTGCAATCCAGAACCTGACCAAAGTGCAGATGGAGATGGGGTCCAAGAACGCGCTGGCGGTTATGGACGATGCCGATCTGGATCTGGCCGTCACGCTGGCACTGGGCGGGGCCTTTGGTGGCACCGGACAGAAATGCACTGCCTCATCCCGGCTGGTCGTCCACGCAAACATCCACGACGCCTTTGTCGAGAAATTGGTTGCTGGCGCGCAAGCGATGAAGGTTGGTCACGCGCTGGAAGAAGGCGTGCAGATGGGGCCCGTCGTCAGCCAGCAGCAGTTGAACGAAAATCTGGCCTATGTCGATCTGGGCAAATCCGAAGGGGCCGAACTGGCCTGTGGCGGTGCCCGTCTGGATATGCCGCATGACGGGTTCTACATGTCGCCGGGCGTGTTCCTGAACACCACCAATGACATGGCGATAAACCGTGAAGAGATGTTCGCCCCCCTGACCAGCGTCATCAAGGTCGGCAGCTATGACGAGGCGCTGAATGTGGTCAACGATACGAATTTCGGCCTGACCTCGGGCATCGTGACCCGCTCGCTGGCTCGCGCCACGCATTTCCGCCGCAATGCGCGCACCGGTGTGGTCACGGTGAACCTGCCCACGGCGGGCACCGACTATCACGTACCCTTTGGCGGGCGCGGCGACAGTTCCTACGGGCCGCGTGAACAGGGCAAGGCCGCAGCCGAGTTCTACACAACGGTCAAAACAGCCTATATCAGCGCAGGCCCGGTCTGATGCGAATCGACGGGCTGCAATATGCCAACTGGTCCGAAAAGATCTTTCGGCAGCTTCGCGAAGGCGGGGTCGATGCGATCCACGTCACCATCGCCTATCATGAGAGTTTTCGCGAAACGGTCCTGAACTTCGAACGCTGGAACCGCTGGTTCGAGCAATATCCGGATCTGATCATGAAGGGGCTGACCGCCGCAGATATCGACCGCGCCCGTGCAACCGGGCGCACGGCGGTGTTCTTCGGTTTCCAGAACCCCTCACCCATCGAAGACGATATTGGCCTGGTGGAAATCGTACACACGCTCGGCGCGCGGTTCATGCAGCTGACCTATAACAACCAATCGCTTCTGGCGACCGGCTGTTATGAGGCCGAAGACACCGGCCTCACCCGCATGGGCAAGCAGGTCGTGCGCGAGATGAACCGCGTGGGGCTGGTGATCGACATGAGCCATTCCGGGGATCGCTCGACCATCGAAGCCGCCGATCATTCCGCCCGCCCCATCGCCATCACCCATGCCAACCCCCACGACTGGCATCCGGCTTTGCGCAACAAGCGCGACGATGTCATCCGTGCAGTGACAGAAAATGGCGGCATGTTAGGCTTTTCGATCTACCCTCATCACCTAAAGGGCGGCTCGGGCTGCTCGCTGCAGGAGTTTTGCGAGATGATCGCGCGCACGGCGGACAAGTTCGGCATCGACCATTTGGGGATCGGCACCGATTTGTGTCAGGATCAGCCCGACAGCATTGTGGAATGGATGCGCGTGGGACGGTGGAGCAAAGAGATCGACTATGGCGAAGGCTCGGCTGCCGCGCCGGGATTTCCGCCCATGCCTGACTGGTTCCGGGACAACCGCGACTTTGGCAACATCGAATCCGGCCTGCGCGCAACCGGCATGAATGACGCGGATGTCGCCGCCGTTATGGGCGGCAATTGGTACCGTTTCTTCGCTGACAATTTCACGCCGCACGGGCAGTCAGATGGCTGAGCTGCGCCCACCCGAGAAGATCATGACCCTGGAACGGCTGGGGTCGCTGCATCAATGCCGGCTCAGCTTTATGCGGCAGCTGACCCGCCGGATGGCTCGGGAAAGCTGGGAATTCTCACGCCCGGTTTTTGAGATCGACGAACAGGGCGTCGGCCACGCCGTTTATACCGCGCAAGGGCCGGAACGCGCCTATTCGCTGGTGGCATTCGCCCATGATTTGCCGGACCACATGCGCTCGGACCGGGTGATTGCGACCGCATGGGACACGACATTCACCCTGTTTGACGGCGTGCCCGAGCCCCATGACATCGAGCGCCTGTCGCAAAACGTGCCCCTGCAAGAAGCGGGCCGGGTCACTGAACGTGAGATTTCGGTCAGCCGCGCCAACCGCTCGGTCCGGTTGTGGGAACATGTGGTGGACTGCCTGTCCAATGGCCGCCAGCCGGATGCGAACCAGCTTGAGGCGGTCGGGTATCTGATGCGCACTACCGCTGTTTACGGCTCGGGCAAGCTGGGGGCCGCCGACCGCGAGGTGATTGCCAACCGGCCCGAGATGCAGTCGCCGTTTCAGGCCGAGATGCTGTCGGTCTACCTGACCCGCTGGTTCGTACGCGATCTGGTCGAGCATATGGCACAGGTGCGCGGCGGCGACAGGGCCGCGCGTTTGGACGAAGGTCTTGCGCGGCAGATCGGCATCGGCAATTCGACCGGGCTGGGCATGGCCCCCTATCTGGTCAACCATCCGGTTTTGCTGAACAATTGGATTGTGGCCCGCGAAACCGCCATTGCGCGGGTGCGCGACCTGCCCGCCTCGCCTGAACAGATCGACCTGTTTCGCGATCTGGTCAACAGGTGCGAACAGCTTGTGGCGACATGGCGATCTGAACACCCGATCCAGATCGTCAAGCTTCAGCACCTGACGGACGATCTGGCCGCGCTTGGGTCTTATTTGGAAGATACAGGGCTGTCGGGCGCGACGCCTTGGAATAATCTCATGATTTGGACGGACCAAACGCTCAGCGCTGAAGGGCAAGAGCTTGTCGCCTCCTTGATTCTGGAGCCGCATGGCGATCTGGTCGATGATCTGGCGACCACAATGTCCGATCACAGCGGGCCCTTTGTGCTGGATGGGTCCATGCCTGTGGCTGAGGTGTCCAACCTGTTGCGTCGGAATTTCGGCCCCTTGCTGGATCAGGACTGGACCGCGCCCGAGAACTGCGCAAGGGCGTGGTATATCTCGGAAGAGAAGCTGGAACCAAGGTTAGGCGAACGGTTCGAGGAACCGATAGAAGCCTACGAACAACCGCTGGCCCCGGCCCGTGATGCCACGGCAGCGTTGGCCGTGCTTGTAACAGCGGACCCGCACAGCCCGGTGGCAGACACCCTCGCCCACCACCCCGAACATCGCCAAAGCGTCCGGCGCGCCCAGATCACACGCTCAGCGCCCTATGGCGAGATCCGCTCGAACACGATCGGGGCCGACGTGGTGCCGATTGACATGCTGCGCGCCAAACTGTCCTTTTTTGGCGTAACCCGGTTTGATCCCCGCTCGGACCGGTGGGTGCGCGTGGTCATGTATGCCGGGGCCCCTTATCCGCCCGATCTGACGCCGGACAATGCCGACCTGTGGGTCTATCCCGAGCCGTCCGCATGACCCTGTCGTTGAATGAGGTGGAAACCATCGCCAAGCGGGCGACCCGTGGGGCGGGCCAACCCTGGGGGCTGGCGGACGAGGCGGCAAAGGCCTGCCGCTGGTTGTGCGCTCAGGGTCTGGACGGGGTCGGTGCTCTGACCACTGATCTGGAGACCGGGGCGCAAACACTGATCAAGGGCGTGTCCCTGTCGGATCGGGCGCGCGTTCTGACCACCGAAACCGTCACCATTCCCGCTGTCAGCACTCCGCTTATGATCCTGCCCTTTGCAGCCAACGCCGCCCGCCTGATCAAAGCGTGTGTCACTGTGAAATGCGGCGGCGTGGTGGCGGTGACAAATGGCAGGTCACTGGAGTTGGCGCAGGGATTTCCTGACCGGTCCGAGACCGTAACCATCGCAAGCGGCGGCGTTTTGACCACAGCCCGCGCCCATGCAACCCGCGCCGCGCCACTGCCGCGCGATTGGCAGGCACTGAACGCGCTGGCCCATCGAACCTATGCCCCGGCGACCGAGGAAAGCCGCGCGCGCGGCGCAGGTGCCGGGACAACTGAAAATGACTGACCGAGTGAGTTGATGATGCAAACCAAGACCCTGACACTGGCCGAAATCGAAGATCTGGCCCTGCACGCATTGGTGGCCGCTGGAACGTCCGAGGCCAACGCCCGACCCCTGGCTGTTGCCACCGCCGCAACCGAAGCCGATGGCGTTGCCAGCCACGGGTTGGCCTATATCCCGATCTATTGCGAGCATGTGCAATGCGGCAAGGTGGATGGGCAGGCCACACCGGTTGTGGACCAGCCACGCCCGAGCGTGATCGCAGTTGATGCGGCCACCGGCTTTGCCCATTCCGCCATCGATGCAGGGTTCGAAAAACTGATCCCTTTGGCAAAGGAACACGGGATTGCCGCGCTTGCCATCAAGAACAGCTATAATTGCGGGGTTCTGGGCTATCACACCTACCGGCTGGCACAGGCCGGGCTGCTGGGACTGGGCTTTACCAACGCGCCCGCGTCAATTGCGCCTTCCGGCGGGGCGAAACCAGTAGTCGGGACCAACCCGTTCTCTGTCGCTGCACCCGGCCCAGACGGGCAGCCCGCTTTGCTGATCGACCAATCCGCCAGCACAATCGCCAAATCCGAGGTGATGAAACACGCGCGCGAAGGCAAACCGATCCCCGTAGGCTGGGCGCTGGACAGCGAGGGAAATCCGACAACAGACCCTGATGTGGGGCTCAAAGGCTCGATGGCCCCGTCGGGCGGGTATAAAGGCGTCGGAGTTTCGCTGCTGACCGAAGTGCTGGCTGCCGCCATGACCGGCGCGACCCTGGGGATCGACGCGTCGCCTTTCTCGGGCACCGCAGGCGGCCCGCCCCGCACCGGCCAGATGTTCCTGGCCATTGATCCGGGCGCAACTTCCGGTGGGGCGTTTGCCGACCGGATTGAAGCGCTGGTCCACGCCATCCGCGCGCAGGATGGTGCACATCTGCCCGGCGATGGCCGTCAGGCGAAACGCCGCAACGCTGCCGAGCAGGGCGTCGCGGTGAATCAGGCGACATTGGATCGGATCGAAGCGATCCTTGCCTGAATAAACGCGGCTGCCTGACCCTTGATTGTTATCGCGCGCAAAGATTATGTAAAGATAGCGCAAATCAAGACAGCTCTCCGGGTGCAGGCAGGGTAGAATGACCAAAATCAGGAATATGGAAGAATTCGCGGCCCTCAGCGGAATATCCCGGCCGACCGTTTCCAAGTACTTCCATGATCCTGACAGCGTCCGCCCGACCACCCGCGCCCGCATCGAGGAAGCATTAGAGAGGTTCGACTACCGCCCCAATATCTTCGCGATCAATCAGAACCGGAAACTGACCAAGAATATCGGCATCGTGGTCCCCTACCTTGCCGACCCGTTCTTTGCCGAGATCGCACGCTATCTGGAACAAAGCTGCATCGCCGCAGGCTATCGGCCTTCGCTGTTCAGCTCGCATGGCGAGCAGAAACTTGAGGTCGAGATTCTGGACAGCCTGCGCTCGCTGAAACCGGCGGGCGTGCTGCTTGCGCCCTTGGGGCGCGACTCGGACCGGTCGGCGATTGAAAAGTTCTGCAAGAACGTGCCGACGGTTCTGTTCGACAGCAATATCGAGGGGCTGGGTGCGGCCTTTATCGGATCAGACAATTTCAGCTTTGTCTCGCAGACCGTGGAATACATGACCCGCACTGGCGAGCCGCCATCGTTCTTCGAAATGCGGACACCCGCAAACCCCAACGCCAACAAGCGGCGCAAGGCCTATGTCGAGGTGATGGAGCGCCTGGGGTTCGACCCCCATGTGATCAGGATCGACGGAGAAGGCTGGGCGTTTGAAGAGATCGGGCATCGGGGCGCGTTGAAGGTTCTGGACGACAGCGCGCTGAAAACAAACTCGGTTCTGTGCAGCAATGACCGCCTGGCAATCGGGTTTCTTGCCGCCTGTTACGAGCAGGGGATTCGGGTTGGTCGCAAAGACGATTGCAGCTTGAGAGTCGCCTCGAACGACGATCATCCCTTTGCAAAATTCACCTGCCCGTCTTTGACCACGGCGGCGCATGACTATGACAATGTCGCGGGACGCAGTGTCGAAACACTGTTCGAACTCATTGAAAGTGGGGGGAAATTTGACAGCCGAAGGGAAACCCTGTTCCCGGCCCGGCTTGTATTGCGGGAGTCCGCGTGATCGCCAAACTTTAACGCGCGTAAAGTTTTTATTGACGCCGCGATAATTTACCGACTACCCTTCCTGCATGACATCCAAGCTCAGGGAGGACAGGGATGTATTTTAAGAACGCACTTCGTGCGGCGACTGCACTGACTTTCGTCGCCACGGCCGCGGCCCATGCGCAAACCATAACGATCGCCACCGTCAACAATGGCGACATGATCCGGATGCAGGGCTACACCGACAATTTCACCGAAGCGACCGGCATTGATGTGGAATGGGTGACGCTGGAAGAAAACGTGCTGCGTCAGCGCGTAACCACGGACATCACCACCAAGGGTGGCCAGTTCGACATCATGACAATCGGCATGTACGAAACGCCCATCTGGGGCGCAAATGGCTGGCTGGTGCCGCTGGATGGCATGTCCGATGACTACGATGTGGGCGACCTGCTGCCCGCCATGGCAGGCGGGCTGAGCAATGACGGCACGCTTTATGCCGCGCCGTTTTATGGCGAAAGCTCGATGATCATGTATCGCACCGACCTGATGGAGGCTGCCGGTCTGGACATGCCCGAAGCGCCCACCTGGCAATTCATCCGCGAAGCTGCGGCGGCGATGACGGACCGGGACAATGACATCAACGGAATCTGCCTGCGCGGCAAGGCGGGCTGGGGTGAAGGCGGTGCCTTTATCACCGTAACCGGGAACTCATTCGGTGCGCGCTGGTTCGATGAAAACTGGAAGCCCCAGTTCGATCAGCCCGAGTGGAAAGAAGCGCTGACATTCTTTGTCGATATGATGAATGAATCCGGCCCGGCAGGATATGCCACCAACGGCTTCAACGAAAACCTGTCGCTGTTCCAGCAGGGCAAATGCGGGATGTGGATTGATGCCACCGTCGCCGCGTCATTCGTGACCAACCCCAACGATTCAACCGTGGCGGATAAGGTCGGCTTTGCGCTGGCACCAAATTCAGAAGGCGTCGACAAACGCGCCAACTGGCTCTGGGCCTGGGCACTGGCCATTCCGGCTGGGACCCAGCAGGAAGACGCCGCGAAGCAGTTCATCGAATGGGCGACCTCGAAGGACTATATCGAGCTGGTGGCCGAGAACGAAGGCTGGGCCAATGTGCCTCCGGGTGCGCGGACCTCGCTTTATGAAAACGACAACTACAAGGATATCCCTTTCGCGCAGATGACGCTGAAGTCGATCCTTGCGGCGGATCCGCAGAACTGCTGTGCCCAGCCGACGCCCTATACCGGCATCCAGTTTGTCGCCATTCCTGAGTTTGCAGGCATCGCCACGCAGGTCAGCCAGGAATTCTCGGCGGTTTATGCCGGTCAGCAAACCGTGGACGAAGCCCTTGCCAAAGCGCAGGCCTTCACCACCGAAGAGATGGAAGCCGCAGGGTACTGAGGCCTCCCTCCCAGTGGGGGACAGGTGCCTGTCCCCCGCTCCCCACTTTCACAACTCGTGTTTTTCTCGCAGGCTAGCCCTATGCCTGAACAGAGAGGTCTTGCGCCATGGCAACCCAACATTCCCGATCCGTTGCCCGCCTGATGATGGCACCCGCAGTGGTCCTGCTGCTTGGCTGGATGCTCGTGCCTCTGACGATGACCCTGTATTTCTCCTTCAAGAAATACCTGCCCCTGCGCGGTGGTGATCTGGGCTGGGTCGGGTTCGACAACTACATCCGGTTCGTTTCCTCCAGTTCTTTCTGGCCTGCGGTTCAGGCGACGCTTTTGATTGTCGGCGGCGTGTTGGTGATCACGGTCATTCTGGGTGTTCTTCTGGCGATGCTGTTGGACCAGCCGATGTGGGGGCAAGGCGTTGTCCGCATTCTGGTGATCGCGCCCTTCTTTGTGATGCCTACCGTGTCCGCTTTGGTCTGGAAGAACATGTTCATGGATCCGGTGAACGGCCTGCTGGCGCATCTGTGGCGCTTTTTCGGGGCCGAGCCGATTTCATGGCTGTCCGAGGCGTCGATGACCTCGATCATCATGATCGTCTCATGGCAGTGGCTGCCCTTTGCAACGCTGATCCTGCTGACCGCGATCCAGTCGCTGGACAGCGAGCAGCTGGAAGCGGCCGAAATGGACGGTGCGCCGGTGCTGAAACGCTTTTACCACATTGTCCTGCCGCATCTCAGCCGCGCGATCACCATCGTGATCCTGATCCAGACGATCTTTCTGCTGTCGATCTTCGCCGAGATTTTCGTGACCACCGGCGGCGCGTTCGGCACCCGCACACTCACCTACCTGATTTTCCAGCGCGTGCTGGAAAGCCAGAACGTTGGCCTCGGATCAGCCGGAGGTGTCTACGCCATCATCCTTGCCAATATCGTTGCCATCTTCCTGATGCGTATCGTCGGCAAAAACCTGGACGCGTGAGGAGGTAAGACCATGGCCCGCGCCGTCACACCCCGCCGTAAAACACTGAACACCGCCCTTGCCTGGGCTGTTGGGTTGCTGATCTTCTTCCCGATCCTGTGGACCATCCTGACCAGTTTCAAGACCGAGGCGCAGGCAATTGCCAGCCCGCCCCTGTTTCTGAACTTCAACTGGACGCTGGAGAACTATGCCATCGTGCAGGAACGCTCGGATTACATGCGGTTCCTGTGGAACTCGGTCATCATCGCGGGGGGTTCAACCATTCTGGGCGTGATCATTGCGGTGCCCGCCGCGTGGGCGATGGCCTTTGTTCCGTCCAAGCGCACGAAGGACATCCTGCTGTGGATGCTGTCCACCAAGATGCTGCCTGCGGTCGGCGTTCTGTATCCGATCTACCTGCTGTTCATCCGGCTGGGTCTTCTGGATACTCGCGGGGGGCTGGTCGTTGTTCTGATGTTGATCAACCTGCCGATCATCGTCTGGATGCTGTATACCTATTTCCGCGAAATTCCGGGTGAGATTCTGGAAGCTGCGCGGATGGACGGGGCAACGTTGAAAGAGGAAATCCTCTATGTCCTGACTCCCATGGCCATTCCCGGCATCGCCTCGACCGTGTTGCTGAACTTCATCCTGGCGTGGAACGAGGCATTCTGGACCCTCAACCTGACCGCCGTCGATGCCGCGCCTCTGACCGCCTTCATCGCCAGCTATTCCAGCCCCGAGGGTCTGTTCTTTGCCAAGCTAAGCGCAGCCTCGACCATGGCGATTGCACCAATCCTGATCCTTGGCTGGTTCAGCCAGAAACAACTTGTCCGCGGCCTGACTTTCGGCGCTGTGAAATAAGGAAGACGACGTATGGGACGTATCCAACTCAAGTCAGTGACCAAAAGCTTCGGCGACGTTCAGGTCATTCCCCCGCTGGACCTGACCATCGAGGATGGCGAGTTCACCGTCTTCGTCGGCCCGTCGGGGTGCGGTAAATCCACTCTGTTGCGCCTGATTGCGGGGCTGGAGGATATCACCAGCGGTTCCATCGACATCGACGGATCTGACGCCACCGATGTACCGCCAGCCAAGCGCGGCTTGGCGATGGTGTTCCAGTCCTATGCGCTCTACCCGCATATGACCGTGCGCAAGAACATCGCGTTCCCGTTGCGCATGGCCAAGCTGGATCAGGCCGAGATCGACAAGCGCGTCGAAGGCGCGGCGGGCGTTCTGAACCTGACCGACTATCTGGACCGCCGCCCCGGGCAGTTGTCCGGCGGTCAGCGCCAGCGGGTCGCGATCGGTCGAGCGATTGTGCGGGAACCGGCGGCGTTCCTATTCGATGAACCGCTGTCGAACCTCGACGCAGCGTTGCGTGTGGGAATGCGGCTTGAGATTAGCGAATTGCACGAGCGCCTTGCGACCACGATGATCTACGTAACCCATGATCAGGTCGAAGCTATGACCATGGCGGACAAGATCGTCGTGCTGCAAGCAGGCGTTATCGAGCAGGTCGGCTCTCCACTGGAACTCTATCGAACCCCGCGCAACCTGTTCGTCGCGGGTTTCATCGGCTCACCCAAGATGAATTTCATCGAAGGGGACGAGGCCGCAAAACACGGCGCGCAGACCATCGGCATTCGCCCGGAACACATCGCAGTGTCCGATACCGAAGGCACATGGTCCGGCGTTGTCGGCGTGTCGGAACATCTTGGGTCCGACACGTTCTTCCACATCCACGAAACCGGTCTGGCCGAAACCATCACCGTCCGCGCGGATGGCGAGGTCGGGTTCCGCCACGGGGATCGCATCCACCTGACCCCACGCGCCGACGTCATTCACCGGTTTGATCAACAGGGGCTGCGGATCGAATGACGCGCCTGAAGGGCAAAACCGCGCTGATTACAGGGGCCGCCCGCGGGATCGGGCTGGCCTTTGCCCAGGCCTATGTGGCCGAGGGCGCGCAGGTTGCCATTGCCGATATCGACATTGTCCGCGCCAAAGATGCGGCCGCACAGATTGGATCAGCGGCCATGGCAGTGGAAATGGATGTCACCGATCAGGCCAGTATTGAGACCGCAATTGACCAAACCGCCGACCGGTTCGGTCCTATCGACATTCTGATCAACAACGCAGCCATCTTTACCGCCGCCCCAATCACCGAGATTGATCGCGCCGACTACCAGCGCGTCTTTGACATCAACGTGGCGGGCACGCTGTTCACGCTGCAGGCGGTGGCGCGGCACATGATCAAAAACAACGTCAAAGGCCGGATCATCAATATGGCCTCACAAGCCGGACGGCGCGGGGAATCCCTGGTCGCCGTCTATTGCGCCAGCAAGGCTGCGGTGATCTCGCTGACTCAATCCGCAGGGCTGAACCTGATCCAACACGGAATCAACGTAAACGCCATCGCCCCCGGGGTGGTGGACGGTGAACATTGGGACGGTGTCGATGCCTTCTTCGCCAGATACGAAGGCAAAGCGCCCGGCCAGAAAAAGCGCGAGGTTGCGGCGGCGGTCCCCTATGGCCGCATGGGCCACGCCGGGGATCTGACCGGCATGGCAATCTTTCTGGCCTCGGACGAGGCCGAATACATCGTGGCCCAAACCTACAACGTCGATGGCGGAAACTGGATGAGCTGATGGACCCGCGCTCGGAAACACATATGCCGATCAAACTGCGCCGATCTGCCTTGGCAGATCTGCCGGTCGAGGTCAAAACCCCTCGGTACAGGCCCGAAGACCTAACACCGGGCATTGTGCATATCGGTTTGGGCAATTTCCACCGGGCCCATCAGGCCTGGTACATCCATCAACTGATGCAAATGGGCCGGGCGAATGACTGGGCGATCATCGGCGCGGGCGTAAGAACCTATGACGCCGAGATGCGTGAAAAGCTGATGGCCCAGGATTGCCTGACAACCCTGATCGAGCTCGACCCTTCGGGAATCTCGGCCGAGGTCATCGCCCCGATGATCGACTATGTGCCAATTGAAGAGGGGAACAGTGCTCTGATCCGACGGATGTCGGATCCGGCGATCCGCATCGTGTCGCTGACGGTGACGGAAGGCGGTTACTATCAAGACCCTAATACAGGCGATTTCGACACAATACATGACGATATCCAACATGACGCGCAGAACCCAAACCAACCCCGGACGGTGTTCGGAGCGCTCGTCGCGGCCCTGAAACACCGCCGGGACGCCGGGACGCGCCCGTTCACCGCGCTGAGTTGCGACAACCTCAAGGGCAATGGCGCAATACTCAGGTCCTGCGTCATTGGGCTGGCCCAATTGTCGGACCCGGATCTTGCCGATTGGATCGACCAACAGGGCGCTTTTCCGGATTCGATGGTGGATTGCATCGTCCCGGTCACCCGGGATCAGGTCATTTCAATGTGTCACGATCTGGGGGTCGATGACAAAGCCCCGGTCACCCACGAACGGTTTCGCCAATGGGTCATTGAGGACGCGTTTTGTGCAGGCCGACCACCATTGGAAGAGGTCGGTGTTACCATAACAAACGACGTTCATACCTATGAGGCCATGAAGCTCAGAATCCTGAATGGTGGCCACCAATTGCTTGCCAATGTCGGAGAGATATTAAGCGTTCCGACAATTGCAGATTGCATGAAAGATCCTGATCTTGCCGGTTTTTTCCGGAAAGTCCAGTCAGAGTGCATTGTGCCCCATGTCAAACCGGTCCCCGGCCTCACCCCCACTGAATACCTGACTCTGATCGGGCGCCGCTTTGCAAACCCAACCATCCAGGACACAACGCGCCGCGTTGCCTTTGACGGATCCTCTCGCCACCCCGAGTTCCTGTTGCCGTCCCTTCTGGACGCGCTTGGGGAAGGTGCGTCAATTTCGGGTTTGGCCCTTGCCGAAGCATTCTGGTGCCGAATGTGCGCGGGCACTCGGGAAAACGGAACCCAAATTCAAGCCAACGACCCCCTGTGGGACGAATTGCAACGGGCGGCAATTGCCGCCAAAGACGACCCAAAGGCGTGGATTGTTAAAACCGGTTTGTACGGTCAGGTCGGATTGAACGAACGTTTCGCTCAGGAATTTTCAGATTGGCTTTCCGAGATTTGGCAGAACGGAGCCCGGGCCACATTGAAACGGTACCTTTGACATTTTCTGGAAACCCAAGAAAATCACTTTGGGCCAAGAACGATACATCTATCGGATATTGCCCTTCGCTCAAACGCGTTGGGTACCCAATCGCCATCACCGGCCGCCGCCAAAGGTTTGACACTGTGAACCTTTGGTTAAACAGGTCGATGGGCTGTCTTTTTGAATCGGTTGGGTTTGTTCGGCTGGTTTCGGACGTAGGATTTGAACCTCTGACCTTCAGGTTATGAGCCTGACGAGGTGAAGACGTTAAGCAATTGATCCAGTGGATCAATAGTAGTCTGAACGGGCTGGGTTGGGGTTTTCTGACACTGGTTGCGGGAGC